>JACKAT010000110.1 GCA_020634935.1 Anaerolineales bacterium
TGATAGCTGATCGTATTGAAGAGTTCGGTTAAAAGGCTGCGGCTCGCCTGGCTATTGAGCGGCGCGAAGCCCATCGGCTGGCCCAGCCGCTTGACGAAAACGGCTAAAGCAACGATGGCGGCTAAGGCGACTCCTTCCGGCAGAACGGTTTTTTGCAGAAACCAGGGTCGAGCACCGGGTTGGGTAGTGCGGGAGGTGACAATGCCATTAATAACCATCGCCACGACTAAAGACGGAATTAGCATCAACACTCCCAACTGCGTGAGTAGAGCGGCCAGCAGCGTGACCAAAGCCAGCCAACGAAATCGGGCCGGAGCAGGATAATTCGTGCCGCGATAGGCCAGGTAAACCGTCAGCACCACCAGAAACGTGGCTAAGGCATACATCCGAGCGCGGCCGCCCCAGACCATGCCTTCCGGGCTAACCGCAAATAGGCCCGCCGCCAGTAAAGCGGCGTTGCTAGCCGCCTGAGATTTATCGGCGATTGCCCTATAACCCACCCGATAAATCAACGCAATGGTCAAAGTGCTAATCAGCACACTTGGCCAGCGGGAGAGCATCAATCCCCAGTGGCCGGGCTGCCACTCGGCAAGGGGTTGGTGGATAAAGAGGGCCGTGAACGGGGCGATTAAATAGGTAGCGAGTAAGCCGTGCTCATAGAATAACCCCGAAGGCAAAATCGGCCGGCCCAATTCCAACACCTGCCGAGCGGCCAGAACGGTGGTATATTCATCAAAAAAGGGGTGGGTGGAGGTTAGATAGTCAACGCGAAGGGCAAATCCGGCCAGGATCAATAATAATAAGGCAATCGTTCGTCGCTGCATTGTCCCTAAACTTGCTTGTGAATGCTCGATTCGTGGGGCAGCTTTTCTGCAAAATTCACCGCAGTGGGTTTGTTTAAAATCCGCTTGTAAATTTCAACATATTGCTCGGCGATATATTCCCAGGCAAATTCCTGCTCGGCAATTTTCCGGCTTTCTTTGCTCATGCGCAGCCGCTCGTAGTGATTATTGATGAGATTAGCCAGCCGATCGGCCAGGGCGTTAACATCATTGATATCGACCAGATAACCGTTGATCCCTTCCCGAACCAGCTCTTCCAGGCCGGAGGCGCGGGTTGAAACCACCGGCAGACCGCAGGCCATGCCCTCCAAAACGGTATTAGGCATACCCTCCCAGGTGGTCGCCGTAACAAAAATATCGGCCTGACGATATTGTTCAACCAATTCAGCCCGGTCGAGCCAGCCTAAAAGATGAACTCGTTTGGTCAGCCCTTTTTCAGCCGCCGCCCGCTCTACTCTGGGGCGACGCTCACCATCCCCCACCAGATACAATTCAAAGTTATCCACACCCTTCTTTTCCAGCAAACAAGCCGTTTCAACCAGCATTTCAACGTTTTTGAAATTGTTGAACCGACCCACGAATATCAACCGCACCGGCCCTTCACTCTGGCGATGCAGCGGCGGCGTAAATACCGACAGCTCAATCGCGTTAGGGATCACTTCAATGGGCAGATCAGGCGTGGTTTGAAAAGCGAACTCGCGCAACCCGTTCGAGACGGCCACCACGGCATCGGCGTCGTGCCACAACCAGCGTACCAACGGGCGCAGGACTTTGTAATGTTTAGCAAAGCGTTTAACTTCATCAGACGGCACATCGGCCCCTCGTAGCGAGATCAAATAGGGTAGGCCGTACAGTCGCTTGAGCGCCCAGCCAATGGGGCCGTCCGGAATACCAAAGAAGACATGGACAATATCCGGCTTGAACTTACGAACATGGAAAAGACTGTACCACCAGGCGCTCATCACAAACGTCCCCATCTCATAAGTGGAGCAGTATTCCTGTCTCTGGCGCAGCACCGGAATACGATGCACTTCGACACCATCGACAAATTCTAGCGGTTTTAAACCTCGGATCGGATTGAGCAACTCCCAGGTCAGGCCGGTGTGGCGCAGGATAAAACCGGTCAGTAGCAACAACGTCCCTAAAATAGTAAAACCGTGATTGCTGAGATCTTCGTTAAAGGCAAATTTGGCATAGGCCAGGTAGACCCAAAAGCCCAAACCCGACAGCACGCACAAATTACCGAACAACGTATACAACTGTGTGGGACGGCTGGTGACCACTCGCACCGTATGCCCCATGT
>JACKAT010000111.1 GCA_020634935.1 Anaerolineales bacterium
CCCTTAATCTGAAGCAAGCGGCTCGGGATGATCTGGCGGCGCTGCTGCCCACAGGCGATAAAAACACCGATAAACGCTTTGAGAAGGCTATGGAGCGCGTTGACCAGAGTCTAAACCCGGCTTGGTGGGCCACCGCCTCAACGCTGGACGCTCAAACCGGCAATCACGTTTTTGACCGCGAACGGCAAGCCGTGAACGAACTGCAAAAAGTTTTGACCGGCTCCTTTGCCGAGGCAGCCCAGCCTGCAATTGACAAGTTGGTTGAGGCTGACCGCCAGTTGGCGCAGGTTGCGCTAAATATAGCCATTACCAGCAATGGTGATAGTAGTCGAATTGCCAAGGCTCAAGAAGAGATGGCGCAGGCGGCGCAGGAAACAGCAAACGGTGATTTCGACCAGGCTCTTCAACATTACAAGAAAGCCTGGACCGAGGCCATCAAAGCTCTCTAGGGTGTGGTTAGCCCTTCTCAAAGTTTTTCAGATTGAGAACTGGGCCAACAACAGTCCATCAATAAACTTCGCTTGAAATAATAGGCCATTCCTCTGAGGAATGGCCTATTATTACTATGCTACCAGGGTGAGTAAAGTAAAATTGATTTGTAAAATCTTTTGAGACATAATAGCTTCTCCTTTCTGTAACAAATTAAAGAGGGATAAATCATATGAGCGACTATTACGATCTGGGAGATTATTCACGTCAGATAACGACCCCATCAGCCGAAGCCCAACGGTGGTTTGATCGGGGGTTGATGTGGACCTATGGCTACAACTTTGAAGCGGCCGTGGACTGTTTCCAGAAAGCGGTCGTCATTGATCCGACTTGTGTGATGGCCTACTGGGGTATTGCTTATGGCGTGGGCTGTAACTATAACAAAGAATGGAACGTCTTTTCGCCCGAGATGATTGCGCAGGCGATGGCCCAGGCGCGGGAAGCCATTCATCAAGGGTATACGCATCTGGATAAGGTCACCGCTGTGGAAGCCGATCTCATTCGAGCCATTGAAAAGCGCTTTCAGGCCGAAGGGGTTCATGAGGAGGCGGTGTTAATCGGCTGGAATGACGACTATGCCGACGCGATGCGGTTGGTGTATCAAACCTATCCCGACGATTGGGATGTGGCGGCCCTTTTCGCCGAAGCCTTGATGAATCGTACCCCGTGGCAGCTATGGGATCTCAAAACGGGTCAGCCGGCCGAGGGCGCCAGCACCGAGGAAGCGATCACGGTGCTGGAACGGGCCTTGGGGCAGGTTGAAGCCACCGGAGCAGCGCCGCATCCGGCCTTGCTCCACCTGTATGTCCACGTTATGGAGATGTCGTCCCACCCGGAAAAAGCGTTGTCGGCGGCCGATATCTTGCGCCAGTTGGCGCCGGATGCCGGTCATCTGAAGCATATGCCATCTCATATTGATATTTTGTGTGGGCATTACTATGATGCGGTGGTTGCCAATAATAATGCCATCGCGGTCGATAACAAATTCTTAGTGCGCGATGGCGAGATGAATGAGTATACCTTTTATCGGGCCCATAACATTCACTTCAAAGTTTACGCGGCCATGCTGTTAGGGCAATACAAAACGGCCCTGGCAGCGACCAACGAAATGGCGGCTTTGGCTCACGAGGCGATTTTGCGGATCGAAAATCCGCCCATGGCCGAT
>JACKAT010000112.1 GCA_020634935.1 Anaerolineales bacterium
GATATCTGGCACAACAAAGGCCGCACGGCGCAAGTGGTATTGATTATTACGATGGGCGCTTTTGCCATCGGCATGATTATCACCACCAGCGAAGTCGTCAGCGCCCGGCTGGCTGAAGTCTGGCGAGCGGCCGCGCCGGCCATGATCAACCTGTCGGCCGACCCGCCGATTGACGACGAACAACTGACCGCGTTGAAAAGCATCCCCGGCATCCAGGCTGTCGAGGGCCGCCTCTCGACCAACATCGAATGGCGGCTCAGCCCCGATCAACCCTGGTCGCCGGCCAATTTGATGGCCCGGGCCGACTACAACGATCAAACGTATGCCAAACTCACCTTGCTCGATGGTCACTGGCCCAGCCGCAAACGGGTAGCGGTGGAGAAGGGATCAGACAGCGCCTTCAACATCTACCAAGGGCAACCGGTCACCTTCCGCATCGACGACCATGAATACACCGTGCAGGTAGGCGGCGTGATTTTTAATCCCTTTGTGAATGCGCCCAGTTTCAGCGGCGAAGCCCAGTTTTACGTTAGCCGCGACGAGTTTGCCAACCTGACCGGCGAAGAAAAGTTCAATCAGATTTTGGCCGGCGCGCCGGTTTATGATGAGATCGCCATCAAAGCCCTGGCCGACCGGGTCCAGCGCCAATTGGAGAAATTGGACGTGGATACGGGCGGGATCATCCCAACCGATAGCGGCGACTCGCGCCTCTACGATCCCAGCCAACATGCCGATCAAAATTCTGTCGATGCCGTTTTTCTCATTCTGGGCGTGATGGGCGGGCTGGCGTTGGTGTTGGGCTTGCTGCTGGTTTACAACACGATTACCGCTATTGTCGGCCAGCAGATGACTCAGATTGGGGTTATGAAGGCCATTGGGGCCGGGGCCAGCCGGATATTGCTCATCTACTTTAGCGGCGTGCTGATTTACGGCGGGCTGGCCTTACTGGTCACTATCCCTTTAAGCGCGTTGGGATCGCAGCAGTTGAGCAATTTCCTGTTATCCGTTTTCAACCTCGATCCCAGCCCGCTGACGCTGTCACCCACTGCCGCGCTGGTTCAGACGGCGATTGCGCTGCTGGCCCCATTGCTGGCCGCTTTGGCGCCGGTGTTCGCCGGGGCGCGCATTACCGTGCGCGAGGCCATCAGCACTTACGGCTTGGGCGGCGGCAGCGGGCTGGAACGTCTGTTAGCGAAGGTGCAGCGTATCTCCCGGCTGATTTTGTTGACTCTGAACAATACGTTTCGTAATCGAGGCCGGGTGACGGTCACCCAACTGGCGCTGGTCGTCAGCGGCCTGATGTTTATGATGATTATGGCCGTCCAGGACTCGGTGGCCTATACCTTTGGCGACTTGATCTTTTCCCTGCTCAAATTCAACGTCAGCCTGCAATTTGAGGAGCCTGAACGGATGCAAGAAGTGGAACGACTCACCCTGGCCTATCCGGGGGTGAAAAATGTGGAAATGTGGGGCCTGGCCGAGGCTAAGATTCGACCGGCCGGCCAACGCGAGTCCAACACGGACAAAACCGCCACG
>JACKAT010000113.1 GCA_020634935.1 Anaerolineales bacterium
ACATCGCCGGCGGCGAGGGCGGCATCGACCTGCTGGCCCAAGGCGTTGATGGCCGCCCATTGGGTCTCGGTATAGGGTTTGGTCACCCGAGGGTCTTCGTGGACGCGCCGCACAGAGTTATCGAAGTGAAACTCGATGACCTCACTTTTGTCGGTATAGCCGGTGACGGGCGCGGCGCTGACCGGATCGGGCGTGCAGGCCAGCGGAATGTGGCCCTCGCCGGCGAAGAGGCCAGAGGTGGGGTCGAGGCCCAGCCAGCCCGCGCCGGGGATGTAGACCTCGGCCCAGGCATGCAGATCGGTGAAATCGGCGGTCGGGCCGGAGGGGCCATCGAGGGCTTCGATATCGGCGGTTAGTTGGACCAGGTAGCCCGACACAAAACGGGCCGCCAGCCCCAGGTGACGCAAAATCTGGACCAGCAGCCAGCCGGAGTCGCGGCAAGAGCCGAGCGCTTTCCCCAGCGTCTCTTCGCAGGTTTGGATGCCCGGCTCCATGCGGACGGTGTAATTGAGGTCCTGCCACAAGCGCTGGTTCAGCTCAACCAGGAAATCGACAATCGGCTTCTCGGAGCGGTCGACGCCGGCCAGCCACGCCATCAGCAGCGGGCCTTGCTCTTTGGTTTCGGTGTAGGGGGCCAGTTCTTTGGCTTCCTGGGCGGCATAGTTAAACGGGTATTTTTCGGCGTACTCTTCGACAAAGAAGTCGAAGGGGTTGACGACGGTCATATCGGCCACGACATCGACTTCGATGTAGAGTTCGTCGGCGCGTTCGGGGAAGACGACGCGGGCCAGGTAGTTGCCGAACGGGTCTTGCTGCCAGTTGATGAAATGCGGCTCCGGCCTGATGGTCAGCGAGTAAGCCTCGATGGGCGTGCGGCTGTGCGGCGCCGGCCTCAGCCGGAAGATGTGGGGCGACAGCGCGACCAGGCGGTCGTAGCGGTAATGGGTTTTATGGTTGATGGCCACGTGGATGGACATAGCAACTCCTTTTGGATGGGGTAAACAAAAACGCTCACAAGCATACAACGACATCGTTGCGTTTGGTGAGCGTCGTGGCTGTTGGGTTAGTTGGTCAGATGGTTAGTCGGCTGGATAGCTGGTTGGTTAATTACTTAGCCTTGGCCTTATTCAAACAAGTACAGGTATCTAATGTATAGTCAAAGGTTGAACGATTATACTTGCCGGTTAAAAACTTTGCAAGCTATTCAAGTTAGGAATACTATTTTTCACTTGACTTGCCGTCAGCCGATCTCTGACCTAAAATATTTAGTATGCTTTAAAGTTGATCCGGTCAATGGTGACTGGAAATTATTCATCTCAACGAATGAGATAGTTAGCGAGGATAAAATCATGACAGTTGCTCCATCAGTTGCAATCCCTGAAAAAGAAAAATCAACCATCAAAGAATCGCCCGGACAGCGCATGCTGCAATCGGCCTACAGCCATCTGGATGATGCGGCCGAGCGGCTTGGATTGTCGCCCGGCATGCACCAGCGGCTGCGCACTTGCGAGCGGTCGTTGACGGTCGGGCTGCCCATCTTGAATGACGAGGGCGATATTGAAGTGTATACCGGCTACCGGGTGCAGCATACCAACGTCCGTGGGCCATGCAAGGGTGGGGTTCGCTATCACGCGGATGTTTCTTTAGAAGAGGTTACGGCGTTGGCCCAGTTGATGACCTGGAAGTGCGCCGTCCTCAACTTACCTTACGGCGGGGCCAAGGGGGGCATTTGCGTCAGCCCCAATACGCTCTCGGAGAACGAACTGCGCCGTCTAACACGACGCTATACCTACGCCATTATGCCGATTATTGGCCCGAAGAAAGATATCCCCGCGCCCGACGTCAATACCGACGAGCGCACAATGGCCTGGATGAGCGACACCTACAGCGCTTTCCACGGCGAGGCTACCCACGAAATTGTGACCGGCAAACCCATCATTTTAGGCGGCAGTCAAGGCCGAGCTGGAGCCACCGGGTTAGGCGTCGCGATTATTGCCGAGAGTACGTTGAAGCGAAACGATCGGCCCATAGAAGGGGCCACGGTGGTGGTGCAAGGTTTTGGCAAAGTGGGCTATTGGGCGGCTTACTATCTGGCCCAAGACGGCTGTAACGTGATCGCTGTGAGCGATGTGTCGGGCGGCTATTACAACCCCAACGGGATCGAGGTCGAAACCCTGTTCAAATTTACCCGCACCTCACCAACGCGCACGTTAGCCGGCTGCCAGCAGGAATTCGGGGTCGAACCGATCAGTAACGAGGAGTTACTGGCCTTGCCCTGTGATGTCTTAATTCCCGCCGCGCTGGAAAACCAAATCACGTCGCGCAACGCCGATCAAATCAAAGCCAAATTTATTGTCGAAGGGGCCAACGGTCCTACCAGCGCCGACGCCGATAAAATTTTAATGGAGCGTGGCATTGTCGTGGTCCCCGATATCCTGGCCAACGGCGGCGGGGTGACAGTTAGTTATTTTGAGTGGGTGCAGGGCTTACAGGCGTTTCCCTGGGAGATTGAAGTCGTTGATAAACACCTACGTCATTTTTTGGACATTGCCTTCCGGCAGGTTTACGATTTCAGCGAGCGGAATAATGTCAACTTACGCCAGGGGGCCTTTATGCTGGGCATTTCCCGCGTGGCCGAGGCTATTGTCCAACGGGGTGTCTTTCCATAGACTGAAGTTAATAATTGATGGCGAAACATACCCGTCGATTACTTTTTAGACAAATCTTTAAGTTGTAAGCCTAAGAAACTGTTTTAAAAGCCTAAAAGGGTCCACAGATAGCCACAGATGATCACTGATAACATCAAAATAGAGATAAAAATCTGTGGCTATCTGGGTAAATCTGTGGACTGTTTTGTTTTTAATAGGGCTTACGCAGTTGGGTGTATCGAACCCGGTGACAGTCACTTAGACGCGATAAATAGAGTTGTTTGGGCTTAAGCGGACGTTCGTTTTCGGCAAAAAGTGACTGTCACCTTTTGAACTGCGTAACTCCTATTAAAATAACTTGTTACGCTACAAACTGTCGCAGGGTGAGGATATCTTCGCGCAGGGTTTCCTGCAAAGTCGGGTTGTAAAAAGCAGCGGCGGGGTGGTAGAGCGGCACTATCGCAATCTCGCCATAGGCGGCCTGGGCCTTGATGACCGTGCCGTGGACTTGGCTGATCTTCTGCTTCTCGAAGACATCGAACTGCTTGAGAATAAACTCCATCGCAAAGCGGCCCAAAGGGGCAATGACCTTCGGCTGGATGATCTCGATCTGCTGCACTAAAAATGGGGCGTAGAGCTTGATCTCCCCGACGCGCGGATTGCGATTATCCGGCGGTCGATCTTTGACGATGTTGGTGATGTAGATGTCCTCGCGTTGGAGGCCGATCAATTCCAGTAGATCATTCAGCACTTTGCCCGCACTGCCCACAAATGGCCGGCCCTGTTTGGCTTCCTGCTCGCCCGGCGCTTCACCGATCACCATAATCCGGGCCTGGCTATCACCCTCGCCGAATACGGCGGCATAATTGTTTTCGGTGCGGTAGGTGTATAACGGAGACTCTTCGAGCTGGCGAACGGCGTCCGCCAGTATTTCTAATTGAACTTCTCGATCATTTGGCATAGTTCTGACGTAGCGTTACGAATAATTTTATCCGAAAATTTTAGTCGGACGTAGAACGTGGGACGTGATAAAAGTATATCACGTCCCACGTTCTGCGTTTCATGGGTATTGTAACTCAAGTTGGCACCCTCACCAAATAGCTCCAAAATCGTCGAGTTTCGCGTCCCTGTCGGCCAGTTTTTAGACCGCTCCGGTTGAAATCACGCCGGTGGTCGTACGGCTGGAGCGGGTTTGTCGCACCAAGTTCCCAAAGCCAAGCTTATCCAATCGATGCTGCGGCAGCGATGAATCTTCGGTGGTGACCGTGGCCGGCCAGCGGCCATCTTCACGCGTGGCCATTTTCCACAGCCCACTGGCTAATTTGGCCAACTTTTGTTGGAAAGTCTGGGCCAGGCCGGTGATCTCTTGCCCTGTAACGAACTGATCTTCCAGACAGCGCTCTAAGGCCACGCTGCCCATCACCGACACGGTCATCCCCTGAGCGTAGACTGGGTTCAGAGCGTAAACCGCATCGCCCATCACCAGAAAGCCTTCCAGATACCGGGGTAACTTATCGTAATGGCGCAGCCGGTTTTCGGTCGAACGGTAACCGCAGGGCCGGGTCAGCGGCTGGGCGTCTTTGATGGCGTCATAGAGCTGGGGGACCGGTAAGCTGCGAGCAAAGTCGAGATAACCTTCTTCGCTCGTCGGCGGGTAGTCGTGGCCCATGCCGACCAGCGTCACTTGCCAGCGATCCCCCTCGATCGGAATGATCAGGCCGCCGCGTGTGCCGTGAGGCGGGGTGGGCCGGATCGACAGGGTTTTCCAGCCGCCGTCGAAGTTAGCCGGACGTTGGTAAATGCGGGTCGAGTAGCCGGGAAAGGAATTAACGATAGTTTCGCGCGGCGGCTCATAACCCAATTTGGCCAGCCAAGTGGGCGCTTGCGAATTGCGGCCGCTGGCGTCAACCACCAGATCGGCCACCAACACCATCTCCTCGCTAGCAGAGCCATGGCGAGGTCGCAAGCGCACCCCGGTCACCCGTCGGCCTACAGGCCCGACGGCCAGCCCCACCGTTTCATATTCTTGCAGAAATTCGACTTGAAATTGGTTAACCAACCGTCGATAAATCGCCTGTTCGAGCAATGGCCGGCTGCAGGTCATCGAGATGAGCGTTGTTTGTTGCTTAACTTCGTGCCAACTGCCGGCCAAATAAAAGGCCATCTCGCTGCCGCCGTTAATCCGAATGGCGCCGTTGGTGCACAGTTCGTCAAACAAACCGGGAAATTTCTCTTCTAAGATGCGTTCGCCCCGGAGCGGTAGCGTGTGCGAATGGCGAGCCTGAGGCGTCCCCCGGCGAAAATCAGGTGTGTCAGGGAGTTGGTCTCGTTCGATGACGGTGACTCGGGCAAAGGTATCGCTCAAAACGCGAGCCGCCGTCAATCCGGCAATACTGCCTCCAATTACCACGGCGTGTCCGAATTTAGCGCGATGTGGGTTTTTATCGACAATTTTCTCGTTCATCAGTTTACCTCTCAAAACCTGACCGACGTTGATCTGCAAACCGGCCGCGTTGTTAGTTAGGACTAAAGTGTATCAACTCAATGCGAATAAAATGAGAATAAAGTGTGAAAAAACAACCGTATTTCTGAGTCAGCGAAAAAAAGCTAACACCCCAGTGGTATTAGCTTTTGAGATTTGATATGTGAATTACGGTATCGAGCTTAGGATCGTGAATTAAATAACTTCCGCATTTGAGTTTGGGTAATTGGTAAATAGTAATGGGTAATTCTATCTCCAGTCTCCAATTACCAGTTACCAATTACTATTTACCCGACAGAATTGGGTAAGTTAATTAATTCTTATTCCTTAATTATTTGTATGACCGGGTCAATTGGCCGTTGGCACTCACTTGCCAACGGCCAACCAAATTAGGCCGGCTGTTTTTGACCAGTTCCAGATCAAAAGGGTCATAAGTCAAGGCTGTTTCCCCACCGCGATTAATCGTAATAGGGTTGATGAAAAGGCCGTGCATCAGCGCCAACCAGCGATGATTAATATAAAGATTTTGTTTCTGCATGATAAGCCCTCCCGATGACTTATTAAAGTTTATAAAAACGTAAACCTCACCATTTCGACGAGGCTCATAATTAGTGGATGTGCTTAATTTACCAATACATTACGAAAAGAGGGCGAATTTTAGACGAAAAAAGTAGGGAATCCCCTAGGGTCGGGATAGGGGAACTCTCTATTCAAAGTGGCTTTGTAACGTCGTATACTATTCATAAGATGCACGATATAAAACTCAGTACAGATGTAGGAAGGAAGTAACCATGAAGCAATTTAACTTTAATTTAGGATCAAAAGTCCAATGTACCGATGGACAATGTGGGAACTTGTCAAAGTTGGTCATTGACCCTGACAGTGGACAGGTTACAGATATTATTATTGAAAAAGGATTCTTACTAACAACGGATATTGTCTTACCCATTACGTTGGTGGAAGATGTAACAGAGGAACAGATTCGGCTGGCGATTCCTAGCGAGCAACTCAGCCGCTATCCGATTTACGAGGTAACTGAGTTTGAAGAACCGGCTGAGGTTGCGAACCGGCAACCAGCGGCTGGGGTTAGCCCGCTCGGGCTTCAAACCGTTACCGAACCGGTAGCGCCGATGGTCAAACGTAAAATCCGCCGAGGTATTGAGGAGGGCCGTCAGGTCATCGAGGCCGGTATGTCGGTTAATAATAGTGAAGGGGTAGTCGGCAAGGTGGACCGGGTCATTATCGACCCCATAACAGGTAAAATCAGTCATATTGTTCTTAAGCGGGGATTGGTTATCAGTAACTTAACGATTATCCCGATCGCGATAATGGACAGCATCTATAATAATGGCATTTTTATCATCGCCACCGACCAGGAAATCGAGCAGTTTCCGGCTTATGATCCGTCTCTTAATTTAATCCTATAAATAATAGCTCCTAACCCAGTTGTCGCCCCAAACCAATAATTGCGTTGGTGAGGTTCCATCCTAAGAGGTTTCGGTTTCACTCCCGAAACCTCTTTTTTGGGGGCAAATACCGTCAGTTGGACATCGGGGTGCCTTGCTTTTATTTTCTTCTTCCCTTGCTGCTGCGGCTGTGCTATACTTCAGCCACACCAACAGTTCATCAGTTATAGGACTTACGCCGTTGGGTGTAACGAACCCGGTGACAGTCACTTTTGGCCGAAAAGGAACGTCCGCTTAGCCCAAACAAATCGATTTGTCGCGTCTAAGTGACTGTCACCTTTTGAATTGCGTAACTCCTAAGTTGAAGAAGTAACCTTTTGTGGGGAAGATGCTACGCTTAAAACTCTTAGGTTATCCTGAGATCAGCATTGATAACCAGCCCGTGACCGATGTTATGCCCGGTAAAGCCCAGGCGCTGTTGTTTTACTTGGCGGTTACCGGTCAAACCCAATCCCGGGCCGCTTTGGCGGGTCTGCTGTGGGGCGATATGCCGGAGCCATCGGCCCGGACCAATCTGCGCAAAGCGCTAACCGATCTGCGCCGCATCGCCGGCGACTATCTCGACATCAGCCGCCAGGACGTAGCCTTCAAACCCGGCAGCGAGGTTTGGATTGATGCGGTTCGCTTTAGGGCCTACCTTGAGTCATCGGGTCCCCTTGATGTTCAACCGCTTCAGGTCGCGGTTGATCTCTATCGCGGCGATTTCCTGAGCGGTTTCTATGTGCTCAATGCGCCCGATTTTGAAAACTGGATGCTGGCTGAACAGGCTCGTTTGCGTGAACAAGCCGTTCAAGCCCTACATGCCCTGGCCACCTATCATGATCGACAAAACAACCTAACCGATGCCATGCGCTATTTGCGGCGACTGCTAGCCCTGGAACCGTGGCGCGAGGAGGCTCACCACCATCTGATGCGGCTGTTAGCCCACGATGGTCAACGCGGCGCGGCGCTCGTTCAGTATGATACCTGTCGAGAAGTGTTGTTTGAAGAGTTAGGCATCGAGCCGGGAGCGGAAATAGTCGCTCTATATGAGCGTATAAAAGCCGGCAAGTTAGAGTCCACTTTAGCGACCGCTGGAGGTCTCAAAGCCGAGCCGCCGCCAACGGGCCAACTGGGGTCGCTGCATAACTTGCCGCCTCAGCTAACTCCTTTCATTGGCCGGGGGCAGGAGCTTGATACGCTCGATAGGCTGCTGCACAGTCCCAATGTCCGTCTGGTGACGCTCATGGGCCCCGGCGGGATGGGCAAAACGCGCTTGGCTCTAGCTTCAGCCGAGCGCCAATTAGCCCCCTCAACAACCGACTTGTCTATTACCGCGCCCTTCCCTCAGGGCGTTTATTTTGTCTCGCTGGCGCAGCTCGATACCGCCGAACATATTATTCCAACTATGGCCGAGGCGCTCAACTATGCCCTGGAAACCGGGGGACAAAAAGCCCGTTCGGCCAGACAGCAAATTCTCGACTATCTGCGCTATAAGCAGTTATTACTCGTCTTTGATAATTTTGAACACGTGCTGGAAGGCGTCGAGCTGATCATTGATATATTGCAAATGGCCCCAACGGTCAAAATTGTGACTACCTCACGAGAGCGGCTTCGACTGCACCAGGAGCATGTTTTGGCGATTAAGGGCTTAGAGTTCCCGGGGCAAGAACGGATCTTTATTAATGAAGAGAGCCTCGATTGTCCCGCAGTGGAACTGTTTTTGCAGAGCGCCCGGCGCGTCCAACCCGATTTTGAATTAACGGCCGCTAACTGGCTGGCTTTGCTTGAGATTTGCCACCTGGTCGAAGGGATGCCGCTGGGCATCGAGTTAGCCGCTTCCTGGGTAGATATGCTGCCTCTGGTCGATATCGCCGCCGAAATTCGGGCTAACATGGATTTCCTTGAAGCCGATGTTCGTAATTTGCCAGCTCGTCAGCGCAGCCTCCGGGCTATTTTTGAAACGTCCTGGCAGCGCCTCAATCCCCCCGAGCAGGACGTTTTCGCCCAACTTTCGATCTTTCGAGGGGGCTTCACCCGCCAGGCGGCGGAGAAAATTACCGGCGCTTCGCTGCGGATGTTGACTAAATTGGCCGACAAATCTCTGTTGCAATTCGACAAACAGCGGGGCCGCTATCAAATTCACGAGATGCTGCGCCAATATGGCGCCGAACAACTGATCACCACCGTCATCGACAAAATGCTCATTTGGGATCGCTACAGCGTCTACTACTGCGCCGCGCTCCACAAACTCCAACCCGATCTTAAAGGCGGCCGGCAGCGATCAGCCCTGGCGCTGATTGAGGCAGACCTGGAAAATATGCGCACCGCCTGGAAATGGGCCTCAGCTTGCCGCTACGTCGATCAGTTAGCCCAAGCGATGGCCAGTCTGGGGCATTTCTATGAATGGCAGGGCCGTTACCAGGAAGGCCGACAGGCTTTTGAAACTGCGGTCGCCGCGCTGCAAGCTCACGAGCGCGATTTAGCCGAAAACGGCGAACAAGTCACCGGGGTTCGACTCGTATTAGCTCAGCTTTTGGCCTGGCAGAGTGTTTTCAACCGCTTGCTAGGCCAGACCGAGACGGCCGAGTCGCTGCTTGAGCACTGCCTCGACCTCTTAGATGATCCGGCTCTGGCGGCAGTAGATACTCGACCGGCCAGAGCGTTTGCCTTGCTTCAGTTGGGCAGCAGCACTTTTGTAGCTAATAAGCCCATTTACCAACGCTATCGGCAAAGTTTAGAGTTGTATCGCCAATTGGATGACCCGTGGGGCATCGCTATGGCGTTGTCGTCACTGGGACGCTTTACCCGGATGACGGGCGACTACATCAAAACCCAACAACTTTGGGAAGAGAGTTTGGATCGATGGCGCATGCTAGGTAACGAGCATGGCCTCGCCAACGCGCTGGCCGAGTTAAGTCTGCTGGCCCGCTACCAGAGTCACTACTCACAGGCCGAACGGCTGGCTCAGGAGTGCCTGCTGCTGGCCCGTGATCTGGGCAATCGCGCGGCGATTGCCGATGGGTTGGGCAACCTGGCTATGTCCTACTATTTTTTAGGTAAATTTCAACAGGCCCATGATACTCTGGTGGAGTGTCTGGCCTTGTGTGATGACCTGGGCGACTCCCAAGCTTCGATGATTGCCTGTTTCCGGCTGGGTATTGCCAATGGCGGGCAGGGCAATTTTGAACGGGCTAACCACTACGCCGAGCGTGGGCTAAGCATCGCCCGGCAGATGAGCGACTCCTTTGGTATCACGCTGTTACATTATTTGATTGGAGCGATTGCCGTTTGCCGGGGGGATTTTGTCGAGGCCCGGACCAAACTCAAGGAAAGTGTTGAGTATGGTCGGGCCACCGGCCTGTTGACCGAGGTCAGCTTCGCCCTCCAAGAGTTGGCCCTGGCGGAATACGGCTTGGGTAATCTACAGCAGGCCCGGCAGTACACCGTTGAAGGCTTGCAAACAGCCCTTGAAGCCGGTGATACGATCTCCCTGGCTCTCAATATTCTGCCGTGCGCCCTGCTGCTAGCCCAGCAAGGCGACACGCCGCGCACCGCCGAACTGTGGGCCATGATCGCCGATGAGCCGTGGATTACTCAAAGCGCCATCTTTGAAGCAGCCCGGCGAAAGATCAAGGAGGCTGTAGCCGGTTTGTCTATCGCTGAGTTTGAGGCCGCCTGCGCCAAGAGCCAAACGCTCGATCTACGGGCAGCGGTCCCGCGTTTGCTGGCCGAGCTTCAGACACTAGGGTGGAGCTCGGCCACCTGAAAATAGGGTTTGTAGCACAAATCGCTGATTAGTGACTGGGCTTGATGTTCTGGTTCAGGCTGAAGAAGTTGGTGGGATCGTATTTGTCTTTGAGCGCTTGCAACCGCTGGTACTTATCGCCAAAGGCGGCGCGCATCATCTCATCGCCCTCTTCCAGGAAGCCGGGGAAGTTCAGGTAGCGGCTGCCATCGGAAAATTCTTCCATATCCGCGATGAACTCGCGCAGCCAGGCGATATTGGCCTCGTCATCTTCAGGATGCTCCCAGTTGGCTTCCGGGCTAAGCAGAAACGCCGCCTGGCGGCCGTGAAACGCACTGTCGCTGGCGCTGCCCCGCTTGACCGCGCCGCCGACATACCACAGATCGACCGTGCTAAAGACCGACGGCTGCCGGCGGGCGTGCTCAACAAAGCGATCAATGACTTCATCATCCAACCGGCTCAGGTTCAGCGATTTCCAGTAGTAGCGCAGCCCATCGGGATAGTCGGCGTCAAAAGCTTTTTGGGCCTCGACATAGGGCATAATGCCGCTAAAATCGACCAGCGGCTCACCGAAATCAATCAGCGGTTTCATCACCTGTTGGCCTTCGGCGGCCTCCCCGGCGTACATCGCTCCCAAGAGAACAAACGGTTTGTGGTGGATAGGCTCCGGGAACAGTTCGGGTTCGGGCGGGACGATACCGGAGGCCATAATGGTGCTGATCTCATCCGGCGCTTGGCTGGAATAGTCGCGGTAGAATTGGATGGCCCGTTTCAGGTTGTCGCCCTCAGCATCGTGTAATATAAAGGTAAAAGCCACTTCTGGACCAACCGGGTAGAGTTGATACTCAAACTCGGTGACGATGCCGAAGTTGCCGCCGCCGCCGCGCAAGCCCCACAGCAGATCGCGGTTTTCATTTTCGTTGGCGGTCACCACGCGGCCATCGGCCGTAACCACCTGCGCCCCGATGAGGTTATCGCAGCTCAGGCCGTATTTGTTGCGCAGCCAGCCGAAACCGCCGCCCAACGTCAACCCGGCGATGCCGGTCGCCGACACCACGCCCATTGGCGCGGCCAAGCCGTGGGCCTGCGTCGCCGCGTCCAGATCGCCGATGGTGGCCCCGCCTTGAGCCCGAGCGGTGCGAGCCTGCGGGTCAACCTCAACCTGGTTTAACACGGAGAGATCGACCACCAGACCGTCATCAGCGGCCACGGCCAGACCGGCCACGTTATGCCCGCCGCCCCGCACCGCCAGCGGCAGGTGATGCTTGCGGGCAAAGTTAACCGCGGCCACCACATCTTCCACGGTGGCGCAGCGAGCGATGAGCGCCGGATGGCGATCAATCATGCCGTTCCACACGGCGCGGGCTTCATCATAATTAGCATCGCCGGCGCGGATGAGTTCGCCTTGCAATTGGTTGGCCAACGACTGAACGGTTTGGTCATCGAGATGACTGGCAAGAACTTGGGTCGTTTGTAAGTGTAACATTTTGTTCCTTTCTAACTTCACAAAAAATAATTGAGCAACTTGCAAAACATCAAAAGATCGGATACCCTTTAACTATGGTCATATGTTTTCGTATCCTTTTGGAAACTGGTGTTAGAAGTTGAAGTAGGTAGTACTCAGGGTAATGGGCCAGGTCAGTTGACCTGGCCTTTTATCTTTTTAAATGCGGTTCGTAAGCCACTACCCGGTCCGATCCCATACCGCCTCTGCCAAAATAGCGGATAAGGGTTGGGGTACCGATTTTGAACTTGCGCCCAGTATACCAAGCCAACCGTACCTGGCTCGCGAAAAAAACGTGAAAATTTGGATCGGTTAGCGTGAATTTCAGAGTAGCAGGGGTGTCGAGAGGCAAGGTTGCAAAGGTGCCGAGAGGCAAAGTGACAGGAGATAGGAGAGGCAGAGTTATAAAGGAGTCAGACCGTCTCGGTTGAGACGACATCGACAATGAAAATTTACCGGAGCGACAAAGCTGGCTTTGTCATGCAGAATCAGGTCAAAGTAAACTTTGACGCTCCATTAAACCTCTATCTTGATCAGTCAGGACTTACGCAATTCTAAAGGGGACAGTCACTTGGACGCCCTAAATCGACCTATTTAGGCTAATCCAATGCCGATTTACTACTAATAAGTGGCTGTCACCTGACTTTTGCGTAAGTCCTGTCAGTGAAAATCCGCGTCATCCGTATGATCTGTGTCCCCTCATTTTCGTGGTGACGCCAATTTACAACTCCATCAACTGCCCAACGCCATTAACTCTACCAACTCAACTAATTCCTTCAAACAAATCGTGTTCCACGGCTCGGCCGCCGTTGACCAGACTAAAGACCCGGTAATAATGCTCATAGCCCCATAAACTGTGGCGATGCTCAGCCGATAGATTATTGAGCCCCTCATAGCCCGGCAGTTGCGAGCGATGGCAGGCAATCGCCGCCCAGACCTGCTGCCAATAGCCCATCGTCTCGATCACGGTGGTGATTGACCAGGTTGGCCAGCCGGGAGGCCGGCGCTCGACGCCATCGACATGCATCACCAGATCGCCAAAGGCGGCTTCATACGCGGTCAGCAGCGGTCGGGTAGACACACGGTAGTACAGCTTCGAGACCTGATGCGCCGGCCATTGTTCTACGCCGGGATAAACCGAATTGGCCGCTGCGATACAAGCGGCCGAGGCAAATTGTGAAATGGCAATGTGATCAGGATGGCCATAAGCCCCGGTCGGATCGAAGCTAACCACCACCTGCGGCCGAATCTGGCGAATACAGCCCACAATTTTGTTGATAACCTCGCCGGGTTCGGCCCGATCCAGATCGCCGTCGATATAATCTAAAAAAGAGACACTATGCAGCCCCAATACCTGAGCCGCAGCTCGTAATTCCGCCTCCCGAATATGGCCCAACGCGGTCGGGCCGGGATAATCCGCGGCCACGCCGAACCAGCCGCGCTCGCCTCGCGTAGCGGTGACGAGGTGGGTTTCAACCCCCTCCATCCCGTATTTGATCAACGTCCCGCCCATACCTAATGATTCATCATCGGGATGGGCCAAAATCATTAAAAGTTTCAACGGTTCGTTCATACCACACCTCAGAGAAAATGCCCTGTTTGCCCCATACCACCTTCCTGGAAGCTTGTTAAGCTTCCAGGAAGGTGAAGTGCGTAAGTCCTATAATACTATAGCATTTTTTGTCGCCTGGCTACTCCCCCAAAAGTTGGGTTGAGGGGATGATGTTAAAGCGGAGCCGGTTAGCGCCGCTTGAAAGGGCTAATTTAATGGAAAAGCCAGGGCTTTGTTGAGCCGCCTATTTACAGAACAAGTTTAATCTTTCTTAATTTACCTTTAACGCTTATTTAAAAATCCCATTACTCTCTCTTAACACCATCGGTCTAAGATTCATATCGCTTCATTGATAGAGTTCATAAGAGAAACTCTAAATATAGACCAATCCTACAAACTGACCCAAATAATTATTGAAAAAGTAGAAATTGAGGAGGAAGTTTTATGTCTAAACGTCTGTTAACTGTTTATCGCCTTTTTGCCATTGGGCTAATTTTGGCGATGCTGCTGGCTGTTCGACCGGCCAGCCAGGCGACCGCCCAGCAAGAAGCGCCCCCCGTATTAATTCTGCCCATCGACCGGGCCACCTTTCTACCCGGCGCTATGTTCGACGTCCGAATAGAAGTTCATGCCGACGAACTGCCGGCTGATTTTGCCGTGACGGTGGATGATCAAGACGCCACCAAATTCTTTGGGGCCAAGGCCACCGAAGAAAGCTGGGAATTTGGCCCCGAAGAAGGACCGCTAACCCCGGTTCAGTCGCTGGTTTGGCGCGAACTTTCCTTTAGCGAACCGGGCGACCACACCGTGGCCGTCACCGCCGGCGGCGAAACAACCCAGGTGACCTGGTCGGTTCTTGAACCGCAAAATGCCGGCGCGAAAAACGTCATTCTGTTTATTGCCGATGGGATGTCGATTGCCGAAATTACCGCCGCCCGCATGATGTCTCGCGGTAACACCGAAGGCAAATACAACGGCGCATTTGCGATGGATGAAATGGAAGAGATCGGCCTGGTTCACACCTCCGGGATGGACTCGATGATCACCGACAGCGCCAACAGCGCCAGCGCCTACAACACCGGCCACAAGAGCGCGGTTAACGCCCTGGGCGTCTACCCCGATACCTCCGCCGAAACCACCGACGACCCCATGCAAGAAACCTTTGCCGAAATGGTCAAACGCACCCGCGATATGGCCGTCGGCATTGTGACCACGGCCAACTGGACCGACGCCACCCCCGCCGCCGTTTTCGCCCACACCCGCCGCCGCTCCGACCAAAACTACATCGCCGCCGAGCCGCTAGACGACGGCCTGCTGCCTGAAGTCATTTTGGGCGGCGGCTCGCGCCATATGCTGGCCCAAGATACCCCCGGCTCGCGCCGCGACGATGACCGCGACCTGTTCACCGAATACGAAGATGCCGGCTATACCGTCGTCACCACCGCCGCCGATATGGAAGCGGCGATGGCCACCCCGCCGGAGCGCTTGCTCGGCCTGTTCCACAGCAACAACATGGATGTCTGGCTAGACCGCAATGTCTACACCGACAACATCACCGCCGACACCGACCAACCGGGCCTGGTTGAAATGACCACCACCGCCCTGGACGTGCTCAATCAAAATGAGAACGGCTTCTACCTCCAGGTAGAAGCTGCCAGCGTCGATAAGCAAATGCACCCGCTGGATTACGAACGCGCCCTGGCCGATCTGATTGAGTTTGATGAGGCCATTGCCGCGGCTCAAGAATGGGTTCAAGCCAACGCCCCCGACACCCTCATTGTTGTCACCGCCGACCACGGCCACGGCTTTGATGTTTACGGCGGCGTCGATGTCGAAGCGTTCAACGCGGCCACCACCGATGATGAGAAACGCGCGGCCATCGGCACGTATGCTGATGCCGGCTACCCCGACTATGTCGATGCCGACGGCGATCACTTCCCCGATAGTTGGGTGGTGAAACGGACGATGGCCATGTT
The DNA here is from genome assembly GCA_020634935.1 of Anaerolineales bacterium. Classification (GTDB taxonomy): domain Bacteria; phylum Chloroflexota; class Anaerolineae; order 4572-78; family J111; genus JAGRBY01. The sequence continues at coordinate 15,356 of JACKAT010000113.1, forward strand.
CGTCAACAACTTCCCCGACTACACCGAAGATTTCCAGGTTAGCCCGGTACCCCGCGTCCCGGCTATCCCCTCCGACCCCGAAGACGACTCCAGCCGCGCGGTTGACAACCCCGATGACGACCCCAACGGCATTCCCTTACAAGGCAACCTGCCCGTAGCCGGCGCAACCACCGGCGTCCACACCATGCAAGATGTACCGATCTTCGCTTCCGGCCCCGGCGCCGAATTCTTTGGCCGGGTTATGGACAACACCGAAGTCTTCTTTGGTATGGCCGACGCCATCGGCCTCGACCCGTCCGCTGCCGATGGTCTGGCCGTGGCAGCCACTAAGTAATCTTTGAAGTTTAGCTGTATTGTCTCAATAATTTGGGACGGCGTAGAACAAACTTAAGTTTGTCTTACCAAAACCTTACTTTTTGAGATGAGCCATTGACATCAATAAGGGGGAGCTACGCAGGGACAGTTTGCTGTGTAGCTCCCTTTTTCGTAATTCTTACCCCTATACATTTGGAGCGAGAAATCGCTGTTATGACAAAGCAAGCTTTGTCGCTCCAGCATGAGTAGGAGCGACAAAGTTTACTTTGTCCTTATAAAGTTTATTGGAAAAAGACCTATGCGCTACCCAATCTATCTAATAACCATACTATTTATCCTGCTCAGCCTGACACTTTCAGCGTGCAGCGGCGCAGCGGCCAGCGAAGTGAGCCGCGTCACGCCGCTGCCGACCGCCGTTGACGCTACCGCCACGCCGACGGTGGCATCGACGCCAACGCCCACCGCCTCGCCGACTTTGACGCCGGTGGTCTTAACAACGGCCGACGGCGCTGCAACCCCACTCCCCCTCTCCAATGATCTGCCGGAGGGGTCCGCCGCCGCGATTGCCGCCGCCACCGATATCGCCCTGAAGCCCACGGTCGAAAATCGCCTGACCTTTGACCAGTCGCCTGTGCCGATTAAATTCGCCGAGTTTTACGAGAAGTACGACATCCGCAAAGGGTTGATCCTGACCGATAAACTCGTTTCGCTCGATGGGCAAACCGTAACGATGGAAGGCTACATGGCCCCCCCGCTCAAATCGGCCCTGGATTTCTTTGTCTTGACCCGGGTGCGCCTGGCCTTTTGCCCGTTCTGCAGCTCCGCCGCCGACTGGCCCGACGACATCGCCCTGGTCTATCTGGTGGGCGACGCCGTACCGGTGACGATTCAGCCGGTGCGGGTGACGGGCCGGATGGAAGTGGGCATCTCGCACGACGAAGAGACCGGCATGGTCAGCCTGGTGCGCATCTATGCCGATAAGGTGGAGGTTCTCCAGTGAGCTTGCGGATCGAAAACGTCAGCCACACCTACCGCAGCCGGGGGCTGGCCGAACGCCCGGTGCTTCAGCCCATTGCCGGCTGGCAAGTTGAAGCCGGCCAGCAACTGCTGCTGCGCGGCGTGAGCGGCAGCGGCAAAACCACCCTGCTCAACATCCTGGCCGGGCTGCTAACCCCCACCAGCGGCGAGGTCTGGCTCAACCGGCAGCCGCTGTATGCTTTAAAGGAAGCCGCCCGCGATCGCTTCCGCAGCCGGCACGTGGGCTACGTTCTGCAAGCCCACCACCTGCTGCCCCAACTGACCGCTTTGGAAAACATCACCATGCCGATGATCTTCGCGGCGAACGATCGATCTAACCGGCACGCCCAACAGGCCTTGGCCCTGCTGGAGGGGTTGGGCCTGGCCGAATTTGCCCGGCATCGTCCGGCGCAGCTCAGCATGGGCCAGCGGCTCCGGGTGGCGATCGCCCGCGCCCTGGCCAACCGGCCCACCCTGCTGCTGGCCGATGAACCGACCGCCGCCCTGGACCCCGCAACGGGCGCGTCAACCATGACCCTGCTGCAACAAACCTGCCGCCAGCACAACGCCGCGTTGATTGTGGCCAGCCATGATCCCACCTTAACCGACCAATTTGATCGGGTCATCGATCTCAAATCGGGGCAACTCCACGAGGTAAGCGCGTGAGAAATCATCAAACCGTCCCTTATGATCCAACCCCGGCTACGGCTCAACCCCGCTCAACGGCCTCGCCCGACCGCGTCTTTTATGACCTGGTCTTGGCCTGGCGCAATCTCAAAGCTCAGCCGGTGCAAAGCGGGATTACCCTGCTGGTGGTGGCCCTGGCCATCGCCCTGTTTGTGGCCGTGGTGGCCTTGAACAACGGGCTGCGAACCGGCATCGTCGCCGCCAGCGATCCCTTCGGCATGCTGGTTGTTGGGCCGAAAGGCAGCGCCCAGGAGCTGGTGTTGAGCACCATCCTGCTGCAAGGGCTGCCCATTGGCAATATGCCTTACCACGTCTACCAGGAATTGCAGGCGGATGATCGGGTTAGTCTGGCCGTCCCCCTGGCCATGGGTGATAATGTCGGCGGGGCGCGGATCATCGGCACCACGCCCGATTTTTTTCAACTGCGCCCGGCCCTCAATAAGCCGCCGACCTTCCAACTGGCCGCCGGCCGCGAATTTACCGGCGACTTTGAAGCGGTGCTGGGCAGTAAAGCCGCCGCCGGGCTGGGCCTCAAACTGGGCGACCAGTTTGTGCCGGCGCATGGCGTGGAGACCGGCCTGGAGACCGACACCCACAACGTCGCGCACACGGTCGTCGGCATCTTGCAGCCAACCCACAGCCCGTTCGATACAGCGGTGCTGACCTCGATTGAAAGTGTCTGGGCGGTTCACAAACACGAAGAAGGGGGAAATCACGTTGAAACGGCGGCGCTGACGACCGCTGCCGCAGCAGATGAGGCGGGCGCTGACCAGCGGCAGATCACCGCCGTGTTGGTCAGGCCGACCGGCTTTATTGAAACCAACCAACTCTGGCGCGAATTCCGATTGGGGTCCGAAGCGCAGGCGGCTTTTCCCGGCCAGGAGTTAGGCCAACTGTTTGATCTGCTGAATCAGGGCCAGCGTATCCTGACCGTGGCCGGCTACCTGGCCGCGGCCATGGCCACCTTAACCGTCCTACTGGCCATCTACAGCGCCACCGACCGCCGCCGATCGATGATCGCCGTGATGCGTAGTTTAGGCGCGAACCGGACCAGCATCTTTCGCATGGTTATGTTTGAAGCGCTGCTCATCGCGGCCATCGGGGCTTTAGCCGGGCGGCTGCTCGGTTACGCCGCCGCTTACGGCCTGGCCGCCAACCTGACCGAACAATCGGCCATTCCCATTCCCATCACCTACGAAATGGGGCTTGAACCGTGGTTATGGGCCGTCACCCTGGCCGTCGGCCTGCTGGCCGGCCTGATACCGGCCCTGATGGCCTATCGCGTCAACATTGTCGAGAACTTGTAAGACTTACGCAGTTGGGTGTAACGAACAAGGTGACAGTCACTTTTTAGTTAAAATGAGCGTCCGTTTGGCCCAAACAGGTCGATTTATCGCTCCAAGTGACTGTCACCTTTTGAACTGCGTAACTCATATTACTAACGGACACGCGGTTAAGTAATTTTCATAACTAACTTGTGAGTTTGAGACCAGGATGAATAGACAGGATTTACAGGATTTCCAAGATTAAAATAAGTAAAAATCATATTAATCCTGCCGCAGGTTCTGTCTAAACTAACGTAACAACTTAGAGTTGAAAACTACTTAATTTAACCGATATACGACTTCGAAATTGACGTTCAGACCAAAGACCGCCGCTGGCTGACCGGCGACCGCCGGAAGGTAGGTACGCTGCGTGAAGTACAGCGGTCAACGGTCGGTAGTCTGTCGTTAGGGGCAGGAGATCAGAATAAAAAACAGCCAGGTGTCGATGACTATACCTGGCTGTTTTTTATTTGTAAGCGTTAGACCTTAGCTGCCGGCTGATAGCTGAACGCTGCCTTTTATTTTATCGGCAGCCCGGCCCGTCGCCAGGCCACCATCCCTCCGGCCAAATTGATCACCTCCGTAAAGCCCTGGTTAGCCAACTGCCGGCAAGCCGTTTGGCTGCGGTTGCCTGAACGGCACACACAGACAACCGGCCGATCTTTCGGCAGCTTGCCACTGCGCTGCTCAAGATTAGATAGCGGAATGTGTCGAGTTCCCTGAATATGGCCGTCATGGCGATATTCTTGCTCGGTGCGGACATCGAGCAAGATGATAGATTTGTCATTTTGCAAGCGCTGCTGAAGGTCTTGCACGGAAATGTTTTGGATTTTAACAGCAGAGGATGATTCTAAGCCGAATAGCTTTTTCCACATGGGGTTGCTCCGTTTGAGATAAATTAGCGATAAGTGTTCAACAAGAAGACCATGATGATACACTTTAATCGTTATCGAATTATCTAATTGTAGACCCGCTTGGGAAAAGGTCAAACGGAAGGGCGAGGCTAATGCCATCGCCCCCTTTAGCCCGTACTCTACCCTTGATCGCCAACCTCAACCACCACCTCAGACGTGCCGTTAAGATCAACGCTGCCGTTGGTCGAGGTCTCGGCCGGGGCGGTGGTCTCCACGCCGTTCGTGGTCGTTGTTTTGGCGCTGGTGGTGGTCGAGTCGCGTTGAATGTTTTGGGCGACTCAAAAGCACCCGGCGCGACAGACCTTATGAATTCTCACATAAAAGACCTTTCTGCGTACAGCACCTTATGAATTTTCGCAAAATGAACCATTCTGCATGCAGCACCATACAAATTCTCGCCAAACGGACCATTCTGCATGCAGCACCATACGAATTCTCGCAAAATGGACCATTCTGCATGCAGCACCATACGAATTCTCACCAAACGGACCATTCTGCATGCAGCACCATACGAATTCTCGCGTGATCAACTCCTGCCGAACACCCACCCCCATGATCGATGGCCCGGCATTTCGACACCGACGGCGGAAAAGACCATTGATCAACAGCACTCTGAGAGTTTTTCAGCCAACCGCTCATTTATAAGAGTGGATTCGCTCTGGTTGTGGCGAAGGCAACAAAAAAACGCCAACGTATGCGTTGGCGTTGAAATCGATGGGGGTGTGGTGGTGGTCTTCTCTACTTTTGGCGTAAAGCCAGGTATTAGATGGCTTGTTAGTTAAACTCTACGAGTTAAACAACAGATTTAGCCATTTAGTAAATGCTTGTGCGAGTGGTTGATTGTGATTCAATACTTGAGCAGTTATGGCCTGCCCCATTGGTTGTCCGGGAGTTTTCTGCCAAGCTAACCACGTGTGGATGAATGCCTTCTGGTGGTGTGACAGCGAATATTTATTCAGGTCTTCGCTTTCAATTTGATGTAAGATGTCCTCAACCTTCGTTGCCAGTAAGTCGTCGTCAGGGATAAGATATGAGACAAAATTTTCAAGCATTCCGGGCAGATGATTGTTGGGCATTAGCCAAATGCCAATTCGAGGCATTTGGCCAACTTCGATTATAGAGCCGTTTGGTTCAGGGGTGGACGGTAAATCTGAATATCCAGCTTGCCTAAAACGCTCACAAACCGCATCCCATCTACCCCCAAGACTCTGATCTGCATCAAGAATGATACCAAGCGCCCTAAGTCCAGAAATCTTTAATCTAACAGGGATACTCTTAAGTAAAGCTTCCACTCCGCCGTTATCTTCTTTTGGTATTTCAACGGAGAAAGTTTCTGGTACTGAGTGTTGCTCACACAAAGCCCAGATAACATGTCTATCATTATTTCCTTCGACAAGTAGTTGCGCGGTGCCAATTGAGCCAGGCATTAGCGTACCTCTATATCCTGCTTGATAGCAATACTTAATTCATCAGCCAAGTAAGGTACCGCCTTGATTTGATTATCTGTCTTTTCAAGTCGAATAAGCCGACCAAATTCAGAGTTTTGAAATTCATCGAGTGCTTGCTGAAAAGCCTTGACACAATCCCAACTATGTGTAGTGGCAAAAACCTGTGCATTCTGTTTATAAGCTGTTTCAAGGATTAGTCGCCACATATCCTTGAGAACTGCATAGTAAAGTCCCGTATCTATTTCATCAACAAGTAAGGTTCCTTTACCAACACTTACTAAGGAGGCCACTATGGCTAAGATACGGCGCATTCCATCGCCCATATTTCCAAGAGGGATTGGCTCTTCTTGTCCATTCAATCGCAGCAAAATACCGCTATTAGATGTTTGGCTACTAGTGAAACTAATTCGATTTACATCTGGTTCAAGTATTTGTAGAGCCTCAACTACTTTATCCTCTTTTGGAGTCAATGTGATTTTGTCCCACAAAACTGCTAACTCGTCATATCCAAGATAATTAGTGGTTATCAGTTTAGATGCCCCTATCGGTAGAGAAGTTCTGCGTAGGTACGTTTTTGAATAGGGGCGAGCAAACACCAGTCCATCTGCCTCCAAACGCATTGAAACTCTACTTTCGGACTCAAATCCAGAATGCTCGAAATTAAGATAACCAAATTGTTCATCTATTTCTATTTCTACATCATCTTTATCGGGAAAAAATGAAAGCTGATTGGGATCGGGTATATGATCATCTTTCGATTCAAGCAAAGCAATTTTGAGATTAGGGTTTTGATTATTATTGGAAGAAATTCTAATTACCTGCCCAAATTTTTGTAGGCGTTCATGGAAAATGTGAGAAACTTGATATCCACCACGAGTACCTCTTTCAAGGCGCGGGTCAATCGTTCCTGAGACATATTCACCCCTTTCGTTTAATAAATAAATCAAACTTGAGCGAACATCATCACTTGTTAAGAGGTGAATTGCTTCCAGTAAACTGCTCTTGCCAGAATTGTTAGTACCTACAATAAGATTGACCCTTGCCAGGGATGTGACTTCAAAATACTTAAATAGACGATAATTCTCAATAACTAAGTTATGTAACATAATATAGGATTTTCCAGTTTATTTACACTCAATGATTTGTTTTCATTGATCATAGTCACCCATTAGTTTACCAGACTTCCTAGTTATGGTTAAATGTATCTTCATAACTTTGCTCCCTAACCAATTAAGAATTCATACAGATCTTCAAAAGCCAAAACACCATGTCTAACCAGCGTCCCTTAGTTGAGGAGCCGCCGCTAATCAGTAAAGAGCCGCTATATAATTGGGGGTTAACTGAGCCTGGGCGCAGTACTGGTCGGTTTGAGGATTAGTTTGGTTGGGGAAGCGCAAATCGTGGCAATCGGGTCGAAGGTGATAGGTGTATTGTACTCGGAATCCGATTAAAATGACAAGGAACTGAGGTCAATAAGTGCGTTTCCATCTTGAGGCGAGATAGAAACACTGAAACATTGATGGCAATGAGACCACTGAGCCTCACACCCCGGCTGCAATTCAATTCAACTTCAAGCGGAACCAAAAGGCCAAAGCTAACGTTCAGAGACATCACCCTTTTCAGTGGTTCAGTGTTTCTATGGGGTCGAGGGACGAGACCCAACAGCCCCGCCCGTATCTGTCGGGTTTCGTGCCTCAACTCGACCTACATTGGCTACGCTGGCCGGCGGCTGAATTCTCCTCCAGCGAAGTCGGGCAAAATTCAACCTCGACTCAGAGAAAATACGATAGTATGCTATACTCAGTAGACCGCAAACTATCTTTCGATATGGGTTTGCCCATTCAGGCAGCGGCGATCTACTGTACTAATCTCACGATTTGAGAGGTAAATAGCTATGACAGTGGCGACAATTAATATTCAACTCGATGATGATGCGGCTCAAATTTATACCACGGCCTCCGAAGAAGATCGCAAGAAAATCCAATTGTTGTTGAGTTTTTGGTTGCGGGAATTTGATCTACCTTCTATTCCCTTGACTGATTTAATGGATGAGATTAGCGAGAAAGCACAACAGCGAGGATTGACTCCTGAAATATTGGAGACATTGTTAGATGCCGACTGAGCCACACTTTGTCTTTGATACCAACGCTTTAATCAGCGCGTTACTATTGAAGAATTCGGTATCACGACAGGCTTTTGATGAGGCATTGAAGGCGGGCAAGATACTTATTTCCTCTGCAACGATAGCTGAGTTGAATGACGTATTGAAGCGGGAAAAGTTTGAGAAGTATATCACTGAAGAAGAACGGGTACAGTTCTTGACCGCATTCGTACGCGAAGCAAAACTGGTTGAAGTAACTGAAACGGTTACAGACTGTCGAGACCCAAAAGATAACAAATTTCTAGAGTTGGCAGTGAGTGGCAACGCCGTTTGCATCGTAAGTGGCGACAAGGATTTATTGGATTTGCAGCCGTTTCGGGGGATACCCATTGTTCCTCCTCGTGAATTTTTGAATTTACAGTGGTTGGAATAGTTGAATGGGGACAAAACATCCCCCTGCGCCGCCCGCAAGGCCCCGAACGGCGCTTCAAGCGGTTCCGGTGGCGTGCAACCGTAGAAAATCAGCGTCTTGAGTGAAAATGACCCGGCCCTGCCCGGTTGCCAAGGCCAGATGTGCCTCATCGTCGGCCCCCAGCATTTCAGCACCCAAAACCGTAAGCACATCTACGCCGCGCCGTTGTAATCCTGAAGCTACTGCCTGGTGGACGTGTTCATCCAGGTAAAACTTAAGGCGTTCCGCCACGGAGTTTCTCCGGCAATTTGGACGGCGATACCTGACGCAGAGCTTCGATAAACGCCTCGTCTTCTTTGATCGCCGTATCGATGTCAGCCTGGTGATCGTAGTAGTAAGCCAGGGCTGCGTAGACATCGGCCAGCGTCACGTTGTATTCGGTTTTCGGTTCCCATTTCACCCCGTTACGCTTTTGACAGCCCACCCCGCTTTTGGTATAGTACGTTACGTACAAGGTTACACCCCTCTTTACTCCCGGCATCGACCGCTGTATCGGAAACGATCGTCATCGATTTTATGCCACTTCCGTACGCCGGTCGGGTTTACGCGCTCGAATAGGCTGGTTATATATGGCTAACACAAACACTATGACGATCCGGGTTCGCCTGGGGGCCGGTCTGGCTCCGGCGGCCGGCAACCCGCGCCTGGCGGTCACGTTGGTCGCCGATGCGACCGTGGCCGACTTGGTGGCTCACCTGCGCGAACAGTATCCCACCCTAACCTCTAAACTGAATATTGCTATTCCGATGGTGTCCGGCCGGCATGCCTCGCCGTCTCAGCCGTTGGCCGAAGGGCAGGAAGTGGCGCTGCTGCTGCCGGTGGCCGGGGGGAAGTAACAGTTCTAACTCAAGCTGCCCCTTTGGAGTAAGGAGTAGGGGTTTTTCTCTTACTCCCTACTTCCTACTCCCTACTCCTCGGTTTGGACACTTAGACGGCCGCTTGAGTTATTCTAAACAACATAATAATACTATAGGAGAAATTCATTATGGCCATGCAATTGGAAGTAGAAAGCAAGGTTGAAAGTAAAGATCAGGTTGGTCACGAAACTGTCTTTGTCGATCAATTTACCGACGGTGTGCTCGATCCCAGCCGGCCCATGTTAGGCCCGGTTCGCGACGGCGGTCACATTGTGGCTAATACTGCGCCGGGCTGTTGGGGGCCGATGATTACGCCGGAAATTCGGGGCGGGCACGAAGTCACCCGGCCGGTGGCCGTAGCCGGAGCCGAAGTGGGCGATGCGATTGCCATTCGCATCAAAGAGATTACGGTCACGTCGCTGGCCACGGCCTCCGGTAACGATCAATGGATGGCCAATCGGTTTCTGGGCGATGCCTATATCGCCGGCCGCTGCCCCGAATGTAACACCTTATACCCCAAGACCCACGTCGAAGGCATCGGCCCAACGGCCATCCGCTGCGATAACTGCGGCGCTGATACTACACCTTTCACCTTTACCAACGGTTACACCATCGCTTTTGACGATAACCGCTCGGTCGGGGTCACATTGACCCAGGCCGCAGCCGAAGATATTGCTCACCAGGCCAAAAAGTACGCCGCCCTGCCCGAAAACTCCATCCAAAATCCTATTCTCACCTTTGCGCCACACGATCTGGTGGGGCTGGTCGCTCGCTTGCGGCCGTTTATGGGGCAGTTAGGCACCACCCCGTCCATGCCCATTCCTGACTCGCACAACGCCGGCGATTTCGGCTCGTTCCTGATCGGCGCGCCGCACGAATACGCCCTCAGCGCCGAACAGCTTCAGCAGCACCGCACCGACGGCCACATGGATATCGACGCCGTGCGAGCCGGCGCGATTCTGATCTGCCCGGTCAAAGCGCCCGGCGGCGGCGTCTACCTGGGTGATATGCACGCCCTGCAAGGCGACGGCGAGATCGCCGGCCATACCTGCGATGTCTCCGGCACGGTCACGCTGCAAGTCCATCTGCTCAAAGGGTTGAACATCGACGGGCCGCTGCTGTTCCCGGTGGCGGACGATCTGCCGTATCTGGCCCGGCCGCTGTCGGCGGAAGAGGAAGCCAAAGCCGAAAAGATCGCCCAAGCCTGGGGCGTGCCGCAGATCGAGGCGTCCGCGCCCATCTCCGTCATCGGCACCGGCCCCGATCTCAACGCCGCCACCGATAACGGCCTCGAACGGGCCGCCGAACTGCTAGGGATGACCGTCCCGGAAGTCAAGAACCGGGCCACCATCACCGGGGCGATCGAGATTGGCCGCCATCCCGGCGTGGTTCAGGTCACGTTCCGCGCGCCGCTGGATCGGCTTGAACGGCGGGGCTTGCTGCCGTTTGTGCAAGATCAGTATGGCATCGGGGGTTGATGGAGATGGGAGATTAGAGATAAGGAGATTGGCTTTAGACATCTGCCCATCGCCCTATCCCCTTATCTCTATCTTTACTCTTGTGGACGCTATTTAACTCAAGTTGCCACCCAATGTCATTAAGATAAGGCTGGAGTCGAGGCTTTAGCCGGCTGAAGCCTTGACTCCGTTACACTAACTTAATGTCATTGAGTTGCCACCTGTCCAAGAACAAGACCTGACAGGTTTCCAAACGGGCCTTAACCTGGCTAAATAGCCTGAATGGCCCTGATTTTTCTCTGAAACGTAGTAGTCAACGACATATTGCCAAAAATGGACAACAACGGATTGACGAAAGGAGCGGATTTTGCTGGTCTTATTCGTTTATTTCCACAATCCGTTGTTGTTTTATCGGTGCAACATCAGTTTGACCCCTACAGGTTTTTCTCTGAAACGTATTTCCAAAACCTGTCAGGTCTGATGGGTAGCAACTTGGGTTATTTAATTGCTATTCCTTAGCAACACAGTGCCATAAAGTTACAACACCACGCTGCAGTGAGCTTTGCGGCAATCTTACTGGAAGTTGATCTTCCCGTGGTCAAGACAGCCGATGGCTGCATAAAAACCACCAGGTAAAACATCGGCAGAACCCTCAGCTTGAATCAGCACCCCTTGCAAATCTCCACACTCCTCAATAGCAACACCGGGCTTAGTGACGGCCATAATTGCCTGTCCACTTTCCTGACCTTGAGCGTTAATGATCCCACCGGCCACCGAGACGCCTTCTTCATCCACAAAATCCGCCGCTTCCTCACAGGTAGCCCCCGGGCCAAATATGTCCTCAATAGATGTCCACGGCAAGCGCGCCGTGAAGTTGGCGTCGTTGGCCTTATCGGTCACATGGATAGTAGCCCGAAACTCTTCCTTGTTGTCACTGCAGGTGGCCGAAACCGCAACATTCACATCAGAAGGGACACCATCTCCATTACCTGTCTCAACCTCAAACATAGCTACAACGCCGCCGCCGTGTATAGTCCCGGTGCAGCCGCTCAATACAACTAATACGATAAACAAACCGGCAACGATGGACAACTTCCAAGTTTTGAGATCATGCATTTTTTATATCTCCTTGTTTTTGCGTGTTTCAATTATGGTCAAAACGAGTAAATCTCTTTATCTGACAAGTGGTTATATAGCCTCAATCCAACTTTTGATTCTAGTTGGCTGTAAATCCCTACATTCCGGTTAGCTTACTTCATCAGATCAATAGGTATCACTCCTTTCATTGGCGGTTAAGGGATTGCTTCGCTGCGATCCCAATGCCCTGGCTTAACTTCATTATTTTGCATTCCTGAGCGCAGCATCCTGGGTGTGCGAAGCCGTATCTAGATACTTGCCAATAACTGGTGACGATGATAACACATACGGCGGAGTTTGTATGTCACACGATCTGAACAATCTTGTCATGCAAATGAGACAAAATAGGGATGCGTTTTCCCCAGGCAGAGATCAGAAAGAGGTGGCAAAGGAGACAAAGGAACGACAGGAAGCGACAAGTCAACCTAATCAGAGTAATCCTGTAAATCCTGTCGATTTTTAGGGCGATGAACCATCACGACAGACCTACAACACCCCCAACGCCCATCCTCCGGCGACGGTTTGGGTGTGGCTGCTACCGGCCAGTTTGCCGTAGATCGGGCTGGTATACGATTTGACCATGCCGGCGGACAGGATCAGCGTCCTGGCGATCTGCTGGTTGGTTTGGCTTTCGGCGATAAGCGGGAGGACTCTCAACTCGCAGGGGTTTGGTTTGCAACCTAATTCAACCGATAACGTAGTGAATGATGTTAATGATTGCCAGTAGTTATAGGAGAGCAGGGCAATGGGTGTTATTCGTCACAAAACCTGGTACGATGTCTGGGAAAACAAAGGGCGCACCTTTCAGGTGGTGCTGATTATCGCCATTGGCGCGTTTGCCATCGGCACGACGATGGGGGCGCTGGAGTTCATCAGCCGGGATATTACGACCGTTTGGCGCGGTAGCACACCGCCGATGATTGGCATGGGGGTCGATCCGCCCATCGACGATGCGATGGTCGAGGCGCTGGCGGGGCTGGCGGGGGTCGAGGCCGTGGAGGGCCGGCAGGAAGAACGGATCAAGTGGCGGCGCAGTCCCGACGATCCCTGGCAAACGGCCGATTTGCTGGCCCGGCCCGACTACGACGACCAAAAGATCAATACATTTGCGCTCGATCGGGGCGAGTGGCCCCATCGCAAAACGATGGCCGTGGAACGTGATCACGGTCTGGATGTGGGCAACACGGTTTATCTGGAAATCGACGACAAAGTGTATCCGGTTGAGATCGGCGGCGTCATCTACAACACCATGGTTGCGCCTTCGTCCTTCGGCGGCCCACCGACCTTCTACACTACCCGCGACCGCTTCGGCCAGCTCACCGGCGAGCCGAATTTCGACCGCGTCTTGGCCCTCATGCCTGAATACGAGCCGGACGCCGCCATCGCCGTGGCCGACCGCATGCAGGCCCACTTGGAGAAGCAGGATTACGAGGTCGGCGCGGCGCTGCCCAACGACCATCGCACCACCTCCCCGGACGAGCATTTTATTCAAGATGATCTCAACGGGGTGTTCTACCTGTTAACCAGCTTGTCGGTGGTGGCGCTGGTGCTGGGGCTGTTTCTGGTTTACAACACCATCACGGCGATCATCGCCCAGCAGGTCAACCAGATAGGCATGATGAAGGCCGTCGGCGCGAGCTTTTGGCATATTCTAAGCGTTTACTTTAGGCAGGTCATGGCCTACGCCCTGCTGGCTCTGCTGCTGGCGGTTCCGCTGGGCGCGCTCGGGGCGCAGGGACTGCGTATCTTTTTGGTCGGCCTGTTCAATATGGAACCGGGTCCGTTTGTTATTCTGCCGCACGTGCTGCTCATCCAAGCGGCCGTGGCGCTGTTGTCGCCGCTGCTGGTCGCTATCATACCCATTTTTATCGGGGCGCGGATGACGGTCCGCGAGGCGATCAGCACTTACGGCCTGGGTGGAGCGGTCGGGTTTGTTGATCGGGTGCTGATCAAAGCGCAGCGAGTGCCGCGCAGCATCGTACTGATGATCAGCAATACCTTTCGCAACAAAAGCCGGGTGGCCATTACCCAATTGACGCTGGTCGGCAGCGGGCTGGTGTTTATGATGGTGATGAATACCCAGGCGTCGCTGGTTTATACCTATGGCCAGGTTCTGTTTGAAACGTTCAAGGCCAACGTTTTTCTCAGTTTGGACGATCAGGAGCGGATCGAGGCGGTCGAGGAGATTGCGCTGGCTCACCCGGACGTAACCAACGTTGAGATGTGGGGCTTTACCGGCGGCACGCTGCGCCCGATGGGCCGGCCGGAAAGCAACGATGACGTCTCGGCTGACATTCGCGGGCTGCCCGTACCAACCGAGACCTACGTGCCGCAAATGCGGGCCGGTCGCTGGCTAAAACCGGACGATACTTACGCGATGGTGCTCAATCAGAAGCTGGCCGCGAAAATCGGCGTGGGCGTGGGCGATTGGGTGACGCTCGATATTCCGCTCAAACGGGAGTCGCAGTGGCAGGTGGTTGGCCTGCTGTTTGAGGTCTTCAACGAAGACGCGGCGCACGTGCCGCGCGATACGCTGCTCAAGGAAACGCACGAGGTGGGTCGGGCTACGATTCTGCGGGTTCAAACCGCCCATCAAGACGCCGGCAGCGAAGCCGCCGTGGCCGCCGATCTGCGCCAATTCTACGATGCCAATGGCTTCAAACTTCAGGCCGATGATACCGACACCGCCCACAAAATCACCGAAGACATTCTCAGCGGCGGCATTCAGATTATCACCAGCCTGCTGGCCGGGATGGCGGTGGTCATCGCCGTTGTTGGCGGGGTGTCGCTGAGCGGGGTGCTGTCGATCAACGTGCTAGAGCGCCGGCGGGAGATCGGCGTGATGCGGGCCATTGGCGCGTCGTCGCTGCAAATCTTTCGCTTGTTGGTGGGCGAAGGGCTGCTGCTGGGCTGGCTTAGCTGGCTGATCGCCCTGCCGCTCAGTATTCCGGCAGGGTCGCTGCTGACGTATGGCTTGTCGGCCATTATGGGCGGCGAGCTGACCTACAAATATTCGCCGGTCGGGATGTTGTACTGGCTGGCGATTATCACCGTGCTGTCGATTGTCGCCAGCATTCTGCCCGCTCAAGGCGCAACGCGAATTAGCGTGCGGGAGAGTTTGGCTTATCAGTAGCGGCTTGTAGTAATCGCTAATGAAGAACAAGAATTTTATCGCAGTACAAACATGCCGTCCCCCGAAGCACGGGCCTAAAGACCCGTGCTGAGAGAGCGAAGTCCTGTCGGGCTATGATTGCGCCAGAGTAGGGCGCTTCAGCGTCCTTCGCTCTTTTAGCGCGATGGCTAAAGCCATCGCGCTTGTTGGCTTTGTGCATGTATACACAAACAAGCAATTTTGCCGCAAATCCCCCTATTCGACCAAATAATAAAGGGGTTTTTTGTAAATATGTATACATAGCGTATACTTTCTTCAGTTTACGCTGCCTCAACCCGATCAAATCAACATTTCACATCTTACTATGTCACAAACAATCAAGACATTGATTAGTCTTAGAGAACTCATCCTGAACGGTGAGATAGCCCCCGGCGAGCGGCTGCTCGAAGTCAACCTGGTTGATCGCCTGGGCGTATCGCGCACGCCGATTCGGGCCGCTTTGGCTCGGCTGGCCGAAGAGGCTGCTTGAAAAAAGCGCCGAGCGGCTATGTGGTCCGTGAGTTTACGGTGCACGATATTCGGGACTCGATTGAAGTGCGGGGCGCGCTGGAAGGGATGGCGGCTCGCTGGGCGGCCGAGCGGGGCGTCAGCGCGTCGGCGTTGAACCCGATTAAAGCGTGTGTGGCTGAGATTGATACATTACTGTCTCAAACCGAACTATCGAACGATGGTATCGCGACCTACCTTGAGCTAAACGAAATTTTTCACCGGCAGTTGCTCAGCCTGACGAACAGTTTTGTCATTGAGCGCATGCTGGAACGGATCGTGGCCCTGCCGTTTGCCTCGCCCAATGCCTTTGTGATTGCGACCTCGGAGATCGGCCAGTCGTGGAAGATATTTTTTGTAGCCCAAGATCAGCATCGCGGCATTGTCAATGCCATCGAAAATCGGGAGGGCCTGCGGGCGGAATATCTGGCGCGAGAACACGCGCTGCTGACGATGCGGGTGCTAAAACGGCTCTCAAACACCCATCCGTCCTCGATCAAGTGCCGGGCGCGAAGCTGATTGCCAGTGCGGGAGCATGATTGGATATACATGGAAGGTTGTCTAAGAATAACTTCAGCATTTGGATGGAGATGAGGAGATTGGAAGATAAGGAGATGATGCCAATCAAATCTCCTCATCCCCTTATCTCCTCATCTCCGTAAATGGAAGGACTTTTAGGAAACCAGCATGTCTGACTCAAAATTTGAACAAGGAATGAAGATTCGACGTGAGGTGTTGGGCGACGCCCACGTGGATCGCGCCGAGGCCAACAAAACCGAATTCGATACCGATTTTCAACGCTTCATCACCGAAACGGCCTGGGGCGCGGTTTGGTCGCGGCCGGGGCTGGATCGGCATACGCGCCACCTGTTGACCATCGGCTTGCTGGCGGGACTGGGCAAAGAGCACGAACTGGCCATGCATCTTCGCGCCACCCAAAATACCGGCGTCACGCCTGACGAAGTGAAAGAGGTGCTGCTGCAAGTGGCCGTGTATGCCGGCCTCCCGGCGGCCAATTCCGCCATAGCCATTGCTAAGCAGGTGTTTTCGGAGTTGGCGGCTGATTAGCGGTAGCAGCGGCTGATTCAAGTACTATTGAGGAAAATCAGGCGAAGGCGAAGAAAAGAGCGTCTCATTACACCCCTATTCTGGAGCAACAAAGCTCTGCTTTGTCTGTCAAAGTGAACTTTGACGCTCCTGGCCTAATTTGTAGTTTCTCAGCCTATGTAGATAGCTATTGAGTAATTGTTCTTAATTTGAATATCCGGGAGAGAATACAATGACTGTATCTAATACGGCGCCTGTCATTGATTGGGCGCGACAGCCGTCTTATCTGTACGACGGGTATAAATCCACCGCCAAGCGGGGGCCGACCAAACCGCTCATCCCTATGGCCCACACCCTGGCGGAACTGACCGGCCCGGTCTACGGCCATGACGATATCGCTCCGCTGGATAATGACCTGACCAAGAATTCGGCCATCAACGGCGAACCCATCGGCGAACGCATCATTGTCGTGGGCCGCGTCACCGATGAAGCCGATCGGCCGGTGCGCAACGCGCTGTTGGAGGTGTGGCAGGCCAACGCCACCGGTCGCTATTGGCACAAGGTCGATCAGCACGATGCGCCGTTGGACCCCAACTTTCGCGGCGCGGGCCGGGTGCTGACCGATGAGAACGGCGAGTATCGCTTTACCAGCATCAAACCCGGCGCTTACCCCTGGCGCAATCACCTCAACGCCTGGCGTCCCGCTCACATTCATTTCTCCATCTTTGGCCGAGACTTTCTATCGCGGCTGGTCACCCAAATGTATTTTCCGGGCGACCCGCTGCTGCCCCTCGATCCCATCTACAACAGTATCCCCGATGAAAACGCCCGTCAACTACTAATATCAACCTACGCCCACGATATCACCACACCAGAATGGGCGTTGGGCTACCGCTTTAATATTGTGCTGTGCGGCAGCCGCGAAACGCCGTTTGAAACCAAGGAGGTTTAAGATGTCCATCCAAACCGGCAGTCAGACCGTTGGCCCTTACTTCAGAATTGGCATGATCCGGGGCGGCGAAAACACCTTGGTTCAAGACGAGACGGTCGGCCAGCGGATTTACATTAAAGGTCAACTGCTGGATGGCGACGGCCAGCCGGTGAACGACGGCTGCATCGAGATCTGGCAGGCCGATGCTCAGGGCTATTTCAACCACCCGGCCGATCCCAATCAGGCTCAAGCCGACCCGAATTTTCGCGGCTTTGGTCGATCGGAAACGCTGGGGGCCGGCTTTTGGTTTAAGACGATCAAGCCGGGCGTCATTGCCGGCGCGCCAACGCCCTACATCAACGTGCGTGTTTTCTCGCGGGGCATGCTCATTCACGCCCTGACCCGCCTCTACTTTTCCGACGAAAGCGCCAACGCCGATGATCCGCTGCTCAACAGCGTCCCGCCGGAGCGACGGGCGACCCTGATTGCCCAACGCCAAGAGTTCGGCGATGTCCCGACCTACCGTTTTGATATTCACCTGCAAGGGGATAAGGAAACGGTGTTTTTCAATCCTTAAAGGGGTAGGGGGTAGGTAGTAGGTAGTAGGGAAAAAGCTTCCCTTCCTTCCTATTCCTAACATCATCAGTAATAGGTACTAGCGACGCATGCCTTTTTCACCGACCGACTCAACCATATACGCCCCTTTATTTAGCGATCCGAGTTTGGCGGACATTTTTTCCGACCGGCAGTTTGTCCGTTACATGCTGACGGTGGAAGCCGCTTTGGCTGAAGTGCAGGGTCGATTGGGGGTCATTCCCGAGGCAGCGGCGGCGAAAATTGTGGCCGGAGCGTCGGCGCTGGCGGTTGACTTTGCGGCGCTGCAAGCAGGCGTCGAGCAGACCGGCGTCCCGATCATCGAGCTGGTTAGACAACTGCGGGGGCAGGTCGGCCCCGAGGCGGCCGGTTATGTTCATTGGGGCGCGACCACGCAGGATATGGTCGATACGGCCCTGGTGCTGCAAATGCGGGCGGCGCTGGAGCAGATCGAACCGGTGCTGCTGGCGGTCATCACCAACCTGGCCGATCTGGCCAATCGACACCGGACGACGCTGATGGCCGGTCGCACCCATTCGCAGCAGGCGCTGCCCATTCCCTTCGGGCTGAAAGCGGCCGGGTGGCTGGCTCCGCTGCTGCGGCATCGCCGGCGGTTGATCGAACTGAAGCCGCGCTTGCTGGTGGTGCAGTTTGGCGGCGCGGCGGGGACGCTGGCCTCGCTGGGTGATCGCGGCGCAGCGGTGCAAGCGGCGCTGGCCGAGACGTTGCGGTTGGGCGTGCCGGCCGTGCCGTGGCACACGCAGCGCGACAACCTGGCCGAAGTAGCCGGCTGGCTGTCGCTGGTCAGCGGCAGTTTGGCCAAAATGGCTCAGGATATCATTTTGCTGGCCCAGACCGAGGTCGGCGAAGTGCGCGAGTCGGCGGACACGGCGCGGGGCGGTTCCAGCACCATGCCGCAAAAGCGCAACCCGATTATCAGCGAACTGATCATCGCTGCAGCCCGCACCAACGCCGGACTGCTGGCGATGATGCATCAGGCCTTGGTGCAGGAACACGAACGCGCTACCCACGGCTGGCAGGTCGAATGGCTAACGCTGCCGCAGATGTTCGCCCTGACCGGATCGGCGCTGAACAAGGCCCACTTTCTCAGCGAAAACCTGGTGGTCGATGCCGACCGAATGCGGCAGAATGTGGCCGCCTCGAACGGGCTAATGCTGGCCGAGGCGATCAACTTTGCTTTGACGGCTTACATGGCCCGGACCGAGGCCAAACAATTGGTCAAAGAGGCGGTGCAGGTGGCGCTGGATCAAAATCGCCATCTGGTCGATGTAGTGCGAGACAGGGTTGATGCGCCGCTCGATTGGCCGGCCTTAAAAGATGAAATGGCCTATTTTGGTTCGGCCAACCTGTTTATTGACCGCGTTCTGGCCGAAGCGGCGCAAGTGGCCACACCGGCCAAAATGTAGCGGAGCAACAAAGCTTGCTTTGTCATTCAAAATACGGTCAAAGTAAACTTTGACGCTCCACACCTTTATCTTCGGCGGAGCGACAAAGCTTGCTTTGTCATTCAAAATACGGTCAAAGTAAACTTTGACGCTCCACACCTTTATTCGCAGTGGAGCAACAAAGCTTGCTTTGTCATTCACGGTAAGGTCAAAGTAAACTTTGACGCTCCACTTATAAAGGAAGGACGAAGTCCAATTGCTTCTGGAAGTGAGACAACTAACTAAATCATTCGGCGGCCTGCTGGCGCTGAGCAATGTGTCGTTTACCGTTGAAAAAGGCGATGTGGTGGGCTTAATCGGCCCTAACGGCTCCGGCAAATCGACCGCGTTCAATATTATGGCGGGTACCTTTCCGCCGACGTCGGGCCAGGTGCTGCTGGAAGGCAAGGATATTACCGGCCTACCGGCCCATCAGGTTTCGGCGCGGGGGATCGCCCGCTCGTTTCAGTTGGTGCGGCCGTTTCTGCATTTGACCGCGCTGCAAAATGTCATGGCCGGGCGGATGTACGGCCACGAGCCGGTAGCGAGTACCCACCAGGCCAAAACCGAAGCGATGGCGATTCTGGCCTTCATTGGTCTGGCCGAAAAGAACCAGACCAAGGCCGGTAGTCTGACCGTGATGGAGCGCAAATGGCTGGAGTTGGGCCGGGCGCTGGCCACCCGGCCCAAGCTGCTGCTGTTGGATGAATTTATGGCCGGCTTGACCCCCACCGAAGTCAACGCCGCGATGAGCTTGATCGGTGAATTTAAGGAGCAGGGGATCACCGTGATTGTGGTCGAGCACATTGTCAAAGCGGTCATGAATCTATCGAACCATGTGATCGTCTTGAATGCCGGCACCAAAATTGCCGAAGGTTCGCCGCAAGAGGTCTCAAGGGACCCGCACGTGATCAAGGCGTATCTGGGGGAACGCTATGCTGCACATTAGCCGGATCGATGTGGCTTATGGCGACCTACAAGTGTTGTGGGATGTGTCGCTGGAGGTGGGGCCAAAATCGGTGGTGGCGATGGTCGGGCCCAATGGCGCCGGCAAAACCACCACCCTCAGAGCCGTGATGGGTTTGCTGCGGCCCGCGCAAGGCCGCATTACTTTTATGGGCCAGGACATCACCCAAACGCCGACCCACGAGATAGTGAACATGGGTTTGTGCCTGGTTCCGGAATGGCGAGGCACCTTTTCTACCTTGACGGTGCTGGAAAATCTGGAACTGGGCGCGTTTCCCAAAGCGGCCCGCGCCAAGAAGACCGAGAGCATGCAGCGCGTCTTTGAGATTTTCCCCATCCTGGCCGAGCGCCAATCCCAACGCGCCGGCACGTTGAGCGGCGGCCAGCGCCAAATGCTGGCCATTGGTCGAGCGCTGATGCTCCAGCCTAAACTCCTCATTTTAGATGAACCGTCGCTGGGCTTAGCGCCGTTGATCGTGGACGACATTTTCAAGGTGATCAAACAAATTAGCACGGAAGGCATCTCCATCCTGGTGGTGGAGCAGAATGTCAACATGGCTTTGGAAATTGCGCAGTACGCCTACGTCATCGAAACCGGTCGCATTGTTCAGCATGACACCGGGGCCAAGCTGCTGACCGACGAACGGGTTAGGTCGGCGTATATGGGAATTTAGAAACTGGAGAATTTCGTGTTTGAAATCATCGCCCAAAATATTGTGTCCGGGATCATGGTGGGCGCGTTGTATGGCTTGGCGGCCTTGGGCTTGTCGCTGGTGTTTGGGGTGCTGAAAATCCTGAACGTAGCCCACGGCGAGCTGATTATGCTGGGCGGGTATACCACCTTTTGGCTGTTTAATCTATATGGTCTCGATCCATTCGTGTCGCTGCTGGTGGTCTTGCCGACGATCTTTGTGGTCGGCTGGCTGCTGCACCAGGGGTTGTTTAGCCGAGTGGTGCAGCTCGATGAGGAAAATCGGATCAAGAATTCACTCCTGATTGGCTTTGGATTGACCCTGGTGCTGCAAAATCTGGCCATCCAACTGTGGACGGCCGATGAGCGCAGCGTGACCCCGGCCTATGCCACGGCGGCGCTGGAGTTGGGGGGCGTGCGCCTGCCGGTCATTCGCCTGGCGGGGTTGATTATCGCCTTTTTGGCAGTGGCGGGGCTGGAGCTTTTTCTCAATCGATCTTACTGGGGCAAAGCCGTGCGGGCCACTGCCGAAGATTGGCAGACGGCGGCGTTGACCGGCATTAACATCAAAACCACCTATCTGCTCACCTTTGGCCTGGGCGCGTCGCTGGCCGGGATTGCCGGCACGCTGGTTACGGTTAGCTTTAGCATTAGCCCGTTCATCGGCTTGCAGTGGACCTTAAAGGCGCTGATTGTGGTGGTGCTGGCCGGCCTGGGCAGTATCGGCGGCGTCCTGGCGGCGGGCATCTTGTTGGGCGTCACCGAGTCGCTCAGCGCCTATTATTGGGGCGGCGAGTATCGCGAACTGGTCGGTTTAATCATCTTCCTGATTGTGCTGAGTGTCCGGCCGCAGGGTTTATTTGGAGCAAGCGAGTGAAATATGGCGGCTGGCTGATAGCGGGGGTGCTGCTGGCAGCTTTGCTGGTCACCCCCCAACTGCCGTTTAGTAATAACAAGATTCTGACCATCCTGATCCAACTGTTTATTGTCGCCGCGATGGCCTCGAGCTGGAACATACTGGCCGGTTTTGCCGGCCAAGTCAATCTGGGACACGCCGCGTTTTTTGGCCTGGGCGCGTTGACCACCCGGCTAATGTGGCTAGACGGTTATCCGCTGGCGCTGAGTTTTGTAGCCGGCGGTCTGGTAGCGGCCCTCTTCGCCCTGGCCATCGGCTTTCCGGCGCTGCGGCTGCGCGGCATTTACTTCGCCATCGGCACGCTGGCTCTGGCCGAGGCGCTCAATGAGACGGTCAGCAACATCTTACCGGGCAATTCAGCCCTGCCCGGCCCGCAACTGGTCAGCTACGAACTGCCGTCGCGCTATTACTTGGCGCTGGGCGTGGTGCTGGTGGTTGTAGCTGTGGCCTACTGGCTAACCCAGGCCCGGCTTGGCCTGGGCATGATGAGCGTCCGCGAAAATGAAGCCGCGGCCCAGGCCATCGGCATCAACGCCTTCCGGCATAAACTGTGGGCCTTCATCATCAGCGCCTTTTTGGCCGGCATCACCGGCAGCGCGTTTGCCTATTTCCACGTCAGCTACTACTACCAGCATACCTTCACCCCTTTGTGGACCTTTGACGCCGTGCTGGTTACGTTTGTCGGCGGGGTGGGGACGGTCGCCGGCCCTATTTTGGGCGCGATCTTCTTTGTGGTCATCCGGGATGTGCTGGCGACTAATTTGACGAACTTTCACCAGGTTATTTTTGGCGTGTTGTTTATTCTCGTCGTGTTGATTTTACCCGGCGGCTTTTTGGAACTATGGGATCGACTCCGGGTGAGAATGACTAATTCAAAGTAACTATTCAGTAGATAGAGGTCCATATTAGTAACCTGAGTTCGGGAATTCATGTTCTTCATGTCATTTCGTAGCGCTAGCGGAGAAATCCCAGTGACAATCCAATGAAAAGTGATTTGGCCGGGAAACTTTGCAGCGACAACGTTGAATTTTCCCGGCGAACAATTCGTTATGGCTATGCCTGAGGGATTTCTCCGCCTCCGGCTGCGAAATGACAGGTGTGGCTCTAATTATCGAACTCAGGTTAGTAGGCTAAGGTGGACACTAAAAACAACACCAATACAGCTTTGGGCAGACTCTCACGCGGACAGCGCAGCCAACGGCCATTGCTTTAGCTCAGGCCCGCTGGACGCGTGAGTAAAAATAAACCGTTTTTTCAACAGACAGGGTAGAGGAGGGCAGTACCCTCCTCTACCCCACAGCCTATTTTCAAAGGAGAAAGAGCATGAAGCAAAGAGGTTTATCAATTTTGGTCATTTTAGTCATGCTGCTGCTCATCACCGGCTGCGGCGGTCCGCCTCCACCCGAACCGACTGCCGCTCCGGCAGACACCAGCGCCCAGAGCGAACCGGCTGATACCGAGGAAGCAGCCGAAGCCGCCGAACCGACGGAAGAAATGGCTGAAGAAGCCGCCGCGTCAGATGCGCCGGCCGCCATCGAGATTGGGGCCGTGGTGCCGTTGACCGGGCCATTCGCCGGTGGGGGCGCTCAGGTTGAGCGGGGGTATAACATGGCGGTTGAGGCCATCAACGCCAACGGGGGCGTCTATGTTAAAGAGTATGATGCCCAAATTCCTCTGCACCTTAACCTGCTCGATGACGAATCAGACCCGAGTAAAACGGTTAGCCATATGGAAACGCTCTACTCTGACTCCGATATCGTGGCTTACCTGGGCGGTTTTGGCAGCAGCTTGCACGCCGCCGCCGCCGCCATTGCCGAGAAGAACCAGGTCCCTTACCTGGGCGTGGCATTTGCGTTGTGGCAAGTTCACCAGCAAGGGTATAAATATCTCTTCTCGCCCTTCATTAAATCACCCGATATCGCCATCGGTACGTTTGAGTTTCTCGATGGGACGCTGCCGGAAGGCGAGCGTCCCACCCGCGTCGGCATCTTTCAGGAGCAAACCGATTGGGGCATCGAGTTAGGCCAACTCTGGCGTGACAATGCCGAAGCGGCCGGGTACGAAGTCGTGGTCTACGAAGAGTATGCGCCCGGCAGTCAAGATTTCACCGATCTGATCCTCAAGGCCAAGGAAGCGGATGTGCAGTTGCTGCTGGCTTTGCCGAACCCGCCGGACGGGTTAACCATTTACAAACAAATGGGCGAACTCGACTACACCCCCAACGCTTCATTCTTTATTCGCGCGCCCGATGTCCCCACCTGGAGCGAGTCGCTGGGCAGCGCCGGTGACGAGGTGATGCTGGCGCCGGGCTGGCACAATTCCGTCCAGTTTCCGGGCGTCGATGAACTCAATGCCAAACATGTAGAACTGATGGGCCGCCCGGCCGATCCGATTGTGGGTCCTGCCTATGCCGCCGTTCAGATTTTGGCCAATGCCATTGAACAAGCCGGCACGCTGGATCGCGCCGCCATTCGGGACGCCATCGCGGCCAGCGATGTGGATACCGTCGCCGGACACATGACTTTTAATGAAGACGGAACGGGTAAGGTCCCCTTCGTCTTACTGCAATACCAAAATGGCAAACCGGAACTCATCTGGCCCAAGGAATTCGCTAAAGTCGATTTCATCTATCCAGCTCCGCCGTTTAGCGAGCGGTAGTCAGAGGAACTGCCCGATCCGTGGATGATGCATTAGACTTTATCGGAACAAAGGTGACAGTCACTTAACGGACTGGATATAGGGCCTGTTCATGGAAGAGCATCCATATTTAGCACTAAAAAGTGACTGTCACCTGGTTTTTCGTTATTTCCAATAATGTCTATTTATTGAGATAAGGAGATAAAGCGAAAGGAAATTGGATTTATAGTCTAGTCTAAAATCGAACCGTCGAGGAACGTTTGAGCAAGGTAAATTACAGCCTTGTGCGGCGGACGACATGCCCTGATCAACATCGTGATCGTCTCTTGCACCGCGCGACATGCCTCGATCAACATCGTGATCGCCTCTTGCACGCCGCGACATGGCGTGATCAACATCGTGATCGTCTCTTGCACCGCGCGACATGTCCTGATCAACATCGTGATCGTCTCTTGCACCGCGCGACATGCCTCGATCAACATCGTGATCGCCTCTTGCGGCGGACGACATGCCTGATCAACATCGTGATCGCCTCTTGCAGCGGACGACATAGCCTGATCACGATCGTGATCGCCTCTTGCACCGCGCGACATAGCCGATCACGATCGTGATCGCCTCTTGCAGCGGACGACATGCCTCGATCAACATCGTGATCGCCTCTGCAGCGGACATCGATCCGATCGTGATCGCCTCTTGCAGCGGACGACATGCCGATCCGATCGGATCGCCTCTGCACGGACGCATGCCTCGATCAACATCGTGATCGCCTCTTGCAGCGGACGACATCCGATCAACACGATCGCCTCTTGCAGCGGACGACATCCGATCACGATCGTGATCGCCTCTTGCAGCGGACGACATGCCTCGATCAACATCGTGATCGCCTCTTGCAGCGGACGACATAGCTCGATCACGATCGTGATCGCCTCTTGCACCGCGCGGCATGCCTCGATCAACATCGTGATCGCCTCTTGCAGCGGACGACATGACTCGATCACGATCGTGATCGCCTCTTGCACCGCGCGGCATACCTCGATCAACATCGTGATCGCCTGTTGCACGGTGCGACATGCCTTGATCAACATCGTGATCACTGCTTGCGGCGGAGTGCGGTTGTTGAAATGACGAAACAGAATGAATAACGGCTTTAGTTTCAGGGGCCGGCATTGATGGTAGCACAACATTAAATCGGGAAGACGTGAGAACGACAGAAGATCGACCCAATAATCGACAGAATTGACATGATTATCACGATTTTATCTGTCCTAATTGGGTAAATCTTGTAAATCCTGTCTAAATTTTTCTTCACCACGGTTTAGTGCAGAGCTACCGCATTGATAAACGTGTAAATTTTTTGGCCTTCCCTCATCTGGTCAGGATGGGGCCAAGGCTTTAGTGGAAAGGAGCCAAGACTCATGTCAAAAATCAACCCGCCCTTTCGGGCCGATCACGTTGGGAGTTTGCTGAGGCCCAAAGCGCTGCTTGAGGCGCGCCAACGCGGCTATGAGGGGCAAATCTCGAAAGAAGCGCTGCGCGAGATCGAAGACAAGCACATTGCTGAGGTGGTCAAGAAGGAGGAAGCCATCGGCTTAAAAAGTATTACCGACGGCGAATTTCGACGCGCCTTCTTTCATCTCGACTTTCTGGAGCAGCTTGCCGGCGTAACGGTCACCGGCAGCATCGAAGCCAGCTCCGATGCCCAGGCCAAGGTCGGGTTCACCCCGCCCAAACTGAGCGTGACCGGCAAACTGCGCCACGTCAAGAATATTCAGGTCGATGATTTCAACTTCCTCAAATCGCAGGTTAGCCAGACGCCCAAGGTCTCGATCCCGTCGCCAACGATGGTTCACTTCCGGGGCGGGCGCAAAGCCATCGATATCGAAGCCTACCCTGATATGGATGAGTTTTTTGAAGATTTGGCCCAATGCTACCGGGATGAGATCGCGGCGTTGTACCAGGCCGGTTGTCGCTACATTCAGATGGACGACACCAACCTGGCCTATTTGTGCGATCCCAAGATGCGGGCCGGGGCCATCGAGCGCGGCGACGACCCGGACGAACTACCGCGCACTTATGCGGCTTTGATCAACGCCGTGATTGATGATCGCCCGGCGGATCTGACGGTTGGCGTTCACCTATGCCGGGGTAATTTCCGCAGCACCTGGTTTGCCGAAGGAAGCTACGAGCCGGTGGCCGAGGTGCTTTTCAATGAGCTGAATGTCGATGCCTATTTCCTGGAATACGATGACGAACGCTCCGGCGATTTTGCTCCGCTGCGGTTTGTCCCCGATCACAAAACCGTGGTCCTGGGGCTGGTCACGACCAAGGTGGCCCAGTTGGAGTCTCAGCAGGATTTAATCCAGCGCGTGACCGATGCCAGCCAATATGTGCCGTTGGACCATCTATGCTTGAGTCCGCAGTGTGGCTTTTCCAGCACCGTTCACGGCAACGAAATCACCGAGGATGATCAGTGGGCCAAGCTGTCATTGGTCGTCAATACCGCGCGTGAGATTTGGGGGGATGCTTGATAAATATCCAGCCAAACCGCCCAGTGGAACGGGACGCAGATTCACGCTGATTTTCGCTGATAAAAAATGAAAAAAGAATCAGTGTTCATCAGTGTTTATCTGCGTCCAAAATCTTGTCTCATTTATAAATAATTTTAGGGTTATAGGCAGTAATAAGAAAGGGGAAAGAAAAATGAGTTC
This sequence comes from Anaerolineales bacterium, assembly GCA_020634935.1. GTDB lineage: Bacteria > Chloroflexota > Anaerolineae > 4572-78 > J111 > JAGRBY01. The sequence goes on from JACKAT010000113.1 coordinate 42,679, forward strand.
TAACAATGGCTATAGAATGTTTATTGGCGGGGAATGGATCAGCTCCGACCGCACCTTTGCCGACCTCAACCCGGCGACCGGCGAGGTCTGGGCCGAGATTCCCGACGGAACCCGGGACGAGGCCCGGCAGGCCGTCGAAGTGGCGGCGGCGGCTCAGGCCGAATGGGCCGCCATGCCCCATCCCCAGCGAGCCAGCTATCTCCTTAAAGCCGCCGATCTGCTGGAAAAACGCAAACAAGATTTTATGGATGTGTTGATCGATGAAGGCGGCTCGTGGATTGGCAAGACCATGTTCGAGACCGGTTACGCGGCGGGCATTTATCGGGCGGCTGCCGCCGCTGTGTACCAGGTCAACGGTGAAATCTTACCGTCGGAACACGGCAAAGTCAGTATGGCGGTGCGCCGGCCCTTGGGGGTGGTCAGTGTCATTGCGCCGTGGAACTTCCCGTTACTGCTTTCATCACGGGGGCTGACGTTTCCGTTGGCCATCGGCAATACGGTCATCTTGAAGCCGTCGGAAGAAACGCCGGTAGCCGGCGGGCTGCTGATCGCCGAACTTTTTGAGGAGGCTGGGCTGCCGCCGGGCGTCTTCAACGTAGTCACCTGCTCCCGCGATAATGTCGAAGAGGTGGGCGATGAATTGGTCAGCAATCCCCATGTCAAAGGCATCAGCTTTACCGGTTCGACCGCCGTTGGCCGGCAAATCGGCTCCAAAGCGGGCTATCATCTCAAGCGGGCGGCGCTCGAACTGGGCGGCAAAGACGCCCTGATCATTCTGAACGACGCCGATATGGAGCGAGCGCTCAACGCGGCCACCTTTGGCTGCTTTATGCACCAGGGCCAGATTTGCATGTCGGTCGAAAGAATCATCGTTGAGCAGGCCGTCGCCGATGAATTTACCGAGCGCTTCGTGAACAAGGTCAAGACGCTGAGGGTCGGTAATCCCCGCGAAATGGCCAACGTCATCGGCCCGATCATCAATCAAAAGCAGCTCGACAAAATCCACAGCCATGTCACCGAAGCGATGGAGCAGGGCGCTCACCTGCTAACCGGCGGTCAATACGAAGGGTTGTTCTACCAACCCACGGTGCTGACCCAGGTCAGGCCCGAAATGCGGGTCTTTTCCGAAGAAACCTTTGGCCCGGTGGCCCCGATCATTACCGTGGGTGATGTCGAGGAAGCCATCGCCGTGGCCAACAATTCCGACTACGGGCTGTCGGCCGGGGTGATCACCCGCGACGAGGAAAAAGGGCTGGCGGTGATCAATCGCCTGGAAACGGGCATCGCCCACGTCAACGACAGTTCGGTCAACGACGAGCCGCACGTGCCGTTCGGCGGGGTGAAAAACAGCGGTCTCGGCCGGCACGGCGGCCGCGCGTCCATCGAGGCCTTTACCGAGCTACGCTGGCTGACCCTGGAACGAGGCGGCCGGCACTATCCGCCGCCTTTCATGGTCAATCCGCATTAAGGGATCAAGACCTGACAGGTTTCCGAATTGCCTTGACGATAACGCTCCTATCCGGTCGGAACAATATTAAGATCAGAGCTAGCCGTTGAAAACCTGTCAGGTCTGGTTGATTGGTAACTGAGTTGTTTAGGAGTTACGCACTTGACATTCCATAATGTCATTTCGTAGCCGCAGGCGGAGAAATCCCTATAGAGTCGGCTGGCCAACATCGTTCTCTGGGATTTCTCGTCGTTCCTCCTCGAAATGACATGCCAACTACGCAAGTTCTATCGTTATCATGTAAAATGAGCATCGTTAAATAAGTAGGATAGGAATCATAACGTGAGAACACAAGTGGGCATCATCGGATCGGGACCGGCCGGGCTGCTGTTGTCGCAGCTTTTACATCTGAACGGCATCGAGTCGGTCATTTTAGAACGGCAGACCCGCGAGCACGTCGAAGGCCGGATTCGGGCCGGGGTGCTGGAACAGGGCATGGTAAATCTATTACGAGAAGCCCAGGTGAGCGACCGGATGGATCGGGAGGGCCTGGTTCACGATGGCATTTCCATCGCGTTTGGAGGCCGGCGGGAACGGATCGATTTCTACGGCCACACGGGGGGCAAGTCGGTCATGATCTACGGGCAAACGGAAGTCACCACCGATCTCATCAACGCCCGGCTTGCCGCCGGCGGCATATTGAAGTACGAAGCCCCGGCGCTGGCCGTCGAGGATTTTCTGACCGGCCGGCCGCGCATTATTTATGAAGAAGACGGCCAGAAAAAAGAGTTGGTGTGTGATCTGGTGGCGGGCTGCGATGGCTATCACGGCGCAGCCCGTCCCAGCGCCCCGGCGGGAGCAACCCAGGTTTTTGAAAAAGTGTATCCCTTCGGCTGGCTGGGCATTCTATCGGACACTCCGCCGGTGGATGAGGAACTCATTTACGTCAATCACGAACGCGGTTTCGCTTTGTGTAGTATGCGGTCGCACACCCGCAGTCGCTACTATGTTCAGTGCGAACTGGATGACAGCGTGGATAACTGGACCGATGACGCTTTTTGGGACGAACTCCGCCGCCGCCTGCCGCCGGACGCGGCTGAAAAGCTAATCACCGGACCGCGCCTGGAGATGAGCATCGCCCCCCTACGCAGTTTTGTGGTCGAACCCATGCGGTTTGGCAACCTCTTTCTGGCCGGCGACGCGGCGCACATCGTCCCGCCGACCGGCGCGAAAGGCTTAAACCTGGCTGCGTCCGATGTTTTTTATCTATCGCGGGCCATCATCGCCTATTATCATGAAAAGCGTACCGACTTACTCGACCGTTATTCAGAGGCGTGCTTACGGCGCGTCTGGAAAGCGATCCGCTTCTCGTGGTGGTTCACCTCGATGCTGCACAAGTTCAACGACGACCCGTTTGATTATCGCTTGCAAGTGGCCGAACTGGATTACCTAACCGGCTCCGCAGCCGGCCGGACGACCATCGCTGAAAATTATGTTGGGCTTCCTTTTGAAACGTTTGAGTAAGGCACAGGGAGGTAAAATCCCATGAAAAAAGTCGTGGTTGTGGGGGCCGGTTATGCCGGGTTAAGCGGAGCGTTGGAACTGCGCCGCCGCTTACCGGATAGTGATACGGTGACGGTCATTTCCGGCAGTAAATATTTTATCTTCTACCCTTCCCTGATTTGGGTGATTCAACATCAACGCGATTTAGCCGACATCTCTTTTCCAATCCAGCCGGTGCTGGCGGAAGCCGGCATTGAATTTGTCAACGCGTGGGTAAACACCATCAACCCCCGCAATAAAACGGTCGCGCTGAGTACGGGCCAAACGCTCACCTACGATAAATTGATGATCGCGGCCGGCGGCGTCTGGGATTGGGACGCCGTACCTGGCCTGGGGCCGCCGCCCACCGGCTATACTGTCTCGATTCTATCGGCGCAGGCGGCATTAGACGCCCAAACGGCCTGGACGGCGTTTTTGAGCGATCCCGGCCCGATTGTGATCGGAGCGACGCTCAACACCGGCTTATTTGGGGTGGCCTATGAGTTGGCTCTCAACCTGGACCTGGCCCTGCGTCGAGACAACTTGC
>JACKAT010000114.1 GCA_020634935.1 Anaerolineales bacterium
GGCCCAATATGCAATGGTCGGCTACGTGCTGCGCAATACCCTCTCCAAATTTGGCAGCGTCGCCCGCGGGCTATGCCAAATTGAAGACGGGCGTCTCCAACGGGTTATCGAAGTGACTAACATCGAACCGGACGGCGCCGGCGCGAAATATGTTGACCCAGCCGGCCAGCCTCAACCCCTCACCGGCAACGAGATCGTCTCGATGAACATGTGGGGGTTCACTCCGTCTATTTTCGGACACCTGCGCCGCCTGTTTACCGAGTTTCTCAATGAAAAAGGCCACGAACCCAAAAGCGAATTCTACATCCCCACCGTCGTCGATACGCTCATCGCCCAAAACCAGGCGCAGGTCACCGTTTTGCCCAACGATGACTCTTGGTTCGGCGTCACCTACCGCGAAGACAAACCCTACGTTCAAGCCGGCGTTCAAAGCCTCATCGACGCCGGTCGTTACCCACAGCATTTGTGGGGCTGACGGCTTGACGTAGTATGGTTGTTTGGGGTACTGGCTCGCGGTTTGCGGGAATGGGGCTTTGTCATCGTTCGCCAGCCGCGCCGTGCTGCCGCTATTGAGGACGATAACTTCATCGGCAACTAGATGGAGGCCACGCCAGATGTCGATAGACCCCGCCACAACCACTAACGGCAGCGTTACCACGAAGGTGAAACAGGAGTCTTTTCCGTTTTAGCCTGAGCAATAAAGTAAGGGGAGTACTATTGATTATGGCTTCGGTTTGTGTGATAATTAACTTATGGAACTGTTAGAAGTATGAACTTTGATCACGATTTTATTTCCATGTAACTAGGCTTTCCGCCTCGGTGTATCATATTTACAAAAAGAATGAATTGAGAACCCTCAATAAGTCTATTGTAATGCTTTATCCACTTAAATTAGTATGGTTTAGCAACGGAGGTCCTCTATGCCACTACGTGTAGCTGTTGTCCAATGGACACCCAAACCCGATGAAGTCGCTCAGGCAATCAGTGAAGAATTGCACCATCTAAATTATGAACCGACCTTCTTTAGGTTTGATCAAAAGATTCCTGCCGACCAAGACGCTATTTTTACCTATGCTCCTTGGGGAAGGGTACAGCAGTTCACCCACCAACTTCAACGTATCCCTGCTGCTCAGCGTCCCGCTTGGGCCCATTGGAATTTCGAAAGCCCACCTGATATCAGGCTCCCCAAACGACTTAGCTTGACATTGGGACAATTTAGGTCGGCGGTTGATCGTCTAAACGATGTTGAGAGCGATAGGCTCTCGGCGCTGCAACAACATAAGTTAGTTCAATCCTTCAATCATCGCTTAGCAAAATTTCGTTACGTAGGAGATTATTGGTATGCCAGACAGCAAGAGGCTTTGAGTGTATATGCTGAAATTTCTCAAGTATATGCTGATTTTTACAACGCCCTTGGCTTGAAAACAATCTACGCGCCGTGGGGTGTTATGCGGGGAAATTATGCTGATCTGGGACTGGAACGCGATATCGACGTCCTGTGGATAGGAACGCGAAGAACCCGCTACCGCAGTCGAAACCTTGACAGAATTCGAAGCGAACTTGCTGAGCATGGTGTTGAAATATACGTTGTTGATGGTGTTGAACGGAAACCGGTTTTTGGCGAAGCGCGCACCGAACTGATAAATCGCGCCAAAATCACTTTAAGTCTTTTGCCAACCTGGTATGACGCTGCGCTCGTATATCGCTTTCCGCTAGTAGCAGCTAACAAGACGCTCGTGGTATCTGACAACAGCCTGGCCCACAACCCCTTGTATATTAATCATAGGCACTACGCAGCCGCTCCTGTCGATAAGCTTGCTGAGACTATCCTGTATTATCTTGCTCATGATCAAGAGCGTGAGGCTATTGCTGAAAATGGTTACAAATTAGTAACCGAAGAATTAAAACTTGGCCGCGGCGTTGCTGTAATTATGGAAGCCGTAGAGCAATCACTTTCAAAATCAAGGTCGGAGATAAACCCTTGAGGAACCACTAAACAATAAATATTGTCATAATTCGTTGTTGCCCCTTACATTGGTTTTGTAGTCAACCAGGTGGTTCTACTAACGCTAGAGGTCTCCAAATCTAAACGAAAACAGCCCCAGGCATGCATACCTGGGGCTGTTTTTGCGCGGTGTGGGATTTAAATGGTTTAACTTTACGCGACCGCTAACACGGCTTCCAGCCGGCCGACGCGCAGGCCGCTCTTACCGTATTTGGCCCGCACTTCCAGCGTATAGAAGCCGGGGCTGAGGCCATCGGGCAGGCGAAAGGTGAGCACTTTGGGCGTAATATCGGTGAACTCCTCAACTTTGACCGCTTCGCTCATAGTGAGCAGTCCGGCGGCATCAACGGGCCCAATAAACAGCCCTTGCTCGGCATCGGTGGGGTCAAAACGCCGGTCGTCCGATCCCTGATCTTTATGCCAAAAATGAAAATTTAAGGTTTCCAGTCGATGATCATACCCGATCAAGGGCGATGATCGGGTCCGATCAAGGGCGATGATCA
>JACKAT010000012.1 GCA_020634935.1 Anaerolineales bacterium
TTTCATCTCGATGGCTTTACCGGCCAGGTCGTGCGTGAATTTAGTCTGGACACCTATCGCGATCTGTTTACGGCATCCCATGTCGGCATTGTGGTGCGCACAGCCACTATGGCCTCGGCCGTTACGCTGGCGGCGGCGCTGCTGGCCTTCCCGCTGGCTTATTACACCACCCGCTACACTACGGGCCGGACCCGGGCGCTGCTCTATCTGGCCGTGCTGCTGCCGCTGTGGTCGAGCTACATCATCCGCGTCTATTCGTGGAAGCTCATTCTGGCCAAAGAGGGGATCATCACCTGGGTTGTCGGCAAGCTGGGGCTGACGGCGCTGCTCGATGGGGTGCTGGCGCTGCCGGTGATCGGCGGCCCGTCGCTGTCGTTTTCGAGCCTGGGCTTGTTTATCGTCTTCACCTATATCTGGCTGCCGTATATGATCCTGCCGATTCAGGCCTCGTTGGAACGGATCCCCAAATCGCTCTTCGACGCCTCAACCGATTTGGGGGCCAAACCGCTGACCACCTTTCGCCACGTGGTGCTGCCGCTAACGTTTCCGGGCGTGGTCGCCGGCTCGATCTTCACCTTTTCGCTGACGCTGGGCGATTACATCATCCCGTCGGTTATCGGCAACTCCAGCCCCTTCATCGGCATGGCCGTTTACAGCTATCAGGGTACAGCCGGCAACATTCCGCTGGCCGCCGCTTTTACGACCATTCCGATTGTAATTATGGGCATTTATCTGACGGCAGCGCGCAAATTAGGAGCGTTCGATGCGTTATAATCGAGAGTTTAAAGCGCCGTTCGGGCTGACGGCGGCGGCGGTGGGCGTGCTGCTGTTTCTGCACATCCCCTTTGCCATTGTGATGCTGTACGCCTTCACCACCGATGAGGCGGCTTTCACCTTTCCGCCGCCCGGCTACACCCTCAAATGGTTTGGCGTGGCCTGGAACCGGCCCGACTTGTGGGCGGCGCTGCTGCTGTCGGTGCGGGTGGCCTTGCTGGCAACGCTGGCCGCGATAATTCTGGGGACGCTGGCCGCGGCCGCCGTCTATCGCAGCCGCTTCTTCGGGCGAGAGGCCATCTCCTTTTTGCTGGTGCTGCCCATCGCCCTGCCCGGCATCGTCACCGGTATTGCCCTGCGGTCGATGATGGGCTTGATGGATTTGTCTTTCAGCTTCTGGACGATTCTAATCGGCCACGCCACGTTTTGTGTGGTCGTTGTTTACAACAATGTGCTGGCGCGTTTCCGGCGCACCGGCGGAGCGCAGATCGAGGCGTCGATGGACTTGGGGGCCGACGGCTTCCAGACCTTTCGCTACATCGTGCTGCCCAACCTGGCCACCGCCCTGCTGGCCGGCGGCATGCTGGCCTTCGCCCTCTCCTTCGATGAAGTCATCGTCACCACCTTTACCGCCGGCCAGCAATCGACGCTGCCCATCTGGATTTTCAGCCAACTCACCCGCCCCCGCGACCGGCCGGTGACCAACGTCGTTGCCTTTCTGGTGGTCAGTATCACGGCTATCCCCATTCTCTACGCTCACTATTTGTCCCAACGGTCGGGCGACACCGCCGAGTAGAATGGAGAATAGAGAATGAAGAATGGAGAAAATTTGGTTTTCTACTTAACCTTGTTACTGAAAATAAAACAAACGGCCAACTCTTTAAATTATTTCCACAAAGATGGATGTACGCTTGCTTAGGAGGTGATCAAAGCGTAATAATAATCTCGTTCCAGCCAGGCCAATTCGAAATCGCCACGAGGGACTGGAATAGGGGCTTCAATTTTACTGCGGTCGGGGTCGTTCACATATACTTGAGTCTCATCGTACCCAACGACGACAAGCGCATGGTCTGTATTGTAGGTCCAATAGGGTAATTCACCGGTTCGGACAAAGACAATGACCGGATGGCCCTGTTGTAGTATAGATTCCAGCCCTGCTATATCGGTTTGACTGTAGGTGATATTGAGATTTTCAGTGGTGAGGTGACGGATATTGCCGGCCGGAGCGCCGTAGGGTTGAATGTCTAACAGCCGGAGAAGATGGGCATAATCAAGCGATCGGTCGAGGTAGGTCAGAATCATTGCCGCGCAGGCCGCCAGACAATCACCATCACCCTGTTGCGGTTGATGCGGTACTGAGAGCAAGACCTCTGGCACGAGTGTTTATCTCCGTTATCTTCTGCGGGGTAATGTGCAGTTGCCCTGTTTCCACATCAACGTCAATGATCCCAACTTCACCTACATCGCCGTGTGAGGTCAAGGATAAAATTACAGGCACCCGCCACAATATGCGCTCGTCAACCACAAGGACCGGTGTGCCAGCATGCATCATATAGCTAACTTCACTCAGCACAAAGCCATTGACCTTTTGTTTGGCGGCAAAGGCGGAGATATTGACATCTGCTGTCACCTTGATTGCCACTTCTAATTTCCCGGACTTGGGTAGGGCTTCCATAATTGAGGCCATTCATTTCTCCTTCATCTGACTGCATCAATGCTCGATTATAAGATTATATCGACAATCAGATAGGCTGCCAATTTTTTGCTATGGTCTGGTCGGTAACCTGGTCATCGGCGTTGTGGGGGCGATTATCGGCGGCTATTTGTTTGGTCTACTGGGGATTAATCTAGGGATTGGCGGGCTGGCCGGTTCGATTATCGTGGCGTTTGTGGGGGCGATTATCTTGATCTTTATTTTAGGGTTGATCAGGCGGTAGATCATTTGATTCTGATTCCTAAGCACACACGACGCCGTTTTTTGCGTCGTGTGTGCTTTTTGTAATACGCTTGAATTTAAATGCCCCTACCGAAAGATATAACACACGGCCAATTTTTCAAATCTAGGTATATCTAGGTTGATCCCAGGTTTTTACTTCTTCCAGGTCAGCGATACATCATCAACATACATGGCCGAAGGATGATTTGTCCAACCTTGATTATAAACGTCAAAATAAATGTAGACAGTGCGTCCAATAAAATCAGAAAGATCGTAGGTGCGGGCCTCCCACTTTTGACTATTGCTTAGCTCGCTAGAAAGAGTCTCAAGGACTTGAAAGCGGTCGTTGAGAACCAGGATAAATTGGCGATCACCGCCGAAGTAATCCTGACTGATTGGATAAATATGGACCTTTAGAGTTACCTGGCGAGCTTCTAATGGAATGACCACTTTTTGCCAGACTGAGCTATAGCTGATCACATCTCGCTCGTTTTTTTCTATCCCCAATTTAAAAGCTCGTGCGCCTGTGTAGACCTGGGTAGTATTATAACTACCCAAAACTGGTGTGTCTCCAATTATCCAGCCTTCGTCTGTTTCAAAACTTCCGTTGATGATTAACTCGGTAGGAAGATTGGGTGATGGTGACGGCGTGGGACTAGCAGTAGGCGTGGATGAGGGGATGGGGCTAACCGTAGGTGTTGGTGTAATAGTTGTCGCGGTTTGAGTAGGTGTGGGACTAACAGTAGGCGTAGATGTGGGAGTGGGGGTAAGGGTTATTGTGGTTGGTGTAGGCATTGGTGTGGGGGTAAGAGAATCTACAATAATGGTATCAGAGGCTGAACAATCAGAAAACTGAGTTCCTGAAGGATCAGAAGCGGTGATTGTAAATTGGTAACTTCCGGCCACGGTGGTATCTGTGTACACACCTTGATAATCGCCGGCTCGATCATCTAGCTCAATTTCGTTAGAGGCTTGTGCTGTGATTAACGGTTTAGCGACTTGCGCCCGGACGATAGCGCCTACAATGGGCTGACCTTGATTATCAACAACCCCGGCCGTGAAATTGATGGGATCATTGACCAAATAAGAGGGCTTGTCAAAGGTAATAGCCGCAAGTTGACAAGCCGCGAGGGCGGGCTTGGATGATAGATCGAGCGGCAAATAATGAGCCTGTGAATTATCCCAAACGCCGCGCCCAACTTCTTGGTCATCGATTTTAAGAACTACTGGTTGCCCAATACCTCCGCAACCACTGGTGGGACTGTTAGGAACGCTAGCGTTCACCTGAATTTTGTAAGCCGCCTTCCCTTCCCATTCGGCGATGCTGGATTCTCCGCAGACAATGCCGTTCATCTCAGCTGTGATTTGAGACCCCACTATGTCACTTATGAAGGTTGTCGGCGTCACCCAGCCATAAATGGTAGTCGGCAGAATGGCGGGAATTGATGCTCCCTGAATTGGGGATAACGTGGAACCGTCGTTTTGGGCAATAGTTACTGAGCCAGAAGGTGATGTATCCGTCGTTCTGGGTTGAGGCGGATCAGGGACACCCAAATAGAGCGTAAATGGCTCGGTAGCGTAGAGCCAATAAGATTTGCTAAATTCAAGGTGGGTGAGGTCGTTTACAAATTCGGCCAACTCCGGCTGATTTTCGACTACCGTGCGATCATATAATCGGTAGAGAGTGGTTTGACCATCCGTTAAAATTTCCGTACCGTAAACCGATGTGTATTTATCACCGAGCGAAGCCAGAGCCTGCCCCACCGGCCGTTCGCCGGTAATCGGATAGCCAAGCGGATTCCAGCCTTTGTGGAAGCCCGTGATTTCAACCGTAGCCGCCAGCGCAAACAACCCCTTTCCGTCTTGAGGCATAAGGGCTGAGGCCCGATTACGGAAAGGATAGGAAGCTGTTTCCAGTCGTTCCCAGCTTTCTCCCTCGTCGGGCGAGTAATAAATAGCCAATCTCTCCTCTTGGCCCGGTGGGACGTCACGCTCCAAATATTGGAATGAGATAGCGTTTTGAACGACGGTATCTTCTGTAGAAAAACGATATGTCTGCCCTACCGGAGTCAACCAGAAAGGTAGGTTAATAGGTGCAGGTAATGCTTGCAGTGAGTACTTTCCAATTGTGTCAAGTGGGTTCTCACTTTTGACAATGGTCACCTGCCCATCACTAGAAATGATAGGGGCGTAATCATAGTAAAACGAGTAGCGCCGTACAGCACCACGATAGGCTCTAAAGCGGTAACCGTAATTGTAGGTGTAGATTGGACCACGAATAGGACGAGGACGATAATTTCCTGGCCAGTTGCCACCTAGATTAAACTCAACCAGAAATTCTCGCTTTAAGTTTTCTTTTTCTTGTATCAAAATAAAACCTTTAAAGGTGGGATCCGGTGTTGTGACGGTTTGGCTAAAGACAGAGTGCGTGGCGTCGACGGAGATGTGGTTTAACGGCATTTTATCTGATGCCCATCCAAAGTCGGAGAGAATTTGAACATTCAAGACGGTTTGAGACAAAGCGGGTGAGCCTATAACGGTCACCTCAAAGGTATCTGAAGCGACCGGCGTCATAGTAACTTCAGGCGGCCAATCGTTAACCTCAACAAGCGGGATAGTGCTACCACTCTGCCCGACGATGGCACAGCCGACTTGCATCGGTTCGGTACCATAATTGAAAACACATACCCTATCGCCTGGCTCTGCCCCTCTAGCTTCTAAAAGACCTTGATCCGGCCCACCCAGAGCAATAACGTAATCATCTGTCATAACACCGTTATTGTACAACTTAAATAAATATGCTTCTGTTAGACCATCCTCTACAGGCTGCTCGGATTGCGTGGTCGTGATTTCAAAGAACGGTGCCTCTAGAGTTCGAGCTGGACTAGGAATCTTGTCTTCATTGAAAGTAATTTGAGTAACCTGTAGAGGCAAACTATTTGGTCCAGATACAGTTGTTGTCAGATTAGTAGTAAGTCCATCAAAATAGTGGGTAATCGTTTCCCAATCAGTGCGACCGGTAGTTTTCTCGGCAATAGTATTGAGACATTCACCATTCCAGCCGGATTCGTCCAAAAATTCGCTGTACTCAATCCGGTAAGCATCCGTCATAGCGCTATTACGGCAGTCGGAATCAATTAGTAAGCCCGTATTATCGAGGCCGAGATAGTTGTCCGGCAAACGTAATAGATAATGCCCCAACTCGTGAGCGAGCGCCCGAGGCCAGTCATCGGCCAGTGGTTCAGAAGCGTTACCAAAACGAGTCCAGACCGGGCCCATACGTACTTGACCCGGCAGGTACGCATCAGTTAAGACAGTTGTATCTGATAACGTTTCACTTTGGGGGATATCAACTGCTCCACCCAGGTCAGAATTGGGGCGTGTTCGATTACTGGCCTGAATGACGATATCAACCAGCGGCCAGTTCACCTTCCCATGAAAAACTTCAACTTCGCCCAGCGCCATCTGACCGTTGCTTAAATCGAATAGAATTTCTGAAGTTCGTTTTATATCGCGCTCTAGTTGGTTTACATATGCCACATCATTGCGAGCATCCCACTCCAGTGATATGGAGAGATTGAAAAGGTAGAGCGATCGAGGATTATCGCCAGGAATAACCAGTTTTTGGACCCCAAACTTACCAATACTATCCTCATCTAAACCCGGCTCCGTTGGTACTGCGCTTGTATGATAAAGGGTGTAGATCCGGGTTCCTGTGACCGGCAATAGAGCGACCAATGTGTCGCTGATAGCGAGCCGGCCTCGCCCTTGCAAAAAACCTTGTTGATCCGTCGTAAAAGGCGTTTTTACCTGGTTATGATAAACTAATGCATTAGGGATCGGCGAGTCATCTTCATCAACCACCTGGATTTGACTGCCGCGCACCCGAAAGGGAAAGGTCGTGCTGCTAAACGAGCCATAAAGGTATGGGCCGGGGATTTGATTCGCTCTATTTTGAATGGTGGGTTTAGCGCTCAAGCGGAAGACAACATTGTCGCTTTGCCCAAAGATGCCGCTGTTAAGCACATCCCAGGTAAACGTGTGCGCGACGCCGGTTGGTGAGGTGGTAAGCACTTTTTGTGGGGTAATAACCGAGACGGCTTCAAGCCAATTGTCGCCGCCATCAAGCGAATATTGTCCCTGGACACTGGCCACCGGCACGCTGTAGGGATGGGTTAAGGTATAGGGAAAGGTTATGATTGGTTCAGTCAATACCTTTGCCGATGAGTAGTAGTCGGCATTTCCAGGTGGCGTGGGGCGAGCAATATAGACTCTTGGTAGGGTAAGCCCGCTTTTATCTGAGTTGAGTGTATTGGGGTAAAGTTGTATATCTTCACCGAAATGTGGTGGTGAAGGTATCCATCCCTGACCTGTAGCTAAATCGAGATCACCATCGTTGTCATAATCTCCCCAAGCACTGCTAAAAGTGCTGCCTGTATTGACTGTCCAGACAGCCCCGGAAGTTAAGGTTCCATTATCATTGCGATAAATTCGGCTGGCAACACCCCAAGTGACAGCAATTAAGTCGAGATCGCCATCATTGTCGTAATCCCCCCAGGCAATGTCTGAGGTTAAATCAATGTCAGCGGAAGCCCAGACTTCTGTAAATTTTGGAGTTGCGTCATCGATGTCTATTCCATCATTACGAAACAAGCGATTAGGGCGAAAATAGTTTCCCAGAGCAATATCCAAATCACCATCCCCATCGTAATCGCCCCAGGCCACACTTTGTGTACTCAAATTAGGTCTGAGCGACTCAGGTGGCATCTTGAATGGCTGGGTTGTTAAGATGCCTTTATTATTTTGGTATAATAGATTGGCCCCGCCGGCCAATAGGTCCAAATCGCCGTCGCCATCATAATCGCCCCAGGCCACACTTTCAGTATCTACCCGAACGATTGATGACCAAGATGGTGTTGTTTCTAGCATCGTTCCTTGATTGTAATAAACCCGATCAGGACGGCAAACTCGTCGATTTGTGTCAGGATCATTCGCACATTTGGTACCGGCGGCTAAATCGAGGTCGCCGTCGCCATCTACATCGCCCCAAGCGATGCTGGTGACGGTATCGGTAATTATTTCAGATATCCAGGAAGCTTCATTTTCCAGCTCTCCATTGGTATTGTAGTAGACCCGCAGTGAGCGACAATCTTGCCCTAAAATTTGAGGTTTATTACAGAAATTACCGACGGCTAAGTCTAGAAACCCATTACTGTCAACATCGCCCCAGGCCACCTGTCGTGTTTGCTCTTCTTCCACCGGCTGCCAGGATGATAAATCGAAACGAGGAGTTTGTTCGTTATCTGTCAATCCTTTATTGAGATAAAGTTGGTTGGGGTAACATCTTGTAGAGGTGATATCAGGATACTGACATCCATTTCCCAATGCTAAATCCACAAGCCCATCATTATTGACATCACCCCAGGCAATATCGAGCGGGTAGGAGTGATTTTTAGCGACCTTATAAGGCTCACCTATCGTTAGAAACCCGCCATTATTACGGTAAAGACGGTCTATTCCTCCATTTCCTACGGCGATATCCAAATCGCCATCATTGTCTACATCGCCCCAAGCAGCAGCATCGGTGCGATCCGCCAGATTGGCTGGAGATTTCCAAATCTCTACAAATTTTGGCTCTGCTCTCGCATCTTGAGTAGTATCGTTACGAAATATTTGGCTTCGATTATTGGCGTTGCCAATAAATAGGTCGAGATCACTATCTCCATCGTAATCACCCCAGATTACCTCTCTAGTTTCGTCCTGATTTCCAATTATAAGGGTCGAGGTGAGAGGGATGTCCGGATTTTCTGCCGAAATATTGTGATAAATTCGATCACGCTGCTGGCTTCTATTATTTCCTACAGCTACATCCAAAAAACCATCCCCGTCGTAATCGCCCCAAGCGACCGTTTCAGTTAGTTCCAACTCTGGCGAAGTCCAGACTAATGAAAAAATAGGCGAACCATCGCTTAGTTTACCGTCAACACAAACGAGCTGTGGGTTGTCGCTAGATAGACAGTTATTGCGATACAATCGATTAGACTCATAGGTTATTGGATCAGGCGCTCCTTTGGGATTACCGTTTCCAACTAATAAATCCAAATCTCCATCATTGTCGTAATCCCCCCAAGCAATTCCCTGTGTTGTATCACTTTCAACTGAAGTCCAGACCAGTTCAAAGACAGGGTTATTGCTGTCTTTGGTTAAGTTTCGATAGAGCCGGTTGTAACCTTTGTTGCCCATCACCAAATCCATGCGACCATCGCCGTCATAATCGCCCCAGGCAATGCTGCGGGTGTCATCGGTCGCACTCAAAGTAAGGCTGCCTGTAATCAAGGTGCTGGTCAAGGCAAAGCCATTGCGAATCAAAACTCCGTTATCGTTTCGGTAAAGACGATCTGGACCAGGATTGCAGGTTTCATTCCACTGACACCCATTACCAGCCGCCAAATCAAGATCGCCATCATTATCATAGTCGGCCCAGGCAAAGTCATTGGTATATTCAATTTCAGCGCTGCTCCAAACCCAGCCAGGAGTTAACGTCCCACTAATATTGCGATAGACGTGATTAGCCGCCCCATTGCCCAACGCTAAATCCAACCAGCCGTCATTATCATAATCACCCCAAGCGATACTTCTTGTTTCTGCCCCATCTATGGAAGACCAATCGAGTTGGAACAGCGCCGGATTGACATCTTGCGAGGAAGGGCTGTTATTTTGGAGAGCAGGAGCAGGTGCCTCCTCCTCATTAAGTTCCGAACTTTGGGAAGCATTACTGGCAGCCGCTTCCTGAGATAAAAATAGTATGGGGATAGCCGTTACAGTTCCGATAATAGCAAAGGTCACGAGAACCAATACCAGGGTGAAAAGTAATTTGTTTGGTGGCTGTTGCATTTCTCTCTCCTATTGATGGGGTGAAGGAATACCATATGATAGATGTCCAGCCGAGGCGGGATAATTGCATGCTTTGTTGAAGCACTGATGCACTGAATTTTATGAAAGCACTGAAAAATATAGCCTCCTTCAGTGATTTCAAGCCCATCAGTGTTTCAGTGTTTCACCCGTTGTTTACCGGATTTGTTTCAAATTACAAAGGTGTTCGTTAGTAAATCATGTAACGGTCTCTTGCAAAGCATTAATAATTGGCTGAACTACTTTTTGATCTCGGATTGCTTTTAGCTTTTCGAAAATAGCCAGCGCCGCATGGGCGCTTTGCAGGGCCGGTTGTGGCTCTGCTCGAACCAAATAGCAACGAGCCAAGGTCAGGTGGCTTTGACCCTGTTCATAGAGATCTTGACCGGTTAATAGTTCGATACTTTTTCGAGCGGAGTCTAAGGCCTCGTCAAATCGCTCCAAAGCGAGCCTCACTTCACTCAATACCCGCAGACTTACTCCTTGAGCTTGGAGAAAATTTATATGTTCCGCTGCCGCCAATGCCTGCTGAGCCAAACTGAGAGCAGCTTCCGGCTGATGGTGTTGGAGCAATGCTTCGGCCTGCAAACTAAGCGCCTCCGGTACCTCATAGATCAACTCTCGGTCTAAGCAGATAGTATGGGCTTGCTTGGCGTGGTTTTGGGCCTGATCCGGATTGTGGCCATCCAGATAATAACGGGCCAAGTTGAGTCGCAGGCTGGCCTCGGCTACAGTCAGATGATGCTCTTGAGACAGATCGAACCCATGCTGCAATTCTGCCAGCGCCTTATCAGACTCTCCCAAGCGATGGTAGCACAACCCCCTATTAGAGTGGGTTGTCGCTTGGTCCGGCAGGTAGCCGATATCTCGGCAGTAGACCAGTGCTTCCTGAAATACCTGTAGCGCAGTTCGGTAGCAGCCTTGTTGCAAAAGATTGGATCCTTTGAGGGCGTATAAGTTTGCCAATAAAGGACGATCATTCCAGACCTTAGCCATTGCAATAGCATCATCGGTGTGAATATCGCACTGCTCAATCTGACCCAGCCAATAGTTAAAATTACTCAGATTGATGTAACCGTTAAAGCGGGCTGGAGAAGGGGCATCCGGCAGGTCGATTAAACCGTTCTGGGTCAATTCTATAGCGGCTTCCAAATTTCCTGTCTCGCCGACAATCCCCCCCTGCATTATTTTTAGATAACCGATGAACGCTTTAATCCGTTCATCTGCTGTTTCTTTGAGACAGTTTTCCAGCAGGTTGAGAGCTTCTTCAAGAGTAGTATATTTTGCCTCGTTATCCGCTTCGGTCATGACTTTAAAGGCCAAAAGTTCCGCTTTGATCAGAATCTCGTCCGGTGATTGGGGTGATTCGGTTAGATAACGCCGGCTTTGGGCAAAGTAGTTATCGGCCTCGGTTGGGTTACCCTGCCGTCCGGTTAGCACGCCCAGTCGGGCAAAAAGAGATGCCAGGCGGTGTCCTTGTTCTCCTTGCTGCAGGGCAGCCTCGGTGGCTTTATGAAGCAGTTCCCGGGCTTCCGTCCAATATCCCCGCACATCCACAAAACCAATAACCCCTAAATCGGTTTGGGTCAGGCTGTCAACACCGGCCACCACTTCGGCGGGGCGTTGATGATCCGCGGCCCAAAGCAGCATTCCATAAATATTTTCCCAATCCAAATCCAGCAAAGGATACCTTTCACGCTGCGAATGTGTATCCGTGAAATCGGTGAAATAGGTGATTGCATTATGGTAAAAGGTCGTTGCAATCGTCTCCTCTAAGAAACTACGCGCATACAGTTTAAGTAAGGCATGCAATCGGTAGCGAAACGGCTCGGGCGCTGCGTTTGAGGGATCGTTCCACGGTTGGATTAGAGATAAGCTGAGCAGTTGACCTAATGCCTGTTTTATTTTGGTTAAATTTTTGTCAACGATGGCCGCCACGGCTTCAGAACTAAAATGGGGGCCGGGAAAAATGGATAAAGCGGCAAACAGTTGCCGGGTGGTAGGATTTAGACGCTGAAAACTTAGGCTAAATGAGGCTTCCACACTTTTGGTCGTATCTTCCCAGTCACTAATCTCTCCTAATCGGCCGGCTTCGTCGGCTAACAGCTCTACATATTCGGCCAGGGTCAACTCAGCGCTTTCTTTTAAGTAACTCCCTACGACCTCCAAAGCTAGAGGTAGACCATCAACGAGACCGGCTATCTGTTTGGCCGATTCCAACTCAGCCTGTACTCGGTTAGGATCAATCCACGTTTTCAGGAGCGTCAAGCTATCTTCTTCTGCGAAAGGCTCAAGCAAAGCCATTTCGGCCCCAAGATTGCGTAGAAGTTTCTGGTTACGACTGGTAATCAGCGTTAGGTTGCGCTCACCATTGGGCAGCAGGTGGCGTAGTTGCGCACTGTCGGTCACGTTATCAAAAATAACCAGTACGTGTTTGTTGGCTAGAATGCGCCGTAACTCGGCTCCTTTCGATGCTTCATCCAAAGCGGTAATTACAGTGTGGCCTTGCCCAAATGCGGTGGCAAAACTCTGGGCAACGGCCGCAGGCGTGCTGCCGTCCGGCCCTAATTGTCCCCACAAAATACCGTCCTCAAATCGATCCTTAACCAAGTGAGCCAGCTTAATAGCGACACTGGTTTTACCAACCCCGCCCATACCGGTTACACCAATAACTTTGTTTCGACTGGTGACGTGCAGCTTTGTCAGCAGGTTCCGTAATTCTGAGTCTCGTCCAACAAAATGGGGTGGCACAGGGGGGAGCTGCAATACCCTGGCCGCAATCGGATCGTCTGCTTGCGATGATTTATCCCCTGAGTCAAGTTGCGCCGCCCACATGGTTAGAATTTGTTTGACATCCTTATCGAGTTCGCGTTCGGCCTCTGAGTGTATTTCTGAAACCGTAGGAATAGGTTCCGCCACCAAATCAAAAAAATGGTTAAGGACTACCCCCGTTAAGTTGAGAGCTGCGGCTAGCCGCACCAAACGATCGCGTTTAGGCGGTGACTTTGGGGCCGCTGTTAGTATCCAGCGTTTAAGAGTTTTCATTGGAATACCAGAGCGTTGCGCTAACTCATCATAACTATAGCGGCTTTCCTCTCGATATTTCCTCAATTCATCTTGAAAAATTTCCGGTTTGTACCCCACAAATTCACTCTTTTCACAAAATGAGACCCGTTTTGAGACTTTATAGGGCCAGACTTCTAATCCGGTATCGCTTATTCTAAACGTGAAGTTGTTCGAACAGACTTAATGATGGAATAAGTGCTCCGGCCAAGCACCCTAGATGGTCTCCACACTCAGTGCGAAAGGGATATGAAAATGATTAGACAAACTCGCATCATTGATGGTCATGGGCAGGTTTACGCTACCTGGTATGAAACCCCAATTTCCGCAGTATTCGTTTCCTATGAGTATGGCAGGACGGTAGTTACCTTTGACGTATTTGGGCTGGCATTTAGAAGCTTTGTCCTAAGTGAGCACTACACAATTGATCGAACAAGGGATTTAGGTTGCTTGTTCATTCCCTTTATCGTATTGGTTTGCCCGTTTTTGATCCTGTTATGGCGACTTCTGATGGGGTAAGCAACCATTAGCCCAAAATTTTTTGGTAGCAAGCAGCTTGCTAGAAATACGATACCGGCCGGTCATTGTTAACGGTGTCGCCAAAGCTATAGCTGTTTAACAAATATCAACCCTAGCTCATTGAGGGTACGCGCGCGTAAAGGGATCCCTCAGAACTCGATGAGCCTCTAAAAATGGAGGCAAATTGAGATATGAGCATTGTCAAAAAATCTGTTCGCAATACCGCCATTGCCCTGGCGATGGTAATTACTTTCACCTTCTTGAGTGCGGTCGCGCCCTCGCTGGTGCCCGACTCGGTGGCGGATTTGGCCGGTCCTACGACCGTTTTCGCCGATGAACCCTCTGGTAGCGGCGGCTAAAATTGAATAACGGGGGAAGCCGGGCCCCGGCTTCCCCTAACTTTGTTTTTTAGAAGAAGCGATAGATTTGTCTCCCTGTCTGATGAGCTTTATAATTAAGTTCCTATTAAAGTGTTAGTGCATTTTACAGATATGGAGGCAAATTGAGATATGAGCCTTATCAAAAAATCTGTTCGCAACACCGCCATTGCTCTGGCGATGGTAATTACTTTCACCTTCTTGAGTGCGGTCGCGCCCTTGCTGGTACCGGACACATTGGCGGATTTGGTCGGTCCTACGACCGTTTTCGCTGATGAACCATCTGGTGGGACTGGCTAATAATTAAATAATTGGAGAGCTATCCTCAAGATGGCTCTCCTTTTTTTGCAGTGCCTCTGAAACTTGGGCTAGATGGGCTGTTACCTCTATCAACCAATGGTTATATCCCGGTTGACCTTCAATTTCCCATAGTCGTTCCAGCGCTCTGACAAACACAGTTCCGGCCTGCTCTACCTTATCTTGTTCTAAGTAGGTTAGTCCCAAGCCATCCATAGTATTAACCCACCGTTCTACATTATCAACACGCTGCCAATAGTCAATACTGGCCAGATATGCTTCTTCGGCCCGTTGCCAATTTTTTACTCTTCGACAACTTATGCCAATATTATGATTAATATGACCCAAATGTACCCAATCCTCGGCCTTTTGAAATATAGCTTTAGCCTGATAATAATAGCCCAAAGCGACCTGCCATTGATCAAATGATAAGTAAACATTCCCCAAATTCATCTGGGCAATGGCTTGATAATAGCTATCGCCAAGCTCATCAAATACCTTGATAGCCCGGTGGCATATCTCTGCTGCCTCTTCTAGGTTGCCATCCCTTTCCAGAGCCACGCCACAACAGAGTAGGCTACGACCCACTAAGTGCGGCTGGTGGGTGCGCGTGGCCAACTCGGCGGCCCGGCCTGAGAATGCGACCGACTCGGGCCACTGCCGCTTATCCAGCGCGATCAGCCCCAGCACATAGTCACTAAAGGCCCGTTCGTCATCATCCTTCACTAACAGGCCGCGAACCCGTTCGATCAACTGCTCGGCGTCAGCAAATCGGCGCTGGAGCCGGGCCAGATAGGCCTGTTGGTTGAACGCCTGGGCCAGCCCCCGGCTGTGATCGAGCCGTTGGTAAGCCTCGGCGCTGGCTTCAAGATGGCGGCGGGCCTCGGCAAACCGGCTGCGCCGCTGGTACAAAATACCGAGCCGCCGCAGCAGTTCGGCCTCGGTCTCGGCGTCATCATGCTGCCGGCTGTGGGTGAGCGCGGAAACCAGCTGCTGCGTCCACTTGTCCCAATGCGCGGCCTGCTCCATGCCGGAGGCGGCGGTGCGCAAAAGCCGGCGGGTGTCGGGCCAGGCTTCAGGTTGGGCCAAGGCGTAAGGCAGCAGGTGGAGCATTTGAGTCGCCAGTTGATCCGGCAGCAGGTGAGGGGCTGGCGGGATGTCGCGCAGTACTTTGCGGGTATAGCGGGCAATGTGCTGCTTGAAAAGCGCTTGCCGGCCTGCTAAGGTCGATGGGGTTAGCCGGTCCATTTCAGCACTTGCTCTTGCAGAAAACTGCGGGTCAGGTTGTGGATGGTGTAGGCGCGGCGGGCGTGATCGCCCAGACTGTTGACCAGATTCATGTTGACCAGTTGCTCGAGGGCGCGGCGCACAACGGCGGCCTCTAAACCGCTCACTTCAGCCAGCCCGTCGAGCGTTTCGCCGTGGTCGGCCACCAGCGGCATGGCCAGCAAAAGTTGTTGGGTTGGCTCGTCCAGAGCATGCCAGGCGTGCCAGTAGATGAAGGTGTACAGGTCATCGACGGTCTGACTGCGGGCCGCCATTAAATCATCGAGAATGGCGTCTAAGGTAAAGACGTGTGTTTGGCCGATGACCAGCCGGACGGCCAGCGGATTGCCGCCGACGACTTGGTACACTTTGGCTAAACTTGCTGCGGGAGCCGCCCGCAAGGGTTTCAGGTTGCGCCACGCAATTTCATGACGAATCAAGTCCAGCGTTTCAGCCGGATTCAACTCCGAAAGCGGGAAATGATAAATATCGGCGGCGCTGGCCAGGCGCTGGCGCGAGGTGAGCAAAAATTTAGTCGGGTTGGCCAGATCAGACAATAGCGGGAGTAAGGTTTTAACGTCCTCGACGGTTTCCAGGTTGTCGACCACCAGCAGATGACGTTCTTGCTTCAGGCGATGGCGCAATCGCTGCCGGGCTTCCTCTTGACTGTAGCGGTTGGGGTCGATGTCCGGTACAAGTTGGGTCAACAGTTGCGATACCAATTCGGGCGTGGTCAGCGCCGGCCCGGTTACTGATACCATCTGACCGCTTGGTTCAAATTGAACGGTGCGCGCGCTAACCCAGCCGAAATCATTAAACGACTGCTGTTGAATGGCCTGACGGGCCACCCGATGAGCCAGCGACGTTTTGCCGATGCCGCCGTAGCCCTCGATAGCGATGAGCCAGGGCGGGCTGGGCCGGTTGAGCAGGTCGATCAGCGCCGCCACGTGATGGTCGAAGCCGATGAGTTGGCTGTAGGTAGGGCGCTCCAGCCGGGCCTCCAGCCGGGCTTGATAAGCCTGCCGGATGGCCAATTCCTGCTGGCGCAAGGTCGTCGCGGCCCGTTGAATAGCCTCGTTTTGGCGGCGGTAGCCGGTGGCTTCACTAATGTTAAGCGAGTTGGCAATGGTGCGCATCTTCTCACTATCAAAAAAGCGCCGCGATAGAATCACGGCGCTTTCGGTATATTTCATGCCCAACTGCTCAACCACGCTATTGAGAAACTGATTGATGGTTTGACGGTCACGGCCGGCCATACCGGCCTCTTTAAAAAGTTGTAGCTCTTCCAGGGGACTAGCCGGAGGCGGTACTTGGCGATACTGTCTGAACGCTTCATAAAGCATCTCCTCTAGTTCCGATTGGGCGGGGATAGCGGGCATACCGGCTCCTTTTGGCTAAATTGATTGTAGAATAGCATAGATTTTTGATAAATACAAGCCTTTTGCAAGGCGTTGAGAGAAACGTGCGAGATGATAATAGATTAGTGCAACAGCGTGATAAAGTTGTAAAAGTTTGCGAGTGAGTTGAGGTAACAGGGCGTATTTTTTTCTGTTAAACTACTAAACATTGAGCTTGATTTTCGGCTCAGTCAAGCGAAGGACGATTTGTGACTCAGTTGAGGAATTATCACTTTGTCTTATGGGGGGAAGGCTTTGACGAAATCGCAGCCGCGATTTTTGTAACCAAACTGCGCGAGGCCGGGCTGTTGGTCAAGGTCGTGGCCTTGCATGCACAGCAGTTAGCCGGGGCCAACGGTTTGGCGCTCGTACCGGATTTCACCCTGGGCCAGGCTCTCAAGCTGGTCGGGCAAACAGCCGCCGTGATCATGCCCTGCACTGGCCCGGAACTGCTGCCGTTTACAGTCGATCCGCGTTTGAGCGACTTTTTAGCCCAAGCCCAATTGAATAACGCCTGTCTTGTTATTAAAGAATCACCCCAATTAGAGACCCCTGCGTTACCTCTCCCGCCGATTATGTTTTATGCGCCTGCCGCTGAAGCGTTATTCTCGTTTATTGAAAATTTGATAGAGATACTGCAGACGAGGAATACATAGTAAGTCGCCGACTTGCGCCAACCGGAACAAATCAGCGATGTGTTCTACTAACACGACCAACGAACGACGATTTATAAAGAATCGAATTATGAGGGGAGAGCAATGCAACTAAATGTACCACAGCCAAGTCAAACCGTAACCGTAATCGGTTCTGGTCGCCGTTTCGTCGCTTATATTATCGACAATATTTTTTTAAGTATCTTTTCCTGTGTGATCGCCTTTGGTATGGGCCAGGTCATTAGTCTGGCGACGCAAGGCAGCGAGACCGGCAGCGGCCCCATAAGTCAGCTTTTCTTTTATTGTCTGAGTCTCATTATTTCAGCGTTGTACTTTGCCGGTTTTTGGACGGCGACCGGGCAAACCCCCGGCAAAATGGCAACGGGCATTAAGGTTGTCAAAACCGACGGCAGCCCTGTCACCTTTGGATCCGCTCTAGTTCGATGGCTGGGCTACCTGCTGGGGGGGATTCCTCTGGGTTTAGGTTTACTGTGGGTTGCGTTTGATAGCAAGCGGCAAGGCTGGCACGACAAAATGGCCGGCACGTATGTGGTATCAAAAGATATGGCTATTCCAGCCGGACAGCCGCTGTCGATCGCGCCTGCCGACAGTGGCGGCGGGGCCGTTGCTGCGGTTTTCTTGATCATTGTCGTTCTTGGGATGGTAAGCATCGTGACCATTGCTATCTTATTGGTGCTTGGTCCGGTGGTGGGCAATGTGTTTTCTAATATCGTTGAGAATTTGGGTACGCCAACGCCGTAGTTGTTAATCTATTTAATAATATCTTGAGGAGAGGTATGAAACTAAATTTGATTTTGCTAATTTTTGGTGTCCTACCAGTGTCATTACTCTGTAGCCTATCCGAGTTTATACAAAATTACGGCATGGCTTCGGAAGAGAGTGCAGCAGCGGCTCAACCAGTTGAACAAGCCCCTACTGAAACCGGGGTCAAGGCTGAGTCAACGGCGACTGAGCCACCCCTCGCGCCGACCGACACGACCGCACCGTCGGTTCAGGTCGAAGCCGAGCCAACCATCACCCCTACCGAGGCAGCGCCCCCAACTGAAGCGCCGTCGGTCGCTGAACAGAATAGCGCCCCGAATGTGATCACCTGGAGCGGTGAAGACCAACCCATCGCTTACGGCGACACGGCTCAAGGCACAATTGCCCAAATCGGCGACCGACATACCTACGTTTTTGAAGGGCAAGAGGGCGAGCATGTAACGGCTTCCCTTAAGGCAAATAGGTTCAAGCTTTATTTGATGCGACCTGACGAAAGAGTTTGGGATTGTCCTACACTGAATAGTGATTGTTTAATCGATAATGTTGAGTTGCCGGAAACCGGACAATACACCCTGATTGTCGATGGAGATGGTGAGCATGTTGGTGATTACACGGTGACTTTGTTTCAAATGGAAAATCTTAGCCAGCCTATTAATTACGGAGAGACAAACGAAGGAACTTTATCCGTTATTGGTGATCAGCGATATTACACCTTTGAAGGGCAAGAGGGCGAGCATGTAACGGCTTCCCTTAAGGCAAATAGGTTCAAGCTTTATTTGATGCGACCTGACGAAAGAGTTTGGGATTGTCCTACACTGAATAGTGATTGTTTAATCGATAATGTTGAGTTGCCGGAAACCGGACAATACACCCTGATTGTCGACGGAGATGGTAAGCATGTTGGTGATTACACGGTGACTTTAGTTAAAAACAGTCACTAACCCACTATCCTCTAAACGGAAAGCTGGTAATTTGTATATTTGGGATACTACCAATGGGGAGATGCTTGTATCAATAGACGGGCATAAAGATTCCGTCACGGATATGGATTGGTTCCCGGATGGGGCAATGGTCGCATCTGCCAGCTTATTTGAGGGCACCTTGCGAACTTGGATGATTAAATAACCAAACGGGCAAAAAGCCCACGGTTACGCTCCAGTTGCGTAACATAGCACCTTAACAATTTCATACATATAAGGAGAAACTATGGATACTCACCTATCTACCCTTATTTCAAAACTGTTTTTTACAATGCTGCTGCTCATTACCCTGAGCTTGCTCAGTCTCAGCGGAGCCGGAGCGCAAACCTTACAGCCGGACAAACCGCAACTGTATGAAAATGAAACTATAAAAATCGAGTTAAATCTCGAAGGTGTGGCCGATTTTGAGCAATTGGCCGCCGCCAGCTTTACGGTCAATGCCCCGGTCAATTTTGAGATTAGGATTGACCCCGGCAATCTGTTCGATAACTTAGACCGGGACACCGTTGACGGTTACATTTTTCAAGTGCGCCCCAACACGCCCGCGTTAGGAACCTTCACGGTGAGTATCGCTTTGGCCGGTAAACCTCTGCCGCAGGTTAACGTCAAAGGCACATCACTCGCTACCTTAATCCTGACGGCTCCGTCAGCGACTAGTCCTCTGGAGACCAACGTGAGCGTCACCGGCCTGAAAGTATTTGACCAAAAGGGGCAGCCTCTTTTTTCTCAAACTGCAGAAATTATCCTTCCGTTGACCGTGCAGCCGATCAACGGCGTAACCGTTATGGGTCAGGTAACCCGAGAGCAGGGGGTCGGGAATTTTGTGCCGGCGCAAGGCGCCGCTGTGCAACTTTACACTAGCTCATCGATGTCTCCGGTTTTTGGGACAGCTATTCAAACGAACGACCAGGGAAGATTTACCGTCAGCGGCGGCGTTGGCGAAGTACGGTTGTATGCCCCACCTCTCAGCGGGCAGCGGCCCATTCCCGACGGTTATCTGCCGGCGGCGGCTAATCTCAGCCTGACCGGCGGCCCGCCAACGCCGCTCAACGGTGTACGGCGTCTGGCCGGCGACGTGGTCACTGCCGGAGAAGACAATCACTGCCCGGCCATAAACCTGGCCGACATCGTCGCTTTGGCCCAGCGCGTGGGCGGCCCGCCGGCCTCCGGCGGCAATATTTTTGATCTCAATCGTGATGGATCCATTGACGCCGCAGACCTGGTTTTGGCGGCGATCAATTTCAACAGCGAGGGCTATATCAACTGGCAGAGCGGTATACCGAATACTTCATTTTGTACCGCTGGTCAGGAGACTGTTCAGTTTTAGGGGGTAGTGGCAGCTAATCACTTAGATCAAGGGTAAGAAGAAATAAATCTTAAACATTTTAGGAGTTGAGGATAAAATGAAAATCTTTCCAAAAATAATCTTAATTTTAGGATGTATCGTGGTCGGAACAGTATTTGCGTTTTACGGTCGACAACCCAGTTCAATTAAGGCTCAAGAACCAACGGAAGATGTAACTGCACAAGTCGCTATTGGCACTGCTTTCTCCTATCAAGGGAGCTTAAATGATGGTGGTAATCCAGCCAATGGTAAGTATGATTTGACTTTCAAACTCTACAATGCCGCCAGCGGCGGAAGTCAGGTTGGTGCGGTAACAGCGTCTGATGTTTCTGTTTCAAATGGGGTGTTTACGACCCATTTAGATTTTGGAAATGTATTTGACGGGCAAGCTTATTGGTTAGAAATTTCAGTCCGACCCGGTAATAGTGGCGGAAATTTTACAACTCTTAATCCGCGACAGCCGCTATTTGCCGTGCCGTATGCTATGTTCGCTCTAAACACAAGTGCTAACAACGGGTTGCGAGTATTAAACCCAAGCGGTAATGGCCTGTACGTTGAAAATGCGGGTAATGATGGCGTGCAGATTCAAGGGGGTAAATATTCCGGGTTTGCCGCATTTAATTCAGGTACGCACGGTGTATTTGTTGAGAATCCCAAAGGCGATGGGCTTCATATAGTCTCTCCAACAGATAATGGATTGGAAATTCGAACGGCCCAAACAGATGGTATCTATCTGTATCAACCAAAATTAAGCGGCATAAGAATAGACAACGCAGGTAGTCATGGGCTTTATGTCAACAGCGCAAGTGCGCACGGTGTATTTGTTGAAAAGCCCAAAGGCGATGGGCTTCATATAGTCTCTCCAACTGATAATGGACTGGAAATTCAGACAGCCCAAACGGATGGCATCTATCTGTATCAACCAAAATTAAGCGGCATAAGAATAGACAACGCAGGTAGTCATGGCCTCAATGTCAATAATGCCAACCATGATGGCGTACACGTGGCCGGGGCAAACCGTTACGGAGTTTACAGTGAAGTTTCTTCCGCGAATGCTTATGCCGGCTACTTTACGGGCGGGCGGGGCGTAAGAACCAACATTCTTGAAATTACCGGGGGAAGCGATCTGGCCGAGCCATTTGAAGTCAATACGCTTGAGACCATTGAGCCGGGTATGGTGGTGGCCATCGATGCGGAGCAACCCGGCCAACTACGCCTGGCTGACCGAGCCTATGATCGGACGGTTGCCGGGGTCATTAGTGGGGCGGGCGGGATCAAGCCGGGGCTGACTATGCAGCAAGAAAATACCATTGCCGAAGGTTCGCATCCGGTGTCGCTCACCGGCCGAGTCTACGTCAAAGTCGATGCTGCCTATGGCGCTATCCAGCCCGGCGATCTGCTGACGACTTCCGATACACCCGGCCATGCCATGAAAGTAGCCGATTATGAACGGGCGCAGGGTGCTATTCTCGGCAAAGCCATGAGCTCGCTGGTTGAGGGGCAGGGTTTAGTGCTGGTGTTGGTGAGTTTGCAATAGATTGATCCTGCTATTAATTATATGAAAGACATCTCCGATGAAAAAACTTAATCGTCCGCTTATATTTTTACTACTATTGGGAATATTACTGCAGATTACAATTCATAAAAACATGGCACACGCCCAAGAACCTGTCGATGGCATTCCTGAAGGATACAAAATAATCGAAGGTGATATTATTGTTCCAGAAAATTTTGGTGATCCAGATGGAATTGGCGTTCAATCTACATTTGGCGATACAGCTTTTTGGGCAAATGGTATTGTTCCATTTGTGTTTGATGCGAATGTCACCTCAATCAATCAAACCCGTATGCTTGCAGCGATGAGTCTTTGGGAGGATGTTGCCAATGTTGACTTCAGACCTCGTAGTAGTGAGACTGATTTTGTACATATTCGTAATTCCACAGTAAACAGGTCCTCCGTTGGAAGGCAAGGTGGGAGGCAATTTATCGATATCACTAGCTGGAACAGTACTTGGATCATGGCTCACGAATTGGCCCACGCTCTCGGAGTTTGGCACGAGCAAAGCCGGCCTGATCGAGATAACTATATTCAAATTAACTTAGACAATATTCAATCTGGCAGCGAACACAATTTTGAAATTCGAGATGCGGCCGATGTTTATCCTTTAGAGGTTTATGGCTTGGCAGCCGATCAAACTTATGATTTTGACTCGGTAATGCATTATGGTCAATGTTTCTTTTCTATTGATTGTCCTAGTGGTTCAGACTGTAACTGTACCAATACTACGATCAGTGTGCGCTCCCCGAATCAAGCTTGGCAAACTCAAATTGGTCAGAGAACCCATTTAAGTCATCTTGATCAACTCACAATGTCTTTCCTGTACTCGGAGAATAATTGGCGTTTCGTAGATAGTACCTACTCTGGGGCACAGAATGGAAATTTTATCGAACCTTATCGTGATTATAAGCAAGGTATAAATTCAACCCCTAGTAACGGCACATTATGGATCCAACCAGGTCGCTACTCTGGAACAGGTGTATACAATAAGCCCATGATTTTACGTGCCCCATTGGGAGGCGTCACATTAGGCCCCTAAAATTCATCTTATTAGCAGTAGTCCATACTCCATACGAAAGGGGCGCTACATACAAGGAGGATAGCGTTGAATTTATCAAATATTTGGAGAAAAACGGTAGATATTAAGGCGATATACATTGGGTTAGGTGTTTTCTTCATATTTGTTATAACACCACCCATTTTAGCCCAAACCGGTGGCACATTCGACCTTACCTCATGGCATATTGCCAATGGGGCAGGTCAAAGTAATGGCGGTCAATATTCACTAATCAGCACCATCGGCCAATCGGAAGCCAGTTCTCAGATGAGCGGCGGACAATTTTCACTATCAGGTGGCTTTTGGCAAGATACAGCGGTTATTTCTGCCCCACCTTCAAATTCAAAAGTTTTTGTTCCTGTGGTGTTGAAAGATGTGAATTAACTTGGCGTGCCTGCTGAAAATTAAATATCGAGTCAAGGGTGTGTGTAGTACCATCGGGCCGCTGGGGCCGGGGCTGCCGGCCAACTCGATACTCAAAGCGACCACATTGACATTCTAAGAATTTAGTAGCAACGATACCAAAAACCAGCCATCGCTGTTCGGCAGTAAATCGACCAAGATCGGCGGACGTAGGGTGGGTATCACCTTTGGATGCCACCCAAAGCTCGTAGGTTTGATCAGAGGACAGCGGCTCCGCCCTTGTAAGAGCAGCAAAGTATCATTATTATGGCTGATGATAGGTATTTGTGCCTGATTGTGGTTGGCGGTATTATTGGGCCGCCGTAGAACAAATCGCTGATTTGTTCCTA
The DNA here is from genome assembly GCA_020634935.1 of Anaerolineales bacterium. Lineage (GTDB taxonomy): Bacteria > Chloroflexota > Anaerolineae > 4572-78 > J111 > JAGRBY01. The sequence continues at coordinate 23,670 of JACKAT010000012.1, forward strand.
CTATGCGGTAACTGATCATAAATGAACATTTTCATCAGGAGATTGGGAGATTAGGGGATACGGAGATTACGCTTAGCAATCTCCCAATCTCTTAATCTCCAACTCCCAAACAAAATGTTACTTAGTGACTCTGCTAAGTATAACTTCCCTTCGCAGGAGTAAAACCCATGCGCAGCTTAACCTTTGATGGGACGCTGAAATTTCAAAAGGACACCCCCTACCCAACTGTTCCCGCCGGCGAAGCCTTAATTCGCCCTACCTTGGCCGGCATCTGCAATACCGACATTGAGATTGTGCGCGGTTATATGGGCTTCAAGGGTATCCTCGGCCACGAGTTTGTCGGCGTGGTTGAACAGGCCGATGCTGCGCCGGAGTGGGTGGGCCGGCGCGTTGTGGGCGAAATCAACGCCTACTGCGGCGACTGCCCCACCTGCCGCCGGGGCGATCCGACCCAATGCCCTCACCGCACCACGCTGGGCATCGATCGCCGCGACGGCACCATGGCCGACGCCTTCACCCTGCCCATCAAGCTGCTCTACCCCGTATCCGACAGCGTGCCGGATGAATGGGCCGTTTTCACCGAACCCCTGGCCGCAGCCTGCGAGATTTTGGAGCAAGTCCATATCCGACCAACCGACCGGGTCATCGTGCTGGGGGACGGTAAGCTGGGGCTGCTGATAGCTCAGGTATTGCAACTGACCGGCTGCGATTTGCTGGCGATTGGCCGCCATCAGGTGAAGCTCGATATTTTGGCCCGGCGTGGTATTCGCACTGCTTTGGCCGGCGAACCCATCGAGCCGGGGGCCGACGTGGTCGTTGAAGCGACCGGCAGCGCCGCCGGCTTTGCCGCCGCGCGATCACTGGTGCGGCCGCGCGGGACGTTGGTCCTCAAAAGCACGTTCCACGGTGAGGTCGAACTCAATTTAAGCATGGTGGTGGTCGATGAGGTGACGGTCGTGGGTTCGCGCTGCGGGCCGTTCGGGGCGGCGCTGCGGCTGTTGGCCCAACGGCTAGTCGATGTTGAGCCGCTGATCCACGCGACGTTTCCTTTAGATGAAGGGCTGGCGGCTTTTGAGGAGGCGGTCGCGCCGGGAGTATTGAAGGTGCTGTTGTCGATGGGGTAGGTCAAAGGTGCGGGGGACGGTATGCATTGCCACGCAGAGCGTTGCAATGAGTCGTACTCATTACGACTTGGGATTGATCGGTTTGACATCCACTTGGGCATTACATACAATCACACTCAAACAGGTGAATTCCTCTAACAGTTACTAACATGGCTAAACAAATTTACAGCGAGGCAACAGACGTTCGATTTCAAGAATGGCGTGATAAGATATTGGCGGTACTCGGGCCTTATCAAGTGACGCGTGTGGCTCTTTTTGGATCAGCCGCAAGAGGTGAGGATACGCCTGACAGCGATATCGATATTCTAGTTGCGCTCAAACCACCGGGAGAGCGACCGGTTATCGGTCTAAAATGGTTTGACTTAATCGACACATTGAGTCGCGCACTGAATCGCCCTGTCGATTTAGTGACTGAGGACGGTTTAAGCCCTTACCTCCGGCCGTACATTGAACAAGAGATGGTTATCCTCTATGAAGAGTGATACTATCTCAAGCACATTTGGGATGCCATTAATCAAATTGAAACTTATGTAGATTCGCTAGATTATTCCCAGTTTGAACAAACACGCTTGATACAAGACGGTGTCATTCGGCAGCTTGAAATCATTGGTGAAGCAAGCCGCAACCTGTCTGATGAATTTCGCGATCAACATGCTGAACTTCCTTGGCGGCAAATTATTGGTTTAAGAAATCGCCTTATCCACGCTTATTTTGATATTGACTTGGGCATTATTTGGGACATTGTTCAAGTGAATATTCCTCAGATGAAGCATACACTTAGCTCATTCATCGACTAGACTTTGCTCACCACTATTTCCATGACCAAAAGCCAATCGTGCCCTCGTCAATAAATATCGGCGGCGTACCGCGCTGGGCCAGCGTATCGACCAGATAGACGCGTTCAACCCGATCCTTATCCTGATCACCATAGACTAAATAGCGACCATCCGGCGACCAGAACCGGTGGCTTTGGGCGTATTGGTCGAAGCTGCCTAATACGTAGCGCATTTGATAGGAGGGGGTGAACACGTTGTAGCCACGCTCCACGCCGGTTGCCAAATCGACCACGCGCCATTGCAGCCAGGGTTCCTCGTAAGCCACTTTGTGCAAATAGGCTAACTTTTGCCCGTCAGGTGACCAGAAGAAGCCGTTGACGCGAAAGGTGTTGCCGGTCAGTTGGTGCGTCTCACCCGTTTCGACATCGAAAATGTGTATCGGGCCGTAGAAAGGATCGGTCAGATTGCTGACGGCCGCGTAGGCGACCTGCCGGCCGTCAGGCGACCAGACAAAAGCGGTTTGGTAGCCGGCGTTCGTTCGCGCCACCGAGCGCAGTGGTTCGCCGAAGCTCTGAAGGGTGTCGTCATCTTCATCCGTAACCGCGGCCAGCCATTGGTCGCCTTGGGGCGAGCCGGCGGGAGCCAGAAACGAGGCAGGTAGGTGCGGGAGCGCTTCGATGTTATCGCGCTCGATATCGTATACGGCCAATCGCGCTTCAGGGTTGAAGCGGCTCGATCCGCCGGTATGCCATACCATCTGCTGCCCATCGGGCATCCAGCCGAAGTAAAAAGGCCGGCCTTGACTCAGGAAACGATCGTTAATCCGCTCCCCTTCTATATCCACTAAATGCAGGCCGATTTGCCCGGCTTCTTTTTCAATTAGATAGGCCAACTGCCGGCATTGCGGTCGATCCGGGCAGGGGACGGGCGACCAATGTATATAAATGAAGAAGTGCTCATCGTCCTGAGCGATCACTCGCGGCGAGGCTCCCGGCGACTCGGTCACGTATAGGGTGCTGTTGGCCCGGTTACCGATCCGTTCGACGCTGGCATAGGCCAACTGCCCATCCGGCGACCAGGCCACGCGGTGGTACGAAAAGCCCGTGTTTTCGGGTGGCACGGTGGCGTCGTCGGTAACGGCGATGATCTGGCTGCGGTCGGCGGTGGTGACGTAGACGTTACCGTCGCCGCCGAGGTAGGCCAGGCGGCCGCTTTGAGCGGCGGGTGGTTCCGTCGTTGAGGGTGGCGGGGTTTGGGTCTGGCAGCCTATCGTTATTAAGATAAGGCCAAGTAGAATAATTAGCTGTTTTGGCATGGAAATTGTATGCACTATGTTTGCACTTTTTCAGAAACTCGGTTTTTGAGGCCTAATTGATAATCTTTCGAGGCAAAAAGCGCCTCTTTTTAACGCTAAAAAACCTGGTTTTTTGCCATAATACTTTAAAGTGCAAAGGTAGTGTGTATGGATTACGGGTAAGAAACTGTCCGTAAATAAGCTGCGAGCATTCAGCTATCAGTGTTCAGCCGTCAGCTTGTCACTAATGGTAAACTATCGGGGTGGATTTGTAAATAAGTTGGGATCGTTCAGCCATTAGCTTGAGCTAAACAACAGAAGCTGATAGCTGACCGCTAAGGGCTGACCGCTCACACCTATTGACCAACCAAATTGGCCGTCTTTTGTTGGGGCGGTACATGTTCCTCAAACCAGGCATCGACGGTTTCCGGCACTAGTTCACCGATGATTTGCAGGGCGATGGTTCCGTCCGGGGCGATCACAAAGGTGCGGGGGAGCGCGCGTGCCTGATACATGGTCAGGGTGACATCGTCCGGATTCATCAGGATGGGAAAGGCGATATCATGGTCATCAACAAATTTGGTCACGGTGGCGGCGGACTCGTTAAAGTTGACGCCGAGCACCACTACCTCGTATTCATCGGCCAGATGTTGGAGATACGGCATCTCTTTAACGCAGGGATGGCACCAGGTGGCCCAAAAATTAACCAACACCCACTGGCCTTCTAAGTCAGCCAACGAGATCGTTTCGCCGGAGAGAGCGGTTAGCGTGAAGTTGTAGGCCAATTCCGGCTCAGCCGGCAGGTTGAGTTGACCAGCATTCGCCATCTGACCGCCGGTCGGGGTAGTAAAACGGGTGCTGACGAAGTACCCACCGGCCATGACCAGCAGCACAACAGCGATAATGATCACATTACGGCGCATAGGCTTCTCCTTTTTTTCTATGCGTCGGGTACCAACTCGGTTTCACCAACCGGAAGCCGGTCAGCCGACTTGTCGATGGATTTGGCGGCCAGCCGGGTGCGCCGGGCGGAGGCAAACGCGCTTTGCATCATGATAAAGAGCAGCGTTAACAACCCTACTACAATCTTCGTCCACCACGAGTTGAGCGTCCCCTGGAACATAATAGTGGTTTGGATTAACCCCTGGATCAGCACGCCAAACACTGTGCCAGCCACATAGCCGACGCCGCCGGTAAGCTGCGTGCCGCCAATAACCACCGAAGCAATGGCATCCAACTCCAAGCCATTGGTGTACAGGCCATAACCCGATAACATATAGACGCTAAAAACAACCCCGGCCAGCGCCGAACAAAAGCCGTTGAGGGTATAGACCAGCACTTTGGTGCGGGCCACCGGCAGCCCCATCAGCAGCGCCGATTGTTCATTGCCGCCGATAGCGTATACGGTGCGACCAAATCGGGTAAAATGGGCCAGGTAAATAGCCGCCGCCAGCACGACCAAAAAAATGACCACGTTGATCGGGATAAACGTTTTGCCAAACAGCGGAATACGAAACAGGGATAACGTCCGGTAAAAGGGGTGTGAAATGGTAATGGCGTCGGTGCTGATGACGAAACACATCCCTCGGGCAAAGAACATCCCGGCCAGGGTGACAATAAACGGCTGGACCTTGAAAAACTGAATAATGCTGCCCATAACGGCTCCCAATAGCGTGCCGACCAGCAGCACCATGGGAATGACGACTAACGGGTGTAGCCCCCAATCTTCGCTTAGGTAGGCCGACAGCACGGTCGTAAAGGCAATGACGGCGCCGATCGAGAGATCGATCCCGCCCGATAGAATGACAAAGGTCATGCCGATGGAGGTGATTAGCAGGAAGGCGTTATCGATGAAGAGGTTGAAAAACACCTGCGGGTTAGAGAAGCCCCGGTAGCTAAAAAAGCCGTAGGCGTACAGTAAAAGGAACAGGCCAATTGTGACCAGCAGTGGCCAGAATTTGCGGTCGATCTTGAATTTTTCCATCATGGCTGGACCCCCTTCTGCTCGAACAGTTTATCCATCGAGACTTTAACAAGCTCTGAATACAACAATACCACTGCCAGCACGACCAGAGCTTTGACCACCAACACCACTTCAGGCGGCACACCAAAGGCGTAAATGGTCGTGGTCATACTTTGAATGATTAGCGCACCCAGAATACTGCCCACCAGCGAAAATCGGCCGCCCGACATCAGCGTGCCCCCGATGACCACAGCCAGGATAGCGTCCAGTTCTGACCATAAGCCGGCGTTGTTGGCGTCGGCGCTTTTGACGTTGGAGCTAATTAACAGACCAGCGATGCCGGCGCAAAAGCCGCAAAAGATATAGGCCAGTAGTTTGACGTTTTTCTCATTGATGCCACTGTAGAAACTGGAACTGGCATTGGTGCCGACCGACTCTACGAATAAACCCACGGAGGTTTTGCGCGAGATATACCAGGCAAATAGGAACACAGCCGCCACAATGTACAGGCTAAAGGGTAGACCGAATAAGTACCCGCCGCCAATATAAAAGTAAGGTGAATAGTAGATGGTGATGATCTGGCCGTTGGTAATTAACTGGGCGATGCCCCGACCGGCGACCATCAGCACCAGCGTGGCGACCATCGGTTGGATGTTGGCTCGCGAGACCAGGATCCCGTTCCACAAGCCGCACACGGTAGCCGCAATCAACGGGATTAAAATAACCAGCCATAGGGGAGTTTGGGTGACGTCTTCAATCAACTTGTCTGATGTAACCAGTTCGCGGCCCAAGGCCGGGTTGATCAACACCGCCGCCGCTGCGCCGGCAATGGCGATAATCGCCCCTACCGACAGATCGACTCCGGCGGTGGCAATAACCATCGTCATGCCAATCGCCAGCAGCATCAACGGCGCTCCCCGGTTCAAAATATCGACCAGACTGCCAAACAGATGGCCGTCCTTGATCTCCAGTCTAAAAAAGCCTGGAGTAAAAAGGAGATTAAAGAGCATAATGAGCAGTAAGGCCACAACCGGCCAAAACAAGCTGTGGTGGCGCAGATCTTTCAACAGCGATGTTGTCGGTTTCATGGTTAACTCCCGGCAATAATCTGCATAATTTTCTTTTCTTCGAGTTCGCCCCCGGCCAACTCAGCTACAACTTCCCGGTCGCGCAGGACCATGACCCGGTGGCTGGTGCGCAACACTTCTTCCAACTCCGACGAGATGAAGATGCAAGCTTTACCTTCCTCGGCCAATTCCAGCACCAGCTTTTGAATTTCAGTTTTGGCGCCAACGTCGATACCACGCGTGGGTTCATCCAGAATGAGCGTTTGGGGGTTAGTGGCCAGCCAGCGGGCCAAAATGACCTTTTGTTGATTGCCGCCGCTGAGATTTTTGACTAATTGATCAGCGTTGGGGGTGGCAATATTGAGCAGCTTGATATATTTGTCGGCGATTTCTGTCTGTTTTTTGGGCGACAAAAATTTAAACCAACCCTGACTGGCTTGCAAAGCTAGGACAATGTTTTCACGTACGGTCAAGTCACCCACAATACCATCGGCTTTGCGATCCTCAGGACAGTAGGCCATGCCTCGGTGAATGGAATTGAGGGGCGAAAATTTCTTGACTTCCTGACCGTCAAATGTCATCGTGCCGTGATCCGGGCTGTCAACGCCAAACAACAGGTTGGCGGTTTCGGTGCGACCGGCTCCCAATAGGCCGGCAAAGCCCAGTACCTCACCGGCGTGCAGCTCCAGATCAAATGGCTGAATAGAACCGGTGCGGCCTAACTGATGAGCTTCTAAAAGCGGCTCTTGGGCAATGCGCTTACCGGTTTCATGCTTAAAGCGAGTCATATCTTCCAACTCATCCAGACTACGTCCAATCATTTTTGATACCAGGTCCATCCGAGGCAGCTCGGCGGTGTCGTAAGTGCCGACTAACCGACCATTGCGCAGGACCGTCATCCGGTCGCTGATTTGATACACCTGATCAAGGAAATGGGTGATAAAAATGATGCCCAAACCTTCGCCTTTGAGCTTGCGCATGACGTCGAATAACTTTTCGGTTTCGCGGGCGTCGAGGCTGGACGTTGGTTCGTCTAAAATGAGGATTTTGGACGAAATTTCAAGGGCGCGGGCAATGGCAACCATCTGTTGCAGGGCCACCGGGTACATGCCTAAACTCTGGGTTACATCGATATCAATATCCAAACGGTCCAGAATTTGGCGGGCCTGGTGTTTGAGCTGCGTCCAGTTGATGCTGCCAAATTTCTTGGGCTCTCGGCCGATCAGGATATTTTCGGCTACCGATAAATTGGGGCAAAGGTTGATTTCTTGGAAAACAGTGCTAATTCCCAATTCTTGGGCGTGCAGCGGCGATTTAGCCAGAATTTCCTTACCGTCCAGCAGGATTTTGCCCGAATTCTGGCGCTCGACGCCAGTTAGAACTTTGATCAGGGTCGATTTGCCAGCGCCGTTTTCGCCCATTAAGGCGTGAATTTCGCCCCGACGCAGCGAAAAGTCTACATCTAACAAGGCTTGCACGCCTGGAAAATTTTTGCAAATTCCCTGCATGAGCAACAGACTATCATTGGTGTTGGGCATAATGAACCTCTTGTTGGGCTGGCCGGTTATCTTCTCTATTATTTAATGTAGGCCAAACTTAAGTTTGGCCCACCCTTTGCTTTTTGAGCAGATACCTGGCCGATTTACAAAGAAGCGGCGCTAAAATTAACGCCGCTTCTTCTCAGGTGTTACATTCTAGCTACAATGCCATCAACTGTCAGTGAATGGCGAAAGCCTAGTACTTGCGTTCCGGCAGCAGCGCCTCGGCTTCCTCGGGATAGTATACGCCTTCTTCCGAGGGCACCCATTTGGCGACTTCTTCGCCGTTCACCACTTTCAGCGCCAGTTCGTAGAACTGAGGACCGAGCAGCGGGTTACACTCAACGGTGCAGTTGAGTTTACCGGCAATCATGGCCTCAAACGCGCCGCGTACGGCATCGACCGACACAATTTTGATGTCTTCGCCGGGCTTCAGACCGTATTCTTCAATGGCCTGGATGGCCCCAATGGCCATATCATCGTTGTGAGCATAGAGCGCATTGATGTCTTTGCCGTAGCTCTTGAGGAAGGCTTCCATGACTTCTTTGCCTTTGGCGCGGGTGAAGTCGCCGGATTGGGAGGCAATAATTTCCATGTCGGGTTTGTCGGCGATGTATTCTCTAAAGCCTTTAGCGCGGTCATTGGCCGGGGCGGAGCCCACGGTACCGACCAGCTCAACAATTTTGCCCTTACCTTCCAAAACTTTGTCCATGGCCTCGCCGGCGCGGCGGCCTTCTTCCACAAAGTCGGACCCAAGATAGGTGGCGTACAGATCTTCCGGCACAGCGGCGCGGCGGTCAACCAGAATAACCGGGATACCGGCGTCCTTGGCTTCCTGAAAAACGGTTTCCCAACCGGTTTCAACCACCGGCGAAACCCCAATCACGTCCACTTGTTGGGCAATGAAAGAGCGAATGGCTTTGATTTGGTTTTCTTGTTTCTGTTGGGCATCGGAGAATTTGAGTTCAACGCCGAGTTTTTCGGCTTCTTCTTTAATCGAGGCGGTGTTAGCGGTACGCCATTCACTTTCAGCGCCAATTTGCGCATAGCCAACAACCAAGTCTTCATAGGTTTTCTTATCAGAACTGGCGGGTTGGGCTTCGGCTTTGGCTTCTTCTTTAGGGGCTTCAGCAGGGGCGGCTGGGGCGGCGGCTCCACAGCCAATGACAGACAAAATTGTGGTTAAGGCCACAATAAACAACAGTACTTTCGATAACTTCATTGTCCTCACTCCTTCGTTAGAGAGCATAAAATGTGTTTTTTGATTTGACCCCGGGGGAGATATAACTACCTCTAATTGTCCATTTTAAGCCCTGTCAACTCAATTATCAATGAAGTTTTATTAGGGGGTTGTTGATATTTATTTGAAGTTCAAATTAAAAGGGTGAATTATTTACGATGAAGGTTTAATTTTTTTCGATGGGGGAGAGTTTGTGGCGTTTGTGGGGGTTGTAGAGCCTATGGCGTTTGTGGCGTTTTTTGGTTAAAGAGGGAAGGATTTTGCTTAAGTGAGGGACGGTTCATATGAAGAGTATCCTAACTTTACTTATCTTAAGTGTGGTAGATTTTAATACTTGCGGGTGGGGAGCGTAGCCGCGGCGTCGTCAGGGAAGAAGACGGTTTCTTCTGATTTTATCCACTTAGGCACTTGCTCACCATTGGCCACTTTGAGCGCCAGCTCAAAAAATCGCGGCCCCAGCAGCGGGTTACATTCGACGGTGGCGTTGAGTTTACCGGCGATCATCGCTTCAAAAGCCAGCCGGGCGGCGTCAACCGAAACGATCTTAATATCTTGGCCGGGCTTTAAGCCGTATTCTTCGATAGCTTTGATCGCGCCGATGGCCATATCGTCGTTATGAGCATAAATGGCATCGATATCGGCCCCATATCGTTTCAACAATTCATCCATCACTTCTTTGCCTTTGGCCCGAGTAAAATCGCCGGATCGAGAAGCAATGATCTTCATGTCGGGATAATCCCCAGTTATTTGCCGAAACCCCGAATAACGACCATTAGCCGGGGCTGAATTAATGGTGCCGACCAGTTCCACAATGTTGCCTTGACCGTTTAATAAATTGACCATAATTCGGCCGGCCCGGCGGCCTTCTTCCTCAAAATCGGACCCGATGTATGTGACGTAAAAATTGTCTGGCACATCGGCTTGACGATCGACTAAGATGATCGGAATAGCCGCGTCTTTGGCCTCTTGAAATACATCCCGCCAGCCGGTTTCGACCACAGGGGAGATGCCGATGACATCCACTTGCTGGGCGATGAAGGAGCGTACCGCTTTAATCTGGTTTTCTTGTTTTTGTTGGGCGTCGGAGAATTTCAATTCCACGCCTAACTGATCGGCCGCTTCTTTGATCGAGGCTGTGTTAGCGCTACGCCACTCGCTTTCAGCACCGATTTGGGCAAAGCCAACCACCAGGTCTTCGTAGTCTTTAGTCGGCTTCTCGGAGATAAATTCACGGGACGGGGCTGCGGCGGCGCAGCCGGTAAATATAACCAGGTAACCCAGGATTACTAGCCAATATAGAGAGGTAGACGAAATCCTCACGCAAAAAATTATCCTTTCGGCCCAATCCTATCGGGCAGGTCTTAATTTTGGGCGCCATTCGAACGGTCTTGCACCGGGATGCTGATCACCACCCGGGTACCTTGCTGGTAATCGCTTTCAATTGAAAGACCGTAATCTTTGCCATAATATAGCTTGATCCGTTTATTGACATTTTCCAGGCCAAACCCGCCTTCGCGCAAATCGATATCACTAGAGTTGTCATCGAGTTTGTTTTGCACCTGGGCCAATTTGTACGAAGTAAACCCAATCCCATCATCGGCCACTTCAAGAGAAATTCGGTTATCTCCGGGCCGGTAGACGCGGACTGTCACCACACCTCCGCTGCGCTTGTTTTTGATGCCGTGATAAATGGCGTTTTCTACGAGGGGTTGTAAGGTCATCTTCAGGATAGAATTGTCCAAAACCGAGGGATCAGCTTCAATGCGGTAGTCGAGAATATCTCGATACCGCATTTTTTGAATGGTTAGGTAGCTTTTCGTCCGTTCAATTTCCTCGCGGATCGTGATCCAATCGCGGCCTTTGCTCAGGGTGATTCTAAAGAAACTTGAGAGCGCCCGCACAATTTCGATAACTTGATCATAGCGTTTGGACTCGGCCATCCAGATGATCGTGTCGAGCGTATTGTATAGAAAGTGAGGATTGATTTGGGCTTGCAGGACTCTAAATTCGGCTTTTTTTAGGTTTTCCTGCTCCTTAATCTTATTGTCGAGCATTTCCCGAATTTTGCCGATCATAATATTAAAACTGAGGCCCAATTCGGCGATTTCGTTAGCGTTATCACTGGTGACCAGCACCTGCAAATCGTTTTCGGTAATGGTGGTGGTGACATTATGCAGTTTTTTAATAGGGATATAGATGCTTTCGGAGATGATCCAGGCCGCGACGACAGAGAAAATCGCGGCGGCCAGCATCAACCCCAAATAAATAAAGGTCCAGCGAATAAAATGCCGCTGAATTTGCCGGTAGTTTTCTTCCGCCCGATTGACCTCAAACAAAACGTATTCCTGGGTTAGGTCTTCGACCAGTTCAGATACCCCTCGAATATTTTCTAAGACTCGCTCATTATCCCTTACCCGGCTGCCCAAAGCCATTTGTGCGCCCATCTTATCGACATAACGGGTCAGCGTTTGCATGGTTCTGAGAATAACATCCAATTTGATTTCGGCTTTATCGGAGTCGGTGTTGGCTTTCATACCCCACAATTTGTCGTTGACTTCCTCGATGATCTGATATTGTTTACCCTCGCTGAACTCTTTTTTGCCGGCCACAATATCCCACATTTCGGAATTAATAGCGGGTTTGATGTACCCGTTGATGCTATTGGCGGTAGTAATATTGGCAATAATGGCGTCGTATTGGCGGTTAAAATTAAGCACCTGCACAATCAAAATGATATTGACCGACCCCATCAACGCCACCACCACAAAAAACGATAGCAAAATCTTGGTGCGGATGGAGAGATTGATGCCGGCAAAATAATTAATAATTCGTCCCAGGTAACGGGGCGACATTTCAGCAGCCAGTTTTCGCTCAGTGTAGATCATAATCTATGCTCTTTATTTATGTGCTTATGATCTAAAGCTAATGTAGGACAAACTTAAGTTTGTCCTACAAAAAAATCCGCTTTTTGAGATCATACTTCATTGTTATAGATGCCCATGCAGCTTAAACTGCGTAGGCGACATACCGGTACTCTTTTTAAAGACAACACTGAAATAGTGCGGATCAGTGTAGCCTACCTGGTCAGAGATTTCAAAAGCCTTCAGGTTGGTAGTTTTGAGCAGTTCTTTGGCACGATCGATGCGCAGCCGGGTCAAGTATTCTTTAAATGTTTCGCCGGTTTCGCGGCTAAACACGGCGCTAAAGTGGCTGGGGCTAAGATTAACCTGGGCGGCGATGTCGTTAAGCGAGAGGTCTGACTGATAGAAATGAGCGGCAATAAATTCCTTGGCCTGCTGAATAGTGGCGATGTAGTTATCGTTGGCCAGGGTATCTCGAAAAGCCAAAGCGCTGGCAAAAATTTTGTAGGCTTCTTCTTTAATTTGGGTTACCGTTTTGATGTTCATCAACAGCGTTTCAACCATGTTGATCTCCGGAATGATTTCGTCAACAATGCCGCCCAGATGATGCACAAATTTGGCCGTGGTCAGGACAATATCGATGAAAATGTAATTCTTGATGAGATATGATTGCAGGGCCGAGTGACTGAGGGGAGCCAGGTAGGCATTAAAAAATGCTTCGAAATCAGCCATAACGCCAAACTTTAAAAAGTTTTCCAGAGCGCTTTTATCCAACTTAAGCAGTTCGGCTTGATCAGCTTCAGTGTCAGGCGTCGCTGGCTTGCTGGCTATAGCCATCTGCTCCAAACCGGCCATGGCTTCGGCAAAAGAAAGCGGAATATCGCCGATACGTTGATGAGGCCGGCCTGCGCCGGTCAATAACTCGCATCGCGTTTTGGCCGCAAACTGCTCGCGAAGCAGTTTGATTATAAAGTTCGTTTCCTGCTCTAGCTGGGCCGTGGTCGTGCCTTTGAGCAGCAGAATGAGCTCTTCCAAATTTTTGTTGATGAGGAACACATCAGAATTGGGTTTAAGCAGCTCTGCCAATGCCTGTTGAACATGCTGATATTCTTGGAAATCCGTCTGGTCGTGGTGGTGGCATAATTCGATTTTGATAACGATGACCTGGTAACCGGCGGCAATAATGTCTACTCCCAACCGGCGGCTCTCTTCAACTGCCTCAGACGAGCTAATTGTGCCGGTTACCAGCCTTAATAAAAATTTCTCGGTTTGGAGCAGCCGGTTATCTTCGAGCTGTGCTTTGAGCTGCTGGACATTTTCCTGGGCGTGGCGTTCGTCGTCTAGCTGCCGGGCGACGGACGTCAGGGCCTGATGCAGGTCGCGGGCACTGATCGGCTTGAGCAGATATTCAGTGACACCTAATTTTACGGCCTCTTGCGCATAGTTGAACTCATCGTGGCCGCTGAGGATAATAATTTTTACCTGCGGCATCCGTTTGCGGACAATTCGGCTTAACTGCAAGCCATCCATAAACGGCATTTTGATATCGGTAATGAGTACATCGGGATGAGTTGCTTCAATAAGCGATAGCGCCATTTCACCGTCGGGGGCTTCGCCGCAAAACTCAAAGCCAGCGGCCTGCCAATTGACATTATCGCGAATACCTTCGCGAGTGACAATTTCGTCTTCAACCAGGAATACCTTGTACACCACTCAAAACTCCCATAGTTTTTATAACATTTTCTATTAGCTGAAACAGCGGGGTTGAGGTAACAGGCATCTTTGCTCACTTCTTGATTTTGCAGAGTGAGTCTAGCCTATGCCTTTGTGGATGTCAATTCTATATTCATCGTACTCTTATTTTGGCTTTGAGGTCCTAAACAGAGGCGGCTCGCCGCACAGCGAGCATGGTGATGTCGTCAAACTGATCGGCGGTGTCGATGTGTGTGTGCAAACTGGCTTCAATCCGGGCCAGTAAGGCGGCGGCTGAGTCGGTGGGTTGGCCCAACAAAGGCATTAAAGACTTTTCGGTGAAAAATAAATTGTTAGGGCAGCGGGCATCGGTCACGCCGTCACTAAAGGCGAAGAGGAGGTCACCCGGTTCCAGTTTGGTCTGTTGGATATCAAATGCCATATCGGGCAGCATACCCACAGCCGGACCCGTAGTGGGCAGGCGGGCTTTTAATTGGCCGTCGGCGCTGATGATAATGGGGGAGGGATGCCCCCCATTAATGTAGGTCAGCGTGCCAGTGGCCGGGTCGAGGATGCCAAAAAAGACGGTGGCAAACATGTTCATATCGCCGTGGGTGCGAGCGATGTAATTATTGGTCAACTCGATGGCCAGTAGGGCGCTGGTGTCGGCTGACAGCAAGTCGCGCTGTTTGGTGGCGTCAATATTCAAGGTGGTGACTGACCGGTCATCGGTCATCACGGTATCCCGCCACCCTGGTGGGCGATGCTGAACGGCAAAAGCGCGGATCAGGCTGCGGCTGAGGGACATAAAGAGCGCCGCGCCCACGCCTTTATCGCAGACATCAGCCACAACCAGACCAATTTTGTTCTGCACCGGAAAAACGTCGAAAAAATCGCCGGCTACTTCGCGAGCAGCCTGAAAATAGGTAGCTATTTCCCAACCGGGCGGCTGAGGCATATCGGTGGCTTTGGGCAAAAAGTCCAATTGAATCTGCCGCCCAATCTGGATATCCCGCTCATATTTTAGCAACTCGGCCTGGCGTTGCTGCAGCATTTGGTTTTTAAGCGCAATAGTCGTTTGCGAAGTCAACGATTCGGCTACCATTTGGTGATAGGAATCAAATGGCACGACCTGACCGGTTGAGGGGTCCTTAGCGTTGATTAGTTCAAATACGCCGATAACTTTGCCGTCATCATCCTTGAGAGGAATAGCCAAAAGCGAAATTGTCCGATAATTATTATGCTGCTGATCAAACGCCTTCGTGCCAGAAAAATCGAAATCTTTCGCTTCGTAAATGTTAGGAATGTTGATCGAAGAACCACTCAAGGCGGCCATGGTGGCCACATTAGCGTAATTGGGTTTACCTGTCACCTCATCATACAGCCGTAAAGGTGGCGAAGGCGGAAAAAAAGTTGTCTTTTCTCCTTGTTCTATATCAGAACTCAGGGGGATACTGCGCCGGATAGCTAATCGCAGCAGATCATCCTCGGTACGTAAAAAGAGAAGCCCGGCATCCGCACGACAGATGGACTTGGCTTCAATTAAAATTCGCTCCCGCAGACGGTTAGGGTCTCGCTCTGTGGAAAGAGCAATACCAAGCGGCAAAATAGCATCCAGGTCTCTAGATAGTTTCTCTAGCTGCTGGCGTAACTGTTCGTGTTCTTCCATAGCGGTCTCTGTCACGGCTCAAAGCTAGGGGCTCGCCGCACAGCGAGCATGGTGATGTCGTCAAACTGATCGGCAGTACCGATGTGAGTACGCAGACTGGTTTCGATTCGAGCCAGTAAGGCTGCGGCTGAGTCGGTGGGTTGACTTATCAAAGGCAGCATTCCTTGTTCTTTGAAAAACTTTTTATCGGGAGAGCGGGCGTCGGTTACGCCGTCACTAAAGGCGAAGAGGAGGTCCCCCGGTTCCAGTTTGGTCTGTTGGATATCAAATGCCATATCGGGCAACATGCCCACAGCCGGCCCAGTCGCCGGCAGGCGAGCTTTCAATTCGCCGGAAGCACTGATGATGGCGGCAGGGGGATGCCCCCCATTAATGTAGGTCAGCGTGCCAGTGGCCGGGTCGAGGATGCCAAAAAAGACGGTGGCAAACATATTCATATCGCCATGAGTGTTGGCGATGTAATTGTTGGTCAACTCGATGGCCAGCAGGGCGCTAGTGCCGGCTGATAGCAGTTTGCGCCGTTTGGTGGCATCCATATTCAAGGCGGCCACCGGCCGATCGCCAGTCATCATATCATCCAACCATCCCAGCGGGCGATGCTGAACGGCAAAAGCGCGGATCAGGCTGCGGCTGAGGGACATAAAGAGCGCCGCGCCCACGCCTTTATCGCAGACGTCAGCTACAACCAGACCGATTTTGTTTTGCACCGGAAATATATCGAAGAAATCGCCGGCTACTTCACGAGCGGCCTGAAAATAGGTGGCTATTTCCCAACCGGGCGGCTGAGGCAGGTCGGTAGTTTTGGGCAAAAAGTCCAATTGAATCTGCCGCCCAATCTGGACATCCCGCTCAATTTTGGCCAGGGTTTGTTCGCGTTCAACTAACAACTGATTATTTAACGAGATGGCCGCTTGGGAAGCTAACGACTCGATGACAAATTGATGGTGGGCATCAAACGGGATGATCTCGTTGGTGGCGGGATCCTGAGCGTTAATAAGTTGAAGCACTCCAATCACTTGATCTGAATGGTTTTTTAAGGGCGCAGTTACACAGGAGACGGTGCGATAGCCATGCATTTTATCAAAGTTCTTGGCTCCTGAAAAGTCGAAATCTTCATTGTTATAGATATCAGGCACGCTGACGGTGCGCTTATTTAGAGCGGCGCAGGTGGCCATATTCTGATAGTTAGGCTCACCAGTTACCTCATCATATAGCGGTAACGAGGCAAAAGAAATGGCTTTGCCGGTGGTTCCGCCCAAAGCCAGGTTCAGAGAATCGGTCCGCATGATAGCAAAATCAAGGTATCGATCATCGGTACATAGATATAAGGTGCCGGCATCAGCGTTGCAGATCGATTTGGCTTCGATCAAAATTCGCTCTAACAATCGATCAAGATTTCTTTCCGCCGACAAAGCGACCCCTAAAGACAGGATGATATGCTCTAAGGTTTCCTGGCGTCGCCTGACCCCTTTGATCATGCGGAACAGGGCCGATAGAAAGGCCCCGATTCGGATTTCGTCGGTTTGGCCGGTATCGACAATTGTGTTATGGGTCATCTGAATCTGGTTTTGGATAGGGGTATAATTCCCCTCCGCGATGTAGTGACTCCATTCAATCGCTTTTTCAATGTAGACATTGGCAAAACGTAGTCGATCGGATAATTTGCTGATAAAGGCCAGGGCCAATGACGGATTCTGTTGAAGCGCAGCTAGGAACGTCTCATATTTAAGCTTAAGCACTTGTAGAGGGCTAAGAGCTATCGCTGTAGCTGAATACGGGCCGCGATTAACTAATAAGGTTTCGCCAATAATTTGACCAGGCCCAAGCTGATTGAGTACAAGTTCTTTATTTTCGAGCCCCTCTGTAACGATTTTGACCCAGCCGCTGCGAATGATAAATAGCGAGTTGCCATGGTCGCCCTTTTGGATTAACACCTCATCTTTAGCTATATCGCATAGTTCAGTCCCAGCGGCAATTTGAGCTAGTGTCTCCTCAGACAGCCCGGTAAATAAAGGCATTCTCTTGAGTAATTCTAAGATAGTGGTATTCATTTTTTCTTTCAGTCAGGTTGGAGTTCGATTGACTACAAAGGTGTGCCGATTTCGTCCTTCAAAATGTTCATAATGAAATTTATCCACGCCCTGCATGGCTAGATAAACGCCTAGCCCCCCGATTTGCCGCTCTTCTAAAGGCAAGTGCAAATCGGTTCGATCTGAAAATTGGCCAGGTGTATAACTGGCTCCGGTATCTTCCAAGAAGATGGTCAGATCTGCTTCATTAAGCTCAGTTCGTAGTTCTAAGTCCCCTTGTCGATTGGCTTCATCATACCCATGTATGACGATATTGGTAGCGATTTCATCCACTGCCAGACGTAAGCGATAAGCTGCTTTTTTATCCAGGCCGGCCTTAGCAGCGATATCCATAATGTATTTGCCGATAACTGACAGTGAGTCGAGTGTTCCAGGTACGATTAAAGGTCCCATATTAGATACCTTTCCTAAGGCATGAAATGGAATAGGGTAAGGTGTGAAATGTGAAGATGCGTTGTAGTTAATAAGGTAATTGGGCAATCACCGGGCTTGCTTTGAGCCTCCGGTGAGTTACCGGTATAACTCCTAAAACCACAATGCTCTTCACATTTCCGTTTCAACCATTCAGCCTCAGAAGTGCAATGCAGTTCACTTGCGGACAGAACATTTAGTCAATTGTTAAATAGGGCAACGTTGCCCATGCATAGTTAAATATTACTTTAGATATTTTCGATTTGATCTGAATCGTAACTATCCAGCGCAACGATGCTGTGATGAAAACCGGTCATTTGGATGGTTTCCATGACCGATTCTTGAGCGCCAACGACATAAATGTCAACATCTGCTCCCATTTTCTGCTTAGCAAAGACTAACGCCCGCAAGCCGGCGCTAGACATATACTCCAAATCTTGCATTAACAAAACAAGACGTTTGGCTTGCAAGGACGCAGCCTCTTCGACCTTATTCTTGAACATCGAGGCTACGCTAGCGTCTAGCTCTCCAGATAGGGTTATCTTGGCAATACCACTATCGGTCATTTCTAAAGATACATCAAAAGCCATTATCTAATCCCTTTCATCCTATTAATGATTTTGGACGTTTAATCGATTTTCTACTTACCTACCAGGATAACGACCGATCGTCCGCCAACCACAAAGCGAGACTGATCGTCTAGCAGGGGTTCACTGCCCGGTTGCCAGCTATCCTGAGGGGAGGGAGCGCCAGTATTAACGAAAACATGCCATTTCAGCTCATCAGGTAGACCAGGGAGGGTAAAGGGAAGGGTGTCCCAATACATATTCATGGCTACGTAGACATAGTTATCAACTACGGTTCCTCCCTTGGCATGCTTACCACACAACATAAAAGCCACAGACCGGTTGGTTCCAGACCAATCCGCATTCCAGGCCTGGGTGCCATGCCAGGTAATATCGGCATAGCCGCTGCCCACGTAATCTCGATTGGTGAAATGAGTTTTGCTTCTCAGGACCGGATGAGCCATACGAAAGGCAATACAATTCTTGACGAATCGGAACAAGTCGGCGTTAGACTCCAGTTGGGTCCAGTTGAGCCAACTCAACTCACTATCATGACAGTAGGCATTGTTGTTACCATCTTGGGTATTGGCCAGTTCGTCGCCGGCCAGTATCATCGGCACGCCTTGACTGACCATCAACATGGCGATGGCATTCTTCATTTGGCGGCAGCGCAACTCATTAACCGCCGGATCGGTAGAGGGGCCTTCCCAGCCACAGTTCCAACTGTGGTTATCGTTCCCCCCGTCGTTGTTGTTTTCGCCGTTAGCTTCGTTGTGTTTGCCATTATAAGCCACTAAATCGTACAAAGTAAAACCGTCGTGACAGGTAATGAAGTTGATTGAGGCTGTGGGGCCTCGATTGCCCCAGGCGTATAGATCTGGCGAACCTTGCAAGCGTTGAGACATGGCTCCGGCCAGGCCCATATCGCCCTTCAAGAATTTGCGTACATCGTCCCGATATTTACCATTCCATTCAGCCCAACGGCCATAGGCAGGGAAGGACCCTACCTGGTAAAGACCGCCGGCGTCCCAGGCTTCGGCTATCAGTTTGCACTTGCCCAGGATCGGATCAAAGGCCAGCGCTTCCAATAAGGGCGGGTTGGGTAGCGGCGCACCCCAGGGATCACGCCCCAGAATGGCGGCCAGATCAAAACGAAAGCCGTCAATATGATACTCCGCCGCCCAGTAGCGCAGACATTCCAGGACCATGTTTCGAACAATCGGATTGTTGCAGTTTAAGGTGTTGCCGGTGCCGCTAAAGTTATAGTAATACCCCTCTGGAGTCAACATATAGTAAGTTACATTGTCGATGCCCCGGAAGGAGATGATGGGGCCGTACTCATTGCCTTCAGCCGTGTGATTGAAAACCACATCGAGCATGACTTCAATCCCATTCTTATGCAGCTCTTTGATCAGCGTTTTGAGTTCATCGGCCACTTGGGTGCCATCTTTAGATTTACCGGTGGCGGCATAGCCGGCTTTGGGGGCAAAGAAACCAACGGTGCTGTAGCCCCAGTAATTCATTAACAGTTCACCCGTATCAGGGTGAATGCGGCTGTTTTCAAACTCGTCAAATTCATAGATGGGCATCAATTCGATACAGTTGACGCCCAGTTCTTTGAGATAAGGGATTTTTTCACGAATCGCGGCAAAGGTCCCCGGATGCTTGACCCCGGCTGAAGGGTGGCGCGTAAAGCTGCGCACATGCATTTCGTAGATGACCAGATCTTCTAGCGGTATTTCCAGGGGCCGGTCGCCCTCCCAATCGAAATCATCATAAACCAGCCGAGAACGATGGTGATAACAGTCGTTCCAATCGGGAGGGTGTCCCCACACCTCCCGGCCACCGATGGCTTTGGCGTAGGGGTCCATGAGAATCTTAGAAGGATCAAAGCGATGTTGACCGGGCTGGCCTCGCTCAACTTTGGAGTAAGGCCCATCCATGCGAAAACCATACTCGATACTTTCGTAATCGAGGTCGAACACGGTCATACAAAAGACGTTGCCGATACGAAATTCACCCCAGACCGGTTCATTGGACTCTGCTTTTTGAAACATTCCCCGGAAAGGGATCTCGATCAGGGGTGAGGCGCTTCCTTTTTCAAAGAGGACCAAGACACAGTAACTGGCATGGCGCGAGAATATGGAAAAATTGACCCCGCCCGGCACCAGAGTTGCGCCGAAGGGGTAGGCTCGACCGGGCCGTAACTTATACCCTTCGTAAATGTGGGTCGGGTAAATATCGATACGTTCCATTTTTTCTTCTTTCTATTTTAAGGAAGCCAGGCCGGCCTCAGCCGTATCCTGGATAGTAAAAAAGTTAAGAAAACCTGTAGCAGACATCGTGTCTTGAATCTCTTCAGATAGACCTACCAGGATAAGCTGTCCTTGGTTCCCGGCCGTTTGCCGGTGCATGGACAGCATCATGCGCAAACCAGCACTGGACATATAATCCACGCGGCTCATATCTAGCATGACTTTGCAACCTGGCTCAAGTAAGGGCAAAATGTGCGCCTGCGCCTCTGGGGCAGTTTTACCGTCAATATCACCCGTGATATCAACCACTGTAACTTGGTCAATCGTTTTGATCATGATCTCCATCATAGCTCTCCTGTAAATAGACTGGAGTATTCAGGTAACTGGCACTTGTTCACTGTAATTGTGTGTGCCAGTCACCTGACTAAATAGGCTGGAGTGCGACTTTGTGCTTGATCTGTTAAAGCGGCAAGTTAAACCTGACACTCCAAATTTTTATCACGCACACCTTTCCTACCCAAGAGGGGCTTTTGGCTTTAGGTAGCCATAGAGCGCGTTATCCAGTAACTGCACCTGTTTCATTAGGGACCAGGCGAACTTTAACTCTCACCTGCTCTTTAGTCTCAGGCAACTTAACCGTCAAACCTTCAGCATCGAAGTTGCTGTAGGGTTCGTCATTCACCCAGGCTTCACTAATGCGAACACTGCCAGGCGGCAAAATATCGGGAGACACTCGCAGGATATTGCGCTTAAAGGCGCCGGGCAGCGGCTTAAAGTAAAGGTCGAGCGGCTGCTTGGTCATGAGCAAGTTGCCGTAGGTGGCGGCCAGGAAACACAACTCCATAGAGTGATAACCGCTCATCGAGTGGCTGCCTTTGAAGCGTTCCGTGCCCATCAGGTAAGGCAGACCGTTGGCTAATACGTTGAAGAAGACCGCCCCATCATCATGATCTAAGAAAAAGGCATTGTAGAAGGCGGATGACTCGCGGGCTAATTTCTGGTACTCGGCATCGCCCAAAATGCCATTTAAGATCATATAGGCCAGAATACCCTGTTCTTGCTGCCACCAGGCTTTGCGGTCGTGGAACGCAAAGCGATGTACCTCTTCACTGCCCCGTAGTTTCCGCTCCATCACATCATACCAGCCGCCGCGCTGATTGTCCATGCCCACCTTGGGCATTTCGACGGCAATACGGCGGGCCAGGGTTTCATATTTCTCCTTGGGCTTCAGACCGTACATGCGCATTAAGTTCCAGGCAATTTTGAGGTTATGGCCAACTACCCCTCGGTTTTGCTGCCACATGTGGGTTATATCGTGCGACCAATCCTCATAAAATTTTTCCTGAACAAAGGGACTATTGTTATAGTCTGGGAAATACTCTTCAATGGTGTCAAAGGTGTATTCCAGGAATTCAGCGTAGCGATTCTCGCCGGTTGCTAAATAGAGGTTAATCAGGTAGGCCGGGGCATGGTCGCCGACAGAGTTCCAATTCTTTTTGCCTTTATTTGCGCCCAGCGAGTCGCTATTCGGGTCGAGCGTAATCGGATCAAGATGGGAGAAGTAACCGCCCTTGAATTTGTCCAGGAAAAAGCGGTCAAAGAGGTCAACCGTTAGTTCGGCGTCTTGTAGGATACGGGGGTCGCCGGTAATGCGATAGGTTTGGATCGGTCCCGCCAGGGCGTAAATCTGCTCGTAGGCCGGGATGGCATCGAAGTCATCGCCAAATTCCGAGGCAAACACTTTCGTCTCGCGCTGGCCGTGGACATCGATGCCGTGATACCAGTAGATAACTTTTTCATCGGTGTCATAGAAGCGCATGTGTTCCCGCAGGTATTCGGTGCCTTTTTCGGCCCCTTCCAGGTAACGGTCGTCGCCGGTTAGCAAATAAGCCGAGGAAAAGCCGTAAACCAGGCGGGAAATGGTATCGGTTTCCTGGCGATAGTTGTCGGCTTCCTTCTCGCCATTTAAGGTGATGGTCGTGCGGTAATCTTTGTAATCAACCGGTTGACCCTGAAACTGGGCTTGCAGATAAAAGTCGGCAATGGCGGCTATCTGCTTGACCCACCAATCCTGCCGTTCAAAGACGTAGTTATCTTCTTTGCGACTGGGAAAGACCATAAACTGGGCTTCAAAAGTGAAGCTAGCGTGTTCGGGGTAGTAAATGCCATATACAAATAAATAGCGACCCGGCGTCAGCATCGCCTTCATCTGATCTTGGCTGGTCCAAGTGCGCGGTTCGTTCAGGTTGTTAGCAATCCAGCCATAGGTTCCTGATGCGAATTTGACCTGGTAATCTCGCCCGTCGGTTGTTTTGAGGCCAAAGGAATTGGTCCCTTGATCAAATGTGGTCACGTACCCGGCCACGGTGTCTGAGAATGAAAAGCGTACCTCGTTCGTCATGGGTTAGCTCCTTTTTTCAAGTTCGGTCAAGAAGACATCCAAAAACTTATCAACCACCCCCGGATGCTGCCCGGAGATAAGATTGCCGTCCACAACGACATCTTGAGCCACGCCTTCCTCAGTGAAGATGATCTCCGCACCTGCATTTTCAACATCACAAATAATATTATGGGCACAGGTCACTTTGCGCCCTTTAAGAAGAGCTCTGTCGGCGCACAGCAGCCATAAACTGTGACAAATGGTACCGATAGGGATCTGCTCATGCATCGCGTTGCGCACAAAAACGACCGCTGGCGCTTGATTAGGCCTTTGGGGTTTAACTTCATACCGCAGCCGGTCAGTAGCATACGCCCCGATCAGCAGGATACCTTTGTAATCACCGGGAGTTACGTCATTGACTTCGGTGGTGACAGTAACGTGATATTCGATTTTGTCGTTTTCCGCGTTTGAGCCAAAATGGAGGGCCGGCTGTCCCCACAGATGAGAGACATACTCAACTTCATAGCCATGCTCCGGGAAAAATTCGTTAAAGCGGCGATATTCCGTACCATCAAAGTGCTCTTCGATGAGTACGGCAATCTTGCCTTTAAGCTCAGGCATATCTTTCTACCTTTCTATTAAAGTCACTTGTTGAGCCAGGAAAGTGTGATCTATGTCGTCTAAAACTGGTCTTCCCGGAAACTCACTAAAGCAAGCTTCCGGGAAGGTTGAAACCTACTAAGTCGATGGTGAATGGTCTAAATTAGGTAATATCTTCGGCTATGATTTTGTCCATGCAACGTTCGGCAAAGGCAGCGATAGTGAACGCCGGATTGCAGGCGGCGGCGGAGCCGGGAATTAGCGCTCCATCGACCACGTACAGACCTTTGTACCCCTTGACCCGGCCGTAGAGATCGCACGCCTGGCCCATAACCACGCCGCCCAAGGGGTGGGCGGTAACGCCCATATTGGCTTGTGTTTTTTCTTGGACTTCGTTAACGGTCGATTTAACGGGGTCGCCATTGATGGGGCAGTGGAAGTGGCCTGAAAAAGCAGTCTTTCCGTCCGTTGACGAGGTATAAGGACTGCGGGTATCCAACAACTCGTAAGTATGGTTGGCTGCCGAAAGCAGTTTTTGATTTTCCGGCGCTCCGCCTGGCCAGGTCAATTTGGCCGAGTCGGTCTCCGCATCATAGGTAAAACTACCTGATTCGCCGGGAATACTCATACCCAGAGAAGTCAAAGTTCCCTCCGGCGCATCCCATTCAGGGAAAACAATAAATGTTTGGGGCAAGTAGGGGTTGTTGAAATCTTCAATCACTACGGTCGCCGGCCCGCCCTGGCCCGGATTGGTGTCGATGGAAACGCCTCGAGTGCCAAACGTGTCGCCGTTGCCATTCCAACCTTGGCCGACTTGGTCGTTGAGTTTGGGCAATTGGCCGGTGGCCTTGGCTCTAACCAATATGGCTGAGGTACCCATGGAACCGGCCCCCATAAATAGGTAGGTGCAGCTAATCGAATTCGTCGCCAGTACTTGCCCTGTCTCATCAATCTCATTGTAAGTTATTTTGAAGCCGCCGTCAGGAGTTTCGGTGATACCCGTGACATCATGAAGCGGACGAACTTCTACATAGCCACTGGCTTCGGCTTCGGCCAGATAGTTGCGATCCAAGCTGTTTTTGGCCCCGCTGTTGTGTCCGTACCAAATTTCACCGGCAATAGCCGAAGGTACTTTTTTCCCATGAATCTCCTCGCGGACGACATCCCAATCTACAGCCACATTGAGGAAACGGCATGTCAGGCCGGCGGCCCCCGCTTGTTGGGCAAAGATGCGAGTAGACTTGTAATAATCACTCATCAAAATATCGGCCGGAATGGGTGAGGGTTTGAGCATCGCAGCGACACGTGGGTAATAGACTTGGTCCAACTCATCATAATCAATCTCTTCGGGAAAGACCTGGTAGAAATTTTCCCGCGTGGGTTGATATAAAACACAGTTGTAAACAAGAGAGCCGCCGCCAACACCAGCCGCCGCCCAAACCGTAATGCCATCTTCCACCTTACGCTCTAAGAGGCCGGTGTACACGTCAATGGGTTTTGGAGCAAACATGACCGTTTCTGGGCTGAGCCAGGCCGCTCGTCCATCGGGCTCACGATAAGTGCAAAATGTGTCGCCGTCCGGGGTAATAGGCCAGCGCCGGCCCCGCTCCAAGACAACAGTTTGGACGCCAGCTTGAGCCAGCCGGAGGGCGGCTATCGCGCCCCCAAAGCCACTACCGATCACCACGGCTTTTACCGGTTCATCATGGGTTGCCATTTTTTCTCCTTGAGTCAAATAATAGGTTTGTAAAAATTTTTGTGATTACATAGCGAACCAGATGACTGGCGCTTAATCCTGGTAATTGCAGCACCGTATGCCACTCCGTGTTTTTCATACGGAGTGATAACCTCAGTCATCTGAATGAATATGAGCGTTTTGCTTATGTAAAATTTGTTATTAGGCGGTGATTAGCTTGACTAACTCTTCAGAGGCAAAAACATCCCGGTAGAAGGTAAGTTGCTCGCCTTTGAAGTGGCACCCTCCCCGATGCCCTCGTCGCACCCAAGCGACGCTCCCTTTGGCGATGGTCTCACGGGTTTCGTCGTCAATACAGTTCCATTCAAACCAAACATACTCGCCATGGAACATGGCGATGGGCCAGGCCATAGTAACGCCAGGTTGAGCGATCAACGCCCACCAGTGGATTTCGCGTGCTTTTTGCTCTTCCAAGCCATAATATGGCCCGTCCTGGCAGAAATAAACCAAATCATCGCGATATTCAGCCGTTAAAATGTCACCCCGGCCTCGTCTTAAAGCTTCACAGTGAGTGGGCCACCAATCTTTATTTTCTTGCTCGATCTGCTCTAGAGTGTAGTCAGCCCCAATTGCTGGTAATGTCGCTTCTTTCAACTCGATAAATTTCTCGGCGTCCTCAATGAGTTTATCGCCAATCTCTTGGGGCACAGGGTCTGGTTTAGAGTAATCTGCCGCCAAATCTTTGTAATAGTTGGTACGTTTTTTCATTTTTTAATCTCCTTCATTTAATGAGTTTGTAAGGATTAACGGCTGAATTTGGAGTAACAGCAGGGCTGATACCCCTCATATTTATGTTTTAAAGTACATGGTTTCTATGTTTTAAACTTTGAACTGCCAGCAGACGCCATTAAGCACGGGGATTTACTAGCAAGGTAACTCCTTTCATGCAGAAAGTTTTAAAACAATTGGACTAAAATCTGATCATCCCTACTTTGGTGCACCAGTTAAGTATCTTTATTTATTATACAAATATACGGGGGCAAAATATTAGTTGATTGTTAAGAAGGAGTGGTTCAAGAAGGGATAGTTACTATAAAAAATTGGATGTAATAACATCTACGGTCGTGAAGCTTGTTACTAACTTAGAAATTCTGCCAAGAGGCGGCAAACTTTATCCCTTCCTCTGCTTATTTTTTCCATAAGCACATCTCAATTATTATATATATTATGAGAACTGTCAAGTGGCTTTTTCTTTTTTAGGGGCCATTTTTTTGTTTTTAGTGGCGTATTCACGCTCAAACAGGGCTTCATTTCAGTGTCCTAAAGTCATATAATACGCTTTAAGCCTAAATTATGGGCCAATCTTACCGAGTTGGTAATAACCATCAAGGGGTCACTACTATTTGCTCGATGACATCGCCAATTTCAATCGACCGAACCACATCCATCCCCTCTTCGACCTGACCGAAAACACTGTATTGACCATCAAGGAATTCGGTAGGAGCCAGAGTGATGTAAAATTGGCTGCCGCTCGACTCCCGGTCAGGGTTGACCTGGTCGGGCAAGCGGGCCATGGCCAGCGCTCCCTCACCATGCTTGAGGTTGAACTCGCCGGGGATGGTGTAGCCGGGGCCGCCGTTGCCGGTGCCCAGCGGATCGCCGCCCTGGATGACAAAACCTGGTTCGACGCGATGGAACGTCAGCCCATCGTAGAAGCCCTGTCGGCTGAGGAAGATGAAATTGTTGACGTGTTCCGGCGCCTCGGCGGCATTTAGTGAAACGACTATATTCCCTTTGTTAGTTTGAATCGTGGCTCGATAGGCTTGATTGGGATCAATGGTCATCTCCGGCCTGGCGTCATAATAGTTAGCCCGTTCAACCGAGGGGATTTTGGTCAGAGGTCCAGACGCTGCGTTCGAGGTCGAACTCGCATCGCTAGTGGGGGATTCTGGTTCACTTGTACTATTCGGTTCACCGGCTGGCGGTTCCGGGCCAAAGGTTCCGGCGGAGGCATCGCTTTCCGGTTGTAAGCCCACGACCGAGGGAGGCGCCTGCTCAACCAGTTTGACCAAAACCGAGTCGCGTTGATAGTTATCGGCTTCGACAATGACTTTGGCCCAGCCTTCGAGGTGTTCGGCATTAATACTCAACATAGCGACGCCATTGGCGTCAGTAGTAGCTTCGTAGACATCCTGGGTACCGATTTCGGCTCTAACCATCGCATTAGGAATCGGTCGCCCTGAATCGACGGCTTTGACCTCAATTTCTTGTTGAAAAGGGGGGTGGGTGGTAAAACAGCCGGCGAGGGCGACGATAACCAGGAGTAAAATGAAACAATTTTTGGGTAAGGTTTTTTGGAATAGGTTCATAGTGGGTATTTGCTGAGAATGCTAATAACTACCTCGCCGCTCGATAACCGCCCGCACGGTTCGCCAGAGAATTTGGATGTCGAGCCAGAGGGAGTAATTTTTAATGTAGTATAAGTCATCGGCGGTGTTAAGATGCATGGGCTTATCGGCCCGGCCGTTGACCTGCCACCAACCGGTTAGCCCTTGGGGTACTTCGAAGCGTTTGCGCTGCCAGGGTTCGTATTTGTCGACCAGCCAGGGCAGTTCGGGACGTGGGCCAACCAGGCTCATGTCTCCTCTGAGGATATTAATAAATTGAGGCAGTTCATCGAGGCTGGTTTTACGTAGAAAATGACCAAATTTGGTCACGCGCGGGTCATCATAAAATTTATGGAGCGGCTGGCCATCGATGACTTTGTAAGAGATGTCATCCTCGACCATATCAGGATCGTGGTACATCGTGCGAAATTTTAGGATTCTGAATAGTCGGCCATTCTCGCCGACGCGCAGTTGGCTAAAAATAATGGGGCCCGGGGAATCGAACTTGATCGCAATCGCAATCAGTCCAATGAACGGCAGGGACAAAACCAGGCCAACTGAACCAACCATCAGATCGAACCCGCGTTTGATGGCGCGCTGGAGCGGATCGAGCGCCGGTTCGCGCAATGTGACCATATGGATATCGCCCAAATCTTCAACCGCCGATCGTAGAAAAACCAGATCGAAAAAGTCAGGCACAACGCGGACATTGACCTTTAGATGCTGCAACCCGACGACAACGTTGGCCAGTTTGGTGTGGGCGTAACGAGGTAAGGCAAAGATAACTTCATTAATATGGTGGGTATTGACCACCTCCACCGTTTGCTGAACCTGGCCAAAATTGGGATAACCCAACGTATCAACATTGAGATTATCATCGATAAAACCGATAAGACGGAGGCCCGTCCAGCGATTCTTAATGACCATGTGGGCCACACTCCGGCCCACTTTCCCGGCTCCCACGATGAGGACACGCCGGGCGCCATATCGCCTATCGCCAAAGAATCGCAGGAAAAGACGAAACAGAAGCCGGTAGCCTATCAACGCCAGCAGGCTGATCAGAAAAAAAGTCACCATTTGAAGGCGGGATGTATCGCGATAGGTGAAGTAGAGGCAGCCCGCAGCGGCCAGCCAGGTAGCTACATGGGCCAAGATGAGCCGCTGCAACTCGTCTAAAAGCCGCAAGTTTTTATGCAGATTATAGACGTCCATTAAAAAAAAGCCGCCACCCCAAATGACCAGCCCCATCGCGTAAATAGGCCAGGTCAGCCATACATTTTCGATAGGCATCGGCCGGCCAAAGCTAAGTTGAGGCCGCAGCCAACTGGCCATAAACAGGGCGAGGGCAATGATTGTGAGGTCACCCAGAAATAAGGCTGCCCGGATGCTAACTCGCCTGAACATAGTTAAGCTCCCTGGTGAGAAGACAGACAAACTGACTGTATTATACTCACCTACTTTAGTTGACAGCAAATTAAGTTAGCAGAGAAAGAAGAAAGACGAGTTAACGGTGAACTGAGGAATTCTAGGCCCGTAAGAAGGGGGGATAAAAATTAAGCCCTACACCTTTGTAGTTGCTTTTCTTAATTTTTTGGGAGAAGAGGATTACTTTATAATAGGTCAGTTAGCCGTTACAAAACCTTTTTTAGAGCCGGCAGATTGCCGATTTTGCAGCCAACCATCGATGGACAAAGCGCCGGAGCCGGCTAACACCAGCGCCACATTGGCCGCCAGCAGGGTCAAGACAAATTCATAGCCCCCATTGCCTACGGAGAAGCCATTGGCCAGGTGAACGGTTAGCATGGCCACCGCCATATCGATAGCTAACGGGATGGCTATCCAGCGACTAAAGATGCCTAGGATTAGGGCTACACCACCAAAGAACTCAAGCAAAGTAACCACAATAGCGGCCACCAGCGGCAGCGGAATACCTAAGCTGCCAAAAAAGCCAGCGACGCCGTCGAAGCCCATTAAAAACAGTTTCTGGTAACCGTGAACCAGAAAAACAATACCAACAATAATCCGCAGAAAGGCCAGTCCCCATTCCGGTGACAAGGGCAATACATTTGATTTCAAGATGAAACCCTCCTTTTAAGTAAAGAAATAGTTATGAATAAGATTATCTTACGTATTGTCAGTTTAATAAGGAGGTGTCCCTCTGAGTGTCCTTGTGAGTGTCCGTTATCAAAAGGATTGCCCTATTTTTACCTGACTGAGTTGTTTTTCTACCGACTATTACGGTAAAATAGATTGAAGCCGTTCTATATCCTAAGCTTTGGTAGCCCGCCACGAATATTTTTAGGCTGCTTCACAAAAAATACCGCTGCTTGTCAACCTTCATTATCCCAAGACAAGCCTACCCAGTTAGGAGAGAATATGACGACTACAACCGTACCCAAATTACGCCCCCTGACGATTCCCCGACTCCTCGATGAAGCGGTTCGTTTATATCGCAATAACTTTCTTAAATTTATCGGCATCATTGCCATCGTTCAAATTCCCCTCACGATCATTCAGATGGTTGTATCGCTGATGGCGTTCGGAGATTTTTTCGCCACGTTGGAGAGTGTTGGCGGGCCTGGTGGGGCCACTCCGGATGAAATCTTTGGGCCGAGCTATTTTACCGGTATAGGGGCCAGTGGCTTGCTGGGCATCCTCGGTTTTATCTTAATTCAGGGTGTGGCCACCGCCGCCTTGACCCTGGCCATCGCTGGAAGTTACTTGGGGGAAGACATCGGTATTCTTGAGGCCTATCAACGCCTTGGCCGCTCGTGGCTGTCTTTAATTGGGGCCTTAATCTTGGCCGGGATTTTTGGGATTGCCTTATTTATCTGGTTCCTAATCCCTTGTGTTGGTTGGATTACGGGGTTGGGAATGTTGGCTTTTTATTGGGCCATCGTGGTTCCCCTCATTCCCCCGGTCATCGTTCTTGAAAAACAGGCGGCGACCCAATCTATCAGACGCGCTTGGGATTTGGCTCGTCGGAAATTTTGGTGGGTTATCGGTTTCGTTCTGGCCCTGTTTATGTTCAATCAAATCATAGTGACCGCGCCTACGACGCTGGTCACGTTTATCAGCCAGCTCATTTTTGGCGATCCGCTGGCCCCTACCTCTGCCCAATTGACCATCCAAACTATCATTCAATCGATAACGACCCTGCTTTTTAGCCTGATTTATCTACCCCTCCAACTCACCGCGATCACCTTGATGTACTTCGACCTCCGCATCCAGACTGAAGGATTTGATATGGACGTCCTTTCGATGGGTTTTAAGGGGGAGCAAACCGACGTGGCTCAACTGGTGTCTCAAGCGCCGGGGGCCCAGCAGGGCAATTGGTTTACAATGAACGAAATGGGCTACTTTGTTTTGCTTGAGTTGGGCGCCGTCGCTCTCCTGATGGCGTTTTATTTTTTACTTATATTGATGGGCATTCTCTTTTTTGCGCTGATGGCCGCGAGTGGAAGCTAGGTTTACGAGTTGATAAATCGTTATCATACTATGAAACCCAAGTTACATTTCGTTTTCACCTTGAGTATAGCAATGCTGTTACTCTCAATAGTCGTTCGGAGTAACGAAGTCTGGGCTGCTGATCCTCCCTTACCGGTGGAGGAATATTGGTCGAAGCTCGCCGAAATCCACGATAAAGTCATGGGTTTGGAACCGGAGAACATGGAAAGTAATCAAATCCAACTGCAACAGTTAGCCGACGAGTGGCAGCAGATCACGGTGGTGATCCTGGCCGACCAATCCACAATGGCCGTCGATCACAGCTATTTGGTCGCCCAACTGCGGGCGACACCGCCTGATTTGCCTCGATTAAGGGCTATTGTGGCGACTCTTCGCGCAACGGCTCATAACTGGTCCGCTACCCCGCACACGAATGAGGATCTTGCGGCGCTGACCCCGATTCTCGATCGGGCCGAATTTCAATGGCCGGTGGAACAACCCTCACTCTTTTGGCGATTAGTTAGTAGAGTCGTACGAGCCATCCTTAACTTTTTCGCCCGGTTCTTGCCCGAAAATAGCGTTACATCTGTCCCCGACGGCGCGATCTCATTGAACGTTGAGTTGATAAGTTACCTCATCACCACCTTGAGCGTTATCGCCTTGTTGATCATCCTGATTTATCTCTCGCGCAATATTATGGCCGAATTTGCCGGACAGGCCCAGTTGAACTTGGATCAGGGTAACGGTGATGAACTTCTCACCGCCGATAGCGCCTTAGAACGGGCGCGGACCTTATCGTCCAGCGGCGACTATCGCACCGCCGTGCGTTATCTTTATCTCTCATCGCTCTTATTATTGGACGAGCGCGGTTTATTACGATACGACCGTTCCCGCACCAATCGGGAATATCTGCGCAACGTCGCGCATTCACCGCAATTAGCCGGAATTCTACGCGAGGTCATCGAGATTTTTGATCGGGTATGGTACGGCTTCCAAGAACTCGATGAAACCACCTATAGCCGCTACGAAGCCCGCGTGGCCGAGTTACGCAAACAAAAATGATCAAATTATCACGCGACACCTGGTTAGCGATTGGGCTGCTGGCCTCCCTACTGGTCATCACCGCTATTGCGGCCAGCCAGAGTAACCAGCAAGAGGATGTCCCGCCGCTGGCCACCTTTTCCTCAACCCCGAATGGAGGGAAAGCGCTGAAGTTGTGGCTGGAGTCTCTCGATTACCCTTTACCTGAAGTCGCCGTTGCCGAATTTTTGCCACCGGAAGAGACCGACCTCATCTTTATGCTGGAACCGTTGGCCGGGATCGCTGATGATGAGTGGGAGGTGCTCGATGCTTGGGTTGAGGAGGGCGGGACATTGGCTGTTGTCGGCGATGAGTTGGGGGCCGCGTTCGCCTTTCGGCACTATAATTTCAACCTCACTTACATCGATCCCCCCCCCACCACGTTGGTGGCCCAAACGCCTCTGTGGCATTCGCCGCCTATGGAACCAGCCGACGTTCGCCCCGAGGCATTTTTCCAAACCAACCGGCGCGATTTTGTCACGTACATCGCCGTGGAGGAGAAACCGGTTATCGTCTCCTTTGCCCAGGGCGACGGGCAGGTGGTGCTGAGCGCCGCCCCCTTTCCCTTCTCGAATGCCGGGTTAAAGGCGGCGGGTAACCCGGCCCTGGTGCTGAACGTGGTCAGTGCGGCCCAGGCGACCGGAGGCATCTGGTTCGATGAGTGGCACCACGGCTTGCGGGCTGGACAAACCGATCTGCTTGGCCCCTGGAATGGCCTACGCTATACCGCGGTTGGGCGAGCTTTGCTGTTTATCGCCACGGTTATCTTTATCGGCTTGGTTTTACGGGGGCGTCGATTTGGCCGCCCGGTGCCGTTGGCTAAAGAGTTGGCTCGCCGCGCCCCGCTGGAATACATCACCGCGATTGCCAATCTGGGACGACGGGCCGAGCATCGCGCTGCTACCCTGGAGCATTATCGCAACCGGCTTAAACGGGAATTGGGTCGCCGTTACCGGCTCAATCCCACCTTACCCGACGACGAATATCTGGCCCAACTGGCCCGTTTTAATCCCTCCATCGACATTGAAGCGCTGAACAAGCTGTTGACCCAACTACGCCAGCCCCAAGTTAGTGAAGGGGAACTGGTGCAACTGGCGGCAAATGTAACCACCTGGTTAAAGGAGTAATGGCATGTCAATTAGTGATTTACTGATCCTATCGCAACGTCTGCGGAAAGAAGCCGACAAAGTTTTGGTGGGGCTGGAAGACCCGTTTGAACTGTTGGTCGTGGCCCTGCTGACCGGGGGGCACGTCCTGCTGGAAGGCGTACCCGGTACGGCCAAAACCTTGATGGCCAAAACCGTCGCTCATCTCGTTCAGGCCGACTTTAGTCGAGTCCAATTCACGCCCGATCTAATGCCCTCGGACATTTTAGGTACCAGCGTGTTTGATATGACCACCGGCCAATTCAATCTCAAAAAAGGGCCGATCTTTACCCAAATCCTGTTGGCCGATGAGATCAATCGCGCCCCGGCCAAAACCCAATCGGCCCTGCTGGAAACTATGGAAGAGCGACAGGTGACGCTGGATGGCGAGCGACACTTACTCGCGCCGCCATTTATGGTCATCGCCACCCAAAATCCCATTGAATATGAAGGCACTTACCCGCTGCCCGAAGCCCAACTTGACCGATTTTTGTTTAAGATTTTGGTCCCGTACGCCTCCACCGATACGGAAGTGGAAATTTTACGGCGCTACCACAACGGTTTTGATGCGCGTAATATCAGCAACAGCGGCCTCCAGCCGATCTTGACCAGCACGGCTATCGCCAAAGTACAAGCTCTGATCCAACAGGTGATTGTTGAGGAGGGCATCCTGACCTACATCGCCCAAGTGGCTGCGGCCAGCCGCCAATCGCCGGACCTCACCTTGGGGGCCAGCACCCGGGCCGCGACGCATACCCTGCTGGCCTCGAAAACCTTTGCCGCCCTGCAAGGCCGCGATTTCGTTACGCCCGATGACGTCAAGTTTGTTACGCCGCCGATCTACCGGCATCGCATTCTCCTCCGCCCGGAAGCCGAGATCGAAGGGTTAGATGCCGACGCCGTCATTCAACGGCTATTGGGCCAGGTCGAGGTGCCACGGTAGTAGGTTATTAGCGATCTATTTTTAATTATCCATTTCTTTCGAGGAAATATGTCAAAAGGAACAAAAATTGCTTTAGGTATCGTGGCCGGGTTGGTGTTACTGTGCATTTGTGTGGGCATCGGTGGCTTTATGGGCCTTTATTATGTGGGCAATCAGGTCACCCAATCCGTGGCCGACAACCCGGAGGATGTGGCTGTGATCGCCGATGGCATCGCTGATTACGACCTGCCGCCTGGCTATTCCGAAGCCTTTGGGATGAGCCTATTGGGTTTTGATATGGTCGCCTTGACCGGTGCCGATGATCGACAGATGATCATGCTGATGCAGTTTCCTCAAGCCTTGGGGCTTGACCAACCCGCGATGGAACAACAAATGCAAGAGTCGATGCAGCAGCAGACGGGACGGCGAAATCTTGATCTTGAGGTAGTGGACGAAGTCACCACCATCATTCGGGATGAGACCGTCACCTTAACCGTCCGAGAAGGCATCGACGAGTCCGGTGAGGGGCTGCGACAGCTCACCGGTATATTTCCCGGTAAAGGCGGCGCCGTGCTGCTGATGGTTATGGGGCCGCTGCAAAACTGGGATCAAGCCGGGGTGGATGCCTTTATTGCTTCCATCCGTTAATGCCGTTTAGAAATAACTGCTCAGGCATGTCATTTCGTAGCCGAAGGCGGAGAAATCCCTATAGAGTCTGCTTGCAAGCATCGTTCTCAGGGATTTCTCGTCGTTCCTCCTCGAAATGACATACCAACTGCGCAAGTCCTATTATATACGACCAGGAAAAAATGACTCACGACCAGGATAAAATCATATACGACCGGGAAAAAATGACTCACGACCACGAAAAAATCATATACGACCGGGGAAAAATGACTCACGACCGGAAAAAAATCATATACGACCAGGAAAAAATGACTCACGACCACGAAAAAATCATATACGACCGAAAAAAAATGACTCACGACCGCGAAAAAATCATGTACGACCAGGAAAAAATGACTCACGACCTGGTTGGCATGACTTTTCCCCTGGTATTGAGTGATTTGAGAGGGGGATGATCGTATTGGCCAAGGCAACCAGCCATTATCTTACCGGCTCGATGCCCCCCATGCGGTCGTCGATTATAGTCTAAGCGACGGGCTGATAAGCCAGCGCGTAGATGCAGCGGATAACCAGACATGACCGGTTTTCAAACGAGCCGTCATCCGGCTCAATGGCCCGAATTACCCTGATTTTTCTTTGAAAAGTGTAGGGGGGCAAATTGATGTTGCCCCGATAAAACAACAGCGGATTGTGGAAATAAACGGATAAGATAAGCAAAATCCGCTCCTTTCGTCAATGTGTTGTTGTCCATTTTTGGCCATATGTCGTTGATTACTACAATGTTTCTTTGAAAAGTACTCCAAAACCGGTCATGTCTGAAGGATAGCAACTTGGGTTAGTAATAAAAGCTTGTTCAAAACAGGGATAGCCCCCCGCCGGAGTGTTGGTGCGAGGTTAGAACCACGGATTGACCGAAATACGCGGATTTTCTCTCGTCTTTATCCGCGTATTTCGGCCCATCGGCGGTTCTTCACGCTTAGGTCGCTCAACCACATTCAACGGGGAGACTACCAAAACAGGAAATCTATGCAAATCACCCATCGCGGCATCTTGATTCTTCTTATCGCGGCCCCCATCATTGCCTTGGGCACCTGGGCGCCGGCCTTGCAGTGGGTGGCGCTGGTCTATGTTTTGGTGGTGCTGGTCATCTTTGGCCTTGACTGGCGCTTGGCCGAGGGGCCGGATCGTTTCGAGGCCGCCCGCGAGCACGATATTAAGTTGAGCCTGGGCGCGAGAAACCCGATTCGCCTATCGATCCGCAATCGCAGCCGGCGACCGGCCATGTTCTGGCTCAGAGATGAAGCACCCGATGCGTTTGACATCGAGCAGCGTGTCTTTTCCGGCGAGGTCGCCCCTCGGCGTACCTGGACAGAAACCTACTATGTGCGCCCCTTGCAGCGGGGCGACTATCAATTTGCCGATATGCACCTGCGCTGGCAAGGTCCGCTCGGCTTTGTCATTCGACAAGCCAAGCTGGCCGCCGCCGCGCCGGTAAAAGTTTATCCCAATTTGCTCGAAATTCGGCGCTACGATCTGCTGCTCAAACAGAATCGACTCCAAGAGTTGGGCTTGCGGCACGCCCGCATGTTCGGCGAAGGGACCGAGTTCGAACGGCTGCGGGAGTATTTGCCGGATGACGAATTTCGGCGCATCGACTGGAAAGCCACCGCCCGTCGCAACCGGCCCATTACCGTGGAGTATCAAACCGAGCGCAGTCAAAATATCGTCGCGGTGCTGGACACCGGCCGGATGATGCAAAGCCCGGTGGCGCGCATCGCTAAACTGGATTATGTGGTGAATGCCGTGCTGTTTTTAACGTATGTTGCCACCGGCAAAGGGGATAAAGTGGGCTTGATGACCTTTGCCGATCAGGTGCAGACCTTTATCAGCCCGCGCCAGGGACGCGGTCAATTTTACCGGATGCTCGAACTGCTGTATGCGGTCAAGGCCGGCGCGGTCGAGCCGGACTACCAGCGCGCCTTGAGTTATCTGGCCCTTAAGCAGCGGCGGCGTTCGTTGGTGATTATCTTTACGGATTTAAGCGGAGGAACCAGCATGGAGTCGCTGGTGAGTCACGTATCGGTGTTGGCCCAGCGCAGTCTGCCCCTGGTGGTCACCATTAGCGACCCCGATATTCATGCGGCCACCAAGCAGCAACCACACGACTCGTTAACCGTGTACCAGCGCGCGGCGGCAGAGCAACTGCTCGATGAAAGACAGGTGACGCTCGACCAACTGCGGCGGCAGGGGGTGTTAACCCTGGATGTGTCGGCCAATCAATTGTCGATGGCCGTGATTAATCGCTACTTGGAGTTGAAAGGTCGGACCTTGTTGTAGGGGTGGCTTGCTGGCGACCGGCCAAGAAAAAGTAGCCGTAGAGCAGCAGCCCGCTCCCCAGGCCAATGGCCCACTTAACCGGCCAGGGGATGCCTTCGGCGGGCGAGATAAAACCTTCAATCGTACCGGCCAGGATCAGCAAGGGGACGCACCCGATGACGAGTTTAACAGCTTTGCCGGCGGCGATGGTCAGCGCATCTCGACGGCGACGCAGGCCGGGGTTAATGAGGGCCCAGCCCAGCATTAAGCCGGCTCCTCCGGCCATGAAAATAACGCTTAACTCGATCACACCGTGGCCGATGACAAAGGTCCACAGATCAAAGCCGAGGCCGTAATAGGCGGTCAACCCGGTGATGCCGCCTAACAGGAGGCCGTTAAAAATCATAATCCAGAGCGTAACTACACCCGCCAAGATACCGCTGCCAAAGGCCAGGAAGGCAACCTGGATGTTGTTACGCATTATAAATGAAGAAGCATAGGGCCGCTCTTCAATCGGGATGTCGGTCCACAACTCGCCTCGTTCGATGGTTTCGACCATCTCTTGGGCCATTTCCGGCAGTAGCCAGCGTGATAGTTCCGGGTGCCAGGCGGTGCTTAACCCGGCGATGATCGCCGGAATAATGAACATGGCCGCGGCGATCAGGGTAAAAGGCAGCGTTTCCCGATAGACCTGAGGGAAGCCGGTTGTGGCGAACCGAATAAATCGGTCAAAGGCCAAGGGTTCGCTGCGGTAGACAATTGAATGGGCTCGGGCTACCAATTGGTTTAAGTAGATTGTCACTCGGTGATGGGCATAATCTCGCTGGACCACGGCCAAATCAGACGTCGCCGCTCGATACAAACGACCCATCGTTTTCACCTCATCGGGCGACAACTGCTGAATATTCTTTTGACTGCGATCAAGGAGTTGGGTTAACTGCTGCCAGTCGTTTTGTCGCGATTGGATAAATTCGTCAACTAGCATAGGATGTGACTCATGAGTTTATCGGATAAATATTTAACTATTGATACCCCCGAAAATGTCGCGTTTGGCTATGATGTGGCGGGTATCGGCTCGCGTTTTCTGGCGACGATAGTAGATACCTTATTGATAATCATTTTAATGGTAATTGTCAATGTCGCCTCACTCTTCTTAACCACCATTCTGCTGGGCAGTAATTGGGTTGATGAAGCCGTGGTGGTCTGGGTCGGAGCCATTTTGGGCCTGCTTTCATTTGGTCTCTTTTGGGGCTATTACATCGTCTTTGAAATGATGTGGAACGGCCAATCACCCGGCAAACGATGGGTTGGGTTACGGGTGTTGAAACTCGATGGCACGCCCATAACCCTCGTCGAATCGGTGGTACGCAATCTCATTCGCCTGATCGATTTTTTGCCCTTTTATTACGGCTTCGGCGTGGTGACGATGTTTATCAACGAGCAGTCGCGTCGCCTGGGCGACCTGGCAGCCGGCACCTTGGTGGTGTATGATACCGGCGTCATAACGCTAGATGAGTTGAGCCAGGATAGTATGATTCTCGGCCTTCGCGCTCAGACGATTTCGCCGGAAACCGAGCAACTACCCATAGAACGATTGACCACGCACGATATGGCGATGATCGAAGACTATTTACGTCGCCGCTTCGATTTGGCGAACCGGTTTGAGGTGGCCGCCAAGATGTCGGAGCGACTCCACGCCCAGATGGAACTGCCGGACCCCGGCCTGAAGGGCGCACAAGCCGATGAATTATTGGCGGAAATATACAAGTTCGCCAAGCTTCGCGCCAGCAGACGCAGTTGATCGATGCTCAGGGCGTTGAGAGATTTTCTTCAAACTAAACAAATGTTGCGAAAAAGACCTACGCGGCGTTGAACCCGCGTAAGTCTATAATCAATTGGTGGTATTAACTTCGTTTTTTGCTGGCGCGTATTTTGTTTAATACAGTTGCAGCGGCAGGGCGCCAAAGGGACCGGCCAATAAGCCCCACACTTCATCGGCGCCTACGGTGATGCTATCCGTTACGGGCGATTGACCTTCGGCGCTCATTTGGTAGCTGTATTCGCCGGGAGGCAGTTCAATGTATGGCGCGTTGCCCATCTCGGCGTCTTCGGCTTGCGGCTCTACCTCAAAGGTTTGGCCGTTCAAGGTAAAGGTGAAGGTGGCCGCGGCGGGGTCACCGAAGTCAGGATTGCCAAAGTAGATGCGGGCTTGGCCGGCCTCGGGCACAATACCGGCGGCTGTGGCGGCAGCCGCATTTTTGTTAACCATGGTCACTTCGCTCTCGCTGCCGCTGGATTTGATCGCTACGGTTAGCAGGCCATCGGCTCCTTCAAACATCAGGTTGACGCTGCTTGGCTCCTGACTGCTGTTGCTCAGATTCCAGCCCAGATTGGCCAGTTCTGTCTGGAAAAAATCCGACAGTGTAGCTACAGCGGATGGTGAACTGACCATGATTTTACGGCTATATTGGCTGCCTTCAGAGGAGTAGCTGGTGTAGTTGTCGGGTACCGGCAGGCCATCCTTATCCTCGGCCACTAAGGGTTCGGCGCTATCCGTCGTGGAACTCTGATCAGAGTCGGTCGGGCTGCCGGCCAGCGACGGCGCGGAATCGAGGTCAATCGTCACGCTGGCGTTCCCATCCAGAGGATCACCCATAACTGTAATCGAAAGGGACTCGTCACCCCGGTTGAAATCAACCGAACCCATAAATTCGGTGATGATAGAGAAGTCTTTGTCTTCCTGCCAGTCATCAGCCGGCAGGGTTTGGCGATAGAAGTTGATCAGGGCTTCAATGTCCGAGGCGCTGGTGAAGCTCAGTTCGGCCAGGTCGGCGTCGTACTCAATCTCTTCGGCGTCGGCGGGCGTGGGAAAGTTGACTGCGGAGGATGGATTGGAGTCGGTAGTAAGGGCGGGTTCGCTGTCGGCTGTTTCAGTTGCGGCCATTTCGGCTTCACTATCGACGGGAGGTGTGTCAGTGCTGCCGCCATCACGCAAGGCCAGCAGTTCATTGGTTTCAAATTGGCGGAGTTCCACGTTGTACCGGCTTTGGCTGGGGACAATATTGAGCATCAAGGCCAGTTGGTCGGCCTCGTTGGCAAAAAAGCGGGTGGTTTGTTCCGCGCTATCAAAGGCGCTATCGGGCATTTCTTGCCAGCCCAAGTCGGTCATTTGGGTCAGGTAGAAGTCGGTCAGATCGGTGGGCGCCAGGTCAGTTTGATAGCTCAGGTAAGGTTCAGAATCGTCCAGTTGCAAGTTGTCGAGTTCGGCCGGGGTGGGTAAATCCTGGCTCAACAGGGTGAGGCTGTATTGCACGGCGGTTTTACCGGCTTGAGCGGGGGCCGCACTGATAGCAACGGTCAGGTTGAGCCCATTTTGTTTGAAGGTCATATCGCGGCGATCCGGTAAATCGGCGCCGGCGCTATTGGGACGGGTGTATTGCTGCCAGCCCTGGTCGGTAAGCCCTTGCCGGGTAAAGTCGGCTACATCGGCCACACTGTCTGACGAGAAGTAAAGCAGGGTGTTGGGAGCCGCCAGGCTCAATTCGGCATCGGCCGTTTGGGGTAGGTGGCGGAGGTCGATGTTGCCGCTCTGGTTGACCGAAACCATCGTTTGGCCGCCCATATCGCTAGCTGACAGATTTAGGCCGTAGGCCCCGTTGTTAAAGTAGCTGACGGCGTAGCCGGTAGCTTCAGCGCCCTGGTCGGTTAGCTCTTGCCAGCCCAATTTGGTGAGGCGGGTGCGGTATAGATTGACAACATCAGCCACGCTGGCATCGGTTTGGTAGTTCAGAGCGCCCACAGTGGGTTCGCCCATGGCCTGCATAGCCTGGAGTTCATCGGCTGAGAGGAAAGTGCGCAGGTCCAGCCGTTGGGCGGCGGCTTGAACCGTGGTGGGCTGCTCCGGGGTGGCAACAGCAGGCGTGTCGGATTGGCTGTTGACTTCGGTGGCTTCGGCAGCGGGCGTGGAGGGCTGGTCGGCTTGAGCGGGGGATGCGGTGGTTGGGGCCGATTCGCTGCCGGGTTCGACACTGGCGCTCTTATCGGTGCCGCAGGCGGCCAGGCTTAAAATAAAGATAAGGGACACGATTACGGTGAAAATTGTGCTGGTTTTCATTAATTTGTAGTTCTCCATTTCTTGATCTAAGTTGATTAAGTTCTTGGTTGTATCGTATCAAATCATTGTTTTGAGGTTGGAAACCCAATCCGGAGCGTTGAGCATAGGGTCAATACTATTAATATTTGGTTGTTTTCAATGTCGGCCATCTAACGCTTGTCGATCGGGTTAACCATGTTCTTTGCCGGCCAAAAAGGTTATTGAATCGATCTATAGGTATCTCCTTGAACTATTTATTTCGTTTTGTAGAAAAATACGCTGCTTCCAACGATGCCAATGAACAGGCCGTCGAGTGGCGCA
Organism: Anaerolineales bacterium; assembly: GCA_020634935.1. Taxonomy (GTDB): domain Bacteria; phylum Chloroflexota; class Anaerolineae; order 4572-78; family J111; genus JAGRBY01. Next base: position 65,230 of record JACKAT010000012.1, read on the forward strand.
TAGACCGTCATTCGTAGACAACCCCACAGCTTTTTGATAAAGAAAAAGTGTTGGGGTTGGAGTTATCATAACTAACCATCGTTTAGAAATCGTGTATTGGCTATTATCGCCTCGGTTTCCAAATTGAAGAAGGGTCGATGACTCAACAATCCAAAAAGAGGGACTTAAAGAAATGAGACGAACTGTTCAATTCATATTTAACTATTTGTTAATCGCGACCATTTTATTCTTGGCGCTACTGCCTATACCCGTCTTAGCCAGCCCAGCGAGGCAAACGGTTAATTGTGTCGAAGAATACACGGTTCAGGCTGATGATTGGTTAAGTAAGATTGCGGATAAGCTGCTAGGTGATGTCTTCGCTTTCCCAGCTATTGTTTTGGCCACTAATCAAAAGCATATCACCGATTCAACTTTTGCTAAAGTAGCTGATTCGGATTTAATTGAAATCGGCTGGAAGTTGTGTATTCCCGGTCCCGATGACGCCCAAGCTTTATTGACCGCTACCTCTACCACCGTCCGTGCCTCAGAAACCACTGTGGCCCCCTTGGAACCGGCTGACCTGACGGTCTTTGCCGCCGCCTCGCTGACCGACGCCTTCAGCCAGATTGGGCCGGCCTTCTCGGCGGAGCATCCGGGCGTGACGGTGAGCTTCAACTTTGCCGGATCACAGCAGTTAGCCCAACAGTTGGGACAAGGCGCGCCGTCTGATGTGTTCGCTAGTGCGAATAATCGACAAATGGATGTGGCTGTCCTGGACGCTCATCGGGTGATCAGTGGCACGCAGCAGACATTTGTCCGCAACCGGCTGGTGGTCATCTATCCGGCCGATAATCCGGCTGGAATTACCCAACTGCAAAACCTGGCCAAACCGGGGGTCAAGCTGATTTTGGCCGCCCAGGCCGTACCGGTGGGGCAATATTCGTTTGATTTCCTCAATAAGGCCATTACCGACTCGGCTTTTAGTCCTACTTACATGGATGATGTTCTGAAGAATGTGGTTTCGTACGAAGAAAATGTGAGAGCCGTTTTAACTAAAGTAGCTCTAGGCGAGGGTGATGCCGGCATCGTTTATACCAGCGATGTTACCGGTGAAGGGGCTGATCAGTTGGGACGATTGGAAATTCCTGACCATTTAAACACGATTGCCAGCTATCCCATTGCCGTGATCAGCGACAGCAGCCATTCCACTCAAGCTCAGGCTTTTGTGGATTATATTCTCTCGCCGGCCGCTCAGGCGGTTTTGGCTGACTATGGGTTTATTCCTGTAAATTATTAGTTTTGGTGTTGCCTTTGCCTCATGGTATACTTAAAATCATTAGTCATTGATTGAGTATTCCTAATAAGACTATGCCCAGAGTCAATTTGCCGTTATCGACTGAATTCGCCCTACTCGGCTTCTTGCGCCGACAGCCGATGCATGGCTACGAAATCCATCAGCACCTTTCTGATGCGACCGGCTTGGGATTGGTGTGGCATCTGAAACAAAGCCAGCTCTATGCCCTGTTGTCTAAACTGGAACGAGAGGGATACGTCACCACCACCGTTGAGTATCAGAACACCCGCCCGCCGCGTAAAATGTTTGAACTGACCGAAACCGGCCGCCAAACGTTTCAAGAGTGGGTTCAGCGGCCGGTGCAGCAAGGGCGTAAACTGCGCCTGGATTTTATGGCCAAGTTTTATTTTGCCCAGATGGAAGGGCCGGAAGTGGCCTTGCAGTTGATCGAACAGCAGCGTCTGGCCTGCCGTGATTGGTTACACCAACTGGAACAGGAAGCCGAGCCACTGCGTCAGAGCCGGCCGTATGACTGGCTCGTCCACAAGTTTCGTATCGGTCAAATTGAAGCGATGCTGGCCTGGCTCGATACGTGCCAGGAAATGCTGCCGGCCGCCATCCACTGAGACGGTTTGGCCGAGCTTGGCCTCCCACCCCCTTAAACTCGTTGATTTTGGGGAAAAATTTTAGCTAATACTCAATCATTAAGTACCCACTACCTGTATAATCAGAAAGCAATTAAAATCTGTTACAATCTAAGAGGTAAAGATGGCCCAGTCTACTCTGCCGTGGGCACGGCGCCCTCAACGCTCAACTCGACCGGCCGTTCGGCTGCGTGATCCGTGGTGGTTGTTAAGTCTACCGCTTCTATTCTTTTTGGCTTTGCCGATCGCCGCTATGTTCATACGGACGCCGCCGAGCCAACTTTTAGCCAACCTGGCTGAAGTACAAGTCATCCAGGCCATTAGTCTGAGTCTGTTGACGACCAGCATCACCTTGGTTGTAACTATCATTTTCGGGACACCGGTAGCTTACCTGCTGGGGCGCTACGATTTTCCCTTCCGGCGAGCGATTGACACACTGCTGGATTTACCCACAGTGCTGCCGCCGTCCGTGGCCGGGGTGGCGCTGCTGATGGCTTTCGGCCGGCGGGGCCTCGTCGGCGAATGGCTGGAAGTGGGTGGGCTTCATATCGCCTTTACCCAGGTCGCTGTTATTCTGGCGCAGACCTTTATCGCCGCGCCCTTCTATGTCAAAGCGGCCATGCTCGGTTTTGCCGGCGTCGATCGCGATCTGGAGCAAGCCGCGGCGCTCGATGGGGCCGGCGGTTGGCAAGCGTTTCGGTTTGTTACTCTGCCCTTGGCCTGGACGGCTTTGCTTAGCGGGGCAGTGATGACCTGGGCCCGCGCCCTGGGCGAGTTCGGCGCGACGATTATTTTTGCCGGCAACTATCCGGGCCGGACGCAGACCATGCCGCTGGCCATCTACATTGGCTTTGAGCTTGATTTGGATATCGCCTTAACCCTATCTGTCATTTTGGTCGGCTGTTCGTTTGTGGTTTTGTTAGTGGTTAAGGGGTTACTTCAGCGTGAGTTAGAACCCAATACCAACTAAAGAGCCGCCAGGTGAATAATTTTAAAGGTGAGTTATTTGGATCTAAGGCCCAAAATGCGGGCTAATTCGTGCAAAATTTTAGGCAAAAGTTGAGGCGCACCGATAACCACCAGCATAAGGACAGTTAATACCACGATCACCGCGATCACCACCCAAATCGAGGCTCCCCCGGCGAAGATAAGCGTCAACAAGACGGCTACAACGGCCGTAATAAGTAAAATGAGAATTCGCTGCCGAATAATTAGCTTTTGGTATTCCAGGTTAGAGTCTTGAGGTTTAGGCTGCTTTTTAGGCAGGGGTATAGGATACCCCGACCGCACCGTTTTCCGTTTTCGCCGGCGTCTTGCCATCCCAGTCCTCCCAGACAAGTAAAAATGGTCTTCCCCCAAACGCATCCCCTAGTATAGCATAAAAATGAAACATTTGTTCGGATTAGATAGTACTTTGGGACCAAAACTTTCTTAAATTTTAAAGAGCGTATCCTGACAGATATTTACTTATCCACATTATTATCCTCTCTTTTCCCCAGATCGAAGTGAGTTATCCACAATTTGGCCGCCCCTTATCCACATTATTGATCACGGTGAATGATCGCTTGTTACTTTTAGAGCTTCAACTTGATAAATTCGACCATTTACAGGTAATATAATCGTTATACAAATTTAACAATTAGTTTTTTGAAGGCGCGGAACTAATTCAGCCTGATTAAATCTAATTGATCTAACAAATTTAAGAGAGTTGAGGAAAATATGTCTGAAAAACCTGATCGAAACCTGGCGATGGAGTTGGTACGTGTCACTGAAGCCGCCGCTCTATCAGCCGCTCATTACATGGGATTGGGCAACAAGGAGGCTGGCGACCAAGCCGCCGTCGACAGCATGCGGGCTGTCCTGGACACGATCAATTTGGACGGCACCATCGTCATTGGTGAGGGCGAAAAAGATGAAGCCCCCATGCTCTACAATGGCGAAAAGGTAGGTACTGGTAATCCCCCGGCGGTCGATGTGGCGGTGGACCCCGTTGAAGGCACCCGTTTGCTGGCTTTGGGACGTCCTAATGCCACATCGGTCATCGCCATTGCCGAACGCCATACCATGTGGAACCCTGGATCATCGCTTTATATGAAAAAGATTGTGGTTGATAGAAATGCCAAAGACGCAATTGATATTAGCCTATCAGCCACAGCTAATTTACATCGGATTGCTAGGGCGCTGGGGCGACATGTCAACGAGCTAACCGTCTTTGTCTTAGACAAACCTCGCCACCAACATCTCATCGCCGAGATACGTCAGAGCGGGGCGCGAATTTCCATTCAAACTGACGGAGATGTGATCGGGGCCTTGATGGCGGCTATTCCCGGCACCGGGGTTGATGTTTTGATGGGAACCGGTGGCACACCCGAAGGGATTATCGCCGCCGCCGCCGTCAAGGCTTTGAACGGTGGTATGCAAGCCATGTGTGATCCTCAAAGTGAAGCCGAACGCGAAAAAATCATGGCTGAAATAGGGTCCGATATCAATAAAACGCTGATGTTGGAAGATCTAATAAAAGCTGATGATGCCTTTTTCGCGGCTACTGGCATCACTGATGGACCTTTCCTGGAAGGCGTTCACTATGACCGCCAGGGTGGGGTAACCACCCACAGTATTGTAATCCGCGCTCTGTCCGGGTCGATGCGTTACGTCAAAGGTATACATCAACTCAAACGCGGGTTGGACTTTAGACGGCTGGATGTAAAAGAGGCTGTCGAAGTGGCGACTTTATAAATAAACTAAAAAATCCGGCGAAACCGCCGGATTTTTTGTGTAATTGATTGAAAGAGCGATTTTGTTTATGAGGACGCGACGACGCTGTCTACTAATCGAGCCAGCCCCTCTTCAAAGCTTACTTGAGCTGTCCAGTTTAAGGTATTTTTAGCGTGACCGGCGTTGGCATAGGAATAACGGATATCACCCGACCGGGCCGGTTTGTAAATGGGCTTAAGATTGAGCTTGAAAATTTGGGATAAAGTATCAAACAAGTGATTAATGGTAATTTGGCGTTCAGTTCCAATGTTAAATAATTGGCCGGCAGCTGCGGGTTCATGCGCAGCCATTAAATTGGCCCGCACAACGTCTTTAACAAAAACAAAATCGCGGGTCTGTTCTCCGTCGCCAAAAATAAGGGGGGCTTCACCCCGCATCATTTTATCAACAAAAATGGAGATGACGCCAGAGTAGGCAGATGAAGGGTCTTGGCGAGGGCCGAAGACGTTGAAATAACGGAAAATAACGGTTTCCAGGCCAAAGGTATCGTTAAATAAACGGCAGTAATATTCAGCAGCAAGTTTACCGATAGCGTAAGGCGATTTGGGGTAAGGCATCATGGCCTCTATCTTGGGCAGCGTTGGTTCATCACCATACACCGCGCAGGTAGAACTCAACATCAAGCGGCGAACACCCGCTTCTGCGGCCAGGCTTAAGAGCTTAAGGGTGCCTAAGGCGTTAACGGCTTCAGCCTCAACCGGTTTGGCCATCGACTCCGGCACAGACACCATCGCGGCCAGATGAAAAATAAGATCAACGCCAGTTACCGCCTCTCGGACAGCGGCTTCGTCGCGAAGATCGCCTTCTATGAAGTCGATTTGCCCGGTCAGATGAGCCAAATTGTGGCGATAGCCGGTAATTAAATTGTCTAATACGCGGACCTCATCGCCCCTTGCTACTAAAGCATCAACAATGTGCGAACCAATAAAACCGGCTCCGCCCGTTACTAAGCATGTAGTCATAATCTGTATTAACCTGGGATAAAAATAAATGGATGGTTGGATAGATGAATAGTTGGTTAGGTAGTTGGTATTTGTTAACAAAAAATAATCTACAAACCAACCCACAAGCAAACAAGTAAACTAACTAATTCCCAATTTATAACCAGCTTTGAACTTCAAAACGATACCCAATATATTGTTCGTTGAGAATATAAATGGGGTTTTTAGGATCGGGTTCAAGTTTACGCCGTAAGTGCCAGATGTAAACCCGCAGATAATCGACATCGTCAATATATTCAAAGCCCCAGACTTTTTCTAATATCTGTCGCGTTTCAATAATGCGGCCCTTGTTTTTCACGAGCAATTCCAACAGTTTGTATTCAGTGGGGGTGAGCTTAATGAGTTTGCCTTTTACTTCAATGCGGCGAGTTTCCAGATCAATAAATAGGTGGGTGTCGTGGTAGGATAAGTTTTTCGGTAAAATAATATCGACGCGGCTGCGACGCAGAGTCGCTTGCACTCGGGCCACTAATTCGCCGGTACGGAAGGGTTTGGTGAGATAATCATCGGCGCCAAGTTCAAGCCCCTTGATAATATCCTCCTCTTTGCCCAGAGCCGTTAGCATGATAACCGGCGTGTCGGCCAATTCCCGAACCCGTTGGCAAACTTGATAGCCGTTTAGGCGTGGCATGGTAATATCCAAAATGATCAAGTCAGGTTGATACTCAAAAAAGAAGCGGATACCCTCTTGTCCATCTCGGGCCGTGATCACTTGATATCCTTCACAGCTCAAGCCATGTTGAACAATTTCAATGAAGCTGGGGTCATCATCAACTATCAAGATTTTGTCGTTCACAGAATTTCTCCCGGGACCAGCTTAAGCGACTATTTGAAAACTGATTGTAAGCGTAAGGGGTGGTTAAATATCAATGGTGGGTTGTTTTTGGTAAATGCGGCCCATCTACCTTACTAACCCACTATTTAATCAATCACCTTATGGGCCTATTTGATTTTGATTTGTTAAGCTGCATAATTTAACATCAATTGTTGTTTTAATTATAACCTAAGTAATTAGCGACTGGCAATGGGGTGTGGGTGGGAAAATAGGTTCAGATCGACCTGGTTAATTTAGCCTATAACCAACGCCGACCGTTGAAAGCTGTTGAATTACGTTGGTCAATTGTTGAGACGGATACAAATAGGTATGATACTATAAGCTCTAAAATTTACTCCTGGCGTGATTGACGATGAATAAATTTGCATGGCCTAAAACTAAGTCTCAGAACGGCGATATTACAACCCATCAAACCTTGGTCTTAATTGGTATGGCAGCGTTGGCCGCTGTTGTGCTGGCAGTAATACCCTGGTTGGGGTTTTTAAATTATCCTTTTCGGCTGCTGATTACGATTGTCCACGAATTAAGCCACGGCTTAGCGGCTTTGATTACCGGCGGCAGCTTTATTCGATTTGTTATCTTCTCCGACGGATCAGGCTTGGCTTATACCGCCGGAGGTTGGCGGATGTTGGTCATTCCGGCCGGATACTTAGGGGCTGCTTTATTTGGCGCCATATTGATTAGGCTGGGACGTAATCATCGCTGGAGCCGGACGGCGATGGCCGTCATTGGTCTGGTGATGATTTTATGTACACTGCGATACGGTATCCCCAGCATCTTTACCGAGCAAATGCTTGGTGGGGTGTTAACTACCATCAGTGGTGTCTTTTTTGGCAGTCTGTTTTTGCTGGTTGCCCTCAAAGCGCCACCTTCGTGGATAGTATTTTTACTTCATTTTGTTGCCATCCGAACCGGATTGGCTGCCTTTTTCGATATTATAACGGTCATTGGTTTATCGATACCTTTTGTGACCCCGGTTCACACCGATGCCCAGTCGATGGCTGATCTAACGTTTATTCCTGCTATCGTTTGGGCTGTGGTTTGGGCGGGCGTGGCTTTCTTATTAATTGGGGGCTCCATCTGGATTACCTGGTTTGGCCCCAAACCGGCGCCGGTTCAGATTACTGATAGATCTCCCAAACGCCTTCGCCTCTAATAATGCGGCGAACTTGGTCAGGAAAGCGATTGCGATTAAGCGGCTTGCCTAAGAAACCGTCAAAACCCGCGGCTTGCGTTTTAGGTAGTTCAGTGCTGGCATCTCGCGCCGTTACGGCAATAACCGGTACATCTTTTAAATTGGGCTCGTTTCTGAGCGCTTGTAGGACCTCGTAGCCGTCGGCGTCGGGCAGCCCCAAATCCAGAAAAACCACATCGAGTTTTGACATACTCTTAGCCCGCTCGATGGCGGAGTCGGCAAATCGCTCCATGACCGTGCGCATACCCAGGCGGCGCAGCATAACTGCGATAATCGCCAACCCGGAGGCATCGTCTTCTACGACCAGGGCGCTATAATTTTTCAAATCTTCAGCCATTATTGTTCTCCCCTTACTTTATATATCCATTGACCGGTTCCCCCAGATCGACCGGCAGTGTGACCACAAATATTGTCCCTTGCCCTGGCCGGCTAGTCAAATCGATTCGGCCACCGTGTAATTCAACTAACGCTTTGGTAATAGGCATGCTCAAGCCGGGACCCAAATTTTGATCGACATCGGTTAACCCGGCGCTCATAAATTTCTGGAAAATTGTACCCTTGAGTTGATCATCGATGCCAGGGCCGGTATCGGCAACTGTAATAACCACTGTGCCAGCTTCGGGCCGAACACGCAAATAGATGCTGCCCGATTGGGTAAATTTGGCGGCGTTAAAAAGTAAATTTAAGATTATCTGGCGAATTCGTAAATAATCACCTGAAATTTCCGGTACGTTCGCGGCTACATCGGTAATAAGTTCGACCGGCTTACTCTGAATTTCGTGCTGAATTACCGGGGTCAGATCGGACACAAGTTTGGCCAGGTTAACCGGTTGCCGATTCAAATTCATTTGACCGGCTTCGATTTTACTCATATCAAGGATATTATTAATGATGTGCAGCAGGCGCTCAGCGCTGCTTAAGGCCCGCTCCAGATGATCGACCTGTTCAGGGTTGAGGTTGCTCCGAAAATCATCCAGGACAAAACCGATGTAGTTGATAATGCCATTTAGCGGGGTCCGCAGTTCGTGGGTGACGTGAGCCAGAAAACGGCTTTTGAGCCGGGTTAGCTCCTCGACCTTGTGAATCGTTTCATCTAGCTCAAAGCTCCACAGGGCCAGAGAAATCTGCTTTTTTAGCTCATCGATGATCTCCAGCTCTTTATCAGTAAAGGATTTGCCGTTAATTTTCCCGCCAAGATACAGGTTGCCCACCGCCAGATTATTGACGGTTAACGGGTAAGCCAGTAGATACCGGATGTTCGACTTTTTCTCTGGAGAGGTGATCTCGGCGTTTCTTAACCTGAAATCGGAAGGCACATCCAGCCCAATAACCCGTTCTAGGTCACGCCGGGTTTCAACCTTAGGCAGATTGTGCGAGATAATCCGATAACCAACCTTAAACTCATCGACACTGCCGAAAAACCAGTCGCTGACAATGTTGTGCAGATTATTGTAAAGCAGCCGGACCACAAAAACGAGCGCCACGCCAATTAAGATGATGGGGATATCTTGTATTTGGAGCAGATCGAGACTGGTCATGGTAGGGCTGATGACGACCATCAAACAGACATACCCCAATAATCCTACCAGCAGTAAACGCAAATACAAGAAATATGAGCGCTGGGCGACCTTAAAGCCAAAATCTTCGTAGCGAATAGCCAGCCAGACCACCGCAAATGGCAGGCCAACCAAACTATACCGGTTCAGCAGGCTCATAAAGATTTGGATATGGGTGGTTGGGTTCAACAAAAGGCTAATTAAAAGGATCAGCAGTGGACCGGTTAAGCCCAACAGCAGTACCCCAGCGCGTTTTCTGAACCGCCGCATGGTATTTCGCCGCATCATTTCCAGCAGTATAATCAGCCCAATACCGCTATAAATTAGCGTATACATCTCAATAATAGCGACTAAATCCCGGTGAGCAATCGGTTGGCCAAAGATTTGAGGTAAATGGACCAGGCCCGGCAAAATGGGCAAGTATATGAGCGGTAGCAAAAATGGCCGCTCGGCCAGCAACTTTTGAGGTTGGTACAGCAACAGCAGCAAGTGCAAAAAGAGGGAGGGCAGCACAATTCGGGCGATCAGCGCCAGGCTCAGGGTCAGATCGGCCAAATAGCCGGTGGCGAAACCTGGAAAACTGCCCAGATGCAAGGCCAGAGCTATTGAAAATAAGGTAAATAGTTTGGCCAGGAACAACTCATAGCCCAAATACATAATGGTGGCGGCGGTAACCAAAATAAATAAACTCAGTATACCGGGTACAGCTACCATTTGAATAAAATTAGGCCAGGTGAATTCCAATACACGCAGTTCTATTGTAGCCGATGTCTCATTTGGTCGGAGTAAGGTGTAGGTGATTTTTTGCCCCTGATGCTGTCGCGCATAATCAATCAGCCAATTTGAAGACGGCACGGGATGCCCGTCAAGGTGAGAGATGATCTCACCTTTGTTAATAAAACCCTCCGGCAGCGCCTCAGCTCGATTGCTGAGTACCAGATTGCTTTCAATTACCACCTGATTCTGATGGAGAAAACCGGCAAAAGGTTGGTTGATCCAGCGGGCGCTGTGCTGTAAATTGAAGGTGAGATAGACCAAGGTTAGGCCAATCCCTAACAAAAACAGATTGCGCCAGACCAAAGGCCAGGCGACGTTATTGACAAAGCGTTTGGCTCGCCACAGAAAGATTTGAAATTTATCGTGTTTTTGCAGATTGGTTGGCTGATAGGTGGGCATTTCCATGATTAGCTCTTAACCTTGATTGGAATGGCAAAGTTGAAACGAGAGCCAACTCCTAACTCACTTTCAACCCAGATCCGCCCGGCGTGTAACTCAACCAGAGCTTTGGTAATGGGCATCCCCAGGCCGGTGCCTAGATGGCGGCGCCGTTCGATTTGAGTCTCTTTGGGCTGTTTAGATGAAACTTGTTGGAAATCCTCAAAAATTAACGATAAATTTTCATTGGCAATACCAATGCCGGTGTCGATCACGCTAAAAAAGACCCAACCCCGCTTGGGCCAAATTTTCAGGGTAATCGAGCCTTGCCGGGTAAATTTAGCTGCATTGGATAGAAGGTTAAGTAAGATCTGCCGCAGCCGCAGCCGGTCGGCCACAATAAATGGCAGGTCGTCGGAGATGTCAAAGGCCAATTCAACCGGTTTATCTTTCACCATATCTTGAACCATGGGCAGAATATCATCCAGTATTAGATGAATATCTAATGTTTCAAGTTGGAGACTGAGCTGACCGATTTCCAGCTTGGTCATATCAAGGATGTCGTTTAATAGCTTTTTCAGATATTCAGAACCTTGCACGGCTCGATAGAGATATTGGGCTTCCTTTTGACCAATTTCACCCAAAATCCCATCGGCAACCAGGCCGGTGGAATTAATGACCACATTCAACGGCGTTCTAATTTGGTGCGAGACATTGGTTATGAACTCGTTTTTCAGCCTGGCCACCCGTTCGGCTTCCTCACGAGCCTCGGCCAATTGAATACCCGACAGCACTAGCGAGACCTGTTCCTGCAAATCGCCTAAAGCCTGGCGCTCCTCAGAACTAAATGAGCGTCCCGATAATTTGGGGCCGATGGTTAAATATCCCAGGGCGCGTGTGCCCATTTTCAACGGCAGCGTTACCGCGTGCCGCAGCAGAATCGATGGTGCGTGTTGGTGGAGATAGACGCCGTCAACCTCAAGCCGTTTGGGCAGGTCTTCGGCTAAATAGCGTCCCAGATGACCTCGATCATTAATATCAGCCATGATCCGGCACGCGAGGGCCACCCCTTCATTTAATCGGGCGGTATCCCGGAAAAAGAGGTTATCGATCATGCTGCGTACCCCATCTTTGAGGGGTTGATACAGCAGTAAGGTCAGCACGGCCGCTAAAAAGACGGTGGCGCCCCGGCTGTGATAGCCCAACAGTCCCGGATAAAACCAATCGACAAAGACAAAAAGGGTAAAGTAAAAAAGGATGATGGTCGCCACTAAGATAACGGCGATAATGCCAAATCGAATGATTTCCCAGGGCGCTTCAAATTTAGGCAGCGAGTATTTAGTTTGATTTTTTTCGACGGTTCTGGTCATCATGGCAACAACCTTGGCTAAGCGCTTATGAGCACCAAAAAGCCTATTTTTATCATAGCATAGTTTTGCCTGCCGAGTGATTACAGATTGGTTACGACCGGCAAATTAAAAGGAACCACCGATCAGACCTTAAAATTTTCTTGATTTCTCCATAACAGTTGGTATTCTATGCCGCAAGTAATAGAGTTGTGGTATAATAATAAATACGTCTGCAAACATTTGTTCTGTTGGCCTGCCCCCCATATATCGTATGAAATTTGAAAAGACCTACTATATTTAGTAATATAAAGATATTAGTGTGATTTTTTCGGTTGTAGGCACAATCTGATTTTATGGGTTAGATGTGCCGGAGAGAAAGAGGCTCGTCATGTCTGATTTTTGTCACCTCCACGTCCACAGTGAATATTCCTTGCTCGATGGGCTGGGCCGCACCGCCGATCTGGCTAAAGAAGCAGCTCGATTGGGCCAGCCGGCCTTGGCCTTGACCGACCACGGCGTTATGCATGGCGTCATTGAGTTTTTCCGCAATTGTAAGAAAAACGGCGTCAAACCCATTATCGGCGTGGAAGCCTATATGACCATGCACGGGCGTGGTATGGTCGATCGCGATCCCAATAAAGATAAGGCGCGCCATCACTTGCTGCTGCTGGCTCAAAATATGACCGGCTACAAAAACCTGCTCAAACTGTGCAGCGAGGCCCAACTGGAAGGCTACTACTACAAACCCCGCGTTGACGCCGATTTGCTGGCCCGCTACGCCGACGGCCTCATCTGCACCACCGGCTGCATGGCCGCCGAAATCCCTTGGCTGCTCAACCCTGAAGACGGCCGGCCGCCTCAACCGGAAAAAGCATTTGAGCGGTTGCAGTGGTACATCGATGTCTTTGGTCGCGACCGCTTTTTTGTGGAACTGCAAGAACACAGCATCCCGGCCCTGACGGCGATCAACAAAACCCTGTTCGATTGGGCCAAAAAGTATGATCTGCAAATGATCGTCACCAATGATGTCCACTACGTGACTGCTCAGGACGCTAAATCGCACGATACGCTGCTGTGTGTGCAGACCAACTCGCTGGTTACTCAAAAAGAGCGCATGCGCATGTCGGACAACGACTATTACCTAAAAAGCCTGGACCAAATGAAGGCCACCTTCCAACCGCTGGCCGATCTGCCTGACAGCGCCTTTACCAACACCCTCAAAATCGCCGAGATGTGCGAGGTCGATCTGGAGGACGAGAGTTTCCACCTGCCCGACCTGCCGCCCCAGCCGGTCGAAATTATGCCGGTTCATTTTCAGGAGCAGCGCGATTACCCCGGCTTTTTGCGCTATCTGACCGACCAAGGCTTGGTCGAACGGTACGGCGACGCCGCCACCTCGCCGGAGGTGCAGGCCCGCAAAGAACACGAACTTAAAATTATCAATGATATGGGCTTTGCCATCTACTTCTTGTTGGTGTGGGATTTGTGCCGCTACGCTCAAGAGCGGAATATCTGGTGGAACGTGCGCGGCTCCGGCGCCGGCTCGATTGTGGCCTACGCTTTGGGCGTGACGTTGATCGATCCACTGCGCCACAACCTCATTTTTGAACGGTTTCTCAACCCCGGCCGCATCTCGATGCCCGACTTTGATCTGGACTACCCTGACGACCAGCGTGAAGAGATGATCCGCTACACCTTAGAGCGGTACGGCGATGAGCGGGTGGCCCAAATCGTCTCCTTCGGTCGGATGAAGGCTCGCGCCGCCATTCGCGATGTGGGCCGGGCGATGGACATCCCTTTGTCGGAAGTGGATACCTTAGCCAAATACATCGCCGCTATTCCGGGCAAACCGGCTACTATCGCCAACACCCTTGATCCGGATCACGAATTCTTTTCGGCTGAACTGAAAGAGCGCTACGAAACTGATGATAACGTCAGAGAGCTGGTCGAGTCGGCTCGCAGTTTGGAGGGCGTGGCCCGCCACTCGTCCGTCCACGCGGCCGCCGTCATCGTCACTGACCGGCCGCTGACGGAGTATGTGCCGGTCATGCGAGCGCAGGGGTCGGTTATCACCAAATCGGTCACGCAGTTCGAGTTTCCCGTGTGTGAGTCGATTGGGCTGCTGAAGATCGACTTTCTGGGGTTATCGACCCTGACGGTTATGCGGAAAGCGGCCGAACTGATCAAACAGCGGCACGGCCTCGATTTCAACCTCAGCAACTTGCCGATGGACCAGCCGGAGGCGTTTGAGCATTTGCCTGACTACCCTCGCCCGGAAAAGGCGTTTGAACTACTGGCTTCGGGCGAAGTGACCGGCGTGTTCCAGGTGGAAGGCAGCGGCATGCGCCGGGTGCTGACGGAGATGAAGCCGACCCGCTTTGAGCATATCGTGGCCGCCATATCGCTCTTTCGGCCCGGCCCGCTGGAATATATCCCCACCTACATTGCCCGGATGCACAGCAAAGAGCCGGTCGAGTTCAAGCACCCCCGGTTGGAGACGATTCTGGCCGAAACCTACGGCATCATCGTTTATCAGGAGCAGATTATCCGCATTGCGGCCGAGTTGGCCGGCTACGCTCCCGGCGACGCCGATCGCATCCGCAAGGCCGTCGGCAAGAAAAAGAAATCGGAAATTGACGCCCACCGCTCTAAATTTGTGGCCGGCGCGGTTGAAAACGGCATCCCCCAAGAAACCGCCGAGGCCATTTACGGCGACATCGAGTTTTTTGCCCGGTACGGCTTCAACAAAGCTCACGCCGCCGACTATGCGCTGGTTACCTGCCAAACCGCTTACCTCAAAGCCCACTTCCCGATAGAGTACATGGCGGCCTTGCTGACGGTCGAACGCAGCAACACCGAAAAGATCGGCACGCTGGTGGGCGAATGCCGGGCCAGGGGCATCGACGTGCTGCCGCCCAACGTCAATCACAGCCATGTCAGTGATTTTGTTATTGAAGAGCGCAAAGGCAGCGAGCCGGTGATCCGTTTTTGTATGAGCGCCGTCAAAAACGTGGGTGAAGGCCCGCTGCAAGATATTGTCGATGCGCGGGAAGCGGAAGGCCGGTTCAAAGACATCGACGATTTTTGCAGCCGGGTGGATTTGCGCCGGGTGGGTCGCCGCGCCCTGGAGGGGTTGATCAAAGTCGGCGCGCTGGACGATTTTGCCCCCCGCCACCACCTGCTGGCGATCATCGACCGGATGATTAATTTATCCAGTTCGACGCACAAGGCCAGCTCGGTGGGGCAAATGAGTATGTTCGATTTAGGTGAGTTCGACGCGCCGCAGTTGGGGTCGATTCTCTACCCTGAGCCGGACGACATGATGCCCATTCCCCAGCGGGACGTTTTGGCCTGGGAAAAAGAGTTGGCGGGCACGTATCTATCGGATCATCCGATTCAAAGATATATGAAGGATATCAAAGCGGCGAATACCACGCTGCTGGGTGAAATTGACGAAACGATGCACAAACAGCCCATTTTGGTGGCCGGGATGATTAATTCGATACGGCCTCACCAAACGAAAAAAGGCAAGCCCATGGCGTTTGTAGAGATTGAAGATGTGCAAACGATCCGCGAGGTGGTTCTTTTTCCGAGAACTTACGAGGCTTACAAACCGCTGTTGAAACCCGGCAATCTGATTGTGGTTAAAGGCAAAGTCGATGCCGCCGACGGCCGTTCGCCCAAAATTTTGGCCGATACGGTAACGAACGAACTGACCACCTACCGGGCCGCCGATGAATTGACGCCAGTGATGCCACCGCCCCCAGAGCCGCCGATGTTATTTGAAGAGCCGCCTCGGATCGCGGAGACGGTAGCGTCGTCATATCGACCGGCGGACAGCGACCACCCGAACGGCAGCAATGGACACAACGGCCACGGATCAAATGGGTCGAACGGATCGAATGGATCGAGCCGGTCGGAGGAGACGGTCGTTATTCCGCCGGAGCCACCGGCGGAGCTACCTCCGTCCAACCCGGTCACTTCATCGCACCGGCTGCATATTACCCTGCCCCGAACGGGTAATTTCGCTAAAGATAAACACCGGCTAAAAACAATTTATAGTCTGCTGACCGAGAAGAGCGGCAGCGATGACTTCATTATTTATATTCCCAATGGCAACCAAAAAATTCAAATCGCGTTTCCCAACCAATCAACCCGTTATACGGCCCATTTGGAACAGCAATTGGTCCAAATATTGGGGGCCAAATCCGTTCGAGTCGAGTAAAAAGTTTATCCGTGTCTCGGGAATTTCGTGAAATTCGCGGTTGATTTGGGGGTCTTCGTCCTTCAACTGGGTAACCTACTATAAAGATTTGGCTCAGCCTTCCTACCAGAGCAAAATGACCGGTCAAAGTTGCATCCCTACGGCTGATGATAAGCTCCATACCGGGAAAAAATCATCCACCACCTGGTCGTGTGTCATTTTTAGGCGGTCGTGAGTCATTTTTGGGTGGTCGTGAATCGTTTTAGAGCGGTCGTGAGTCATTTTTAGGTGGTCGTGAATCATTTTAGAGCGGTCGTGAGTCATTTTTAGGCGGTCGTGAATCATTTTAGAGCGGTCGTGAGTCATTTTTAGGCGGTCGTGAATCGTTTTTGACGGGAGTGAAGCCTAGAACAATTGGGAGCCGTTCAGGTTTGGGGCAAACTGATCCCTTGAATCGCTGAGGCCGCTGAAACCGCTGAGGTTCAATCGAAAGGCCATTGACCGGAGCTAAATCGGGCGACTGCCGTCGCAAGCTAACCATGCAGTGTCTTCATCCTTTCTCAGCGTATTCAGCGATTCAAACTTGCCCCCAACGTGAAAGGCTACCGAACAACCGGTGCTGTTGCCCCCAGCAACATCGCTTCTTGATCGCCCTGGTTGCAGCAGTTCTAAATTTAAAGTGACGGTCCTTTTGAAAGGAAAACCCTTGATTTCATCGATCAGATTGATATTTTTGACCAAATGACGGTCATTTTGTGACCATATTGATGAACTACCTTGGTTGAAGACTTATTGACAGATTTACACTATTGTCTTATACTCTGCCTCAATTTGAGCTTGAAGAGTTCATAGAGTTGGTAGCGTTCTTAGAGTTATAGAGTTGGTAGCGTTTTAGAGTTCTAAATATTCATTCCGGCGATAACTGTTGAACTCAAAAAATGGTCTAAACTCCATAAACGCTATGATTGGGGCCTACGGTGTCAACTGTGAAAACCATACTATGCAGCGCGTCAGACAGTCATCCCGACGACAACAAAGCAAAAATGGGCCTTGCAAGGCCCATTTTTTTTAATACTAACCAGCTAGGAGGATTCAAGCCGTGAAGATTGGCATATTGACCGGCGGTGGCGATGTCCCAGGATTAAATTCTTGTATTAAAGCCGTGGTAAAACGGGCCAGTGATGAAGGCCATACGGTTTTAGGTATTCGGCGCGGTTGGGCCGGACTGCTTAACTACAACCCCGATGACGAAACAGGCATTTCAACGTGCGTAACCGACCTGGATAATAATATAGTGCGGACGGTCGACCGCACCGGAGGAACATTTCTGCATACTTCTAGAATTAACCCTGGCCGCGTCCATATAGACGACCTGCCTCAATTTCTGCGGGAAACAGAAGGACCTCAGAAAGAAGTTAGGGATTGTACCGATCATATCTTAAAAAACATCGAGCGGCTTGGTATCGAGGCTTTAATTCCTATTGGGGGTGATGATACCCTCAATTATGCTTACCGGCTGCACAATGAAGGCGTCCCTATTTTAGCTATCCCCAAAACAATGGATAACGATGTTTATGGCACCGATTATTGCATTGGGTTTTCAACCGCCATCACTCGTAGTATCGACATGATTCATAACCTGCGTACTTCCATCGGTTCTCACGAGCGGATTGGGGTTATCGAGTTATTTGGCCGCAATTCCGGCGAAACGTCGCTGATCGCGGCCTACCTGGCCGATGTTGATCGGGCCGTGATCTCCGAAGTGCCATTTGATCCTGAAAAACTGGCCACCTTGTTAGCCGCGGATAAGCACAAAAACCCCAGCAACTATGCCATTCTGACGATTTCAGAAGGGGCAACGATGATCGGGGGGAAGAATATGAAATATGGTCAGCCTGACGCCGCCAGCCAAAAACTATCGGGCATCGGCGCGGTTATGGGCGAAGCTATTAAACAAATCACCGGTGAAAGCATCATCTACCAGCAGATTGCGTACCTGTCGCGTTCCGGCAAGCCGGATTCGATCGATTTGATGGTGGGCTTTAATTTTGCCAATATGGTGATGGACTTAGTCGGCAGCCACCAACTGGGCCAAATGGTGGCGGTCAAAGATGGCAAATATACCAGTATCCCGGCGTCGGTTTTGGCTCAGGGTATTAAACGAGTTGATGTCGATGAACTGTATGACGTCGATGCCTATCGACCTAAAGTCCGTCATGTTCGAGAGAAACCGATGTTTCTTTATTAGCATCTATCTGGATGACCGGCCCTCATATTCAAATCGCTATATCGGGTTCAAAAGGTGACAGTTACTTTTTAAGTGATTGTCACCTTAGTTTTCTCCAAAAATACAGTAGCTGCGTAACTGTTAACAACCGCATATCGTTATAATTAGCAGTTGGTTGTCCTTAAGCGGAACGAGAAACTCCTGCCCCCTTCTTTGTTTCGCTTAAATAATTTGTTTTTAGCCAGGTCTGCCAAAACTGCTTCATAGTAAAAAACTAACCTTGCGACCAAAGTACCAACGATGACCTTGACTTGGTATACTCGGCGTGTTAAACTGGAAGGTATTAGGTTAAATTGTGTCCCAAACTCTGACCTTTAGTATCACTGATTTATAATATTACCTCTATCAACTCTAGCATGGGTAAGGACCTAATTTATAACGGATAATCCGTTTGATTAGCCAAAAATCTTTGACAGATGAAAACGGCTTTTAGTTCTTTAAGAAGCAGATCTTCTCCATCCACACGAATATTTGTCCTCATCTTATTAACCGCAGCCATCATTTTTAACATTTTGGGCCTGGTTTTTGCTTTGCAATGGATCAGCATCCCTTTTCCAGGCACCCTATTTTATGCTAACCTGGTTGTAGCCGATACCTATAATCCGGACTGGTCAACTCGCCAGCAGGGTATTCGGTCGGGCGATGCCCTTTTGGCTGTGGATGATGTGCCGGTTACATCCGGCCGAGACTTATACCTGCTGCTTCGTGAACAGGTGGTTGGTGAGCCGGTAGTGCTTAAGATCGAGCCATACATGGCTCAAGCGGCTCCACCTGAAACTCAGCTAACCGTAACGTTAGCTGACTTTTCGCTGCAGGATTTGCTCATCTTCTTTTGGCTGCCTTATATCATCGGCTTAATCTATTTAAGTCTGGGGTTGGTCATTTTTCGGTTGCGCCAAATAGGCCGGGCCAGTGATATTTTTATCACGTTTTGTGTGTTTGTGTCAGCGTTGGCCGGCGGCATATTTGATCATTATACGCTCCACTTTCTCACACCAATTTGGTTATTTATCTTACCGTTAAGCGGAGCGGCCTTGATCCATCTGGGTCTGGTATTTCCGGTCGACTCGCGTTTAATGCGCCATCAAGGCTGGCTTCGTTTCGCGCCCTATGTGGTTGCGCTTATTTTAGGTGTAGTTAATCTTTACAGTCTGTATTTTGCTGCAAATTCAAGCCTATATATGACAGTTCGGTTGTGGGATTTTGGCTTTCTGGGTATCTCATGTCTCCTGTTTTTAGGTACGCAACTTCATGCCCGATTATTCACCCTTTCGTCAATGGTGCGGCAGCAAACCTCAATCATTTTTTGGAGCAGTATCATTGCTTTTGGACCGGCCGGATTGTGGCTTATAGCCAATGCGATAGGGTGGCGTACACCTATTGTTTGGCCTATTTTTGCCGGAGTCTTCATTCCGACCATTAGCTTTCCGCTGGCCATTACCTATGCCATGCTGCGCTATCGTATTCTCGATATTGATAGTGTCTTTAATCGAGGAATGGTCTACACTTTGCTGACCTTGCTGGTCACAATTGTGTATTTTATCATTGTTAGTTTTTTAGGCGCTCTATTTCAGGGGTCGCTCTTTCAGGATCCGATTGTCCTGGCAATATTTGTGGTAATTCTGGTAGTGGCGCTAGACCCACTTAAGCAGCGCCTCCAAACGGTGGTTAATCGGCTTTTTTTGCGAGAGACGTTTGACTACCGGCAAATTTTGCAGAGCTACGGCCGGTCTCTGATTTCTGCGCCGCTGAGCAGCCATCATATTCTTGAACTTTTGGTTCAGCAGGCTAACCAGACGCTGGCTCCGGAGCGGTCGATCGTGTTTCTCCGTGATCTCACGGTGGGCGCTTTTATCATTAGCTACCCCAGCAACGATAACACCCTGCAAGCGGTCGATGTCCGTTTTGGATTGAGTGATGAGCTGGCTCAATGGCTGGCCGATACCAACAATATCCTCCAGATCAGTCCGGGTGGCACAGCTCCCACCGAAGTATCCATTTCCCCAGAAGAGCTGGCCCGTTTAAATATGCTAAATATCGCGCTGTGTGTGCCGCTGTTAGGTTCTGACAATTTGTTGGGTTGGCTGGCGCTGGGCTTAAAACGATCCGGCCAACCTTACACCAGCGACGACCTGCTATTTTTAGCAACACTCGCCAGCCAAACGATTATCGCCTTGGAAAACGCACAGCTTCTGGAAGAAGCCAAACGACGGGCCGCCGAGCTTGAGGCGCTGCAAACGATCTCAGCCAATATCCAGGCTGAAGCCGATACCGACACACTTTTAGCTTCTGTGGTTGAGCAGGCAACCAGTCTTCTTCATGCAGAAGGCGGGCTTGTTTACCTGTTGCAACCAGACCAAAAAACATTAAAGGCTGTTGTCAGCTACAACCTGGACAAAGATTACACGGACTCTACCGTCGATTCGACGTATGGTATAGCCGGACGAGTATTTACTCTCGGCAAATCGGTGGTGATCGATAACTATCATACATTTTCGGGCCGGCTGCAGGAATTTGGCGACGCGAATTTCGGCGCTGTTTTAGGGGTTCCGCTGCAATGGGGTGGAAAAGTGCGGGGGGTACTATGCTTGATGCACCAACCCTTTGGGCTTCGATTTCGCGAAGATGATATCTGGCTCATGAAACTGTTCGCCACTCAGGCCGCCATTGCCCTGGAAAAATCGCAACTCCTTAATGAAGCCCAAGAGAAAGCTCACCAGTTAACTACCTTGGGTGAAGTGAGTTTAGCGATCAGTTCCACTCTTGACCTGGATACCGTTTTAATCCGAATTATGCAGCATGCCGTCCAACTACTCAATGCCGAAGCCGGCTCGCTGCTTTTGATGGACTCGACGGGTAAAACCTTACGATTCGAGGTTGTGTTAGGGCCATCCAATGATAAATTGCTGGGCTTGACCACTCCGGTCGGCAAGGGCATTGTGGGTGCAGTGGCCAAATCCGGCGATCCCTTGATTATCAACGATGTCAACAGCGACCCACGCTGGGATGTCAATTTTGATGCAGAAACCGAATTTAAAACTAAGGATCTAATGTGCGTTCCGATGCTGGCTCGCAATGAGGTTATCGGCGTTATTGAAGTGCTCAACAAACAGGATGGGTCCGTTTTTACAGATGAAGATTGCGGTTTGCTAATGTCATTTGGCGGGCAAGCGGCGATCGCCATCCAGAATGCTCAGAAGTTCACTCTAACCGACCAGGCGTTGAACGAGCGTATGCAGGAACTCCAAACCCTTCAAATGTTCGACCAGCAGCTTCAAACCTCGATAGAGCTGCAGACCGTCTTAGACGTGACCTTGACTTATGCGATGGATGCCCTGGGTTTGTCAATTGGAGCGATGGGCGTAGTCATGCAAAGTAAGGAAAAGGAGCCGGGGCTTTATTTACTGGTTCAGCGTGGTATGCCGATGGACTTGAGCCGCTACAAAAACAATCCCTGGCCGCTGTCTCAGGGGTTTGTCGGACAGGCGGTTAGAACCGGTCAGGCTAGCCTGATCAATGATGTTAACGAGGTGGAAGGCTGTCGTCCGGCGGCCTATTTAACACGTTCGGTTGTGGTGGTGCCGGTCAAGCAAGAAGGCAAAGTTATTGGAGTTATTAATCTGGAAAGCACCAGCGCCGATTACTTTACCGAAGAGGATCTGAATTTTGTCAACATTCTGGTCAGCCACGCCGCCATCGCCATCGATAATGCCCAGTTGTTCGAGCAAGTCAAGCAAGCCAACCAATCCAAAACCGAATTTATGAGCACAGCTTCACATGAATTGAAGATCCCCATGACCAGTATTAAGGGCTATGCTAAGCTGCTGCAAATGGGAGCCGGCGGCCCGCTCTCAGACCGGCAAAAAGACTTTTTAGAGGTGATCTCCAACAATGTTGACCGCATGGATCGCCTGGTCAGTGACCTGCTCGATGTCAGCCGCATCGAGGCCGGACGTATTCGGTTGGAAATTGGCGATGTGCAGATGAAAGAGGTGATCGATGATGTGGTCGAATCGGTGCAAAATCAGGTTAAGGCTAAAAAGTTGAATCTCACTCTGCAAGTTGAGGAAAATCTGCCGGAGATTCGGGCAGACTACAATCGTATGGTGCAGATTATAACCAATCTGGTCAGCAACGCTTATAAATATACCCCTGAAGGCGGCGATATAACAGTGATCGCCCAACCTTACTTTAACGGCGATGCCAATAGCACGGTTCAGGGAGTTAGAGTTACTGTAAAAGATACGGGCTATGGCATCAATCAGGAAGATTTAGCCAATCTATTTACCAACTTTTTCCGCTCTAATGATCAAAACATTCGGAATGAGCCAGGTACCGGCTTAGGGTTGTCGATCACCAAAAAGATGATCGAAAACCACGGTGGCGAGCTAACCGTCGAAAGTGAATATGGCAAAGGCAGCGCCTTTACATTTATTACGCCGCTTGTTAGCAAAATCCCGCCGGGAGTTGAAGTCATCGAGCGATAACCGATTACTGCTTCGTGGGTTCGACGGTAACTTGACCCAACAGCACGGCATTCGGCGAGGGAGCGCGTGCCTCGCCGATGATCGGTAGCCGCTGGCCGGTCTGAGCCTCATACAAACCGGCCAACAGCAGATACTCGCCAGGTTGGACATTTTCATCCAACACAATTTCATAGCGATCGGCCAACAGGTCGCCCGTTATCCAGCGGCTTGTCGGCCAAAGACCGTCAAACGGTTGCTGGTCATGCTGGGCTTTAACAAAACCGTCCGGTGCGGTAAGATGAATGAAAACCGTGTAATCCTGTCTAGGTGGGGCCAACGCCTGCCAATAGAGGGTGACTCGCAAAACCCGCTCTTTAACATCGAAATAGGGAACTAAGTCATAACCAATTAAGGCGATCTGATTGTCGATATTACCTTGGGCTGGCATAGCCGGTGAGGTTTCAGGCGAAAAGACGGCCCAGGTGTGGGGCTGCTCTTTAGATAGGTGGGCCAGCATCCAGCCGGGTGGAACCCGCTGAAAATCGATGCCCTCATCGTGATACTTGAAATAATCGCCCATAGCCTCTCGCCGTCGTCGCGCCGTATCGGAGTCGATAATAATATAGGCCGGGGCGTTCTTGGCCAGATAGGTTTCTAATTTGGGCCAGGTATTAATATCGACCGGGATACGTTCCACGGTAAAGTAGGGTGGAAATTTCCAGATCGGAAGTAATTTGCTGGGTCCGAAAATAATTTTGGCCGGTCCTAATTTAGCCGGGTGATCTCGCTCCAACCAGATCAACAGTTCTTGAGGCGCTTCATTCGCTGCACGATCCGACGTAAACGGGTCAACTGTCAGGCTCCAAGCATCTAGCCGGATAGCCGTTATTGACCACCAGATGCCCCAAATTACGGTACCGGCCACTAAAACGGTATAACCGATATACGCGGCTCGCCCGCGGTGGTTAGCCCACCGCCCCACTTCCGCCGCCACCCCGACCACTCCGGCTGAGAACAGTACATAAAACGGCCCTAAAATGGGAATGAGAAATCGAGACTCGATCAGGACTCGGGCATACCAGGCCGAAAAAAGGTAAAATGGTATGGCTAAAAAGATAAACATCAGGATAATAAGTCGGTGTTGTCGCAAAGCGGCTTGTACATGATCTCGTCGAAACAGGCTAAACCCAATTAAGGCCAGCAGTAGTCCGCCTCCGATGAGATATGCTAGCCAGGGCGGCTTGAAGTTTCGGGAGGGAATGAGGGTTAGGGCCAATTCAGGATTTAAGCGTAAGACGCCTTTTTGCAGCCGGGCTATCATTTCGGCGGCGGTGTGGCTTTGTAGGTAGGTGGCTAACGTCGGCAAATCGGCAGAGTCTTCCACCTGACTCTCAGCCCAGCGGTCCATCCACATCACGTGGGTTGTGGCAAAACTGTAGAAGGGCTGTCCAAAGTGGCGCCAATTGTAGACGAGTAACGGCGAGGTCGTTACCAGGAAAACCAGCGGAACCCACAGTAATTGGGTTTGGGTAAAAATTCGACGGCGATAATGCCAGAGCGCCACCCCCGCCCAGACAATCAACAGCAGCAATACCGAACTTTTAGTTAGGTAGGCTAATCCAACAAAAAAACCGGCCAAAATGCAGTAGCGTGTTTTCTGGAAGCTTTTTATAAGGAAGTACCAAGCGGTTAAAAAAAGCAATACCAGCAGCGTGTCGGCATATACTGTCGAGGCTCGCAGGTGGAACTCTCTATTCCAGGCCAAGAGAAAGGCAGCCAATAAGCCGGTGGGCCAATTGAACAGCTGTTGGCCAATGATAAACGTCACCAAGACCGTCAGCGCGCCAACGCCCAGCGTAATGAGTTTGGCCCAGGTGAAGTAGGTCCAGTCTCGTGTGGCCATTGGTGTGAGCAGCAGCGGGTATAGCGGTGGGCGTGTGCCGTCGGTTAGGGTTTTGTTTTCGCGTAGAGACAAGCCTAGTTCCAGATAAGCGGACTCATCGCCGTCACTAGATTGCGTATTGAACAGCACCTTGGCTAGCCCGACTATTGTAAATCGAGCCAGGACAAGGACTAATAAACTTAGTAGTATAATTTTCCAGAGAGGCTTATATTGAATTGACCGCACAAGCACCATCTCGAAGGTCAGGAATTAACGCTTACGTTATCTTTAGATTTTTCTTTGTCAAATTCTCGCTGACCTAAGAGAATGGCTTTATATTGCTGCGGTGAAAGGTCTCGTTTGATCTGGTGGGGCAAGACCCATTCGTAGGAGAGAACTTCATAAGCGCTATGAGGCGGTTCAGCCGAGGGGGGTAATGGCTTACAGGCTGCTATCCGAGCATAAAAAACAATGGCTAAGCCTAAAGGGGTAGAACTCAGGGCCTCACCCCCTTGCGATTCGCAAAAAAGGAGTTTTTTGACCTCAACCGTCAGATTTAACTCCTCCTGTAACTCGCGTTGAATGGAGTGAGCCGGGTCTTCCCCCCGTTCGACCCAGCCGCCCGGTAAACCCCAAGGTTGCTGCGGTCTAAACACATGTTCAACCAGCAGCACCTGACCTAAGTCATTAAAAATGGCGGCCATTACACCTACTTGATTGCGTGGGGCAAATAGCTTAACCGCTAAGGAAAAGGCCCCCCTCAGAGGGATAACCTGTTGCAGTAAAATAGAAATTATCTTTTTAAGATTCATCGATTTGAAAACTCCAGAAAGGTAAGCGCCTATTCTACAACCAGCGTATACTTGCATTATAGCTCAAACGACTTACATTTTGAATTTGATTTTTGCCTGCCAACAGGCCAAAATTCCTAAAGTTAACCGTAGATTTTTATGTTATAATTTAGTTAGAAATAACATAACCAAAGGAACGAAATGTGGATATCCAATTAAGAATTTTATCCATTGAAGATGATCCGGAGATGAGAGGGTTGATCCAACTGATTTTTGAACGTCAAGGGCATCGGGTAATCGGGGTGAAGCAAGGCGATTTTGGGTTAGAATTTTTACAGAGCTTAAAACCTGATGTCCTCTTACTCGATCTCATGCTGCCTGATATTGATGGTTGGGAAGTTTATCAACAAATGAAGGACGATGAAGAGTTAGCTAAGATACCGGTTATTATTATTTCAGCCAGAAACCCGGAGCAAGATGCGGCTGAAGGGCATCAAGTTATTGGAAATGACCGTTTTATAGAAAAGCCCTTTGAAATTAAGCATCTTATAAGTACGGTTAACGACGTCGCGGCCCATTTACCTGTTCGATAACCTCTACTTTATTGTTTATAAAAAGAGCTCTTCCCCGCCAGGAAGGGCTCTTTTTATTTTTTCATCTTCTTGATTTTACAAACCTATTGACATTTTGTAGTAATGCATGTTAAAATGAGCACTAACTCAGTATTTTGAGTGTTTGCTCAAGTTTTTATTGGCTGACAGTTCTGTATTTTTTGGCGTTTACGAACCGCAACTTTTTAACAAAAGTCACGTATTAAAGATAGATCACATCTGGAATATTAATGAGTAGAGATGATACAACTTAGTGATACAACTTTTGGGTAATGACGTTAAACCCCTTAATTGCTATACTAAAACCAACAATAAACCATACATCATATATCTATCAATCTGACTCAGCGATATATCAGACATTCACAAACTATTTAAGGAAAGCAGGTGGGTGATGAGGAATAGTAAAATATTAAAGCACAGTCTGGCTACAGTGATAGTAGTCTTAGGTATCAGCCTTCTGGTCGCTTGTGGTTCGTCTGCTGAACCAACCCCGGCGCCGGTTGAGGCTGAAGCGGTGCAGCAGCCCCGAGTCGTTTCGGCTGAGGCCTTTGTTGTCCCGGTCAAGGAATCGGATTTGGCCTTTGAAACAAGCGGTCGAGTAGTGGCTATCGAAGTTGACGAGGGCGAGACCGTTAATGAGGGCGACGTTTTGGCCCGCATCGATGACTCTACTCAGCAAGCCCGAGTGGCTGAAGCTCAAGCCACGTTGGCTCAGGCCAAGGCGGGAAAAACTGAAGCCGAGGCCCGTTTGGCCGAAGCCGCTTCTAAGCTAGCTGAAGCTGAGGCCAGCTTAGCTAAAGTTAACGCTGGCCCCACAGACGAGGAAATTGCGCAGCTTCAAGCTACCTTAGCCAAAGCGGAAGCGGCCTTGGCGAATATGATTGCCGGCCCAACACCGGAAGAAATTGCCGAAGCTGCGGCTCAGGTGCAAACCCGCCAAGCCGAACTTAACGAAGTGCTGGCCGACGCCCGCGATGAAGATCTCCAAGCCTCCGCTTCCCGTGTACTTAAGGCTGAGGCCGACGTGCGGGAAGCTCAGGATGATTATGATCAGGTTCGCTATGGCGATCCCGATGATGTTCTGGTGGCCGGGGTAGCTTTAGAGAAATTCACTCTGGAATATGAAGCGGCCAAAGCGGAATACGATAAGCTGGTCAACGGGGCCACGGCCGAACAAATTGCTACCGCTCAAGCCCGAGTGTCCGAAGCTCAGGCCAGCTTAACCCGGGTCAAAGCGGGAGCCACGGCGGAAGAGATCGCTCAGGTTCAGGCCGATGTAGCTCGGGCCCAAGCTGATCTGGACAAACTTCTGGCCGGCTCTACTGATGAAGATATCGCTATCGCTGAGGCGCAAGTCGAGTCCGCCCAAGCCAATATCGCCACGGCCCGGGCTAACGTTGGAGCCGCTGAAACAGATGTAGAAGTTAATCAGACCTCGGTCGATTTGGTTCAAGTTGAGCTGGATAAAACGGTTCTCAAAGCCCCGTTTAGCGGTGAAGTTAGCAGCCTCAATAACGTTGACGAAGGTGAGATTGTTCAAGCCGGATCAAAAGTGGTTTCGCTGGGCGACACTAGCAAGTGGCAAATTGAAACCGATGACCTGACCGAAATTGATATTGTGGATGTTCAAATAGGCGCCAACGTGACGATCAGCGTCGATGCCTTACCGGGTGAAGAATTTAAGGGCAAGGTGGTCAAAATCACGCCTAAATCGGAAACTAAGGCCGGGGATGTAACCTATACCGTCTTGATCGACATCACCAAAGGGCCCATCGCTCGCTTGCGCTGGGGGATGACAACTTTCGTTGATATTGAAGCCGGTCCTGAGATTTAGTCCAAAACACAGTTGATGATGACGCTTGTAGTTGAACAATTCTCGGAAGGTTAGACAAATGAGGATGATTATGAAACGGTTAGTAACTTTATCTTTAGCTCTGGCGTTGGGCCTGGTGCTGAGTCTCTTAGCTACAGCCGGTCACCCGGCGCAAGCGCAAGAGGATCTGGATACCATTTTGGCCCGAGCCGCCGCCAGAAGCTTCCTGACCACTTTGACTCGCCCGGAACTGGCCAGTGCGCTTGAATTCTATACGGCCGATACGCTGCGAACTGACAACATTCTGACCGAACTGGGTGATGTCACCAGCTATCAAATTACCAGTGCCGATTGGCTCAAACCCAATGAAACCTACCAGGTTGAAGCCACGCTTCAACCCGGCAACCGCGACATCATTGTGCGCACTGGTAAGTACGATGGTCGCTGGCAGGTCGATGGTTTGGAACTGCCGGCCAGTGGTACGGTGGCCCAGACGGCCGCTGCCTCGGCTCCGGTAGTCGGCATCCAGCCGGTAGCCGGTAATGGCACGGGCAAACTGGTTTTTCAAACCCAAAGCGGGGGTGACATCTATGTCATCAACGCCGATGGTACAGGCCTGAGCCGCATCACCAATGGCCTGGACCCGCAGCTTTCGCCCGATGGCAGCCAGATTGTTTTCACCCGCTGGGATCCGCAGTTTGAACTTTTCACTATCAACGTTGACGGCAGCAACGAGCGGTCCTGGTTTGCCGGCAAACGACAGATGAAATCACCTACTTGGTCGGCGGATGGTACTAAACTGGTTTTCAGTTATCAAGATGGCGGCCGGTTGGAAGGGGATCTGAAAAAGTACAGCTTGAAGGCTCTGGCTCGTAAAGCCAAAGACGGCGAAACGATTCGGATTCCTGACAACGCCCGTGGCGTTGAGTTTAATAATGAAGATGGTCTGCAATACTTTATCCCGCCTGATGCTTACTGGTGGCTGGCCCAGATTGATCTTCAGAATGAAGAATACGAGGATTTAGCCACCGGCTCTCGCTACAACTACGCGCCGAGTTGGGACCCAACTGACCCGAACAAGCTGTTCTATCGCACCGATAAGGGCATTGGCCTCTATTACGCCGACTCGCACACCAGCTACCCGGTCAGCTATGACGACCGAGATCGCGGTGGATTGGCCGTCTCGCCGGACGGCAGCAAAGTAGCGTTTACCTACTATCAGGATGGTAACTGGGAAATTCACACGATCAATCTCGACGGCACCAACCGGCAGCGATTGACCGAAACGCCGTTGGCAGTTGTGGCTAATAAAAACCAGGCCGGCAACGAAGTCTACATTAACGAAGAAGGTTTCAGAACGATGAGCCGCGCTCACGGCGATAGCCAGCCCAATAATAATTGGAACAACGCCGCCCCCGCCTGGTCACCCGACGGCAGCCAAATCGCTTTTGTTACCGACCGCACCGGCCAGTGGGAAATCTGGATCATGAATGCCGACGGCTCAAACCAGCACGCTATGTTCCCCAACGGCGCCCTCGACGGGATCGCCCTGAACTTTGCCGGCGTTGATGAGCGCATGTTATCGTGGCGATAATGAATAGGCGACGAGCAGATCAGGAGACCGGGAGAATAGCTAGATAGCAATCTCCGGTCTCCCATCCCTCATCCCCTGTGAGAGAGGAAGCAGAAAAATGAGTAAACGGGTTGGAATTTTAGTCGGCGGCGGGGATGTCCCCGGCCTGAATATGTGTCTCAAAAGTTTGGTCTATCGCGTCATCGATGTCGGCTTTGAGCCGATTGGCGTTCGTAAAGGCTGGCAAGGGCTGCTCAATTACAACTATAAAGACCCAACCACCTATACCAACAACTTTATCGAACTGGACAAAAATATGGTCCGAGCCATCGACCGGACGCCGGGTTCTTTTTTGCACGCTTCCCGGATCGATCCGTCAAGCGTGCCACACCGGCTTATTCCTCGATTTCTACACCCTGAACCCGGTTCGCATAAAGATACCTATGACGTCAACGCTCATATCAAAGATGTCGTTCAACGGCTTGGCTTTAAGGCACTGATCGTGGTTGGCGATGACGATATGCTGCGGCACGCGGCCCATCTGAGTAACGACGGGGTGCCGATTATCGCTATCCCCAAAACCATCCATAATAACATTCATGGCACCGATTACACCATCGGCTTCAGTACCGGGCTAGCGCGCAGCGTCGCCTTTATACACGAACTGCGAGCGCTGGCCGGCTCGCGAGAGCAGGTGGTGGTGGTCGAAACATTCCGGGTCAATTCGGGCTTGAGTACGCTGCTGGCCGGCTTTCTGGCGGGCGTCGATCGGGTGGTTATTCCGGAAGTGCCTTATGACCCGGAGCGCCTGGCCTACCTGGTTCAGCATGATAAGCAGCTCAATCCCAATAACTATGCCGTGGTGCTGGTTAGCGATGGTTCGCGAATTGTGCCGGAGAAGCTGCTGCAATACACCCCTCATCTATCGCCGCGCAGCCAATCGGTAGCTTTGCGGTTGATGACGGAAGAAAAAGCGGCAGAGGCCCACGAAGAAGAATTTGATCTGGATGAAGTCTTAGAAACCGGCAGCACTCTGGCCGGCAGCGGGATGGTGGTGGCCGAGGTATTGGCTCATCTGCTCGATGAAGAAGTATTTCTACAGCCGCTGACCTACCTGCTCCGAACCGGCAGCCCGGACGGCCAGGACCTGCTAGGGGCCACCAACTTCGCCATTATGGCCGCTCGACTCTTGAGCGAAGAGCGTTTTGGCCGGATGACGGCCTATCAGCAGCGTTATAATTTAACTGATGTCCCGCTCAGTATGGTCACTGAAGGCGTACATGCGGTGGATGTGGACGAAATGTACAATGCCCATGAGTACAAACCAAAAGTTAATTTAATTTGGGCAGTTCAGGAAAAATGATATGTTCGGCAATAATCATAAAAACCATGACTACGAATATGTAGTGCAAATTAAAGATGTCGTCAAAAGCTTCAAGGTTGGCGACGGCGAAGTGACTATCCTTAAGGGCATTTCGTTTGATGTCAAAGATGGCGAGTTTGTGTCGATTGTGGGGCCGTCCGGCAACGGCAAATCGACTCTGCTCAACATGATTACCGGCATCGACCGGCCCAGTGACGGTGATGTTGTCGTCACCGGTCGCAATCTGAACAAGATGTCTGAAAACCAACTGGCGGCCTGGCGGGGCGAAAATGTCGGCATCATCTTCCAGTTTTTCCAAATGCTGCCCGCGCTCAGCCTGCTGCAAAACGTCATCTTGCCGATGGACTTTGCCAACAAATACTCCTCCAAGGAACGGCGCGAACGAGCCATGCATTTGCTGGAAACTGTCGGGCTGGCCGATCAGGCCGACAAGCTGCCCAGTATGGTCTCCGGGGGCCAGCAGCAGCGAGCCGCCATCGCCCGCGCCCTGGCCAACGATCCGCCCCTGCTGGTCGGCGACGAGCCCACCGGCAACCTCGACTCTCGCACTGCGCAGGACGTTTTTGAACTGTTCTCCAAGCTGGTCGAAGAGGGCAAATCGATGCTGATGGTGACGCACGACAAAGAACTGGCCAAGCGTGTGCCGCGCGTGGTTGAAATCACCAACGGCAAAATCACCCGCGACGAATACGCCGGCAGCAAAACGGCCTGGACGGGCTACTAAGCACCCATATCATACCTACCGGACTTAGGCAGTTGAGAAATGGTTGTGTCAGTTCAAGCGAGAAATCCCTCAGAATGGTGTTGTAACCAAACGCCGGAGGGATTTCTCTGTATTCGGCATCGAAATGACAGGAACCGCATAACTCATAAACCTATCCGCTCTTGAGTTGTTCCAGTCATAAATGAAACGGTAGGAATCGTTTTTTGGATGGTAGGAATGATTTTTCGGTGGTAGGAACCGTTTTTGGATGGTAGGAACGATTCGGCGGCCGTCGGAACCGTTTGGCGGTCGGTAGGAACGATTTTTCGGTGGTAGGAACGATTCGGCGGCCGTCGGAACCGTTCGGCGGATGGTAGGAACGATTTTTTGATAGTCGGAACCGTTTTTGGATGGTAGGAACGATTCGGCAGTCGTCGGAACCGTTCGGCGGATGGTAGGCATTGTTGGGCAAGTCACGGAGCAGTTGAAGACCGTTAGAAGATGAAACCGTAACGGGAATTTGGCTGAGTGACCTGCTTGATCAGGCGATTGATCTACGAAGGGTACGAAGTTACACAAAATGAACGTTATTTGGTATAAAGTCTGGTCAGACATTTGGGATAATAAAGTCCGCACGATGCTGGCTGTATTGAGCATCTCCGCCGGGGTATTTGCCATTGGCGCGGTGTTTGGTATGGTCGATCAACTGATCACGGGGATGGATCGCGCTCACCAGGCGGTTGTACCGTCCCACCTCTTCATGGCCATCGACCCACGTATTGACGAAACGACAGCCGACCGTCTCGCTAAAGTCAAGGGCATCGAGGATATCGAGGTGGCCAACGAAGTGGCGGTTCGCTACAAAATCCATCCCGATGACGATTGGCGGGCCGCGCGGCTGATCATGCGCAAAGATTATGAGGATCAGACCTACGATATCCTCCAACTCAAAGAGGGCGAATGGCCCAAAAAGGACAATTTCGGTATCGAACGGCTGTCGAGCCAAACCTTCGGCATCAATATCGGTGATAAGGTCATCTTTGAACTGGACAAAAGCGACCGGGCCTTGCCTATCACCGGCAAAATTCGGCATAACTTTGTTGAACCACCCGACTTTGGCGGCGACGCCGTCTTTTTCACCGATGCCCAAGGGTTGGAACGTTTTAATATCCCTGAAGGCGAATACAACAACCTATTTATCCGGGTTACGCCCTACAGCGCCGACTTCGCCCGCGAAATGGCCACTGAGATTAAAGACCGGCTGGCCAAAGAAGATGTCGGCGTCAACTTTACCTCCTACCAGGATCCTGAGGAGCATTGGGGCCGGAGGTTTGTGGAGGGGATCAATCTTGTCTTGCAGATTTTGGCGATTATCTCGCTGGCGATGAGCGTGATTTTGGTCACCAACACCATGACCGCCTTGATCACCCAGCAAACCAACCAGATCGGTATGATCAAGGCTGTTGGCGGCACTACCGGCGCCATCCTCAAAATCTATCTGGCCGCGGTTTTGATTTACGGTTCGCTGGCATTTATCATCTCACTACCTTTTGGAGCGATGGTGGCTTATGGCATCAGCAAGTGGTTCCTCAACCTGTTCAACATCGACTACGAAGTTTTCCAAATCTCGACGCGGGCCGTTATTTATCAGGCTATCGCTGCCACCCTGATTCCGCTGCTGGCTGCCTTGTGGCCGGTGCTGACGGGCGCAGCCATTACCGTGCGCGAAGCCATTGCTTCATACGGGCTGGGCGGCGATTTCGGCTCCAGCCGGCTCGATCAGGGGGTGGAGCGGATCGGCCAGCGCTTTTTATCGTCGCCCTATGCCATCGCGCTGGGCAACCTGTTTCGGCGCAAGGGGCGGCTGACCTTAACCCAACTGGTGCTGGTTGGGGCTGGTACGATGTTTTTGATCGTGATGAGCCTATCGGCGTCGATCTCCTACACCCTCAATACCGATATGAACCGGCGCGGTTTTGACGTGCGGATTGGTTTTCGGGATCCGCAGCGCACCGATCGGGTGGAGACGATGGCCCACAAGGTGCCGGGGGTCGATCAGGCCGAGACCTGGTTTACGACCCCGGCGGCCATTCTCAAAGAAGGGCAAAGCACCCAGGAGGCCGGGGTGGGCGCGGAGTTGATCGGTATTCCTGAGGGCAGCGAGATGTACCAGCCGCTCATTGTGGCCGGCCGCTGGCTGGAGCCGGGCGATGATCGCGTCATCGTCATGAGCCGGGATACCGCCGAAGATAATAACATCAGTGTCGGCGACACCGTCACGCTCAACCTGTTTGAACTCGGCGACGACGAATGGCAGGTGGTCGGCCTGTTCCAGGTCATTTTCAGCGGCGGTTTCGACGCCGAACCAATTTACGCGCCTGAGGACGCTGTGTTCCATGCCACCAAAAAATACAACGATGGCGTTCGATTATTCGTTAGCACCGTCTCGCATACCCCGCAAGATGTCGAGTCGATCTACCAGCAGCTTAAAGACGATTACGAAGATCGCAACATGGATATCGATGTTTTCTCAACCGGCACCACCCCCGATGACATGGCCAATGCCATTAGCCAGTTCAGTATCACCACCAATATGTTGATGGGCCTGGCCGTCATTGTGGCGATGGTCGGCGGAATTGGACTGATGGGGTCGCTCTCGATTAGCGTAGTGGAGCGCACGCGGGAAATCGGCGTAATGCGAGCCATCGGCGCGAGGTCGATGACCATCATGGGCATGTTTGTGATGGAGGGGGTTTTGCAGGGGGTGTTTAGTTGGCTAGTGTCCGTGCCAATCTCGTTTATCCTGGCCCGCCCGCTGGCCAACGCGCTGGGGCAGGCGATGTTTGATGCTAACCTGGATTACAAATATAATTTCGGCGCGGTCATCGTCTGGCTGATCGTCATCCTCATCATCTCGACTTTGGCCTCGATTCTCCCGGCCCGCAGCGCCACCACAATTAGTGTACGAGATAGTCTGGCGTATGCTTGACATTCGCCCTCTGATCTCCTAGCATAAAGAAATATCCACGAAGGCACACGAAGATACACACAGGAAAAAAATCTTAGTGTTTCTTTGTGTGCCTTCGTGGACAATGTGTTAGGAGGGCATTATGACATTGCTCTTTAAGGATGAAGTCTATACTATCATTGGCGCGGCTATTGAAGTGCATCGAGAACTGGGGCACGGTTTTTTAGAAGCCGTCTATCACGAAGCGTTAGAGATCGAACTAACAAGCCGGAAAATCCCTTTTACCTCGCAGCAAAATCTACCCATTGTTTACAAAGGTCAACAACTAAAAAAAGAATACATTGCTGATCTTATTTGCTACAACCAAATCGTTGTCAAACTCAAAGCACTCAACACGTTGTCAGGCAAAGAAGAGGGCCAACTTCTAAATCATCTTAAAGCCACGAATTTGAGAATGGGACTGCTGATTAACTTTGGTAGTGTCGGACGATTGGAATGGAAACGGTTTATCAAGTAAAATACCGGGATACTTTTTCTTCGTGCATCTTTGTGTATCTTCGTGGATAAAAAACAATGAACCAATCCAACCAACACCCCCTCATTCGCTTATGGCGCTACGCGCAGGGCTATCGCCGCCCCCTTATTCTGGCGACCATCTACTCGATCCTCAACAAGGTTTTTGACTTGGCCCCGCCGGTCCTCATCGGTGTGGCGGTCGATATTGTCGTTTCCCGGCAAAACTCCATGCTGGCCCATCTGGGTTTTACCAACCTGATGACCCAACTATGGGTCTTGGCCGGCGTAACCATTGCGGCCTGGGCCTTAGAATCGATCTTCCAGTATGCCTACGCGGTGCTGTGGCGTAACCTGGCTCAAGTTCTTCAACATGAACTGCGCATCGACGCCTATGCTCACGTGCAAAATTTAGAGATGGCCTACTTTGAAGATCGCAGCACCGGCGGCCTGATGGCCATCCTCAACGATGACATCAACCAGCTTGAGCGTTTTCTTGATATCGGCGCGAACGAGATTTTACAGTTGATTACCACCATCGTCGTCATTGGCGGCATGTTTATCGTGCTGGTACCCAGCGTATCGTGGATGACCATTTTACCGATGCCGGTCATCGTTTGGGGGTCGCTGCGGTTTCAGAAACTACTAGCGCCCCGCTACGCCGCTGTCCGAGAGCAGGTCGGCGTGCTCAACAGCCAGCTATCGAACAACCTGGGCGGTATTGCTACCATCAAAAGCTTTACCGCCGAAGCCTACGAGGTCAAACGGGTGGCCACAGAAAGCCATCATTATCAGGAAACCAACCGCCACGCCATCAAGTTGAGTTCGGCTTTTGTACCGCTGATCCGGATGGTTATCGTCGTTGGTTTTATCGCCATTATGGTTTTTGGCGGGCAAATGGCCCTGAACGGATCGCTCAATGTAGGAGTCTACAGCGTGCTGGTTTTTATGACCCAGCGTCTCCTGTGGCCGCTGACTCGGCTGGGCGACACGCTCGATCTCTACCAGCGGGCGATGGCCTCAACCGCCCGCGTACTCGATCTGCTCGATACCCAGGCGCAAATTATCGAGGGTACGACCCATTTGCCCATTCAGCAGATCCGAGGCGAAATTACGTTCGATAAGGTTATCTTTGAGTACCACAACAGCAATGGCAACCGGCCGTCGGTGTTGAGTGGGTTGTCGCTGCACATTCCCGCCGGGGAAACGGCAGCGATTGTCGGCGCGACAGGGGCCGGTAAGAGTACGGTCATCAAGCTGCTGCTCCGCTTCTATGATGTCAAGAGCGGTCACGTCTGTCTCGACGGTCACGACATCCGTGAGCTGCGCCTGGCCGATCTGCGCGGAGCTATCGGCCTGGTCAGCCAGGATGTCTTTCTGTTCCACGGTACCGTGCGCGAAAATATTGCGTATGGCACATTCGACGCTACCGATGAGCAGATCGTCAGAGCCGCCAAAATCGCCGAGGCCCACGAATTTATTATCAACCTGCCCCAGGGATACGATACCATTGTCGGTGAGCGGGGCCAGAAGCTCTCTGGCGGCCAGCGCCAACGCTTATCGATCGCTCGCGCTGTGCTCAAAGACCCGCCGGTGCTTATCCTCGATGAGGCCACGTCATCTGTCGATAACGAAACCGAAGCCGCCATCCAACGCTCGATGGAGCGCATCGCTGTGGGGCGCACCACAATTGTCATTGCCCATCGGCTGTCAACCGTGCGCAATGCTGATAATATTTTTGTATTGGATAGGGGAAGATTAGTAGAGCAGGGTCGCCACGAAGAGTTAATTGCGGCCAACGGCATCTACGCCTCACTGTGGCGGGTTCAAACCGGGGAGCGCGTTATCTCAGGTCGCTCGTAGGCCAGTTTAGCAAATTGGCCTACGAGCGTAGCTTAATCCAGTTCGACCTAATTCAGGGTTTCGTAGGTGCCACTATCTTGGCGATTGGAGACGTTGTACGCGACCATCTGCGAACCGCAGTGGGGGCAGTAGATGGCGTCAGAGCCGGTAACGGTCCAGCCTGGTTTTTGGTTAGTGGCCGACGGCATATCCGCCAGGCGATATAGATACCAGCTTTCAGCCTGATCGGCTGGCCGGCTCAACCACCAGGTCACGCAGTTGCTACAGAACCATAACGTTGTTTTCACTGTTATCTCTCCTTGCCTCATAGCTTCTTTTACTCTTTAAACCGGCAATCGCAATTAACTGGGCTAATATAACTGTAAAGTGCCTTTGTGGACCGAGGTAATGGCCCTAGTATACCATACTATCGTGAAAAAAACGTTCTTTTTTAGCGTGTGAGTCAACAAATTTTATAATAAGGTGAAAGAGTTGCCGACGTGCAGGGGTGCCACCTTGTTAACTTGTCACGCCGCAGCCCTGCCACCTTGCGACCCTTTTGCCAAATTGCTGGGAATACTATTGTCACTTAAAATACGTTCATTAAATCCCGAAGGAGCAACTCTATGACAACTCTTGCCTACTTTGAAGGCCGCATCGTGCCCATCGAGCAAGCCAAGGTCAGCATCACCTGCAACACATTCCACTATGGTACCGGCTGCTTTGGCGGGCTGCGCGGCTACTGGAACGAAACCCACGAGCAGCTTTACGCCTTTCGGCTAGTCGATCATTACACCCGCTTTCTCAACAGCGCCAAACTGCTGATGTGCCGCTTCGATTACACCGCCCAACAACTGGCCGATATCACAGTTGAACTACTCAGCCGCGAGGGTTGGCGGCAAAACTGCTACATTCGCCCTATTGCCTACAAAGACGACGGCGTGTTCCGGGTGTGGCTTCACGACGCTAACGATAAAATCGCCATCTTTAGCCAGCCGGTCGGTAAGTATCTCGAGGCCGATAAGGGGGCCAAGGTGTGCGTTAGCTCCTGGCGGCGAGTTGATGATACGGCCATTCCGGCGCGAGGTAAGGTCAATGGGGCCTATGTCAACAGTGCTCTGGTCAAAAGTGACGCGATGCTTAGCGGCTTCGATGATGCGCTTGTTCTCAATCAGGATGGTCACGTCTCGGAGGGCAGCGCGGCCAACTTTATGATGGTCCGTGACGGCGCCATCATCACGCCGCCAATCACTAGCAATTTGCTGGAAGGCATTACCCGCAAAACCCTCATTGAGCTGGCCCGCGAAGAGCTGGGCCTGGAGGTCATCGAGCGTGATATCGACCGCACCGAACTATACCTGGCCGAAGAAGCGTTCTACTGCGGCACTGGCGTTCAGATCGCCGCCATCGGTTCCATCGATCACCGGCTGGTGGGTAGCGGCAGCACCGGCCCGATCACTCAACAACTGCGTGATGTTTATTTCCGCGTGGTTCTGGGTGAAATACCGAAGTATCGGCACTGGCTTACGCCGGTGCCGGTGCTTGAAACGGTCTAATATATCATGGTGTCAGGCTGTGGATAGTTTGTAGTAACCGCTTTAGCGGTGCTATCCCGGCAACGGAAAGGATCGATTACCTTGGCTAGCAACGATTATCATTTCATCACTCATTGGTATGTCGATGGCACGATTGACGAAGTTGCTGAGATATTGAGCGACGCGCTCAGTTTAACTAGATGGTGGCCCGCCGTATATTTGGAGATCAAAGAGCTGCGCCCCGGTGATGAAAACGGCGTCGGCCGGGTGATCGACCTGTACACCAAAGGCTGGTTGCCCTACACCTTACGCTGGACCTTTCGCGTCACCGAGTCGACCTATCCCTATGGCTTTAGCCTGGAAGCCTGGGGTGATTTCAACGGGCGCGGTATCTGGACCTTGACTCAAGAGGGACCGCAGGTACACGTCATCTACGATTGGAAAATTCGAGCCGATAAACCCTTGCTGCGGGCGTTCTCCTTCCTCTTTAAGCCTATATTTGCGGCCAATCATCACTGGGCGATGGCCAAAGGCGAAGAGAGCTTGTGGTTAGAACTGGCTCGCCGCCGCGCCAAAACCACCGCCGAGCGGGACTCGGTCCCGTTGCCGCCGGGCCCGACATCGGCTCGCCCATTTGTACTCCTGCTGGCGGCTGTCATCATTGGGGGGGTGACGCTGTTACTGATTCGTCTCAGAAATGATCGATAGATAGGCTCGTAGGACGTGAAAATAAAGCTTCACGCCCTACGGCCTAAAATAAGGCGAATGGGGGTAAGCGATCTACACTCGCTCCACGGCAATTCTCTGTTTGCCGATCCGATAAGAGCCGGTTTTAGCCAGTACTTGGCTTACAAACTGTTCCGGGACATCAACCAAGGTCTGTTGATCTTGAATGCGAATTTTGCCGATGACGTTGCCGGGGATGTCGGCCTGGTAAGCCAGCGTGCCAACCACATGATTGACTTGCAGTCCGTCGGCCTTACCGGCGTTGAGCGCCAGCCGGACCATACCGCTTTCGGCGACCGGCTCACGCCGATCCGATCGTCGCGAACGCCGGCTGGGTTTGTTGTCCGATTTGCCGCGCGAGGGGCGAGTCTCCTGGATCTCGCTGATCGGATCGATAGGGCGCTGTTTCTCTTCGGCGCGAGCTACTTTCAGAGCCGCCGCCGCGATATCAACCACATCGTAGCCGTTCTCGGTCAGTTCTGCGACCATTTCTCGCTCGCGGCGGCAGCGGTCGCGCCGCAGCCAGACCAGCATCTGCTCGACCAGTTGGCTTTCGCGATGCTGTTTAATCTCGGCGACGGTCGGCAGCGTAGCCGGTGTAATTGGCTGCTTGGTGTACGATTCGATCTTGCGCATTAGCCACCGCTCGCGGGGCGTAACCAGCGAAACGGCGATGCCGGGTTTGCCGGCGCGGCCGGTGCGGCCTACGCGATGAACGTAGACCTCCGGTTCGGGCGGCAGATCGAAGTTGAAGACGTGCGAAATGTCGTCGATGTCGAGACCGCGAGCAGCCACATCGGTGGCGACCAGCACGGTAATCTGCTGCTGGCGAAATCGCGCCAGAACGCGCTCGCGGGCCTCCTGGCTGAGGTCGCCGTTGAGCGACTCAGCGGGGAAGCCGCGTACCGTCAGCTCATTGGCCAGTTCACCGGTGCCGACTCGCGTGCGGGCAAAAATGAGGGCGCTGGTGATCGGCTCGACTTCAAACAGCCGGGTCAGGGCGGCCAGTTTATCGGCTTCGTTGACCAGGTAGTAGCGCTGCTCGACGGTGGAAACCGTGAGCTGCTTGGCCTCGACGGTGTATGACTGCGGCTGGTGCATATACTGGTCGGCCAGCCGGCGAATCTCGCGGGGTAGCGTGGCCGAAAAGAGGGCCGTCTGCCGAACCGACGGCGTAGCCTCCAGAATAGCCTCGATGTCTTCGATGAAGCCCATACTCAGCATCTCATCGGCTTCGTCGAGCACCACGGTCGCGACGCTGCTTAGATCGAGCGCTTGCTGGCGGATCAGGTCCAGCAGCCGGCCCGGCGTGCCGACCACGATATCGACGCCTTTATTGAGACGATTAGTCTGTCGGCTGTAGGCTTGCCCGCCGTAGACCGGCAGAACCCGCACGTTTAGCGGGCGGCCGTACTCGTGCATTGCCTTGGCGACCTGCATGGCCAGTTCGCGGGTGGGGGTCAGCACCAAAGCCTGAACGTGCCCTTGACCGGCCTCCAAGTTATGCAAAATCGGCAAGGAAAAGGCCGCTGTTTTGCCGGTGCCGGTTTGGGATTGGCCGATAACGTCCTGGCCGGTCAACATGATGGGAATGATGGCCGCCTGAATGGCGGTGGGGGTAGTGTAGCCTAATTCGGCTACGGTTTGCACCAACTGGGGGTGCAAACCCAGATGAGAAAATTCGATTGACATTTATGCTCCTACTTGCGTTTTGAACGTCCGCTGTGCAGCGTGACCGGGCGGCCACATCCAAGTTGTTGGTAACAGCCGACTCTTCCCCGCAAGTAGAGCCATTCTGTTGCAACAAAAACGCCCGACTAATATAACCGGGCGACCACTTTGAACAGCCAAAATAATCTAATATTAGAATTAAGCTCCCTTGCGGGAGCAGCGTTGATATTATACCACGTTTTGAAAATTACCCGAATCTCACGAGCTTAAGATTGGTCCAGTTTCCTTACGAATGTCGTGTTGCAACCAAAATCGTCTGCCTACTTGATCCGATTTCTCGACCAAATTGGTAAAACTGGACCAATCTATTGTTAAATTGAACCATGCTAACCGAATAAAAAGGTTTGGACATGCTCCCAGATTATAAGCAGTTGATCATTCAGCCGGTGGTCTGAGTCAACCTCAATCAACGTCACGTTGTCGGGGTTGGCCGAGGCGTACTGGCGGCTGCCGATAATCGGCACAACATCATCCTTCCGGCCGTGGATGATGACCGTTGGGGCCGGAGGGTGGATGGGCTGGTTATATTGCAGCCGATCGACATGAAATTGGTAGCGGAGCGGCAGATCTTCCTGAAGACCATCGTGCCAGAGGGTGTGTACGCCTGAAATTTGCCACTGGGCTAACTCATTCGGCCCATAGCGGTTGACGCTGTAAAAAAGGGCTGGCGCCAGCAGCAGTAGTTTATCGACGCCACCATAGCGATAAGCATAATGCAGAGCTACTTGCCCCCCCAACGAACTGCCGATTAAACTCACCGACTCAAATTGATGGTCGAGTACGTATTGCCGCAGCCGATTTATCTGGCCGGTGATTGTCATAAACTCAAAGTCACGCGGCGTAGGGTTGAACTTGATGGCATGAAAGTCAACCTCGGGATAAGTCGCAATCTGCTGCTCAAAGTAAGTGGCTTTGGTTCCTTGAGTTGAGGAAAGAAAGCCATGCAGATAGATAATTGTTTGCTTAGCCATGACGTTACGCTTCCAAATGGGGCGGATAAATAAAAAACTGTTGCAGTATAGATAATGCAACAGTTTTTGCTATAGAAGTAACTATAGAGCGGGAGCGACGGGACTTGAACCCGCGATCTCCGGCTTGACAGGCCGGCGTGTTGACCACTACACCACGCCCCCAAAAACAACCGATTGACAAATTATAGCTGGAGTCAGCCGGTTTGGCAAAATCTGCCAAACTGGGGAACCAGGATTCGAACCTGGATATACGGCTCCAAAGGCCGCTGTCCTACCATTAGACGATTCCCCATTATAAGCTATAGGTGCCGAGGCCCAGACTTGAACTGGGGACCCTTTGATTTTCAGTCAAATGCTCTACCAACTGAGCTACCTCGGCAGATGTTAATCTTGCAACAACAGTAGAGGATTATAACACAGTCTCGGATCACCGTCAAATTAAATTTGGAGGGGAATTAACTTAATCATCGAGGGAATCCGGCGCTTTTTCGACCAAAAAGCGCCGGATGGCTCTGAGCGCGGCTTTCAGCACCACTTCGCCCAGCGGCACCATTTTAATATCGATAAACATGGCTTCTTCATCGATTTCATCATCGATCTTTTGGATCTCCTCATGGAAGATTTGAATCATTTCAGCTTCGTGATCCTGTAGAAACCTCGCCAAATCATGACGCACCAATTGAAACGTAACCTCTCGAATGAGGCGTCTCATAATTTGTTCCTCGTTAGTGAGCGGAATCTGTCAGTGGCTAAGATAAGCTTTGATATCATCAAGTGAGAAGGGCCAGACCAGTTGGTGCTCAAGAGCAGCTACCGCAATAACCGGAATTAGCTCGGCGTATGCGGCCTCCAAGCCGTTATGGGGATGGGTAATGTCCAGGATGTCAATTTCTAAAGGAATATCCAAGGCCACTGTTACAAGCATTTGGTAAGCGATGTCGCAGGTTGAACAGTTTAACTTTGTATAAAACTTAACCTGTTTCATACCCTCATTATACACAGATGATCAATCCCTAACAACCTATTTCTCTTAAAAATCAGGAATTAGGCGGTTGGGATCAATTGTCAGGAATTAGCCGAGTGGTATACGGTCGGCTAGCCGCTTATCCAGCCCAAAAACCGACCGGTCTACCAGTCATTATTCTGCTCAGATGACGGGTGTCTCCGGGTAGGTTTTATTATATGATAGATTTGTGACATTAGGTCTGCCTCCCAAAATCTTCTGCCATTACTGAAAACTCTCCTTACAACCTCCGACAGACATGACCGGCTTGCTGCTATGGGATATCTATTTATAGCCGAGGATGCGAACCGCAGTGTGGATATTTACGACCTTGCGCCCGATGTAATGGTGGTCGCGTTGAGTGGATCGAACACCCGGTGGATAAATTTTATTGTGAGGAGGTTCACCAAAAAAACGAACAAATTGTTAATAAAACCTTAATTAATGCCTTTAAATCCAAGGAGGTCACGAAAATGACTGAAGAAACTCGGGCTATATCGGTCAGAGCGGCACCGAGTGGGCCGGACAAAGTGACAACGACTAATGGCTGGACGGACGTACCGGATTTGCGAGGAAGCATCGTCACGGTAGCCAACAGCGATGTGGAGATCACGGTCAGCGGTGAGGTGAGCACATCGAGTGGAAAACGGATGTTTATGCGAGCATTGGTCGATGGCCGACCGGCACAGCCTTCAGATGTGGTTTTTGCCATCGGAGGATTTACCGGGACCCACTCGTTTACGTTTACCAAGGAGAATTTGAGAGCAGGTCCGCATACAGTGCAAATGCAATGGTTAGTTGATGCC
The DNA here is from genome assembly GCA_020634935.1 of Anaerolineales bacterium. Lineage (GTDB taxonomy): Bacteria > Chloroflexota > Anaerolineae > 4572-78 > J111 > JAGRBY01. The sequence continues at coordinate 108,825 of JACKAT010000012.1, forward strand.
GGAGGCCGGGCCAGCATCGGCGACCGAACGTTGTCACTGTATGCGTCTCCTGAACTCACAGCGACCGGCGGATTGACGGTCAGAGCGGCGCCGAGTGGGCCGGACAAGGTGACAACGACTAATGGCTGGACGGACGTACCGGATTTGCGAGGAAGCATCACCACGGCAGCCAACAGCGATTTGGAGATCACGGTCAGCGGCGAGGTGAGTACATCGAGTGGAAAACGGATGTTTATGCGGGCCTTGGTCGATGGCCGGCCGGCGCAGCCTTCAGATGTGGTCTTTGCCGTCGGGGGATTTACCGGGACCCACTCATTTACCTTTACCCAGGAGAATTTGAGAGCAGGTCTGCATACAGTGCAAATGCAATGGTTAGTCGATACCGAAGGTCGGGCCAGCATCGGTGACCGAACATTGTCCCTGTATGCGTCTCCCGAACTCACAGCGACAGGTGGATTGACGGTCAAAGCGGCGCCGAGTGGGCCGGACAAGGTGACAACATCTCATGGCTGGACAGACGTACCGGATTTACGAGGAAGTATCGCCACGGCAGCCAACAGCGATGTGGAGATCACGGTCAGCGGCGAGGTGAGCACGTCGGGTGGAAAACGGATGTTTATGCGAGCGTTGATCGATGGCCGGCCGGCGCAGCCTTCGGATGTGGTCTTTGCCATCGGAGGATTTACCGGAACCCACTCATTTACCTTTACCCAGGAGAATTTGGGAGCGGGTCCGCACACGGTGCAAATCCAATGGTTAGTCGATGCCGGAGGCCGGGCCAGCATCGGCGACCGAACATTGTCCCTGAATTACCTCCAGGGACAGGCGCCGGATTTAAGCAAGCCATTTTATGGGCTACAGCCGGTAGTCGGCCAGCGAAAGGTGCTCGTCATTTTGTGGGATCCTCATCGGCCTGAACATCCCGCTCCATCCAAAAGCGCGGTTGAAAATCTCATCTTTGGACCAAGGCCAAGCGTTAGAGACTATTTTCTGGAGAATTCGGGCGGGTGCTTCACAATAGAAAATGCCGGGGTATTGGGCTGGTATCCGGCTCTCCATCCCTGGCAACTATACTGGCGGGAGGGTCCTTATAACCCTGCAAATTTAACTGCGGGCGATAGACACCGGTGGGTTGATGTGCAGGGTAAGTATGGCGCCCCCGGTTCAATTCGCTATCTGGATGACGATGGTTTTATCGGAGGCCATTCGCATAAATGGGCCGAAGCGGTTACAACCGCAAGCGCACATTTTAATTACAATCCGTATGATGTAGACAAGAATCAGCTTTTGACGCCCGACGAATTGACTGTTCTGATGGTAATCCCCCAAAATAGTCCCTTCGGGACCCAAAGACCTGTGGTCGGCCGGCACTTACCCACCGAACAGCCCTTGATGGTCGATGGGGTGAGAATAAATTCAATTGTCGAGGCTTACATTGGGTCGCCTCCGAGTCTGGGTGTTGTCGCCCACGAACTGTCTCATATCCTTTTGGGGACAGGCGATATGTACTTCAGCTTCTTCCAGCCTTACGCAGCGGGACCTTATTCCTTGATGGATCAGTCGCCGCACAACCCACCTCATTTAGACCCGTTCCACAAGTTAAGACTAGGCTGGTTAACGCCCAAGATTATCACTTCCGACGGGTGGTACACCATCCGTAGCGTTGAAACTCATCACGAAGTATCCATTCTCTACGACCCAATTCGAGGTGATGACGAGTATTTCATCATCGAGAATCGCTGGAAAGGAACTTCCTATGATCAATTCTTGCCGGACCAGGGCCTAGCGATCTGGCATATTATGGAGAACCCCGCTATCTTTGATACGCTGCCGGTACCGCCAAATGTTAACGCGCTACAATGGAATGATCCCAAGTGGAAGGGATGGTCACGGCGAGGGATTAGAATGATTCGACCCATTTATGGCCCGCCCATTAATTGGTCGCTGTGGGATGGGGCTAACCCGCAAACAGGATATAATTTGTTGTCGATTGATCCAAACCCTAACCACGTCACGTTAAGATGGGCCGATGGTTCGCCCAGTGGATTCTCTATTATGTCATTTCCACCGGCAAGTTCGCAAATGACGATATATGTCAAGGTGAATTGATTGCTAAAATATTACTGCTTCTGATTTCGTTCCCGTAGGGCGAGGTGGTGAGCCTGGGTGAGCGCCACCTTCATCACCTCGCCCGGTTTTGCACTGGCGTAGGGGGGGAGCGTAATTATGTCTTCACTTACTAATCAAGATAGGTAACTTTTGGTAAATCTACTCCAAACTGAGTATACTGAACAGCAGATGATCAACACGATACTGTCACAGCCGATTATAAACCGATCTAGAGGGACCTGTTTGAGCTAATCGAAGACCGGATAATCAGGGTAGAGCGAAGTTAAAGTAAAGGCACGATGATGACCGATGAGAGTCAAACCGAAAAAACCATCAAATCCATCGCTGAGGTGATTGACCAGGCCGAACACATTCTTTTTATTACGGGGGCCGGTATTTCGGCTGACTCCGGGCTGCCGACTTACCGTGGTGTGGGTGGGCTGTATGAAGATGAGTTTACCGCCGAAGGGATCAGCATCGAAATGGCGCTAAGCGCTTATATGTTTACTCGGCGGCCCGATATCACCTGGAAATATTTGTGGCAAATTGGATCGGCTTGTCATGGGGCGAGCTTCAATCGGGCCCATGAGATTATCGCCCTGATCCAGCAGCGCAAACCGAATTCGGTCGTCTTAACCCAAAATATCGATGGCTTGCATCGAGCCGCCGGAACCACTAACCTCATTGAAGTTCACGGCCACGCGTTTGATCTGTACTGTACCCGCTGCCGGGCCAATTTCTCAGCCGCCGATGTCATTGCTAATTATGAAGTAAAACCTTCACTACCACCCTTATGCCCCCGCTGCGACGGCATGATTAGACCGGATGTCGTTCTCTTCGGCGAACAGTTACCGGATGGGGCCGTTTCCGCTATGATGGGGCTAGCTTTCCAACCCATCGATCTGGTCATTGCCATTGGTACGTCCAGTTCATTCCCCTACATTTTGAAGCCGCTCATTGACGCTCGCTATCGCGGCGCGCCGACCGTGGAAATCAACCCGGCTGACACGCACGTTTCGGACATTGTAACCTACCGTTTGAAACTACGCGCAGCCGAGGCGATGGAGAAAATTTGGCGTTATTTTGCGGAGCAGTGACAAGCCCCTTACTTCCTACTTCTTCTTACCCAAACCGCCGCACCGTTTTCCATAAATCAGCTTGCGCGGCTGATGACAACCCCAGGCTGTTAATTTCTTCTTCCAGTTGGGCCAATGTGCTGTATCCACCGACATACCCATTTAATCGTGCCGCCGCTGTAGAATTTATCCAATCCGTTGGCCGGCGATATATTTCCAGGATATCGGCCCAAATCCGGGGCGAATGCTGCAGCAAATATTTGTGGTGGTAATTCTCCGCCAGATAAAAAGTCGAAGCCGGAATGATCTCGGTGTGGATTTTCCGGTTGAAGAAGCGCCCGGTCTTTTCTTCAGAAATGGCCGTTTTCGAGCGTTCCGCCTGGCGCAGTTGGCGATCATTGTGCACAAAGACGGCGGCTTTGTACTGTTGGCTCCACGACCCGCGGGTAGGATTGTGGCTGTTCCAGAAAATCGCCAGCAGTTCATCGTAGGTGATGACCGTCGGATCGTAATCGATTTGCAGCGTTTCGGTGTGATTGCCCAGGCTATAATAAGTGGGATTAACTTTTTTCCCGCCCGTGTAGCCCACCCGGGTGCGTACCACGCCTTTTAGACTCCCAAACTGGGCGTCTGGTCCCCAGAATCAACCCAGAGCAAAGGTCGCGGTTTCAACTTTGGCCGGCGCGGCCTGATCGATCGGGGGAATAGTGGCGACGTTAGTTTGTTGATCGGTATTCAACATGTTCGTGACCTTTCTACTTATCGTATGGAAGAAATTATTATAACCACAATACGCTCAATTTCTTACATACGTATTAACAGCCACCAACATCCCCGATGGTATTTCTCGCCTGTTTTGATCGATTTGGTAGCACAACATTAAACTGTAGAGACGTGAGAACGACGGAAGAACGATCAAATAATCGACAGAATTGACATGATTGTCACGATTTTATCGATCATCATTCGGTAAATCTTGCCGTAGGTCCTGGCTAAATTTTTTCACCACGGTTTAGGGCAGAGCTACCATCGATTTAGTTTATGACAGAAGCTCTTTTTCTAACGCATCTAAAGAGAGGTGAACGAAATGATCCAGGAGGAAGGGCTTAACGCCGGTTGAATTGGATAAGGCTCGCCGGGTAAGCAGCTCATACCCTTCGGCGGTTAGGCCAATCACGGCATCGAGCACGCGACCAAACGCATAGGCCACTTCTAAGCCGCGTTCCGCCCCATACGTATCGACCGCTTTTTGAAAAAAGACCAGCCGCATTTTGTTGGCCACACTGATCATAAATTGATTGTGGACATCACGCCGGACGTGCGCCAAGCCAATCCGCGCCTGATTACTCAGAAATGCGTAAGCATCCGTGACCTCAAACAAAGACAGATACCACTTAAGCAATGTATCTTCACGCTCTGCTCGTTCAGCAGTATGGAAAACCGCCGCTGTCCGCGAGTGGTCAAACAGCGTGTCGTAAAATATCTGGACAAGTTCATCACCCCACTCCATAGCTTGGGGTGCGACTTCACTAAGAAGGTCAAAATCGGCTTGACTTAAGCCGGTTAGGGCTTCAACGGTCTCAATCCCTCTTACGAAATCTCGTCTCACCAAATACATTATCCTCTCCTTTACGGGCTTGCTAGCCAAGAACAATAAGAGCAACGTTGCTATTAAAAAACCGGCTTCGAGCCGGTCTAGATTTGAATAGATTGGGGGCTTGGAATTTTGTTGTTAAGAAATGATAGGAAGTTAATGAACGAACTGGATGAAGCTCAAATGGCTAGATCAAGGTCGCCCCCTCGTTCTCAAATAAGCAACTTGAAACTAATGTAACAACTATCTCTTAATTCCTTGTAAAAATTTAATTAGAATTTGGTTAGAGTCATTTTCATTTTAATCGAATTTAATAAGAGCTTAACAAACTCTTCAACCGGGCTTAACCGACTCTTTAATCAAAAGGACTATGGTGTGTCATAGCCATCCCACAACGATACTTTGGCCAAGAGGTAAGGATGAGTACGCCTACATTGCAAGAGCAGCTCAAAAACCAGGGATTTGTCGTTATCCGGCAGCTTCTCTCGAACCAGGAAGTGGACTTTTATGTGAATAAATTAGAGGAACGCTCTGGCATCACCAAAGAGAACTTTAATGCCCAGGGCGCGGGTCGGGGGTTCGACCCAAAAGGCCGGCAGGCGTCGTGGAATTTGCCCGACGGGGTCTCGAAGTCGCCCGATTTCTGGCCGCTGATCTATCACGAACGATTAATCTCAACGGTCAGGGACCTGTTGGGGCCGGACATTCGCTTTTTGCAGCACACCGACTTGCACGTCGGCTTTTCGGCCGTGGCCTGGCACCGCGACAGCGTCAACCGCAAATTCGGCAAGGGGCCCGATTGGGACGAGTCGCAAGCGCCGTATAAAATGGTGCGGGTGGGCCTTTATCTGCAAAGTCACGCCGAGAGCAGCTTCAAGCTCGGCTTCATCAAGGGCAGCCATCGCCCCGCAACGAACATCACCCTTGGCCGCCGGCTGTCCGAAATCCAGATCACCTGGATGGGCGCGCTCAGCTACCTATCGCCCAAAGCCCAGCTATGGGCCGCCAACGCCGCATGGATCGCCACCGAACCCGGCGACTGCATTATTTTTGACCCGCGTACCCTGCACTCCGGCAGCTACATCACCGGCCCTAAATACTCGATGTTTGTGGCGTATGGGATCGAAAACGTCCACTTCTATCATCACCAAAACTATTACCGCCACATGCGCAGCGAACTTAACTACGGCGATCTCGACCCGGAGTTAACTCAAACGCTTAAAGCCAAAGGGCTTTACCCGGATCAATTCCCGGTCTACGCTGATATTGAAGGCGCGTGGACGCCCGCCCCCGTGTTGAAATCGCTGCTGGCCAAGCGGTTCAAAGACGGAAGTAAGGCGTAGAACAAGTGGGAGCGACAAAGTTTACTTTGACCCTTGACAAAGCAAGCTTTGTCGCTCCATCGCCGGTGCTGTACCACGGGCTTAGTCACCCCCCCATACTCCCTACTCCTTACTTCCCTACTCCCGCTTTAACCGGTAGTGCCGATGCCGCTTATACCACCTCACCCCGATATTTTTCATATCAGACACACTGTTGATATTGTCCTCATTGATCTGCACCATATCCACGTACTTAAAGCCAAACTGACACAGCGACTTTTCGATCTCCGTATAAAGGAGCGTGTTAGCCCCGACGCCCCGATGCTCCGGCAGTAAGCCCACGGCGCTGACATTGACCCACTCCGTTTGGCCACGCTCGCGCAGCAGATGATACCAGCCCCACGGCCACAAGCGTCCTTTGGCTTTTTGCAGCCCCGCCGAAAGATCGTGATAGGCAAATAAAAACCCGACAATTTTCTCGCCTTGCATCACCAATTTTATCAGCCGGGGGTCGGCAATGGTCAGCAAGCTGTCGATAATCAGCTTCGTCTCCGCCGGGGAGGGCGGGTAGTAGCTGTGAAGCTGGCTAAACGCCTGGTGATGAACTTCGACGATGTGGGGTATCCATTGCCGCAGCTCCGCTTTTGAGCCGAAGGTTTTGACCCAAAACTTCCGGCGTTTTCTGACTGTATCGGCAATCAGATGAAAGCGTTCAGACAGCAGCGGGTGTAAGGGCCGGTAGCCGGATAAGTAGTCGGTGTCTTTTTCAAAGCCGGCGTCTTTGATGAAGGTATCATAGTAAGGGTAGTTGTAGGTGATCGCCAGCGCGGGCCGGTGCTCAAAGCCTTCGACCAGCACGCTGCCATCCACCCCAATCAACCCGCGCGGGCCGATAATGCCCGTCAACCCGTTGGCCTTGGTCCAAGCCAGGGCGGTGTCGAACAGCGCCCGCGCCGCTTCGATATCCTCAGCTACCTCAAAATATCCGAAGAAGGCGGTATTACGGCCGCGATAATCGTTATAGTTCCGATTATTCAACATCGCTATACGGCCCAGGGTTTGCCCCTCGCTCTCCACCACAAAAAAGTCGGCTGTCGAGTGGCGGTAGTAAGGGTGTTTTCGCCGATTCATTACCGCTTTGGCCGACGAAACCAGCGGCGGCACCCATTGGGCGCAGCCGCGATACAGGTCAAACGGGAAGGCCACAAATTGCCTAACGTCTCGTTTACGGGTTGTATCCAGTTGGCGAACGCGCATAGGTTGTCTACCGAAGATAGGGGTTGGGGTGACAATCAATCGACATGGTTAAAGGCTGGAGATTAGGAGATTATTCAATGGGTAATCTCCTAATCTCCCAATCTCTAATCTCCCTTATTTACATTTCATTCCAATGAGCATCCAACTCGAACGACAGCGTAAACGGATCATGATCTAAGATCGCCCCATACAAAAACCGGGTGAGTCCTTCGGTAGAAGAGGCTTGTTGTCCGTTGCCGTTGAGATGATGATGCCCGTTAGTCTGAACGCGCCGCAATTTCTGTTGCACCTTCAGTTCGCTTTGATAGACCTGTTTGATGCCGTTGCCCAGCGATTTCTCGATGTCTCGAATATTGCGCACCAGGTGATGCAGCCCCATCACTTCGACCGAAGCAGCCTGGTCGGAACCCCACATCGCCCGGTCGAGGGTGACGTGGCGTTCGATGAAGCAAGCGCCCAGAGAGACGGCGGCCCAGGTGGGAGCCAGCCCGACCTCGTGGCCGGAGTAGCCCACCGGCACGCCGGGAAATTCACTGCGCAGGGTATCGAGCATGCGCAGGTTTAGTTCATCCACCGGGCAAGGATAGGCCGAGGTCGAGTGGGCGACGAGCAAGTTATCGACGCCAACGGTCTTAACGGCGGCTCTGATTTCGGTCATGTTCGACATTCCGGTCGAGATCATCAATGGTTTGCCCGTATTCTTCATTGCCTTGAGCAAGGCGTGGTCGGTGAGTGAGGCCGACGACGCTTTATACAGCGGCGCGTCGAACTCCTGGATAAACGCCACGGCGGCCTCATCCCAACACGAGGCAAACCAGGTGATGCCCCGATCCCGGCAGTAACGGTCGATTACAGTGAACTCGTCCGGGCCAAATTCAACCTTGTGCCGGTAATCGAGATAGGTCATGCGGCCCCAAGGCGTCTCGCGTTCAACCGCCCACTGCGCTTGGGGAACGCATAACTCCGGCGTCCGCTTTTGGAATTTAACCGCGTCGCAGCCGGCGAATATAGCCCCGTCGATCAATTTCTTGGCCAGCTCAAGCGACCCGTTGTGGTTGATGCCAATCTCGGCCACCACATAAACCGGCTCACCGCTGCCAATGGCGTGCCGGTTAACCTGGATTTTGTTGTCACGCTGCATAGCCCCTCCTCGATTGGAAATGTTGGAGCGTCAAAGCTCTGCTTTGACCATAACAAAGCAAGCTTTGTTGCTCCGCTGTTTCTCTTTTGGAGCGTCAAAGCAGAGCTTTGACCGTAACAAAGCAAGCTTTGTTGCTCCGCTATTCCTTGGCGGTAATAATGAATTCGGCAAACTCCCGAAAAGCCCCATAACCGCCGTTAGTCCGGCACACATAATGGGCGATTTCTTTGACGAAGCACAGCGCGTCGGCGGGACAGGCCGATAATCCCACGCGCTGCATCACGGCTAAATCGTTGCTGTCGTCGCCGATGTAGGCCACTTGTTCCGGGCGGAGCTGTCGCCGCGTCAGAATATGGGTCAGCGCCTCAACTTTGTTTTTGACGCCCAGATGAAGTTCGGTAATGTTGAGTTTCTCGGCTCGCCGCTGGACCGCGCCCGATATCTCGCCGGTGATGATGCCGGTCTCTACCCCGGCCAAGGTGCGCAGCCGTTCGACGCCCATGCCATCGCGGATCGAGAAGCGCTTCATCTCCTCCCCCCGCGCCGAGTAATAGACCCCGCCGTCGGTCAGCACGCCGTCGCCGTCGGTCAGCAGGAGGCGAATCGACCGCGCTCTATGCTGCAAGTCATCGTTCACCCGGCCGTCTACCCGCGTTCTGCGCCGCACATTGTCGTTCACCAGGCCGTCCACCCGCCATCGACCACCAGATTGGCCCCGGTCATATAGGCCGAGGCGTCGCTGGCCAGAAAAACAATCGCGCCTTGATAATCATCGGGGTGGGCCATGCGTTTGAGGGGCGTCTTGGCGGCGTAGTTGGCGACAAAATAATCGTCTTGCCCATTCTGCACCCCGCCCGGCGAGAGCGCATTGACGCGCACGCCCACCGCGCCCCAATAGGCGGCCAGATATTTGGTAAAGGCGATGACCGCCCCTTTGGTGGTGGGATAAGCCGGCGATTTATAGAACGGCTGCCGGCCATCGGGCGTCTGGTAGAGCGATTGGTCGGGCGCGACGATGCCGTAGGTCGAAGCGATGTTGATGATGCTGCCGCTGCGCTGTTCGGCCATGTGCCGGCCGATAATTTGGGCGCATAAAAAAACGCCGGTCACATTGACGGCCAGCGACTGCTGCCAGAACGCCAGCGGGTATTGTTCGAAGCGAGACTGCTCGGCGGCCAGGGCCGGGTCTTCAAACTTGTCGTTGATGGCGGCGTTGTTGACCAGCACATCAACGTGGTCGAATTGGGCCAAAACCTCGTCTAGCAGCCAGCTAATCGAGGCCGGAACGGTGACATCGACCCCGACGCCCAACGACTCGGTCGGCAAGTTGGCGGCGAAATCCTGGCAGTGGTCGCCGTCCAGGTCGCAAGCCACGATGTTCGCCCCGGCTTCGGCCAGAGCCGCGCAGTGCTGCTGCCCCAGCAGCCCCACTGCGCCGGTAACTACCGCCACTTTTCCTTCGAGTGAAAATTGATTCATCGCGTCCCTTTTCTAACTGTTTTCACAACTAACTTTTGAGTTTGACATTAGGATGAATCGACAGGATTTATAAGATTTTCAGGATAAAACAAAAAAATCATGATAATCCTGTTAATTCTGTCTAAACTAATCTTAGCGATGAGAACTACTTAATTAGTTCGGCCGTTATTCCCAGGCCGTCGTTTGGGCTTGACGTTGAAATCACCGGTCTTACGAAACACCGGCTGAACCGGCTTACCGCGCAGATAGCCGGCCACATTATCCTCAGCGATGGCTTGTTTGAGAATAGTCAGCGCCTCGCGGTAGGCGCTGAGAGTGTACTGGATATCTGCGTCGGTGTGAGCCAGACACAAATTGTGAAAGCCCGACCAGAGCACGCCCCGTTTGATCAACTCCTGCTGCACCAGCGATTTCAGATGCAGCGGGTCGCCCGCCGCCGGATCGAACGTTACCAGCGTGCGGGCCGGGTGGCCGATGCAGCGCGTATAATCGGCCAGACCCAGTTCATCGGCCAGCCGGTTATATCCGTCTTGCAGCGTGCGGCCCTGTTCGGCCAGATAGGCCGGCCCGTTTTGATCGCGCAGTTCGGTCAGAGTGGCTTGCGCCGCCGCCAGCGACAGCGCCTCGCCGCCGAAGGTGGTGAAAAAGAAGACCACCTCATCGAGTAGCTGCATCATCTCCCACCGGCCGGTCAGCGCCGATAGTGGCATCCCATTGGCGATGGCCTTCGAGTAACAAGCCAGGTCGGGGACCACGTCGAAATAATCTTGAGCGCCGCCCAGCGCCAGCCGAAAGCCGGTCCACATCTCATCAAAGATCAACAGCGACCCGTTTTGAGCGCACAGCGCCTTTAATTCGTGCAGGAAGTTGTTTCGTGGAAATTCAAACACCATCGGTTCGAGAATGACGCAGGCGGTCTCTTCATCCAGTCCGGCCTTGACTGAGGCGAGATCATTATATTGGAAGGTGTGGACTAAATCCTGTACTGTCTGAGGAACGCCGGCGTTGCGGGGCGTCAGGCCGATGTACCAGTCGTGCCAGCCGTGATAGCCGCAGCACAGCACCTTGTCCCGGCCGGTGTAGGCCCGGGCCAGCCGCACGGCGGCGCTGGTTACTTCGGCTCCGGTTTTGCTGAAGCGCACCGCCTCGGCGTTGGGGATGAGGTCGCGCAGGAGTTCGGCTACCTCTACCTCTAAAGGATGCATCAGCGAAAAGGTAATCCCGTCATCAAGCTGCCGTTTGATGGCCTCGTCAACCCGCGGGTGAGCGTAGCCCAACGAGATGGGACCAACCGCCATATTGAAATCGAGATACTCGTTGCCGTCCACGTCCCACACCCGCGCGCCCTGACCTCGGCGCAGGTATTTCGGCGCGACCCCGTTGACGTACTGGCTCGGCCCCTTGGCCAACACCTGCGAGTAGGCCGGGATCAGGCCGGTCGCGCGGGCATACAGCTTGTTCGACTCGCTGATGTCCGGGTAGTTTGGATTGAATGTGATGCTGTTGGGCATTTGGCTCTCTTTCTGTGAAACTGGGGTAGGACAAACTTAAGTTTGTCCTACAAATATTGACTGGTGTCCAAACTCAGTTTGGACATCCAATTGCGTTACGAAACTCAGTTTCGTAACGAGAACCCACGCCAAGTGGGAAATACTCGTTTTTTCATTCACCATTCATAATTATTGTTTCTTAGCCTTCATCGGCCGGCCAGCCGGCTAGCTGTTGACGGATGGCGAACCGCTTGATTTTATCGGCAATGTCAGAGCCG
>JACKAT010000013.1 GCA_020634935.1 Anaerolineales bacterium
GATTTTTTCACCCTTTTAAGGTTACTGAATCTATAACCGTTTTCCTACATTTCGCTTCGACCGCTCAAGGCCCTGCTGAGCGTAATTTCGTCGGCATATTCCAGATCACCACCGACCGGTAAACCACGCGCTAACCGGGTCAGCTTGATACCGCTGCCATCAAACTGGCGGCTAATGTACATCGCCGTCGCTTCACCCTCCAGATTAGGGTTGGTGGCGATAATGATTTCACGAACTTTCGGATCACTCGACCGGACTCGCTCGACTAATTCGGCGATTTTGAGATCCTCGGGGCCAATGCCCTCCGTGGGAGCGATTGTACCGTGCAGCACGTGATACAGCCCGTGATAATCTCGCGTGCGCTCGATGGCTAGGACATCCAGCGGTTCTTCAACGACGCAGATAATTGAGCGATCACGATTTTCGTTGGTGCAGAAAGCGCACGGATCACGCTCATCGATGTGGAAACATCGGGAGCAGAAAACGACCTTTTCGTGCAGTTCTTGCAGCGCTTCGGCCAAAGATTGAGCCTGCTCCGGCGAACTACGCAGCAGGTAAAAGGTCAGCCGCGAGGCCGTTTTAGGCCCGATTCCCGGCAGACGGGAAAACTCATCGATTAGTTTTGTAATCGGGGCAGGGGTTGCTTGCATCAGTTATAAACCCTACATTAGACCGGGAATATTTAATCCCCCGGTAATTGAATTCATTTCATCGGCGGCCAAATTCTGCGAGGCTTCGACAGCTTCATTGATGGCCGCGAGAATCAAATCTTGCAGCATTTCAACATCGTCCGGATCTACTACTTCCGGCGCAATCGTGATCGATTCCAACTTCTGGTGGCCGGTCATCACTACTTTAATCGCGCCGCCACCCGCGCTGATCTCCACGGTTTTATCGCCAAGGGCTTCCTGCGCTTCGAGCATTTGCTGCTGCATTTCCTGCAATTTGCCGGCCAGGCCGCCTTTCGCGCCCCCTGGCATACTCAAACCACCGCCTCCACCGCCAGGATTGTCCAGCGAGAATCCTTTGCCTTTGCTTTTTCTTTTTGCCATGTTTCATTCTCCTAAAATGATAGACTAATCTTCTACTATTTTACCACCCAACTCATCAGTTGCGACTTTTAAGAGGGCTTCCAGCGAGTCTTCGGTGCTCGGCTCAGTCATCTGATCGCCTGAACCGGCCGGTGAACTGGCCGCCACATCGTGATCGGATACAAAACGAACCATCACCGGCTGGCCCAACGCATAGCTAAAAGCCTCATTTAGAGCGGTTTGGGGTTGAGGTTGTTCAAATTTCTTCTTCATCAAATCAAAGGTTATAAAGTAAATCTCATTGCCGATGACCTTCTGAAGCTTGGCCGCCCGCAGCGCTTCAGCCATAGGTTTACTTTTCGGCTCGATAAACTGGATTACCTGCTCAAAACACCGGCGCACATCTTCCAGGCCGAACTGCAATTCTGGCGGAGGATCGGCCGGGATGGCCACCTCAGGAGGGTCGAAAGTAGGGGTAAAGGCCGGTTTTGGCGATGGCGGAGGCGTATTTCTAACCTCAGGCCGGCTGCTAACGACCGCCGGCCTGGCCGGTATCGAGGCGGCCTCTGGGGCTGGCATCTCGGCCGGAGCCAAAATAGACTCGACAAAGGCCAGTTCCAGCGGCAGTTGCGGAATAGCCAACAACCCGGATTTGATGTCAACAGCGGCGCTGTTAAACTGAGCCGTGGCTTTGATAATCATCGAACTGCCGGCCCGTTCGGCTTGACGCTTGACGGCTGCCAGAGTCTCATCTGGCATCGTCAACAGGCCCGCCCCGTTGCCCAATTTGACCAGCATCACCGCTCGCAGATGTTCGACAATCTCGCGGGCAAATTGGCGCGGATCAAGGCCATCGCTCACAACTTGATTGATGATGTCCAACCCGGTGGCCACATCTTGTTCGATCAAGGCATCGACCAGGCCAATAACTGATTGGGAAGCCACCATGCCCAACACGGTCTGAACCAATTCGAGCGAGATCTTCTCGCCGCTGTAGGCGACCATCTGGTCGAGTAGGCTAATCGCATCGCGCATCGAACCGCTGCCTTGCCGGGCAATGTACTCCAGGGCGTCGCGGTCAGCCTTAAAGCCCTCTTGGGTGATGATATAATCTAACCGATCGACCACGTCATCGAGCTTAATTCTCTTGAAGTCAAATCGTTGGCAGCGCGAGGTGATGGTGGCCGGAATCTTTTCCGGCTCGGTCGTAGCCAGCACAAATATGACGTGAGCCGGCGGCTCTTCTAGCGTTTTTAACAGCGCATTGAAGGCCGAATTCGACAGCATATGGACTTCATCGATGATATAGAATTTGATTTTAGCTTCGGCCGGCCGGAAACCGACCTTATCCCGCAAATCACGAATATCATCGACGCCCGTATTCGACGCCGCGTCAATCTCGATGAGATCCATTAGACGGCCTTCGTTGACCGCCTGGCAAATCGCGCACCGATTACAAGGCCGCTCCGCCGGGTCTTCGGCCAAACAGTTGACGGCTTTCGCCAGCAATCGCGCCGTGCTGGTTTTACCCGTGCCGCGCGGGCCGGAAAAGAGGTAGGCGTGAGCGACTCGATCAAGCTTCAGAGCGTTGATGAGTGTTTGGGTAACGTGCTGCTGCCCGATAATTTCGTCGAAAGTGCGCGAGCGCCATTTTCGATACAAAGCTTGCGAGGCCATTTAAAGCGATTCCCCTTTTTAACCCGACATACTCTTAATAGAAATTAGTTTACCATCCAAGAGTCAATTCTGCAAGGGTAAAAACAGGCCGAGATTTCCTTTCAAATCAGTTTAAGCCTATAATTCGCGTTTGGATATGGCCTATCCAACCATCTATCCAACCCACTAACCAACTACTTTACACAAGGAGTTCTTATGGCCGATCGGCCTCTGATCTTAATTACCAACGACGACGGCATCGACTCGCCGGGCCTGCACGCCGTGGCTCGAGCGGTTGTGGATTTGGGCGACCTGTTGATTATGGCTCCTAGCACCCAGCAAACCGGGGCCGGTCGCAGCTATCCGACTAACGTTGACCGAACCATCTTCGACACGCACGTTCCGTTGGCCGAAGGCCGCCACCCCGCCTACAAAGCTAAGGTGTCGCCGGCTCAAGCGGTGGCCCTGGCTATTCGAGAACTGGCCCAGCGTCCTATCGATTTGTGTATCAGCGGCATCAACTTTGGCGAAAACGTCGGCTCGGGCGTGACTATTTCCGGCACAGTCGGCGCGGCCATCGAAGCGGCCTGCTTTGGTATTCCCGCGCTGGCGGTCAGTTTGGAGACGCCCACGGAGTATCATCTCCACCACAGCGACGCCATCGATTTCACGGTGGCGGCCCAATTCACGCGATTTTTTGCCGCTCGCGTTTTGGAACGCGGGCTGCCTGAGCAGGTTGATCTGTTAAAAATTGAAGTCCCTGCCTCAGCCACACCGGAGACGCCGTGGCGGACATCGCGAGTGTCGCGCCAGCGTTACTACCAAGCCCCACCCACCAACCATAAGGCCGACCGGGTGGTTAATCGTTTCAGCTATCAGCCCTACGTGGACACTGAACTCGTCGAACCCGATTCAGATATCTACGTTTTTGCCGTCGATAAACTGGTATCGGTCACGCCCATGACCATCGACCTGACCGCGCCGGTAGAATTAACGACCGTCACCGATTTTTTGACCTAACAGCCGGCCTAAGCCGGTAGACCACTGCTAGCTGACCGCTGAAAAATAAGCGCGCTTGTTGGATTACGGCGGTCCACAATCGGCGGTCAGCGGTCAAGGGGCATAGAAATGTGAAGTAAATCGAAGATAGATTCGTCAGCCAGTAGCCAGCATCGGAGTTGGACCCGTGATCTTACAAGTCGTAACTATTTTTATCAACGTCATTACGCCCGTTTTTGCCTTGGTGGCTATTGGCTATTTTGCTGGCCCGGCTCTGGGGCTTGAGGCCCGCACGCTGTCTCGTTTTGCCTACTTTATCTTAATTCCGGCTTTCATTTTTAACGTCATCAGCTCTGCCGAAGTGCAACCAGGGTTGATCACCCGCATGGTCTTATACACTTTGCTGGTGCATCTGGCCTGCGCCCTACTCGGTTTCGGCGTGGGGTGGATTTTACGACGCCCCAAACAGATGATTTCTGCCTACGTATTAATCGCTGTTTTCGGCAATGTGGGTAACTTTGGATTGCCTTTGATCAACTTTAGGCTAGGGGAAGAGGCAGTTTTTGCCGCCACGGTTTATTTCTTAGCTATCATTATCATTGCCTTCGTCATTGGTGTGGCCGCGGCCAATTGGAATAACAAAGGCAGTATGAAAGCGGCTTTAGAAGTCTTAAAAACTCCGGCCTTACTGGCCATGGTTCCCGCCTTCTTTTTTACCGGCAGTAGTTTCGAGCCGCCACTCGTTTTAACCCGTATAACAGGCTTGTTGGGGGGCGCCATGATACCGACCATGCTAGTCACGCTCGGTATCAGTATGGCTCAAGTCGGGCGAATCGAGCTTTCCCGCGATGTCTACATTGCCAGCGCCATCCGGCTGATTGGCGGGCCGGTATTGGCGTTTGCGTTAGTCGCTCCTTTCGGCCTGACCGGCATCGAGCGCGGAGCCGGTATTCTACAAGCTAGTATGCCGACCGCCGTCTTAGCCTCCATTATCGCCATGGAGTACGATCTTCTCCCCGACTTTGTGACGACAACGGTTCTATTTTCTACGGTCCTCAGTGTGGTCACCCTCACAACCGTTTTGACCCTGGTTTAAGGTCGGCCCGGCAGTAGGTAGCTTCGATGGATAGCCTCGTTTTGATAAAGCCAAAGAAAATGTACCTTTTTCCGCTGGTCGCGATTGTTTTGGCGATCATTGTCGCTGTAAGCGTCTGGACTCGCTGGCGTTATATGCAGGCCGGCGTTTTTCAAATCGATGAGTTTATCTCGATGCTGTCCATTCGCATGATTTTAGAAAAGGGAGAGCCAATTCTTCCTTCCGGCCTCTACTACGATCATGGGCTTGTCTTTTCCTATATCGGGGCGATGATCGCTTATGCGGCCGGCGACAACTTATTGGCCGTACGCTGGTGGAGTCTGATCGCCGCTGTTTTGGCTGTAGTGGCGCTGTGGTTGACGGCCTGGCGGCTGTACGATTCGCCGTGGTGGGGTTTAGTCCCGGCCCTGTATCTAGCCCTCGATCCCAGCGCGATCCAATGGGGCGGACGCATTCGAATGTACAGCCAGGCCGATCTCATCGTGTTCTTGTGGATATTATTGGCCTGGCTGGGCACTTTAGACGGCGAGCGCCGCTGGGCGCGCTGGCTGTTGATCGCCCTGATTTGGGTCGGGTTGAATACGCATCTGGTATTGCTGCTACTCCTTCCGCCCTTGGCTTTCGCTCTGCTGATCACCTGGCTAGTTAAACATCGACAATCTTCCCTAGACAAAAAAGGAGATCAAGTCGCTAACTTGGCCTCTCCGATAAATTCAACATCAAAACTTCAACCGGACGCTCCCGGCCCTTACCGGCTAATGCTTCAACTCCAAAAGAACCTGTCGCTATCCAGAGAACTCATAATCGATCTCCTCCTGGCAACGGCTGTGGTCATTCTGGCCTTTTGGAGCGGCCAACAAAGCTTTGTCGCCAGTTATACCGTCGACTCCAGCATCCCCGACACGGAAACCGAAGCCATCAATACCGATCCGGTCAACGATGTGATCTCGTTTGAGTTGAGCGACACTCGCTGGCGCGAAATGGAGCACTACCTCAACAATGGCGTACTGCGGCGCTATTCGGCGCTGGCGCTGTTGGGTCTGGTCGCCGTCGGCGTCGCGTTTGTTCGGGATCGCTCGGAGCGAGCCGATTTAGGGGGACTGTTCATCAGCCTGATGACGATCAGCCTCATGCTCGGCATGCTGCTTTTTGTGGCCGACACCTGGCATCAGATTCGCTACTATTTTCTGGTCGTATTCCCCTTGGTCTTGCTCCTGGCAGCGTATGGCGTTCGAGCCATTTTCAATAGTACAGTCTGGTTAATGCACCGACTGAACATTGGCGGGAACGCTGTAGGCAACTTAACCGGTATCGCCGCTGTACTGCTGGTCGGCGTGGTCTGGCCGTGGCCCTCGTTATGGAGCGGGGCAGTTCAAGCCATGTCTGGTAGCACCAATACGCCCAACCGCTACCAATCGGCTTTTGCGGTGGTCAATGCCGGCCGCGCTCCCGGCGATCAAATTGCCACGGTTCGCCCGGAAGCAGCGTATCTGTTCTCCGGCTCGCTCGATTACTACGTAAACCATAGCTCCCCGGTGCTCATCCCCGGTGAAGACGGCTGGCGCGACGGCTATACCGGCGCGCCCTACCTCGACAATGTTCGGGCTTTGCGGCAGGCGTTGGCTCGACCCGGTACGTTGTGGTTGGTCATCGACGACGAGCGGCTGTACAAACACTTGGAACCGATTTTTGCTCAATATATCCTGGAGCATTTTGACCTGGTCGAGACCATCGACAACGTTCTTGTCCTGCGGGAAGGGACTACCCCTCCCCGGCCTTACCCTGCCGAAACAACAACCCCGCTGGCGACGCTAGCCAGCAACATCCAATTGGTCGATTACACCATCGATAACGCCGCCGGGCCGGGGCAAACCGCCCACCTGACCACCTTTTGGCAAAATACCCGCACCTTGTGGCTCTTCAAAATCTTCGTCCACCTGCGCGATCAGACCGGCGCGACCATCGCCCAAGCCGATTTCGCTCCCATAGAGCAAATCGACGAGCATCTGCGCGAGGCGATGGTGGGCCGAAGCAGTCCCGATATCATTCCGCTCAGTACTACTTTGACGCTCCCGCCGGAGTTACCGCCCGGCCAGTACAGCCTTTACATCGGCGTCTACCACCCCGTGGCCTTAGAGCGCGTGCCGGTGATTAATGATCAGAGTGGCGAGAACGCGATTTTGTTGGGCCAGATCGATTTGAAGTGACCTCGCCGGCTTACTTGGCCGTCCATGCTAAATCGATCATAATCGGCGAGCCGCTGATGACCCCAGCCTCATCTTGGCAAAGATACGCCACCAACGCCGCCACCTCCGATGGTTCGATTAACCGTTTGATCGCCGCCGGTTCGAGCATCACATTTTGG
This sequence comes from Anaerolineales bacterium, assembly GCA_020634935.1. Taxonomy (GTDB): domain Bacteria; phylum Chloroflexota; class Anaerolineae; order 4572-78; family J111; genus JAGRBY01. The sequence goes on from JACKAT010000013.1 coordinate 7,148, forward strand.
ATGACCTCTTCCTCGGACAGACCGCGCGTCCGGGCTTGATCGGCGATTTGATTTTCGACCAGCGGCGTGCGAACGTAAGCCGGGCAGATGGCGTTGACGGTGATGCCGTGCGCCCCCCCTTCGAGCGCCGTCGTGCGCGTCAAACCGATCATCCCGTGCTTGGCGGAAATATAACCGGCCTTGAACGGCGAGGCAATCACCCCGTGGATCGATGACATATTAACGACTCGACCCCACTTTTGCTGCTTCATGTAAGGCCAGGCGTAGCGGGTCAGCAAGAACGGCGCGGTCAGCATCAAGGCGATCATCTTATCCCAAGTATCTTCGGGAAATTCCTCAACAGCCTCGATATGCTGGAAGCCGGCGTTGTTGACCAAAATATGAACCGTACCAAAGGCTTCGACCGTCCGATCAATCAGCATTTTGCAGGCGGCCCGCTGGCTGAGGTCGCCCTGCACAAACATGCCTCCCAACCGATTAGCCGCGGCTTGACCGGTCTCCGGGTTGATATCGCTGACCACAACTTTGGCTCCGTCAGCGGCAAAACGTCCGGCAATCGCCAGGCCGATACCGCTGGCTCCACCCGTGACCACAGCAACTTTATCTTGAATGACATTATCCCCCATTGGACAACTCCTTAAATTTTCAAAAATTCAGTCGATTACGATTTCAAGATCTGATGAGAAATGATAGAACGCGGATGACACCGATTATACGGATTTTCACAGATAAGGCCTTATTTAACTCAAGTTGCCACCCTCCCAGACCTTTAGGGTTTCGACCCTGATTTTGACAAGAATTGGCGTTACGTATCCAAATTTAGGTCGGGATAAGGCCCTTTCGGAAACCCTAAAGGTCTTTTTCCCGCAAGGTGGCAACTTGGGTTATTTAGCTAAAAAAAATCCGTGTTTATCCGTGTGATCGGTACGATCTGCGTTCTATTCACCCACTTTTATGTAAAATTGTGATCGACTGAAAATTGGATTAAGTCAGGTCAGGGCAACAGTAGCATGATTCTTGAGCAATGTCAATGGTTTAAGATCAGGCATAAAATCTGTTTGGCAGCATTTTTACGGGTGTGTTATACTCTACTTCCTTTATAAAGAACGAACGATGAAAAAATGCATCGCTCGTGTCGGGAGAGATTTCAATGAAGAAACTATATCAGCCGGTCACCGCGGCCGTGCTCAACGAGTTGGTTGCGCTCGTTGGCGCTGAAAATCTCAGCACCTCGGAAACCGACCGCGGCCAACGGGCCTTCGATGTCTCCAGTCACGCTCCCCATTTAAGCGAAGTGGTGGTCTGGCCCCAAACTGCCGCCCAAATCGCCGCCGTTCTCAAATATGCCAATGAACAATTAATCCCCGTAACAGCCTGGGGGGCCGGCACTTCGGTCGAAGGCAATCCCATTCCCCTCTTCGGTGGAATTTTGCTCTCTACGGAAAAAATGCCCCATACCATTCAAATTCATGCCGATGATCTCCAGGTCACGGTTGAAGCCGGCAAAAAATACAAAGACCTCAACCAGGAGTTGGAACCGCTGGGCCTCTTCTTCCCACCCGATCCCGGCGGCGATGCCACCATCGGCGGTATGCTGGCCAACAACGCAGCAGGACCGAAGGCGGTCAAATACGGCGCGTGCAAAGATAATGTGCTGCGCTGTCAGGTGGCGCTGGCCGATGGCCGGCTCATTCAAGTCGGCTCGCGCTCGATCAAGCAATCGTCGGGCTACGATCTGCTGCATTTGTTCGTCGGCAGCGAGGGTACGCTCGGCGTCATCACCGAGGCGACGTTGAAGCTGCTGCCCCTGCCGAAATTTGCCAGCGCGGTGGTGGCCTCGTTTGATTCGGTGGATGCGGCCGTGCAGGCGGTAGTCAAGATCAAAAGCAGCGGGCTGGATCCGGCGGCGCTCGAATTTATCGATGCCCAAACCATCGACCTGATTAACCAGGTGGGCGGTCTGAGTCTGGATCAAAATCACACCCTCTTTATGGAATTTCACGCCACGCACGAAGCCACGTTGCAGTTGGGCTTAGAAAAAGTGAAAGGCATCTGCACCGATCTCGGCGCGCAAACCTTCACCGCCACCACTGACCCCGCTGAACGCAAGCAACTATGGTTCGGCCGCCATCACGCCTATGACTACGCGCAGCAATGGTATGCCGATAAAAAACTCCTGACCCTCGATGCGGCCATCCCGATCAGTCACTATCCTGAGATAGTCACCCAGATCGAACAAGGTCTGGTCAAGCACCAGGTATCGGGCCATATGCTCGGCCACGCCGGCGACGGCAATATGCACGTCCTGCTGCCCTACGACGATAGCAATTACGATCGAGCCGTGGCGTTTCACCGGGAATTGATCGAACGCGCGCTGGAACTCGGCGGGACGGCCACCGGCGAGCACGGCGTCGGCATCGGCAAAATTGGCTACATGCGGCAAGAACACGGGCCGGCGCTGGACGTGATGCGCAGTATCAAGGAAACACTCGACCCAAACTATATTCTCAATCCGGGCAAAATTTTTCCTTAAAAACCTTAACCCAGATCAGTCGGACCCAAATAGAGTTAAATGATCCACGAAGACACACGAAGACACACGAAATTTTAAATTTCTTATTTGTGTAACTTCGTGCCCTTAGTGGATCAATTTTCTGGCCCAAAATGTAAGAAGCGGGTTGATAAAAACCTATTGACAATCCTAAAAAGTTAGGATATACTACAAACATCATACGTATGATGTTTGACGTTTAATCTCTCACTTCAGGAAAATTGAAACGATGGTCAACGGCACGACCTTTGAACCGCTCAAGCGGCCCAATGCAGTGGAAGACATTATCAACACCTTCAAAGAAGCCATTTTACATGGCCAGTTGAAGCCGGGACAGCGTTTGCCGTCCGAAGCTGAACTGTGCGAACAGTTGGGCGTCGGACGCGGCACCATCCGCGAGGCGATGAAGATGCTGCGGGCGTTAGGCGTGGTCAAAATCCAACAAGGTTCGGGCACCTACATCGCCGATAAGCCGACCGCCAGCGCCTTGAATCCCTTGGTGTTCGCCTTGCTATTGGAAACCGGCTCCGGCACCGATCTGTTGGAACTCCGCGCGCTGATTGAAATCGGTGGCTATCAACTGGCCGCCCAGAAAGCCGCCGCCGAAGATTGGCCCGCTATCCTCGACGCCGAAGCCGCGTTTGCTACTTATGCCCGTCTACCGGATCAAGACCCCGGTCAACTGGCTCGTTTTGACTTGGATTTTCATCTCTCCATCCTGGACGCTACCCATAACGCTTTAATTGAAAAAATCGGCCGAACGGTGGAGGAAATGTTTTTTGCCTCGATCCGCTCGACGCTGGCTAAATCAAGCGATCTGGAACAACTCATCGCCGAACATCACGTGATTGTCCAAGCCGTTCAACAAGGCCAAACCGACACCATCGCCCATGCCGTTCGCCAACATCTCTCGCACTGGGGCAAAGAGGTTGGCGCTATTCTATAAATGAAGCGCTATTCAATGAAGAGAAAGGAAGAGGACATGAACCACTCTAAACGGGTGGCCTTATTAGTCACCTGCACCGTCGATCAGTTGATGCCGGAAGTCGGCGTCTCAACCGTCAAGCTGCTGCGGCGAGCCGGTTATGAGGTCGATTTTCCAATGGAGCAGACCTGCTGCGGCCAGCCCTTTTTCAACAGCGGCTTTCGCGACGAAGCTCGCCACCTGGCCAAGCGCACCATTGCCGCTTTTGCCAAGTACGATGCCGTCGTTTTGCCCAGCGGCTCCTGCACCACGATGATCCGGCAAGAGTATCTACATCTATTTGAAGATGAGCCTGACTGGCAAGAACACGCCCGCCGGCTGGCCGACAAGACCTTCGAACTCAGCGAGTTTCTCGTCCATCAGGCTAAATGGGACCCACCCCAACCCACCGAGACGCGCACCATTACCTACCACGACTCCTGCCATATGAATCGGATGTTGGGCGTTAAAGAAGAGCCGCGCCAATGCCTGGAGGCCGCCGGCTGCACCATCGATGAGATGGCCGAGTCGGAGCGCTGCTGCGGATTTGGCGGGTTGTTCTGCGTGCGCATGCCCGAAGTCTCCAACGCGATGACGAACGAAAAGCTGCGCCAGGCCGAAGACACCCACGCCCCCACCCTGGTTACATCCGATCCCGGCTGTCTGATGCAAATGCGCGGGCTGGTGGACGGCAAACCGTTCAACGTGGAACATTTAGCCACCGTACTGGAGGAGATGACCCGATGACCGCCACAATGCATGAATTTCGCCACAGCGCGTTTGTCGCTATTGAAGATATCCAGTTGCAGAGCGCGCTGGAAGGCGCGACCCACAAATTCGGCAGCGGCCGCACCGATGCGCTGGCCGAAGTGCCCGAGGTCGAAGCCATGCGCGATCATTTCAAAAAGGTTCGCTCCGCCACCCTGTCGCAATTGGCCCATCATCTGGAAACCTTTGAAAAGAACGCCACCGCCGCCGGCGCGCAGGTTCACTGGGCCGCCACCGGCGACGACGCCTGCCGCATCGTGCTGGACATCGCCCAACGGCACGGCGTCAAACTGGTCACCAAAAGCAAGTCGATGGCCACCGAAGAGATCCATCTCAACCAAGTTTTGTCCAAGGCCGGCATCGAACCGGTCGAAACCGATCTCGGCGAGTGGATTATCCAATTGGCCGGCGACCCGCCGTCGCACATCATCGCCCCGGCTATTCATAAAACCCGCCACCAGATCGCCGAGATGTTCACCAAGGAAACCGGCCAACAGGTGTCGGCGGATGACATTCCCGGCCTGACCGAACTGGCTCGCCAAGTGCTGCGCCAAAAGTTTCTGGCCGCCGGCATGGGTATCTCCGGCGGCAATATTATGGTTGCCGAAACCGGCAGCCTGGTTCTGGTGATGAACGAAGGCAACGGGCGGCTGGTCACCAGCACGCCGCCGGTTCATGTCGCCGTGGTGGGGCTGGAAAAATTGGCCCCCACCTGGGACGATGCAGCGGTCTGGCTATCGCTGCTGGCCCGCAGCAGCACCGGCCAGGCGCTGACCATCTACACCAACATCATCACCGGCCCGGCCCGGCCCACCGATCCCGATGGCCCGCAGGAAGTCCACATCGTCATTCTCGACAACGGTCGCAGCAAGCTGATCGGCACCAAGTATGAAGAAGTGCTGCAATGTATTCGCTGCGGCGCGTGTCTCAACGCCTGCCCGGTCTATCGAGAAGCGGGCGGTCACGCCTATGGCAACCCCTACAGCGGGCCAATCGGCGCGGTCATCGCCCCGCTGCTGTTTGGGTTGGATAAGTACAGCGGCTTGCCCCACGCTAGCTCCCTGTGCGGGGCGTGTAAAGATGTCTGCCCGGCCCGCATCGACCTGCCGCGCATGCTGCTCGAACTGCGCGCCGATGAGGTGGAGCAGCGCGTGTTGCCCTGGTGGGAAAGTATGTCGGAGCGGGCCGCCGCCTTTGGCCTGGCCAGTCCCGGACTCTTCAAATATGGTACAGCCCTGATACGCCAAATGCAGCGACCGCTGGCCAAAGGGGATAAACTCAATTTACCGGCCAAACTCAACCCCGGCCAATCGCGCCAGACCCCGGCGCTGGCTAAACGCTCGTTCCACGACATTTGGCAGTCGGGCGAACTCGATAACAAGAATGGAGGGGAATGATGAGCGCTCGCGACCAAATTCTAAACCAACTGCGCAGCAACGAGCGGCCGGCCGAGCATCCGGAGCCGTGGCGTTCGCGCCGCAACTTTCCCGACTTAGCCGAGCGATTCACCCAAACCCTCACCGCCGGCAAAGGCGAAGTCATCCGCGCCGCCAATTTTGAAGCGGCGCTGAACGAGATCGATACGATTCTGCATGAACTGCAAGCCAAACGGGTGGTGGTCAACGATACGGCCCCGCTCGATGGACTGGACGTGGGCAAACAGTGGCCAGACTTCGAGTGGTTCGTAGCGGGCAAATCGGAAGGCGATATCAAATCATTCTGCGCCGGAGCGGATGTCGGCCTGAGCGGGGCCGACGCGGCCCTGGCCGAAACGGGGTCGGTCGTCGTCAGCAGCGGGCCGGGCAAAAGCCGGCTGGCCACCCTGCTGCCGCCGGTTCACCTGGCCATCGTCCCGACCTCGATCCTGACCAGCGACATTCTGACCTGGACCGCCGCCCGCCAGGGCCAACCCGGCGCGAACCGGGTGCTGGTCAGCGGCCCCAGCAAAACCGCCGACATCGAGCAAGTCCTGGCCATTGGCGTTCACGGCCCCAAGCGGTTCATTGTGGTTTTGTACGACGATTAAGAAGCAACGCCGCAATATCCTTGAGCCGGCTTCGCCTACTCAGGATGCTGCGATCTTAAGAACAGGATATGCAGGATTAGCGGATCAGTTAACCAAAATCCGTCAATCCTGCGCATCCTGTTCTCTATCTAACGCCCCCGCCCTAATTATCACATTGACAAATAGCCGCTGTAAAGTACAATCATCTTAACCTGCTTCAAACGAAGCAGTAGGGTAAATCGCTGGCTTGCTAAAACCCAGACACGATACTCTTTTCACGAGAGAGTGAGTATAACGAACCACCTATCCCTAATACTGCCACCCTCATCCTGCGCCTCGATAATGTCACCCGTCACCTACTATAATTGGCCTTGGTAATAGACCACCCGCATTAAAATTGTGTACGGGAAAAAACCTTATTTGAGTAGATAATGACTGAATATAACACTGCCACTATTCGCCGTCTGTTGCGAGCCGCTTTTTCTGACAATGAGTTAACTGTTTTTTGCTATGATCATTTTCGTCAGGTATATGATAAATTTACGGGCGGTATGGATCGATCAAGCAAGATTCAATTATTGATTGAATATTGCGCACAGTTTGAGCAATTCAACATGCTGCTTGGTTTAGTCAAAGAATTCAACCCCACACAATATGAAAAATATAAGTTACACCTGATCTCAACAACATCGCCTAAAAAGAGATTATCCAAGGCTCCCATATCAGACAATCAACCCAAACTGGTTATTCCTCAACTATCGTTTGAATTGGGATTGATCTACATTACTGCCGGAACGTTTATAATGGGTAGTAACCCAACCTCTAATAACCAAAACGTTAATTTCGATGTTTTTAATAATGACTACAATAATGAACAGCCACAACATCAAGTCCGGCTAGCATCATACTACATCGGCAAATATCCGATCACTAACGCCCAATATGGTGCTTTCATTGAAGCCACAGGTCATGAATGGTTGCCAAAAGTTAAAAGAACCCATGAAAGATCGACCTGGTTGGGATTGAGTTCAAAAATAGAGATAAAATGGGACTCAATATCCTGGCAAATGTTAGTAAAAAATATGCCGGATCACCCTGCGACTCATATCAATTGGTACGACGCAGTGGCGTTTTGTCATTGGCTAAGTCAACAAAGTGGTCAAATAGTTCGCTTGCCGACAGAGGCGGAGTGGGAAAAAGCGGCTCGAGGAACAGATGGTCGTCGTTATCCGTGGGGGAAATTGTCGCCAACACAATACTTATGCAATTTCAATAATAATGTGGGAGATACAACATCAATCGAAAGATATTATCCCTATGGAATCAGCGAATATGGCTGCGTAGATATGGCTGGTAATGTCTGGGAGTGGTGCAGCACCCTTTGGCAAGAAAAGGCTTATCCGTTTCAAATACAGGATGAGTGGACAGAGACTTATCTGAAGCGTGAAGGACCCCGACTAGGGCGAGGTGGATCGTGGATGAATAATGATTGGTATGTCCGTTGCGCTGTTCGCGGCTTCAGTTATCCCAACGTTTGTAGACCTACCACCGGCTTTCGGGTGGCAGTATCCCCCATTTAGGTTCTGATTTCTGGCCGCTGATATTCTGGATTTCTGAGAAGCGGTAAAAACAACAACGGATGAGGAAATGAACGGATAAAAAACAATAAAATCCGTTAATTTCTCAATCCGTTGTTGTTTTTGTGGGGCTTTCCGGGTACCAGTTTCATTACTCCTGCTGGAAATTTCATCCCTACCACAAAAATACCCCCTTTACCGTCAAAAAAATGACTCCTACTATCAGCATCACCCCTTGACCATCTAGAAAACGACTCCTACCGTCGAAAAGTCATTCCTACCATCGAAAAATCGTTCCTACCACCCAAAAAGTCACTCCTACCGTCGAAAAATCATTCCTACCGTCGAAAAATCGTTCCTACCATCCAAAAAGTCATTCCTACCGTCGAAAAATCGTTCCTACCGTCGAAAAATCGTTCCTACCGCCGCCGAATCATTCCTACCACCCGCCGAACGGTTCCTACCACCGCCAAACGATTCCTACCGCCGCCAAATCATTCCTACTATCCGCCGAACGATTCCTACCGCCGCCGAACGGTTCCTACCGTTCATCAAGGGTCAAAGCGGTTTCAATCATTCTCGCTCTGTAGTTCAAAATCCACCTCCGCCAACACCCGGCCGTTGGCCTGAATGCCCAGCCGATGCTACCCTTAATTCAATGCCGAGAGGTCATTTTTGTTTTCTGCGCCATTTTGTGAAAAATAAGGAGTATCTGGGTAATTCCGGCTCGACCGGGGTATGACGATATGAACGAATTTGAAACACAAGCTGAAGTAGTTATCATTGGGGCCGGGTTGAGCGGTTTGCACGCCGCGCACATTTTGACCCGGCATGGAATCGACGTCAAGCTTTTGGAGGCGCGGTCGCGCGTCGGGGGGCGGATTTTGACCGTTACGACCAAGGAAGGCTGGGGGGCCTTTGACCTGGGGCCGACTTGGGTTTGGGCGGAGCATAACCAGGTGCAGCAGTTGGCTCGCGCCTTGGATATTGGCATGTTTGTCCAGTCTGAGGCCGGCGACGCCGTCTTTGATCGCGGTCCCGAATTTCCGCCGCAGCGCTTTACGCCCGAATGGCACCAGCCGCCGGCGCATCGATTTATAGGCGGTACGGCCGCGTTGAGCCGCCGCCTGCTTGAGCAGTTACCGGCCGGATGCCTTAGTCTGGAGACACGGGTTCACCGGATTAGTCTGGTTGATGGTTGTCTGGAAATTTTGGCGGAAACTAAGCGATCGCCGCTGAAGTATCTGGCCCAGCACGCCATCGTGGCTCTCCCGCCTCGTCTGGCAGCCAACACCTTGATCTTTGCCCCCGCCCTGCCGCCGGCGGTCATCGACGAGATGCGCCACACCCAAACCTGGATGGGCCAGGCGATGAAGGCCATACTCGTGTATCCAACACCCTTTTGGCGGGCTGAGGGCTTATCCGGCCTGGGGGTTAGCCATCCTGGTCCCATCCAGCAGTTTCACGACGCCACCCCCGCCGATCAAACGGTCGGCGCGCTGTTTGGTTGGATTGGAAATGACAGCCCGGGCCGATTACTACCGGTAGCCAAACGTCGAGCGGCGATTATCGCTCAAGCCGTGCGTATGTTTGGCCCTGAAGCCGATCAACCGATCTATTACACCGATTACAACTGGGCCAATGATCCGTTGACCACACCCGCCGGACAAGGGCTGCTGCCGGAGGAGGAAAATCCGCGCTATGGCCATCCTCTATTGCTCAAGCCTCAACTGGCCGGCCGGCTGCACTGGGCCGGCAGCGAAGTCTCGCCTGTGAGTGGCGGCTACCTGGAAGGGGCGCTCCACATCGCCGATCAGGTCGCCCGGCAGGTATTGTTTCATTTGTAAGTGATGCGTAACCGTCAGTCACCCGGTCGATTGACGATTAGAGATAAAGAAATAAGGCGATAAGGTGATTTGGCCCATCTAATCACCTTATCGCCTCAGCTCCTCATCATTGCCGTAATTGCCAAGCCAGGGGTTTCCCCCCAATTCCTCAAACGTCTTTCACCCTGACCATCAAATCCATCAAATGCTCCAGCGCCGATTCCGGATCGCTGCATAAGCCGGTGTGAACTTCCGAGACCTGAATGCTGGTACTGCGCGGCATCACCAGCCAGTGGAAGCGACCGGCCGGATCGAGCTGGCCGATCGGCCCCTCGCCGCCTTCGGCGATGCGTGGAATGAGATCCAGATGCGTTTCAGCCTGGTCGATGTCGAAGTGGGGGGCCAGGGCGGCCAGGCGGTGGCGATTCAGTTCGATCCGGGCGCCCAGATAGCGGCGAGTGCGGCAAAAGAGAATCACGCCGGCGTTGAGAAACTCGCCGCGCTCGACATAGGGTACAACACGGACAATAGCGTAATCAAACGAGCTTAGCGCGGGCATGCAGGGCTTCCTCCACAAAAGCGGTGCTTTCTAAGCGGCTCAGCAGATAACTGACATATGCCTCTCGATGTTTGGCCTGGGTGGCAAACATCGGCTCCTCGCCGAGCCATTCGGCCGGAATAGCCTCGACAATCTCGCGCAGCAGCGGCTCGGTCAACTGTGGCCGTAGAGCGGCGTCGGCGGCCGACAAATCATCGGCGAACGACAGTAGCGTGTGATCCTTAATCAGGGTGAACGGGCTTTTACTCCGGGCCAGATAATCGTCCCAACTATGATGAAAATAGAGCGACGCCCCGTGATCGATTAACCACAAATCATCCTGCCACAACAGCAAGTTGACATTGCGCGCCGTACGGTCAACGTTAGTCACATAACTATCGAACCAGACAATATCCGACGCCAGCCGGGTCTCGGGCGGCGGTTTGAGCAGCACATTGAAATCGAGCGCGTTGGGCAGATAGTGCAATCCCAAATTAAGTCGCCCCGCGCTGGCTTGCAGCAAATCTTGAATCTCCGGGTCCGGCTCCGAGCGGCCCAGTTGCGGGTCTAACTCCACAAACACAATCTCCGGCACCCGGAGCTGCAGACTGCGCGCAATTTCCCCGGCCACCAACTCGGCGATAAGCGCCTTGGGGCCTTGCCCCGCCCCCACAAATTTCATCACATACAGCCGGCCGTCGTCAGCCTCGACAATAGCCGGCAGCGACCCCCCTTCACGCAGCGGCGTCACGTAGCGAATAGCGGCAACAGTTCTGATCATTAATAAGTCCTTGATGTCAGTCGAATCTCAAATAACATGGTAGATCAAAAGTGAGCGGTCAGCTATCAGCCTTCAGCGGTCAGTTTTAAAACAATTTAGATAATATATGACTTACGCAGTGGGCCGGTTTAGCCCCCCTCTAACTCCCCCCTTTGAAGGAGGACCAGACAAGTCCCGCCCTGTGAGAGGGATTTAGGGAGGGCTAATCTCCAACAGCGTAACGTCTATAATAATGAATGGCTTTGTTATCTAAAAATAGGTTGAACCGATGAAAAAGCTGACCGCTAATTGCTGAACGCTCAAGAGTAAAAAAGTACTAATCCCTCTAACATGAATGAAGGAACCCCTACCGGATACGTATAACCTAATGAAAGCCTCAAGAGCCTATTGTGCATCCTCAATAGCTCAAAAATAATCGGCGATTAGCAATTAAGCGATTGGCGGGTCTAAATTTCCAATCACCTCGTTGCTAATCTCCCAATCTCTATTAACCTACAAGCAACCTGAAAATGGAGAGTCCCCATGACCGCGACGATCGAGATCCATTTAGAAAAGTATACGCTGGAAACTGAACTCAGCCAAAACGCGTGGTTCACCCTGTATCGAGCTTCCCGTAAAGCCGATCAGGCCCCGGTCTACATCAAACTGGCCGCGCCGCTGCTAACCGCCGATGAATTCTTCCGGCGGCGCTTCAAACACATCACCGCCCAGGCCGCCGAACTCGATCACCCCAACCTCATCCGCAGCTACGAAGCCGAGGAGGACAACGGCCGGCTGTTTCTGGTTGAGGACTTTGTCGAAGCCCGATCGCTGGCCGAGGTGCTTGAGACGGACGGGCCGCTGTCGCTCAAGCGCACCGAAGGCATTATTAGCCAGATTGCCTCGGCTTTGGACTGCGCCCATCACGCCTCGGTGCGGCATGGCGATCTTTCGGTCCACCAGATTTTTCTGGGCGCGAATGATCACGTTTACGTGGGCAATTTCGGCCACAGCCAGGCGATTTACGGCAACAACCTGGCCGACCACAGCTACGCCGTTAGCTCGCCGGAAATTGTCGCGCCGGAACGCGTGCGCGGCGAAGGCCCCAGCCGTCCGGCCGATCTTTACTCGCTAGGGATTATCTGTTACCAACTGCTGGCCAAGCAGTCGCCGTTTACCGGCCCGCGCTCAACGGTATTTCACGCCCATGCCTACCGCCAGCCGCGCCCCCTGCACCAGGTTAACACCGGCGTGCCGTTGACGGTTAGCGAAGTGATTAGCCGGATGCTGGCCAAAAGCGTCGATGTGCGCTACAACACCGGCGCGGAATTTGCTCGCGCTTTGCGGGTGGCCAACCAAACCCGCACCGCCACCCGCGGCTACGACCGGTTACGCCCGCTCTCGGAACGGGAACGGCCTCGCGCGATAAAATTTAGAGATATCTTCTTCCTGAGCGGGGCGACCGTGGTCATATTGCTGGTGGCGGCCTTAGCGGCCTGGACCGGCTACGAATTGGGCCTCAAGCAGAACCCGCCCATCATCCAATCGCCGCCGGTCATCGTCGACTCAACCTTGCCGACCCCAACCCCCACCGAAGATTATCTGCGCGATATCATTCCACCCACGCCCGCCAATGACAACGTTGTACCGGTCACACCTGAGCCGGAGGCCGCAAATGTGGTGCTGGTCGATACGTTACTGCCGCCTCGGACGCCATTTGCCCTCCGGCTGCAAGCCAGCCCGACCGTCACGCCCACCGTCACCCCCGCCCCCGTCAGATTTATCGCCACCGCCACCCCAACGGTTCCGCCCGCGCCGGTACAGGTTATCCCCGCCGGTCAAGGGCTTTTCACCTTCTACAATCCCACCGGCCACGATTTAGTCGTTGATGTCTCCGGCCCCACCTTCGTTTCCGCGGTCGTACCGCCCAACAACCGCGAAGCGTTCTACCTCACGGCCGGCTCCTACCTGTATATGACCCACACTCCCGGCGGCCAGGGTCTCGACCCCACCAAAGGCGTGTTCGACCTGGGCGAAGGCCAAATGATCGAGAAGGATTACTACAGCGACTATGAGTGGCAGCAGTAGGGAAGTTGGAGATGCGAGATAGAGATAGAGATTGAGATTGAGAGATTGGCTTCGATAATTAAAGTCGAGCATGTCATTTCGGAGCCGGAGGCGGAGAAATCCCTCAGACGTTCTTATAAATGAAGCCTTCGCTGGAAAAATGGCCGTTGTCGCTTCAAATTTTCCCAGCCAGACCCCTTTTCATTGTATTGTCACAGGGATTTCTCCGCTGGCGCTCCGAAATGACACGAAATATATCTATTTGTGAACTCAGGTTAGAAGATAAAGTAAAAATGAGCGGCTGGAAAACTCTAATAAACCCTACCAACTCCCCAACTCCCCAAACTCCATAAACTCTACCCCACCAGCCCCAACCGCTGACGCATCGCGCCGTCAAAATCGCCGATGAAGGTCCACCAGTTAGTCAACGGCCGGTCGCGATCGGTCAGGCCGTTGTTTGCGCCCGGTAAGTTCTGCATCCAGTAGATAAACCAGGTCAGGCTGTCGCAGTTCCAGCGGCGGCAGTTTAGACGCTTCTGCTCGCCGCCGTCGGGCCGCCAATCTTCGATATCGGTCAAAATGAAACTGGAGTTGGCCCAATCGTAGTCGCGGACGCCGTTGGGCGGAAAATGGGCCCAGCCGCAGCGTCCCTCGCCCGGCTTGCCGACAAATTTCTCCCAAAACAGCCGGTGATCGATGTCGCGCAGCACCGCCTCAATTTGATGCATGTGATCTTCCACCGCCTCCGACGGCCCACGGCCATAATTGTAGTGATACACCGTGTAGGTTTGGCTGAGGTCCGGCAAATCGAATCGATCGCGATCGCTGTTGCTGATATCACCGAACGGGCCGGCCATATTCGACTCCCAGATATCGATCACGCCGCCGTGGTAGCCCCACAGCCAAACCTCTTTGACGCCCCGCGTTTCGACCCAATGCCGGATGTTGACCCGATTCATCACCGCGTTATAGTCGGTCATCGGCGCCCGGTGGCCGGGCTTGCGGTAAGTGGGCAGCGGATCCATATATTCCAGCGTTTCGACCAACTGGTAGCGCAAGCTGGGCCGGGCCGCCGGGTTTTTGTAGCCGTGAAAAGTGCTGCCGCGTTCCAGCGCCTCGACCACCTGCTGGGTGGTCTGCTGCACATGCTGCCGGACGTGGCCCACCGGCGCGCCGACATCGCCGGTGACGCGCCGGTCGAGGCGGTTGCCGATCACCGGCAAATAGGCGACAACCAGCACCGGGATGACGAATTGATTGGGAAAATTCAACGTATCGATGGGCGCGGGGTTTGCTGGCAGCACAGCTTCGTCCGCGTCGGCGAAGATCAACAGTTCGTCGATTACGGCGTTGGCCTGGCGGTCGCCGTTAGATGACGAGCCGATATAAAACGCGGCCGCCAGATGATCGGGCAGATCGGCCTTCTCCGAAGCGTCGCGCAGTTTGCCGTCAACATATAGGGCGATGCGTTCAGGCGTCCAGGTGACGCCAATTTGATGCCACTCGTCCGGCGGCCAGTGAGCCACGTTATAACTCAATCCGGTCTCGCTGCGCGGCCCCCACACGATAAAGCGGAGATTATTGCCGCCGTCTTTTTGCACCCGCAGGCGATTATAGAAGCCATCGCCGCTATCAAAGAAGATGTAGTCTCGACCATCGCGGCCGGGCCACTGCGGCTTGAGCCAAAAGATCAGGCGGCCTTGCTCGCGGTTAAGATAGCCGTCGGTTCGGTAAGCCAGCCTGGCCGTCCCTTGAAACAGCGCCGCCTGGCCGGTTCGTCCCGGTACTAAACGCGGCGTTGGGCCTTCACCGGCCGCGCCCTGTTCGCTTACGAAGCCATCCTCGAATCGAAGCGTGAATAACGGGTTTTTGCGGTTCATAAAAGCAGTCCAGTTAAAAATAATGAATAATGAATGATCAATGATGACAGGCGGAAAAAATTATTAGTTTCCAACATCGGTGTTATTAACCTGAGTTCAGAAATGGATGTACTTCATGTCATTGCGCAGCCTGCGGCTGCGAAATCCCTCAAGCATTCCTATAAACGAAGCCTTTGCCGGGGAAAAAGGGCTGTTGTCGCTTCAAATTGTCCCGGCCAGACCCCGTTTCAATGGATTACCACAGGGATTTCTCCGCTAGCGCTCCGAAATGACATTGTCGCCTTTAATTATCGAACTCCGGTTTATTATCTTCCTTAGCCTTAGCCTTAGCCTGACGTAACCGGTTTTAACTCCGGATAGACCAGTCTTTTCTTCAGAAAGGAAACTCAGCCGTATCATCAAACTCTAAATTATCGGGGGTGGGGCAAAACACCGGAGTAAGATCAAGATTTCGGATGGCAAATTCAAATTTTAGAGATTGATTTTGCCATAATACTTCAATATCGTGGTTGTCCATTGTCTTGTCTCCAATTTTATTTGCTGAATAGATGTTTCCAGAACAAGTTTATATATATATGTCATGACTTACGCCGTTGGCATGTCATTTCGAGGAGGAACGACGAGAAATCCCTGAGAACGACGTTTGCCAGCCGACTCTATAGGGATTTCTCCGCCTGCGGCTACGAAATGACATCATTGGATGTCAAGTGCGTAACGCCTAATATAATGGAAGTGAATTTTAGCTATCCAACGGCCTAATTATTAAAAAACACACCCCCAATTCCTAATATCCACCGCTCCACCGAACTCATTACATCTCAAACCTAATTCTTCCAACCCTTCTCAACTATTATCCCACAAATTACCCCCATTGACAATGCAAATCGAACAAGCAACCCTTATTTTTCTCCCGGATACAGCCTCGATTTGCCCCCGTTCGCTTTGTTCCCCGACCATAGACAACCGGCCGCTGACCGCCGCCAAACCGCCGCACGCGCCTAACAGGCGGCGGTCAACGGCCGGCGAACGAGGGGCTGATTGATATACGTAATACGCGCATTGATTAATCCATTTCCGGGGAGATGTCGTCTTAATCGGTGTTTCGTTTCTGAACACCGTTTATGGGGGAACAACTCTATGGGTGGCTGTGTCGTTGGTCGGGCCGTTGTCGGTGGTTTTATCATCAAGGCGTTATTCTTTTTGAGATTGTCGATAAATGAGGGCAAGGTTAACCAATTTAGCGTGAATGACCAAGTAAACGTTGTCGCTCCGGTAGGTTTTTGGCGGGAGAGCAATGTTGGCGCATCAAGGTTTACTTTGATCGATAATGACAAAGTAAACGTTGTCGCTCCGGGGAGTTTTTGGCGGGAGAGCAATGCGGGAGCATCAAGGTTTACTTTGATCGATAATGACAAAGTAAACTTTGTCGCTCCGGCAGGTTTTTGGCGGGAGAGCAATGCGGGAGCATCAAGGTTTACTTTGATCGATAATGAATGACAAAGTAAACTTTGTCGCTCCGGGGGGTTTTTGGCGGGAGAGCAATGCGGGAGCATCAAGGTTTACTTTGATCGATAATGACAAAGTAAACTTTGTCGCTCCGGGGAGTTTTTGGGGGCGACAGTTTTTTTGAGGCAGGGCTAATACTTTTGAAGCAGAGGTCGCTTTTTGGTCGCAAAAAAGGAGGTCTCAGGCCAAAAGGTCCTTTTTTTGCCGCAAAAAAGGAGGTCTCAGGCCAAAAGGTCCTTTTTTGGTCGCAAAAAAGGGGGTCTCACACCAAAAGGTCCCTTTTTGGTCGCAAAAAAGGGGGTCAAACGCCAAAAGGTCCCTTTTTGGTCGCAAAAAAGGGGGTCAAACGAAAAAAGGCGGCCTTTTTGTCGCAAAAAAGGAGGTCAAACCGGTTTGGGTCCCTTTTTGGCCGCAAAAAAGGGGGTCTCAGGCCAAAAGGTCGCTTTTTGGTCGCAAAAAAGGAGGTCAAACCGGTTGGCAGCGCACCATTAAACCGTGGAAACGGGAGATGAGGGAAGGTCGACAAAATAATCGACAGAATTGACAAGATTTTTGCGATTTTATCGGTCATAATTCGGTAAATCGGGTTAATTCTGTCTAATTTTTTTACCACTTTTTGACCATAGGCCGTTGCCTGCAAAAAAGGGGGGGTTGCCGGCGGAACGGTTAACTCAAGAGGCCCAGCCGGGGAATCGGCAGCGTGCCTTCATCCGCGCCAATTTCAGCTTGGATCAGGGTATTCAGTTTGTCGTTCATCGTCCGGATCAAGGCCGGGTCGAAATTGGGACCGGCCGGGTCGGCCAAATTAACGATTTCATCGGGGTCGATCTGCGTGTCGTAAAGCTCGATATCGTTGCGGGCCAAAAGAGACTCTAAATCGGCCGGAATATGGTAATCGAGCGGCGAGAAGTAACGGGCAAATTTGTACCGGCCATCGTATATCCCGCGTAGATAACCTCGCTTCGAAAAGTCGATGATCGGCCGGTATTGGGCCAGGTCCAACGGTTCACCGGCGGCGCGTTTGGCCTGTATCTCTTGCAGTTTGCGGCCGGCGTCAGGATCAAGGTGGCTGAGGGCGTCGAAAGTGAACAGCACGCCGCCGGCCTTTTCATCGCGTTCACCTTGACCGGCGGGCTGGTCCAGGGTCGCCGAAAAATCGTACCCGATCAAGTTGGGAAAGGTTAAGCGGCGATTAGCTGCGGTCATTCCGGCCAATGAGAGTAAAGTGGGGGCCAAATCAACGGATGACACCAGGGTTGTGGTGGTTGCTCCGGCCAGGGCAGGCCGGTGGGGATCAGCCACTATGAGCGGAACATTATTGTTTTCTTTATACACCACATTGCCTTTTTGACGCAGGCCATGCGCCCCCCCCAACTCGCCATGATCGGCGGTGAAAATAATGAGGGTCTGGCCGGCCTGGCCCGATGCTTCTAGGGCATCGAGGACCGTCCCCACGTGTCGATCGACATCGCGCACACAATTGATGTAGTAGTTTTGGCGCACTTCCCACAAATCCAGCCGATCTTTGGGGATTTCCCCATAAGCAAAATCATCGAGCCGGAGAAAGTCGCGGTGGGCCGGCGGCTTGGTGGAGAGATCATCCTCATAAAAACTTCGGGGCAGCGGGGGCTGCCAGGCGGCCCGATACCACGGCTCATCTGGAGCGCCCACAATTTCCATCGCCTCAGACGTTTGCACATCGCCCTCCGGCCCATCGCTGTCAAAATACATCACGTCGTGCGGGTTGACAAAATTAACCGCCAGAAACCAGGGTTGGCCGCTGGCGATCTCAATCGAGCGGTTCAGCAACCAATCGACGGCGTCGGCGGCGGTTTCGGGGTCGTGTTCATAGCCGCCCTGTTGTTCGGCGTCGGTGCGGCCGCAGGGATTGAAGTCGGCAAAGCCGTAGGGTTCTAATCCGCCCCCGGTATCGACCGCCACGCGCTGATTAGTCTTATCTAAAAGCCATTCACCTGCTTCGTCAACTTGATAGCACCGGCCATCCGGATCGAGCCGGGCGTCCGGCAATTCGCTCAAGTGCCACTTGCCTTTATACGCCGTGTAGTAGCCGGCCTGGCGCAGCATATGCCCGATGGTGGGCAGGGACAAGGCCAGGTCGCTAATGTAGGGAAAATCGGTATTATCGGTCATACGGGTGTTAATGGTATGCTGGCCGGTGTAGATTACGGAGCGAGAGGGCGTGCAGAGGCCCGTGGTTACGTGATAATTGGTGAAGGTCAGGCCTTGCTTTTGCAATCGCTGGTGATTGGGCAATTTCACGCTGTCGGGGAAGTTAAGCGCAAAGCGTTCCTGATCGACCAGAATGAGGAGGATATTAGGGCCTTCTCCGGCCTGAGCCGCGCGCGCCGGGTCCGGCGAAGCCGCCGTCGCCTTGAACGGGCCGGTCGATCCGGCTACCGTCCCCACCGCCACCGTCCCGGCTCCCCGGAGAAACGTCCGGCGCGTCAATTTTTGTTTATTGTTTGGCTGTTTCGACATATTTTCTCCCCATCGTGCGTCTACCATAAACATTGCTCACCGGCCGAGAGATCCTCCCAGGCCAGCAGCGCCAACAGGCTTCAACATTAAGTTCTATTGTTTCTTAGGGTAAAACGGCCGCAATAGTGAAATCGCCTTCAACCGCCCCAGGATCGACCGGCGGCAAGGTGATGATCGAGGCGACGGCGGGGACGGGCGGCCCTTTAGGCGTGGAGGTTGAGGCGGGGGAATGGATATGGCGTCAGTTAATGGGCGCTATTGCGGCAAACTGATCAAAGGCTGCGCCTTACAAGGGCATTGCGGCGGTATTAAACCACAGTCGGGCGGTAAAGGCAATTACCCGCTGAGGTCATCGTTGTAGGATTTTTCAAATTCATCCAGCACTTGGCCCAACATCTGGTTAGCTTCATTCATCGCTTCGCCGGGGATGTCATTGATGAGCCGGCTGCTGCCTGGGGTTATGGTGACATAGGCATCGACATGCGCTTCGGGGGTCTCTTCCCAAAGATAGGGGTAAATGAGGATAAAATCTTCGCCGGGCAGATCTTTATAGGCGGCTATGCCGCGCAAAATGCTCAAGATCAGGATGAACGCTTTGAAGTTTTCTGATAACTGCATCACACAAAGCGTCCAGGTATTTGAGGGGGCATCGTACTGGGCTTGGGACGGCCCGACATAGGCATCCTGCAATAGGCGCGCGACATAGTCGCCCACGGTCCTCATTTCAGACCGGGCCAGGCTAGTGGCCGGGTTCATGGCTTGAATTTCCGCGTCGGTGATTTGGCCGTAGAATTTTTTGGTGTTTAACCAGGAGCGCCAATCCTGGTAGTGACTGGGGGCAACCAGGGGGCTATTTTTAAAGGCTTCAAGCTGGTTCTTGGTCAAATTGACCCGCATATATAATGAACTGGGTTCTGACATGGCAATATTCCTAATCCTTTATAAAATGTCAAGGCACACGCAAGCCGTAACTCTGCACGAAACCGTGGTGAAAAAATTAGACAGGACCTACGGCAAGATTTACCGAATTATAATCGATAAAATCGTGATAATCATTAGGAGTTACGCAGTTCAAAAGGTGACCGTCACTTAGACGCGATAAATCGACTTGTTGGGGCTTAAACGGACGTTCATTTTCGGCAAAAGTGACGGTCACCGGGTTCGACACACCCAACTGCGTAACTCTTTTGTCTCAGGCCCCAATGTCAGCCGCCCAACGCCCAAAATTTAGCCGATTGCGGGCTAGCAAAAATAGTGACAACGCCAACGCGCCGCCCCAGGCCCAGCCATTTCAATTAGACGCAGCTTAGCAAGCCGTACATTCGCGTGCAGTGATTTGGCGGGCGGCTGAACATTATTTGATATCTTTATCTCCGCGTTTATGCACGAATTCTGGGTACAATTCTTCCATACAATCCGGACAAATTCCATGAGTAAAATCTGCCTCAGAATGATCTCGAATGTAGACGGCCACATCTTGCCAGTATCCCTCATCATCACGAATCTTTTTACAATTGGCGCAAATAGGGATCAGCCCTCGCAATACCTTTATATTAGAGAGGGCAGCTTGAAGCTCGTTAATTAGCTCTTCTCGTTCGGACTCAATTTGTTTTTGCTCGGTGATATCCCTGGCGATAACTACATATCCGGCAATTGAGCTATCCCGATACCATAGTATTGACACAACTACACTCGTGGGGATTTTTTGGCCACCCTTTGTGACCAGTATCCCTTCCAGATTGCTAACGGGGTTCTTCGTGATTATAGCCGTTAATTGGGATTTTTCGTCTATCTTGGCTTCCGTAAATAAAAATTGTTCTGTAACTTCTCCCGATAATATACTCGTGACCGGCCTTTGGATAAGGTCCTGCTCATCATACTGTAGCAAATCCGTCACTGCCCGATTAACAGATAAAATCTTTCCACCGGGATCCAGAAGCATGAACATATCCGCCATAGTGGACACGATATTGTTTGCCGCCGTAGCCGGGTTAATGGCAAAGAGATCATACTTCCAAATAGCAAAACCGATGAACGATGCTTGCAAGGTTGTGCCTACGGTTGTGAGCTCAGGTATTTCGACGTTGAACATAGGCAAAAAGAACTGAGAAATATTGGCCAAGACAATGGGAGCGATAATGCCCAGGGCGACCAGAAAGGTTTGTCTTTTTTCATTCTGATCAGGGGTTTTGACTAAGTGGTAAAGAATAAGAGTAATGGCGCATGAATTGACAATGACTAACCACAGGATAGCCAGATCACGTGGCATAGAACTGGGCGCTAAAACCGGCGCATAGCCCCAGGGTTTTTTGATCATAGCAGCAAACATATAATTATGAAACAGGAGCGATGTTGATATAGCCAAGACAGGAATATACATTGCGGCCAATGCCCATTTCCTTTGTAAAAAGGATACCCTCCCGGTGTATAACAGCGTAAAATGCAATCCTACTGGTATGACGGTAATAACAAATAAATATATCTGTAACCAAAAAAAAGCCTCATCCACATTTGTGGCCTGACGAAACATGAATTCCGTAAATCCCCAATAGGCATTCAAAAGACATAATATGAAGAATAATCTATGAACAGGTTTTTTATTACTCTGGAAGTAGACGATGTTGCCAATGAATATGCTTAAGATACTACTGAGGAAGGAGATTGCAGAAAATATGAACACGGCAAGAATCTCATCTCAATTAATTATGAGTTACGCAGTTCAAAAGGTGATAGTCACTTGGATGCGATAAATCGACCTATTTGGGCCAAACGAACGCTCATTTTAATTGAAAAGTGACTGTCACCGGGTTCGTTTTACACCCAACTGCGTAAGTCCTATTAATATCAACCTACATATTACCACCAAAATAGCGAACGAAATATTCCCCTAGCCAACGTTCGTTCTACACTTTTCAGACGTTCTGACCCTCTATCAGGGGTAATGCCAATGAACTACCAAGGGTGGTAAACACCCTTTCCTCCCTTCCACAAAAAATCATCCATAACAATCCGCCAAACTGGTATAAACGAGAATTTTGAAACGTCACTCACCGCCCTAACTATGTTTAGATCAACTTACCCAACTGAAATGATGACCCTATCAAATCTCATTCTTCCAACAGTTCTCAACTATTATCACACAAATTACCCGCGTTGACAATACAAATTAAACCAGCAAATCCTATTTCTTTGCCAGGGAACATCGCCTTGATTTGAACCGCGCCCGCTCTATCTCTCACGGTAGACCGCCGACGGCCGGTCCCAGACCGATTTGGCGGCGGCCGGCGGTCAGCCAGCGGCGGATGATAGATCTGAGAGTATTGTAGGGGAAATTGTGGGGCTAAGGACGATGAATTCGGGGAATAGGGGTGTCTCGCGCTGCCGAGGTCGATATATCCAGGAAATAGGCGTGTCTCGCCCCGGCGAGGCCGGTGAATCGGCTGTACATGAGGCGTTTTTGTTGGCGAAGACGCATGTTACAGTGGAACAATGAGATTAGAGTTGGCGAGGACGCATGTTACGGTGGAACAATAAAACAAAAGTTGGCGAAGACGAAGATTACGTTGGAAACATGGCGTTTTTCGTTGGAAACGCCTTGATTGCGGCGGAAAAAACGCCGGCGGGTTATCGGATACGGCCAGTATACGTAAAATTAACATTTGTCGCTGTCGGACTATAATAGGTGGTACTCGTAGAAAGGAAGCACGATGCTAAACCGTTCTGGCGATCCCATCCGTGGGCAAATTAAAGCCGTACAGACCCTGAGCGGCGAAATTATGCTGCCCCGGCTGCTCGATAAAGTGATGCGGCTGGCGCTTGAAAATGGCTCGGCGGAAAAAGGGGTTCTACTGCTGCCCCACCAGGGCCAGTGGTATATCGAGGCCGAAGGATGGGCCGGTCAAGTTGAGGTACGGGTTTTAAGCTCTACTCCGCTGAAAGCCGTTGGCAGCCGCAGCGAAACCCCCAGCCTGGCCGAGGCCGTGGCAACCCAGGTCATTCAAACGCAGCAGCGCCTGGTCTTGGCTGACGCCGCTCACGAAGCCCCATTTGCGGACGATCCCTACATTATCAGGCAGCAGCCGAAATCGGTGCTGGGCCTGCCCTTATTACATCAGGGCCGCCTCACGGGTGTATTGTATCTGGAAAATAATCGGGCAACCGGCGCCTTTACCCCGGAGCGCTTGGAACTGCTGCAACTGCTGGCCTCCCAGGCCGCTGTTTGCCTTGACAATGCCCGGCTCTACGCCGATTTGCAAGCCAGCGAGCAAAAATATCGCGCCCTCTTTGAAGATTTAACGGATATGATTTTTATCGCGGCCACAGACGGCCGCCTCATCGATATCAATCCGGCGGGTGAAATTGTGTTGGGTTATACCCGGCCCGAAATCCTGGGCCTCAAGATGCCGGCTATTTACTCGCAACCGGCCGACTGGGATCGTTTTCAAGCCGCTATGGCTGATCAGGGAATGGTGCAGGATTTTGAACTGAGCCTGCGGCGCAAAGATGGTCGTGAAATCGACACGCTGGTGACAGCGACCGTGCGACCGGCGAACGGTGGCGCTATTCAGGGCTATCAGGGCATCATCCGTGATGTCACCGCCCAAAAAGAAGCGGCCCAAACCCATTGGCGCACGCTTGAGTTACAAAAAGACCAAGAAGCCACTGATGTCGCCCACCAAGCCGAAAGCCACCTCCTGGCCAACATGGGCCACAAACTGCGCACGCCGCTCAATGCTATCATTGGTTTTGCTAATCTGGCCCTGCATAACCACGATAACCCCGCCGATACCCAAGAGCAACTGAGCATCATCATTCGCAGTAGTGAAACCCTGCTGACGCTAATTAATCAGATGCTGGAGCTATCCAAAATCGAAGCCGGGCAGCTAACGGGCAAGCGCTCAGCGCCCAGCCCAAGTCAGGTGGCTGGTCTGGCTCCCGGCCAGCCGCGCTATCGCTTGTTGATTGTAGATGACGACCCCGCCTCCCGCCGGCTGCTGCGTCAGATGTTAACCAACAATGGCCAGTTCGAAGCGGATTTTGAGCTGAGGGAAGCCCAACATGGACAGCAAGCGATTGAGTTGTGGGAAACTTTTGCCCCGCATCTGATCTGGATGGATTTGCGCATGCCGGTGATGGACGGCTACGAAGCCACCCGCATCATCAAATCCAGACAAGCCCCCGCCTCCCATCCCTCGGCTAAAATTATCGCCCTGACATCCAGCAGCTATGAGCAAAAACGAGCCAAGGTTTTGGCCATCGGCTGCGATGATTTCTTGCGCAAGCCCTTTCACGAAACGAATATCTTCGCCTTGCTGGCCAACCATCTTGAGGTACAATTTGTTTATACATCGCCACCTGAACCGGCCCCAGTTGCAACAGTTGTCCTCAACCCGTCCACCATAGCCGCCGGCTTAACCGCCATTCCCAACCCATTACAGACCAAGCTGGCCAAGGCGGCTCTAGCCGGAGACATGGATGAAATCGCGATGGCGATTGCCGAAATTCGGGCGTATCAGCCCAAACTGGCCGCTCACTTTGAGCAACTGGCTGATAATTTTGATTACATGCAAATCGTGACCATACTTCAGGGAGTCGATGATGAATAACCCGCAAGTCATTTTGATTATTGATGATGAGCAGGATAATTTGCGCCTGCTGGTCAACATTCTTAAAAATCAAGCCTATGCCGTTCGCCCCATTCGAAATGCCTATCAGGGGTTGATGATTGCTCAACAGGAAACGCCCGACCTGATTTTGCTTGATATCAAAATGCCGGAGATGGATGGCTATGAAGTTTGCCGCCGCTTAAA
Organism: Anaerolineales bacterium; assembly: GCA_020634935.1. GTDB lineage: Bacteria > Chloroflexota > Anaerolineae > 4572-78 > J111 > JAGRBY01. Next base: position 31,899 of record JACKAT010000013.1, read on the forward strand.
AAGCGATGAACAGACGAGCGATATTCCGATCATTTTTTTAAGCGCCCTGGACGAAGTGGGCGACAAGTTGCAAGCGTTTCAGGTGGGTGGGGTTGATTATGTCTCTAAACCCTTTCAGGAAATTGAACTACTGGCCCGCATCGAAACCCATCTGACGCTGCGCCAGTTGCAGCAAGCACTTAAAACGGCTAACGAAACGCTGGAAGACAAAGTTCAACTCAGAACCTTGGAACTGGCCGAGGCCAATCGCAAGCTGCAAGCCGAGATTGAGCGCCGTATCCAGCACCAGCATGAGAAAGACAACCTCTTCAATGTGGTCAGCCAGCAAAGCGAACAGGTGCGTAACTTGACCACCTGGCTCATCGAGAGTCAGCAGAGCAACCGGCAAGGCTTGGCCTCTAATATAAGCGACGAAATTGCCCGCCGCATTGCCTTGCTCCGGGCCGATCTCATCGTAGTTAAAGAGATGAGCGATCCGGGCGCGGACAGCCCCATTATCACTCATCTAGAAAATGCGCTGCAAATCTTAACTCAGATGGAAAGTTACATCACCCAAATCACCAGCGACCTGCTCCAGCCAACCCCTCAAGAAGAGGACATTAGCAACAACCCGCTCATTAAGCTCTCTGAACGAGAACGAGAGGTCCTGCAACTGCTGGTGCAGGGCAAAAGCGGCAGCGACATTGCCGATATTATCAACATTGCCCCCAGTTCGGTCCATACCTACAGCCGCCGCATCAGGACCAAACTCGATCTGCCTGACCTGCCCAGTCTGGTCAAATTTGCCATCGAACATCATCTTATTGAGTAAATGGTTGGGTTGATGATAAGCGCCTTATCTCAGCCCCAGCGCTATCCACCAGCCGTTTTTTCCTTGGAGGTTAAAAACCCTCAACTTTACCCCTGCCTTATCCCCTAAATCTCCGCTTTGCCCAGATTGCATGACAAAATTGTTCAAATCGTAGGACAGACAAACCACGCCGGATTGGTTATTATATGATTATCAACGTTATTAAAGATGTCAGCCAGCTCCTCAGGGGCGCCATTGAGAAGATAAATGTTAGTGGGCTGGTTTGATAGTTAGATGGCAGCCAATCAACTAACCAACCCATTAATCAACCAACTATTTTCAAAGGGGTGTGACAGAACCTCGGTATAGCAATGATAATGAAAATTCCGTAGGACAAACTTAAGTTTGTCCTACCAACCCATTTTCAAAGGAGATTGATATGTCAACCAATATGTCTATGGAAAATATGCCAGAAAAGTCAGCCGTCAAAGCCGCCGTAACCACATTTTTCGAGGCGCTGAACGCGATGTTTACCGGCGACCTGGCTCCTATGGAGGCCATTTGGTCTCACGCCGATGATGTAACCTACATGGGTCCCGCCGGCGGCTATCGGGTCGGCTGGGCCGAGGTTCGGGCTGATTGGGCCGAGCAAGCCGCCTTGCAACTCGGCGGCCAGGTCAAACCAGCGGAAATACGGATAACCAAAGCGGATAACCTGGCGATCGTTCGCAATTATGTCAAAGGAGAGAATGTTGACGCTGCCGGTAATCCGCTGAAAGTTTCGCTGCGAGCCACCAGCCTGTTCCGTCAGGAAGAAGGGCAGTGGAAGTTGATCGCCCTTCATACCGATTTACTCCCTTTCCTGAGTCTGTAAATTCGTTCTACTACCTTTGCACTTTAAAGCATTATGGCCAGAAACCCGGTTTTTCAGCGTTAAAAAGAGGGGCTTTTTGCCTCAAAAGGGTATCCATTAGGCCGCAAAAACCGGGTTTCTAAAAAAGTGCAACCATAGTGTTCGTCCAAAACTGCCGGTAAATTAAGAATTTATGTCTCCAACTGTCTTGCAGGGTAAGTCAAACTGGGTTAGAATGCATTTGTAAGACTTCCAATGAATTACAGCCTTATTCTCTAATAAAACAACCGCAGCCTCATCTGTCTCACCGCGATTTACGCCGGTCACCGCAGATTAAGTTGACTATTCCACAATAGTATTACGATGAGAGACTTTCTACAGCGATTATATCGTTTTGAGCCAGGTGAATTAGCCTATCTTATTCCGCTGTGTCTTATCTTGCTGTGTAACTCATTTGCCATGCAGTTGTCGGATGTGGTTGCGGTGAGCGGTATTTTGAGTGAAGGAGGCAGCAATACGATCCTGATTGTTTGGACAGTAGATATGCTGCTTATCCTGCTCATGACCAGCCTCCAAGCCTTGATTGTGGATCGGGTCAATCGACTGGCTTTAATCCGGTGGATGCTGCTGGGCCTGGCCGCCATGTATGTCATCTTAAGGCTGCTGTTTTTGCTCAAGGGGTTTCAGTGGTTCAATTATGCCTTTCTGTTTATATTAGCCGATCAACAATGGTTACTGTTCCCCCTGTTTTTCTGGGTTTTAGCGAATGATTTATTCAACCCCAGCGCCGCCAGACGTCTTTTCCCCCTGATAGGCGGCATCGGATTTATTGGCCAAATTCTGGGCTTAATCTTTGCCGCTTGGGCACCGGATATTTTTACCCGGTTGGGTATTTCAATTGAAGAGGTGCTTCTTTTAAACGTATCAATTTATGTTATCGCTTTTCTGGTCAGCTACCTCGGCTTACACCCTGACAAGTTAAGAAAAATAAAACAAAAGCCGGAGACCGTCAAAGAAACCTTAGCCGAGGGCTGGGACTTTGTGCGGGGGGTACCTTCGTTTCGGTATTTGACTATGGGTATCCTGGCGATGAGCATCGCCCTAACGATTATCGAGTTTCGTTTTTTGACCGTTACCCAGCAAATCTACAGCGATGTAGGCAGCTATCAACAATTTTATAGTTTTTACCAGTTGGGCATGACGATAGCGGCGCTAGCCATTCAAACATTTTTGACCGGTCTTATCATTAACAGAATGGGCTTAAAAAATGTCTTTCTTATTTTGCCCATAGCGATGGTCGCCGGGGCCGCCGGGATGCTGGCCTTACCGTATGCCGCTATCAGTAATATTGGGGGGATGGTGCTGCCCAAACTGACTAAAATCACCATCGATGAGTCAGGGCAGAAATCCTTTCAGGCCTTGGTGCCGGAGGAAAGACGGGGCCGGGTTAGTATCTTTATCGACAGTTATTTAGATGCGGTTGGCACCATTATTGGCTGTATCGTAACCGGCCTGGTAGTTTATATGGGGCTTTTATTCTCGTTCAATTTGGATTTTTACATTTATTTAGCTATGGGGCTCATAGCCGCGCTGTTCGCCCTGTGGGCCATTAGCCGGATGCGGGTTACATATGATAGCAGTCTGTTGAACTGGCGGCTAAAACGGCGATCACGTCGTGGTCTGACAAGCGTATTAAATAAACTTGATTTATGATGTAAGGTGTAGTAGATTTTAATTGAAATAATTTTAGAGATGGATTATGGCTAGCCCTCCTCCAAAAAGGACGCGCAGATTTGTCAGCTTGCACTTAAAGTTGCTGCTGCTTTTTACGCTGTTATTTACCGTTGTTTTTGCCCTGGCTTACTACTGGTTTTACACCTTTGCCACCAATCAAGCTATCCGCCGCATTGGTGAAGATTTAAGGGATACCCTAGTTGGCGCTGCCGCAGGCATCAATGGTGATCAACTGATTGCTTTGTATGAAACCGGTCAGCCAAATGAGGCCGGTTTTACGGATGATCCTCGGTATCAAGCCCAAATCGACTGGCTTGATACCGTTCACAAGGTCGAGCCGCGAGCCTGGTTATATACCTATCTCAAGGGCAACCAACCCAACGAGATGATTTTCATCACCGACCTCTTTTCCCGCTATAACACCGATAAAGCGGCCGGTTTTCAAGAGCATTACATTGCCGATAATGTTGTCCCCCCTTATGCCGGCCTGCAAGATACAACCCTCGATCTTCATCCGTACACCGATAAATTTGGTAGCTGGATTTCCGGTTATACGCCCATCCGCAATTCGGCGGGGGAAGTCGTAGCCGGTCTAGGCATCGATTTTCAAGCCGATTATGTCGCTCAAGTGCAGCAAGCCATCATTAATAGTATGCTGATGGCCTTTGCCATTACCTATGTTATTTTATTTATTTTAGTTTTTATGGTTTCGAGATTTTTTACGCGGCCTATCGTCAACTTAACCAGTATCGCCGAGCGTATTGGTGAGGGCGATTACCAACAGGACCTAACGGTTCTTCAAAAAGATCAATTCCCGGATGAAATTGATAAGCTGGCTGAAGTGTTTGAAATTATGGTGGGGAAGGTGCAACAACGGGAGCAAAATCTAAAGCGACAGGTGGCCCAACTGCGGATCGAGATCGATGATGCTAAACGCCAACGGGACGTCAAGAAAATCGTCGAGACCGATATGTTTGCCGATCTACAAGCTAAGGCCGAAGCCATCCGTAAACGACGACGACAACAGCTTGAAGTAAAACCTTCAGAAGACGATGAATCGACTGAGACCACGCCAGATGGTCCATCGACTGAAACCCAACCCGGTTTAACCAGTTAAACGATGCGATGCACGCTCATCTGATTCAAAACGTGCCGGTAGTGGCCATTTGTAATATCTCGGAAACGTTTTACGATTTTTTGAGCCGCGCCAAAGAGGTCACTCTCCGGGCTGATCTGATCCACGGTGAGCAGTATCGCTGCGACCGCACGTTAATGTGGCTCGGCGATCCGAAATTGGTCTTTGCCACCTTTCCTATTCCCCACGCCGAAGATTTCTGCCGGCGCTATGACTATCCCGGCACGACATACCTGGCGCCCACCAACCCATCGCCTTTTTTGAGTCTCGATATCATCCGCGAACCTGATCTGCTGGCCCAGTTAGTCGAGTATGCTGGGGAGGCCGGGTCGGTCCAGTTGATCCCGTACGCCACTACCCCGCAATTTTTTCAACTCGTTGATCGGCTGCAAACCGACTACCACCTGACCGTCTTCCTCCCCGAAAGCCCCAGCCGAAACAACCTATGGCTGCGCGATTATATCGACACCAAGGCCGGCTTTCGCTTATTTGTCTCTCGCTGGCTGGCCAACGCCGATCAACTCTTGCCCGAAGGGATCATTTGCCAAAATCGGCAGGAGGCCGCGGCCGTGGCGCATTGGTTTAGCCTCAATGGGCAAAACTGTTTGGTCAAAGCCGATCGCGGCGAAGATAGTATCGGCCATTTTGTCATCCACCCTGGCGATTTTGACTCAATTGAAGCTATCCACACCGTCCTTAAATCCAATACTTTTCTAGGCGATGAATGGGTCACTGTTGAGCAGTTGCTGCCTTGTTCGGCTTTACTTTCGCCTTCGCTGGAGTTGTTGGTTCCCCCTCGGGGAACTGGTGAACCAACAATCACTTATTTGTGTGGTCAACATTTTTTGGAATTTGCCGGAGCGCACGGCATTTGGGTTAGCCGGGAATTATATGAAGCCGCCTGGTACCCAACCCTGGCAACCAGCGGCTTGCAGATTGCCGCCCGCCTACAAGAAATGGGCTATGTCGGGCACTTTGATATCGACACGATTGTTGATGATGAAGGTCGCCTTTTTTTAGTTGAAATCAATGCCCGTCGAACCGGCGGCACACACGTCCATGAATTTGCCCAGTACGTCTTTGGCTCCGACTATTTGGATAAATTTGTCCTGCTTGGCAACGACTCCATTGATAGCGGTCACATTGTCGATTATAATGAATTGATGCATGTTATTGGCGACTTACTCTACCCGATACCGGGGCAAGAGCGCGGCATTGTCATCACCGTTACCTCAGCCCTGGCGGCTCACGAATTTGGTTGTATTGCTATCGCTCAGGCTACGCCGCAGGCCCTGGCCCTCCATCAAACCCTGGCCGAACGAATTCGTAACGCCGGCGGGCCGAATTAACATTTATTGTTTAGCTAATATAATTAGGAGGCATCTCAATGATTCCCGAGTCAGTTAAAGAGTTACCACGCTCAACCACCCCACTTCAATCCCCTACATCCGTACCTGCGCCCTGGCAAGATGTCCCGGCGGAAAAATGGAACGATTGGCGCTGGCAGTTAAGCCACCGGCTTAATACCGTCGAAGATTTTGAACGGGTTATCCGGCTCACGCCCAATGAAAGAAAAGGATTGTCTGCGCCCGGCTTATTTCGGGTGGACGTAACCCCCTATTTCGCCAGCCTGATCGATCCGGACGACCCTAACTGTCCAATTCGCCGGCAGGTAATTCCTACCGGCGAAGAGCTAATCCCCTTCGAGGCGGAGATGACCGACCCCCTGGCCGAGGATGAGCACTCACCGGTGCCGGGCGTCGTCCATCGTTATCCTGATCGCGCCGGGCTGATGGTAACCACCCAGTGCGCCAGCTACTGCCGTTTTTGCACGCGCAGCCGGGTGGTGGGCGATCCTTTTCTCAATTTTGGGCGCGATGATTTTGAACGGGGTTTAGCCTACATCGCCGCTACGCCGCAAATTCGCGACGTTTTGCTGACCGGCGGCGATGCGTTGGTTTTAGCCCCTCGTGTCTTGGAAGATTTATTGCAGCGCGTCCGAGCCATTCCCCATGTCGAAGTCATTCGTATGAGTACCCGCGTCCCCATTTTTCTGCCCCAACGCATCAATGAAGAATTGACCTCGGTCATCCAAAAATACCACCCCGTATGGATGAACATCAACGTCAATCATCCTCGGGAGATTACGCCTGAAGTGGAAACGGCCCTGGCTCGGCTGGCGAATGCCGGCGTGCCTCTGGGCAGCCAATCGGTGCTGATGGCCGGCATCAACGATTGCCCTAACATTATCATGGCGTTGATGCACAAGCTGGTTAAAAATCGGGTCCGGCCCTACTATCTGTATCAATGTGATTTGGTCCAAGGCGCCGGGCACTTCCGCACCCCCGTGGCCAAAGGCATCGAAGTCATGGAAGCGCTGCGAGGCCATACCTCCGGCTACGCCGTACCCACGTTTGTGATCGATGCCCCGAGAGGCGGTGGCAAGGTACCGCTAATGCCTAACTACGTCCTTAGCATGTCCGACAGCCGGGTCGTCATCCGCAATTTTGAAGGCTTTATCAGTACTTACGTACAGCCGCGCCATTATGAAGCCCACGATCCAGCCAACTGCGCCTATTGCCAGTCGCAGGCCAACGACGCCGGCAAGGATGGCATTTCCGGTCTATTGGCCGGACAGGACCTCATCATCAAGCCTGAAGGCTGGCATGCCCATAATAAAGCAAAAACGGATTAGCTAGTTCAAACTCCGGCGGGATGGCCTTCGAGGTTTCAGCAACCTCGGAGGCCCGAGCAGCCGACATTTCCTCTGGCGCACGACTCATCGCGCCAAAACCCCCATCCAACATGAGAAAATTCTTAATCTCTTCTTACTTCTTTTTCATGATTGCCTCATATAATCAAGTCATACCTGATAAAAATCAAAATGAAGCCAATTGGCTTTATTCGAACGAGGATTTTGATGAGTCAATCCAAAAAGAAACCCTTTCTCAACCGCAAAGAAACCCAATCCCTGCTGACCACCTTAAAAGTGGCCACGACCGCCGGAGCCTTGAGCCTGACTCTCGGTGGCTGGGGATTATTGGCTCAACTGGAAAGTGCTCAGGCCGCCGTTAATCAGCCCGTAGAGATAGCAGCCGTCAGTACCTCAGTTTCAGCCGAAGCGACCGCCCGGCCAACACCACCACCACCACCTACGCAGCGGACAACAATAAGATTAGATGTAGTTCAGTGGGTGCAAGACGTTCAGGGCCGATCGGTGGCCGTAGTCCGCGATAAGCGGGGCGCGCTCTGGTACGTGATGGGCAGCGATGTGCCGCGTCTGGAGCAAGGGCAATCACCGCTGGTGCAGCCGCAATTGGTCCGAACGACTACTCGCACCCGGGGATCTTGAGGCCAGCTATGACAATGACCGAATTCGAGCATCATTTTCGGGCTATGGGGACCGAAGTCGGGCTGTGGCTGTGGTCTCGCCACGAACCGCAAGCGCGGCAAGCCCTGGCCGACATTGAACAATTCTTCGCTCAAACTGAGGCTCGCCTGAGCCGGTTTCAACCTGAGAGCGAATTATCACAACTCAACCGATCCGCCGGTCGTCCGTTTGCCGCTTCGCCCCTATTATTCGAACTGGTTGAGACCGCCCTAGCCTGGCGAGAGCGTACGGCTGGCATCTTCGATCCGACGGTTCTCAAGGCGCTTATGGCTTATGGGTACGATCGCTCCTTCGAACAAATAGGCGAACGCCTGAATCGAGATAACATCTCTGCGCCAACCATCTCGTCGCTGAAACCGGTTCAAGTTAAGCTGAACCGAGCCGAACAGACGATCACCTTGCCGCCGGAGGGGGGGCTCGATTTGGGCGGCATAGCCAAGGGCTGGGCCGTCCAACAAGCAGCGCAGCGTTTGGGACAACATGGCCCGGCGCTGGTTGATGCGGGCGGCGATATCGCCTGTATCGACCGTCCACCCTCCGGCTCACCCTGGCTGGTCGGCCTGGCTGACCCTCACCGGCCCGAAATTGATCTGGCAACATTGACGCTCAGGAATGAAGCGGTCGCCACCTCCAGTATAGCTCGGCGGCGCTGGCGTCATCAGGGTACGGACGCCCACCATTTGATCGATCCGCGCACCAGCGCGCCGGCGCTGACCGATTTGGTCAGCGTGACCGTCATCGGACCGGCGCTGCCCGCAGCAGAAATTCATGCCAAAGTGACCCTGATCTTAGGGCAAGAACAAGGATTAGCCTACCTGGCGGCCCAACCGGCTCTATCAGCTTTGCTGGTTACATCTGACGACCGCCACCTACTTTATGGTTCTTTTGAGAAGAAAGCTTATGTCTACTCGACCAACTTCGCAAACACATTTATCAACTGGGTTTAAGATTCTAAACGGTCTCCTGATCGTCGGCGCGATCGGTGCTTTTGTTGTCGTCTCGCTGTACGGATTGGTTGCCCTGAGCCAGTTTCTACCCCAGACCAGCGACAAAGCCTACTGGTTCATCTCCCGCAGCAGCGGCGTGTTGGCCTATATTTTACTCACGCTGGGGGTAATGTGGGGCCTGGTACAAAGCGGTGCTATCTTGCGGCCGACCATTCCGCCCTTACTGGCCCTGGGCCTGCACAGCTTTTTGAACTGGGGGGCCTTGGCTATGAGCGCCCTGCACGGGCTTATTCTGTTAGGGGATAACTTCATCAAATTATCCCTGACGGATGTGGCCATCCCTTTCGCCAGTTCGTATGAACCCCTGCTGGTCGGCCTGGGCGTACTCAGTTTTTACCTAATGCTGCTGCTCAGTTCCAGCTTCTATGCCCGCAAGTGGCTGGGACAAAAAACCTTCCGGATGCTGCACTACGCCAGCTATCCGACCTTTTTATTGGTCACCTGGCACAGTATCGCGCTAGGCACGGATAACAGCGTACTGATGCCGCTCTACCAGGTCAGCCTGGCTGCGGTAGCTTTACTGACCCTCTGGCGTATGGTCAACTCTCGCCCAACGACTAAAACGCCGGCTCATCGATCTTGATTGGTCCGGCTGCATGCGTGTATAATGACCCAGAATGACTGGCCGGTAAAGCACAATGCGCATCTTAGTTGTTGAAGACGAAACAAATGTGATCGATTTCATCGAACAGGGCCTGAAAGAAGAGGGCTATGTGGTCGATGTGGCGACCGACGGCGAATTGGCTCTGGAGTTTGCTCAAACCTATCCTTACGATTTGATCATTCTGGATATCCTGCTGCCCAAGCTGGATGGCCGCCAGGTGGCCCGCACGCTGCGGGCCAAGGGCAACAGTACCCCCATCCTCATGCTAACCGCGCTCGACGAAGTGGAAGACCGAGTGACCGGCCTCGATAGCGGTGCGGATGACTACCTGATTAAACCATTTGCCTATCGAGAGCTATTAGCCCGTATCCGGGCTCGCACCCGCACCTACAGCGGCGACAGCGCCATGGCCAACGAGCTGCAAATAGCCGATTTGAGTCTGAACCGACTCACCCGTCTGGTCAAACGAGGTGATCTTGAAATTGAGCTAACGACCAAAGAATTTGCTTTGCTGGAGTTCTTTATGCTCCATCCCGGCCAAGTTTTGAGTCGGGTTCAACTGGGCGAACACGTTTGGGGCCACGACTATTACAACCAATCGAATGTCGTTGATGTTTATGTGGGCTATTTGCGCCGAAAAATAGATGATGGACAGGCCAGACCGCTGCTTCATACCGTGCGGGGAGTTGGCTACAGACTTTTGGCCGAGGGCTAAACCATGACCTTGCGCGGGCGGCTGGCCTTGGTCAATGTAATCGTCTTGCTCATTGCCCTGTTGTCCCTGGCGGCTATTGTTCTCAACCAACTCATTCACGACCTATACGAACAGCTTGATCAGGAGTTGGCTCAGATCGGGGTCCAAGAACTCCGCCGGGTCAAAATTATCGCCGGCGCCCCCCACTTTCCCCATACCGACCGGCAGCGACCGCCAGAGATAGGGGGGGCCGGCTTTATCCGCCTGGTTGACCAACAGGGTCACGTCACAGACGGTCTGGGCCATTACACCACTGTGCCGGTATTGCCTCAGGCGCTCGTTCCCCCACCGCAAGGCCTGGCCCTAAATCAGACCGACGAGACCGGCCTGCCTTTACGCGTTTATACCCTGCCCCTCTTGGCCAACAACCAGATAGTCGGTTATCTACAAGTCGCTGATAATCGAGAAGAAATTGAGGAAACGCTGGCCGCTGTGCGTCGCAGCTTGCTGATTGGCATCCCGCTGGCGCTGATCACTTCCGGGCTGCTCAGCCTATGGGCGGCCCGTCAGGCACTACGCCCGCTGACCCGGATGACCCGCAGCGCCGCCGCCATCAACGCCGAAGCGCTGGCCGAACGCCTACCCGTCCCCCAAGCCAAAGATGAGGTCCAGGCGCTGGCCCTCGCCTTCAATGCCACCTTGGAGCGATTAGCGGCGGCCTTCACCCGCCAGCGCCGTTTCACCGCCGACGCCTCCCACGAACTCCGTACGCCCGTTACGGCCATCCTGGGCCAGGCCGAATTTGGCCTAAACCGGCCCCGGACGCCGGAGGCGTACCAGGCTATTTTGAGCCGCATCCAAAGCGAAGCCGAACGCATGCAGCGTCTCATCGGCCGTATGTTGACTCTGGCCCGGGTGGAAAGCGGCCGCCAGCCGCTAACGATAAGCCCAACCGATATCGTCCCCCTGATCGAGACCGTGATTGATACCTTTCAACCGCAGGCGGCAGCCAAAGGGTTAAGCCTGACGGTGGCTGCCCCCCCGACCTTGACCATCGTCAGCGACGCCGACAGCCTGACCCAGATTCTCATCAACCTGCTCGAAAACGGTATCACCTACACCAACCAGGGGCAAGTGGCTCTGACGGTCACGGCGGTCCCCGAAGGCGTTCAGCTTGTCATTCACGATACCGGCCCGGGCATTCCCTCTGAAGATTTACCCTATATCTTTGAACCATTCTACCGCGGGGATAAATCGCGCAGCCACGGCGGCGGCAAGGTAGGCTTAGGTTTAGCCCTCAGTCACGAACTGGTGCAGTTGTTGGGCGGCCGCCTCGAAGTCGCCAGCCAGCCCCAGGTCGGTACGACGTTCACCCTCACCTTGCCGGCCAAACCATCAGGCGCTCTGACCAACAATTAGCCAGGAAAAGCAGACCGCCGACTATTTCCAAAGGAGTCTGACAGGCTCACTTGAGACGACAACGAGAATGAAAATGTATTGGAGCGACAAAGCTTGCTTTGTCATCAACGTTGGGATCAAAGTAAACTTTGAGGCTCCGGGGCTGTATTTTCAGAGGAATCTGACAGTCTCGATTGAGACGACGCCGACGATGAAAATCGTGCTTTTGTTCGTAGTAAGCCCTTTAGGGCTATGTCATCGCTAAAGCGATCACTACGAGCCTTTATTTTCAGAGAGGAATTGGTCGCACCAAAGGTTAGCAGGTCAACCAACCGCAATCGGTCGGTACAATCGCGCCGTGCATATAGCGGACCGCGTCCGAAGCCAAAAAGACCACAACCCCTTTTAGATCATCCGGGGTTCCCCACCGACCGGCCGGAATTCTGCAGCACGTCATCCCTATTTGATACTAACCACGAGCGGCCTGAACCCAGGCCAGGCATTGCGCCGTTTTTCGGGCCAAGCTATCAAAATCGCGGTCGTGGATCACGTGCGCGGAGATCAACTTGCTGCCCATGCCAACCGCCGCCGCACCGGCCTTAATCCACGTCGCAATACTGGCTTCCGTCGCATCGACGCCGCCGGTGGGCATAAGCCGGTGCCAGGGACAGGGGGCCATCGCCGCTTTGATGAAGCCCGGCCCCCCAACCGACTCACCGGGGAAGATTTTGCAGATTTCGGCTCCGGCTTCTTCGGCCGTGGCAATCTCCGTTTCGGTGGCGCAGCCGGGTAGATAGGCGATCTTGCGCCGGTTACACAGCCGCGCAATCTCGAGGTTGAAATTGGGACCGACGATAAAGTTAGCCCCTCCGGCGATAAACAGCGCCGCTGTCGGCGCATCCTGAATGGAGCCGATGCCCAAAATGACCGCAGGATCGGCTTTGGCGAAGTGGCGAGCCAGGTCAACAAAGACCGGATAGGCCATCGAGCCGCGGTTGGTGAATTCGATCAGTTTAGCGCCCCCGGCGGCACAGGCGGCGACGACATCCACCGCCACATCGAGATCATCGTGGTAGAACAGCGGCAGCAAACCCGTAGCCAGCAGTTGGTTATAAACGTCAAGACGCATGACGTGAGCCATCAAAGTTTTCCTTTCTTGAGATTATCGGCTGATCCGGCCGGAACCGTCGCCGGACATGAGGTGTTCAACTTCGGCGACGGTAACCAGATTGCTATCGCCGGGGATGGTGTGTTTGAGACAGGCCGCGGCGGTGGCGAAGCGCAAGGCGTAGGTCGGTTCGTCCGGCTTGCGACGCAGGCCGTAAATCAACCCGGCGGTAAAAGCATCGCCCCCACCAACCCGATCAATAATCGGCGTCAGGTCATAGCTCGGGCCGCTGTAAAAATGGCCGGCTTGCCACAAGGTGGCTGACCAGGTGTTGTGGCTGGCCGAATGGGACTCACGGGCGGTAAACGCAATGGTCGTCAGGTTGGGGCAGCGGGCCGCCAACTGCTCGGCCACGAGACGGGTTTGCTCCACCGGGTCGCCGGCTGGGTCGGGCGCGGTGATGCCAAACATCGTCTCAACTGTCTCCGGGTTACCCATAACGATCTCACCCATAGCGACCAGTTCGGGCATCACTTCGGCGGATGATTTGCCCCATTTCCAGAGCGCGTGCCGATAGTTGAGATCGCAGGAGATGGTTAACCCCAGCGAACGGGCTGTGGTGATGGCTTCACGGCAGGCCGCCGCCGCCCCCGGCGTAAGCGCCGGCGTAATGCCCGACCAGTGAAACCAAGCGGCTTCCGCCAAAGCCGCTTGCCAATCGATCATACCCGGTTCGAGCGCCGCAAAGCTGGAACCGGCCCGGTCATAGATGACTTTACTGCCTCGCTGCGCGGCCCCTTTTTCAACAAAATAGATGCCCAAGCGATCACCGCCGCGCAGCACGTGATCGGTGCCGACGCGGTGCTGGCGCAAGGAGCCCAGGCAAGCTTCGGCCAGATCGTTGTCAGGTAAACGCGTCACATAGTCTGTAGACTCACCAAAATGAGCCAACGAGATAGCGACATTGGCTTCGGCACCCCCATAGATGACTTCAAAGGTATGGGCCTGGGTAAAGCGTTCGAAGCCTGGCGGTCCCAGCCGCAGCATAATTTCACCAAACGTCACGATTTTTTTCATAACAGAGGCTGTCCTTTGTAACTAAAGCTCTGAAGCGTCAAAGTTTACCTTGACCTGGCCGCGATTGACAAAGCCAGTTTTGTCGCTCCGACACCTTTTTTATTGAGGACTTGGAGCGTCAAAGTTTACTTTGACCTGGCCACGATTGACAAGGAAAACGCAAGAAAGGCATCACCCGTGAGTTTACTCGAAATAGTCCTTGATGTCGATAATTTTATGCTCGTTTTCGAGACCTGGTTCAAACAGCCCGCTTGCAGGTCTGTCAACACCCCCGCTCCAAATTCCCGAACTTCATCAGTTACAATAACCAAAAGGATGCGTCTCAGCAGCCGGCCGTTTGCTCAAGCGAAGGCCCAGTACCAGCAGCGCCAAAGCGGGGCGCTGTGCGCCAGCGCTTGATGAAAATTCTGGCGCAGACGGTCAGTTTCGGGTATAGTTAGAGGTCCCTACTCGCTAATTTATGGTTATATGCCTGTGTCGCTCAAACCGCCCACTGTAGGAGTTCTTGGTCTGGTTGTATTGATATTCCCATGACGCATAAAAACATCCCTTTAACCGACGTTGAAAAAATCCGCCGCTTGCCGTGGCTGGTCGCCGGCGACTCGCTCAATACCGCCTTTTTCCTGCTCACCTTTAGCGGCTCCGTTTTCATTCTATTTCTAAATGAGTTGGGGCTGGATGCGGCCCAAATCGGCGTGATGCTATCGCTGGTGCCGCTGGCAGGTATTGTCGCCCCCTTTATGGCGCCTTGGGTGGGCCGCTATGGCTACAAACGCACCTTCATTACCTTTTGGGGTATCCGCAACTTTGTCTTTGCCCTAATGCTGTTGACGCCGCTAATTCTGGGGCGATTCGGCGAGCAAAAGGTTTTCTTTTGGGTGGCCGGCATCATCCTTGTCTTTGCCCTATGCCGGGCCATTGCCGAAACCGGCAGCTATCCCTGGCGCAAAGAAGCGGTACCCGACGCCATCCGGGGCAAGTTCATCGCCCTGAATAGTATGAGCACTACCGTGGCCGGGATTTTGGTGACAGTCGGGGCTAGCTACGTCATCGACATTGGCGACGGCCTGAGCCGGTTTATGATTTTGATGACCACCGGCATCACCATTGGCCTGATTTCGCTGTGGGTTTACGCCCAAGTGCCGGGCGGCGCCAAAAAGCCCTCCAGCGCCGAAACCGCCAGCCACGTCCAGGGTATGAAACAAAGCTTGCGCGACGGCAATTTTGTTCGCTTTCTCATCTCTCTGGGGCTGATTACCATTGGCGCGACGGCCGTTATCTCTTTTGTGCCGCTCTTTATGACCGAACAGGTGGGTCTTAGCGATGGTAACGTAGTGCTGCTCAGTGTGGGTACCTACCTGGGCGCGTTGGTCTCCTCCTACTGGTGGGGTTGGGTCGCCGACCGCTATGGCAGCCAGCCAATTATGCAGTTCAGCATCATCATCCTGCTGCTGCTGCCGCTGGGCTGGCTGTTGGTGCCCCGCTATAGCGCTTACAGCCTGCCCATCGCCTTTTTCATTGCGTTTGTAACCGGCATCGGCACCTTAGCTTGGCAAATTAGTTGGGTCCGGTACCTGTTTGTCAACGTGATGCCGCCGGATAATTCCAGTCCTTATTCGGCGGTCTACTATGCCTGGTTTGGTTTTGTCAGCGGGTTAGGGCCGCTGCTGGTAGGCCAACTCCTCACGCTGATGAGCCAATTGCAGGTCGATTTCTGGCTGCTGCACATCGATCCCTATACGCCGGTCTTCGGGTTGAGCCTTCTCCTACTGCTTACCGGACTGGTGACTATTAGCCGCCTGCGCGGCGACGGCGCGACTCCGTTTCGGCGGCTGGCCGGGATGTTCTTGCGCGGCAATCCCATCCGCGCCCTGGAGTCGCTGGTGCAGTATAATTTTGCCGCCAGCGAAGACACCCGCATGGCCACCACCGAACGTATGGGGGATGCCGGCAATCCGCTCAGCACCTTCGAACTCATCGAAGCCCTTAAAGACCCCAGCTTCAACGTCCGCTACGAGGCCATCCATGCGATTGGCCGGATGCCGCCGGAGCCAGAGCTGGTCGAGGCCCTGCTAGCGGCCCTGGATGAAGGCAAGTCGGAGTTGAGTTTTGTCATCACCCGCTCATTGGGCCGGCTGGGCGATCCCCAGGCCATCGAGCCGTTGCGCCGCCTGCTGTTTTCCGGTTACCACCTGCTGGAGGCCAACGCGGCCCGCGCTCTGGCGATGCTGGGCGACCATGACAGCGTTCCGCCTATTCTGGAAAAGTTCCAGGCCGAACCTAACCGGGTGCTGAAAATTGCCTACGTCTCGGCGCTGGGGCAGTTGGGCGTGGTTCAGGCCGTCCCGGACATATTCGCCCTACTGCGCCAAACCCGCAATGAGACCTACCGGGCCGAAATCGGGCTGGCGCTGGCCCGCATTGCCGGCGAAGAAACCTATTACATGCAGCACTGGCCCTCCTTAAAAGGCAGTACCACCACCGCCACCGCCCAGGCCATATTAGCCTTGCAGAAAACAATGGCTTCAGCCCGGCAGGAACAACTAGCCCGGCAGATGGACCCCTGCGCCGCCGGCTTTGCCCAAGGCGACCTCGCCGCCGGGGCCAGGCAACTGCACACTATCATCAAAACCCTGCTGCCCGTCCTGCCGGCGGAACCACCCACCGCCATTCTGGCCGAGTGCGCCACCGATCTGGCCCACTTCGACCCCGATCGGTTAGAAGTCATTTTGTTGTCGCTGCACACGCTGGATATCGCCCTGCGCCAAATCGGGCAGCCGCTTCCCCCACATGAACTATCATCAATATAGCCCATCTGCTTGGGCTTAATCATCCAGCTTAGGAATAATACTTTAGGATCTAACCAGTTGACTTCTCGCCCAAAAAACAAGAAGTTGAGCTGGAAAATTAAACGCAAAGGGCGCAAATGACGCTAAAGTCGCCAACGCTTTTTATATTTCCATTTGCGGCTCTTGCGCCTGTAGCGTCTTTAGCGTTAAATTCTTTTTGGTTCTGGCTCCGCCAGGTTATGACTTACGCCGTTTGTAGAATAATTTACTAAATTGTTCCGAATTTTGGGCAGACTCATGGCGCAAATTGGCAATTTACACTACAAAATCGGACATTTGCGTAAGTCCTGAGCCAAAGGAGTGGAGTATCTCACGCCAACAGCTTAAGGCCACTTACGTCTTTGCCAACGACAGCCCCAATTCGCTCAGCGCCGAGCGAGTGGTTTCAAGGCTGGTGTGATAGACGCCGTGCAGCCCCAAGCCGCCGGCCACCTCCACAAACATCGACCGGTCTTCGATATAAGCCACTTGCTCCGGCTGCACCTGGGCGATATCCAGGGCGATGCGGTAAATATCCGGGTCCGGCTTGCGATAATGGACAAAACAAGATGAGATAAAAAAGTCGATGAACTGACCTAACTCAAACGTCTTAATTCGGTACACGGTCAATTCTCGTCCCTCGTTGCTGACCGCCGCAATTTTGAGCTGATAGCGGTCTTTGAGCTGGCGAATGAGATCAATCATAGCCAGGTAGGGCTGGGATTGAGCGAACATAAACGCTTTGAACGCCTCCCGCGAAAAAGAGCGATCTTGATAGAAAATGACCCGGTTCAGATATTCGTCCAGACTAATTTTGCCCTCTTCGTAGGTGTCGAACGTCAGGTGATGCCGCTCGTTCATATCGTCGTAATCCAACCCGAACGTTTGAGCCGCCTCTTGGCGCATATGATGATCCCACCCATTCGTAAGTAAGACCCCGCCAATATCCAGGAACAACGTCGTAATCGATGAAGTGGCCAATTGAGGTACCTCCCTTTAAGTTCCACTGTATCTATTCAGGTGACTGGCACTTTGGCTCAAATCGAGAGCGCTGGGTGTAATATAACGCTGCAATTACGGCGATAAAGTGCCAGTCACCTCATCGGCTGAGTAAATACGTTCCACTTTTAATTTTCTATAACCTTAGCCTCAACCACCTCCGGCTCAGGAAAGGGCGGCAGGCCCATCAGCCGGCGGCGGACATAAATCCCCACAATCTTGGCGGTGGCAATCAGCGGGATAATGATAATTACCCCCAGGACGCCGCCATAGGCTAGCCCGCCTACCAGCCCCACCAAGACCACGCCCGGATGGAGCTGCAGGCTCTCGCCAAAAAAGTAAGGGCGAACAATAACGTTATCGATATTCTGGACGATGAGGTAGACGACCAGCAGCAGCACCACCAGGCCAATCGGCGAGAGCGGCAGCAAGCCGCTGCGAAACAGCCAGACCACCACAAACATACTGCTGCCCAACAAGGCGAAAAAGATAGCAAAGATGATAAGCTGCGCCCGCAGAAACAGCCGCCAGACCTGGTCGATCTCGTCCACTAACAGGTGAATTTCCGGCTGGTAGTCCGGCGGAAACAGCTCCACCAGCCAGGGCTTGATTTTAGGCCCGTCCACCAGGAAATAGTAAAACGTCGCCACAATGGTCAACGCCCATAACAAATTGGTGCTAACCCCTAACAGGGTACTAAATGCGCCGCCGGGAATACTGGACAACGCGCTGCTGCCGCTTTGAGCGATATTGTCGATAATGGCCAGGGGTTGCAGATGCAGCCCAAACAGCCTGATCGGCTGGGTCAGCCAGCCCTGTAGCAGCGCGATGGCTTTCAGGAAATCATCTTGCAGGTTGAGGTATTGGTTATAAGCCACCGTACTCAACAGCGCCGATATCCCGACCAGCAGAGCCATAAGCACGCCGTAAACCAGCCGGGCCGACCACAACCGGTTGAGCCGGGTGCGGCGTTCCAACCCCCGCACCAGCGGATCGAACAGGTAGGCCAGCAGGCCCGCGGCCATAACCGATTGAACCAGCGGATTGATGGCCATGAACAGCCACACCAGGCCAATAAGACCGGCCACCATCACCAAGATACGGGTTGTGCGAGACCAGGGTTTAGCAAACAAGGCAAACGCCTCCGCTCCATTCAACATAGTTAGTGGGCTGTTGCCAATATCTTGGCAGCTCAGGCCCCAATAGAGAATTATACCTGTATCTGGCTGGCCCGCAGAATTCTGAAGCGAGAATTATGAGGAATGAAGGTGAACCGAAGCGACCAATTTACGCTGCGTTCGAAATTCATTGATAGGGTTGATGAGTCCACCGCCCAAATCACCCTGGATCAGCTTCACCTGAATAGCGCTGTTCTCCCCCTTTTCATCCGCCGCTCTATGGGTTATAATCCGACCTATTGAGCACGACAGGCCAAGTCGCTGACTTGGCCCGCCCCGAACAAATCAACGAATTGCCGTAAGACAAACTTAAGTTTGTCCGACATCTTATTTTCAAGGGAGACCAAGGTTGATCAGAGTAACCTATCGCTGGAAAGTCAAAAAAGAGGACGAAGCCCAATTCAAAGCCGCCTGGGCCGCGACAACGACCGCCATCCGAGCCAGCACGCCGGGCGCGCGCGGCAGCGTGATGCTGCAAAGTCACCAAGACCCGACGCAGTTCATCACCATGGCCCGTTGGGACACATTGGCCGATTGGCAAGCCTTTTGGGGCGCGGCCAAGCCCCTGGCAATGGAAACCATGCACACCCTGGCCGAGCGGCTGTCCGTCGAAACGTTCGAAGAGATAGACGATTACACCGTATAAACAGGAGCGACAAAGCTGGCTTTGTCAAAGCATACTTCTATGAAAATTCTAGAAACCAACAGACTAACCC
The DNA here is from genome assembly GCA_020634935.1 of Anaerolineales bacterium. Lineage (GTDB taxonomy): Bacteria > Chloroflexota > Anaerolineae > 4572-78 > J111 > JAGRBY01. The sequence continues at coordinate 51,411 of JACKAT010000013.1, forward strand.
TAAGACATTTCCTACCGGACGACCTGGACGCCCTGTTCGCCCTCTACAGCGACCCCCAGGTGCGACACTACTTTCCCGAAGGCACGCTAACCTACGCAGAAACAAAAGAAGAGCTGGAATGGTTTCTCAACGGCCATCCCCGCCATCCCGAATTGGGGCTGTGGGCCACCATTTATAAAGAAAACAATCAATTTATCGGGCGGTGTGGTTTGCTGCCCTGGACCATTGACGGGCAGTTTGAAGTGGAAGTGGCCTACATGCTGGCCAAAGAGTACTGGGGCCAGGGCTTAGGCGTCGAGGCTGCCCAGGGGGTGCTGGCTTATGGCTTTGACACGTTAGGGCTTACCCGCCTCATCTGCCTCATCGACCGCGACAACGCGGCCTCCATCAACGTCGCCCAGAAAATCGGAATGACCTTTGAGAAAGAGGGCCGCGACGAACAGGGGCCGTTTCTGTTGTATTCAAGACACAAGCTAACCCACCCCTAAACCTTTTCGAAAACCTTCGGTTGAATCGGCAGCACCGGAATGGTGAATGATGAAGGGAAAAAGGAGCGACAAAGCTTGCTTTGTCAAAAGGTAAAATGCGTAGATGCTCTATGACCAAGGCTTTACGGGTAGTTTGATACAACCTCTTCCACCGGAATAACAATGTCCACGCCGGTTTTCTTATAATGCTGATAAGCCGCTGTTATCCGATGCCCGCCATCCACCAAACCGTACGACTTACCACAGCCGCAGCGCACAACTTTTATAGCGTTATTGATACTGGGCTTCACCCGTAGTGAGGAAAGAATGGTTTTGAGGCGGTCATCATTGCCGCGCACCCAATCGATAGGGGTGTTAATCAATTCGCTAACCGGCACATATTTAATCATCGTCACCTTCTCCTCTATAAATAGAGGCTGTAGGACAAACTTAAGTTTGTCCTACAGCGTTTCATTCTCGGTGTCGTCTCAAATGAGACATCAGACTCCTTTACAACCAACTAAAAACGGTTTGATAATGCCGCCAGCAACCCCTCAAACAGGGCCAGGCCATGCTGCTCCAACACGCTATCCGGCCAACCAAGCTCCAGCCAACCTTTAAGAATGGCCTCAACCCCCGCAATCTCCGGGTGAAAATAGCGCTCGTCCTGTAAATCGATGGCATGCACTATCTCGGCCAGCAGCGGCAAACCCGGAGCGGTCACGTTAAAGGCGCGTAGCATCGTTTCAAAAGTACACAAATTCCCGGTATGGCTAAACTCGGCCTCGGGCATATCAAACGCCACCTCGTTGGCCTGGGGTTGGTGACTATAGCGGATAACGGCTTCGGGGTTGATAAAGCGTCGAATAAACCAGGCGCAGGCTAGCCGGTCGACATGCGGTTGGGGGCGGGTAACCCACTGGCTAGCTTGATAAGCCTCAACCGTTACAGGGGCAATGGGGGAGGCGGGATCGGCGGCCGGGGCCAGGGTGTGGGCCAGTTGAGCCAGTTGAGCCGCCACCTGCGCCCCCTCAGGGCTATCGAAATAATCAATGTGCCGAATATCGCCGTACTGCCGCTGAAGTTTAGCCAGTTTATCTTGAATATCGGCCTGCTGGTCGTCCTCTGTTTGGGCCGCTATCTCTTGCTCCAGGGCCGCGATTTGCGTCTTGATTTCGACGTAATCTTCCCGGCGCGCCTCCCGAAAAAGGTCAATAAGCTGTTGCTCCGTTAGCCCCTCAAACTGCTGAACGTGCATCACCACCGCCTGGCCGTTTAGCTGCGTAATCTCCTGGGCCAACCACTGCAGGGCTTCCACACACGCCTCCTGAGCCGGCAAAATATAAATACTGGTCGTCGGCGATACAACACCCAACCGCCGCAGCCGCCGCCAGATCGTTACCCGGGGGCTTGAGCTTGATTTAGAAGGAAGCGAGTAAGAAAAAACCAGCCAGTTCATAAGTGTTACCTCGATAACAACCAGTGTAACACATATAACTTTCAAATGCAATACTTGTTACGCTATTGCTATTGGAGTATAATTGGCGGCACAGGTTTTTCCTGGCAGAGGGCTTTTTATGATGTCTGTTGCTTTTCTGATAGCTCGGCATCTTTATGAGTGTCGCAGTTCGTAGAACAATTTGCTAAATTGTTCGTGTTTTGGGGCCAACAAGACGCACAGATTAGCAATTTGTGCTACAAGACGCTTAATTTCGCGTCAACTGTGTAACTCATAACCCGGACGAGCCGGAACCAAAAGCGCAATAAAAACCGCAAAGACGCAAAGGGGTAGAACAACATTAAACCGTGGAAACGCAAGAACGTCGGAAGATCGGCAAAATAATCGACAGAATTGACAAGATTATCACGATTTTATCACTCATAATTTGGTAAATCGTGTTAATCCTGTCTAATTTTCTTCACCACGGTTTAGTGCAGAGCTACCCGCAAAGGCCGCAAAGTTTTTTGATTTAATTTTTCTTGGCGAACTTTGCGCCTTAGCGGTTCGTTTTCTTGCTCAAAATGCAAGAATTTGTTTGGTTAGATACTAATCTTATCACGGCGAGGTCACATGCGATTTAAGCAGGCGCTACAGGCCAGGCGGCTGGCCGGCATGGCTGAATTTCTGGGTCTTAACCGCAGTATAGTGGCCTTGTTGGGTATGGTCATTCTGGTTGGCCTGGGCGAAAAGATGGCCGAACGCTTTTTACCGCTCTACCTGATGGCGCTGGGCGGCGGGGCCTTTGCCGTGGGGCTGCTCAACGGGCTGGATAACCTGCTCAGCGCGTTGTACTCCTTTCCCGGCGGCTATGCCAGCGACCGCCTGGGCTATAAACGCGCTCTGCTGGTGTTCAACCTGCTGGCGATGTTCGGCTTTTTAATGGTCGTTATCTTTCCCTACTGGCAGGCGGTCATCATCGGCGCTTTCTTTTTCCTCTCCTGGACGGCCATCTCCCTGCCGGCCACGATGGACATGGTGGCTAAACTGCTGCCGCAGCACAAGCGCACAATGGGTGTCTCGGTTCACTCCCTGGTCCGCCGTATTCCTATGGCCCTGGGACCGTTGTTAGGCGGCTGGCTGATCGGTTGGTGGGGCGAAATTAACGGAGTGCGACTGGCCTTTGGTGTGGCTCTGTTTATGGCAGCGGTCTCGCTGGTCATCCAACAGCTACTCATTGACGATGATCGTCCCGCCCAAGCGCTGCCCACCCCAGCCCCGCGCCTTAATTGGGCGCTGCTAGCGCCCCCGTTACGCCAACTGTTACTGCCCGATATTCTGGTGCGCTTTTGCGAGCAGATCCCCTACGCCTTTGTGGTTATTTGGTGCGTCACCCTTAACGGCATTACCCCCCTCCAATTTGGCCTGCTCACCACCATCGAAATGGTCACGGCCATCCTGATTTACATTCCGGTCGCCTACCTGGCCGATAAAAGCACCAAAAAGCCGTTTGTGGTTATCACCTTCGGCTTTTTCACCCTCTTTCCGCTTTTACTCTTATGGGCCAATTCCTTTGGGGTAATGGTTGTGGCCTTTATCGTGCGTGGCCTCAAAGAATTTGGCGAACCGACCCGCAAAGCCTTAATTCTGGACCTGGCCGCCGAGGATCAAAAAGCCGGTACCTTTGGCGTTTACTATTTAGTGCGCGATCTGGTGGTTTCGGTGGCCGCCCTGGCCGGGGCCTTTTTGTGGAGCGCAGAGACCGCCCAATTTTTGGTTGACCGGCTGGGTTTTGGCTACAGCCTGCTGCCTCTATTTGAACAGTGGGCCTCGCCCGCCACCAACTTTTTGGCGGCGTTTGGCTTTGGGTTGGCCGGCACCCTCTACTTTGCCCTGAAGGGCGAAGAGGTTAGTTATCCCGGCAGCCCAGCCGGGCCCAGGTGACAGTCACTTAACGTGGGCAAAGCCCGTCTGATTTTGCTAAATAGGCGGCATTAATCCGAGCAAAAGTGACTGTCACCTTATTGAGGAAACAACTCTATTGAAAGGAGAAAATCAATGAAATGGGTTACACGCTCTCATGTTCACGTCGATCGGGTCGCCTGCCCGTGGCTCATCAGTCGCTTTATCGACTCCCAGGCGGAGTTTTTGTTTGTCCCCAAAGACAGCATCGCCCAAGTGGTGGCCGAGACCGGGGCAATTCCCTTTGATGCCCCCGGCGTAGCCCTGGGCCATCATCACGGCCGCTGCTCTTTTGAGACGATTATCGAAACGTACGGCCTGACCGACGCGGCCCTGCTGCGGCTCGCGAAAATTGTGCACGCCGCCGATGTGGCCGAAGATATTGACGCCGACCCTGTGGCGCGCGGGCTAGAAGCCATTGCGGTAGGCTACAGCCTGCGTTTCCCGGATGACCGGGAAAACCTGCACCGCCAGTTTGACGTGTATGACGCCTTGTATGCCTGGTGTCGATTGCAAGTAGCGGCGACAAAATAGCCCGGCTTGGCCCAAAATGATACACCTTTAAAGAACTTCTTAAAATAGAGGAATTGCCAAAAGAAGAAGATCGACAGTATCATACCGTTGGTGGGTTTATGATGAGCCAATTTCATACTGTTCCGACCGGTGGACCATACTTTGAATGGCACGATTTACGTTTTGAAGTGGTCGATATGAGCCGGTTCCGGAACCCATAGCTTGATCCATCTCTCAGCACGGGAGGAAAGAAGGTATGTCAAACGATCTAATTCCCCCCCAGATTGTCGATACCCTGGCGGTGGTCCCTTACTTTGAGGGCTTAGATGCAACCACCTTGGCTACCATCAGCGAGGCAACGATACACCGAGATTATGACGCGGGCCAGCTCGTTTTTCTGGAAGGCGAAACCTGTGCCGGGTTGTATATTGTGCAAGAGGGATGGCTCAAAGCGGTCAAACTCGCCCCAACCGGACGGGAACAAGTACTCCGCTACTTAGGGCCTGGCGACACCTTTAGTGAAATTAGCGTTTTGACCGTTGTCCCCAATAATCTGGCCACCGTTATTGCCCTGGAGCCAAGCTCCATCTTGATGGTCCCTCGAAAGATGATGCTGCAATTGCTTGATGACCACACCGGTCCAGCCCGCGTCATTATTCAAAACCTGGCCGGTCGGATAATGCATTTTGTCAGTTTGATCGAGGACTTATCTTTGCGCTCGGTTGAGGCCAGATTGGCCCGTATACTGCTGGAAAACGCCTCTGAGGGCATATTACATCGCCAGCGTTGGGCCACCCAGTCAGAAATGGCGGCGCGTTTGGGCACAGTGCCGGATGTCCTCAGCCGGGTGTTGCGGAGTTTGGCGGAAGAAGGCCTTATCCGGATAGAACGACGCGAGATCCATATTCTTGACTCCAAAAGGTTGGAAATGAAAGCAATGGACGTAAAAACATAATCCACTGTAACCTGGGGGCGTTTAGGCAGCCTGCCGGTTAGAAACCATGCCTTGTCCCGCCACGCCAGCGCACTATTTACCCAATGGGAGAACGTTGCTTCTTCTATTCGGTAAGTTCTGCGCTTTTTTTATGCCGAATCAACCTCAAAATCCGACAAAAGTCGAATACTTTTTAACCAGAACAAGATAAACTACAGGCAACTCTTTCTGAGAAGGTAAGTATGCCGAAATTATCAACCATACCTCCAGCCCAGCGGCTTTTTGAGAGCGGTTTGGTTTATCTGGGGCAAGACGACCCCTCGCCTGTAGAAATCAAACGAGGGATGACGATCCTGTGCCAAGACGGGTATAAAGCGGGTCAAGTAGCCGCCGTGGTTCTCAGTAACGGCTGCCCAACGGTAACCCACCTCCTTCTAAATTCACAGTCTCAGGCCCCAGCTTATGGGTTAGTCCCGGCGAACCTCATTAAACAAGTTGGCGAGGAAACGGTTTGGCTGCACCTTAGCCGGCAAGATTTGGAACACTTACCCAATTGGGTAGAGGAAAGTAATGAAATCGTTTGAATTGAATGGGGTGCGTTGGTTGGGCAACCCGAAATCTAAACTCGAAAACTGCTATGGGTGTCATTCGTTATAAAATCTGGTACGACTTGTGGGAAAATAAAGGGCGCACCTTGCGCGTCATTGCTATCATTGCTATTGGCGCTTTTGCCGTGGGGACCGTGTTGGGGGCTAAAGAGTTCATTCTTCAGGATGTATCGAGCACCTGGCAAGCTTCTGCCCCGGCCACCATTGGGCTGGAGGTCAAACCCGCTGTTGATGACACGATGCTCGAAACTCTGGAGAAGCTCAAAGAGATCGAGGCGATAACAGGCTGGTCGCAAGATAAAACGGTGCGTTGGCGGCGCAGCCCCACTGAGCCTTGGCAGTCGGCCACCCTGGTAGCCCTCGATGATTATGACGATCAAGCCATCCGGCAGGTCAAGCTGGACCACGGCGATTGGCCCCGGCGCAAGTTGATGGGGGTGCAGCGAGACCGCCAACTCGGTGAAGGCGATCAGGTTTTTCTATATGTGAGTGACAAAGTCTATCCGGTGGAACTCAACGGCGTCCTCTACAATGCCGCTTACCCTTCAGCCTTTTCTTCGCCCGACCCACTGTTCTTTACCACCCGGGAGCGATTTGCCGAACTCACCGGCGAGTCCGGCTCCAGCCTGGTGTTGGCCACCATCCCCGATTACAGCGAGGCCAGAGTTCAGGCTGCGGCTGATGTGGTTCAGCACGAGTTGGAGAAACAAGACATCGAGATTGAGCCGGCCATTGCCGCCCCTGGTGGGTTTACCAGCCGCACCGGCAAACCCGATCAATTCACCGGTCAGGATGCGATCAACAGCGTTTTTGTAATCCTGACCATTATGGCCGCCTCGACCCTGATTCTGGGTCTGTTTCTGGTTTACAACACCATCAACGCCATTATTACGCAGCAAGTCAACCAGATTGGGGTGATGAAAGCCGTTGGAGCCGGCTTTGGCCAAATTCTGGGGGTTTACTTCAGCCTGGTTTTGGTCTATGCGGCTTTGGCCCTGCTGGTGGCTGTGCCGCTGGGGGCGCTGGGCGCGTACGGGCTTCGCACGCTGATGGTGATGAGGATTGGCATGGAACTTGGCCCCTTTGCCATTTCAAGCCGAGCAGTTATGGTTCAAACGGCCGTGGCCCTGCTATCGCCGTTGTTAGTGGCGACAGTGCCTATTTACGCCGGCGCAAGCGTAACCGTGCGAGAGGCCATCAGCACCTACGGCCTGGGGGGAGTCTCCGGGTTACTGGATCGGCTACTGGTCAAGCTGGATTTCATCCCGCGTATAGTTTCGCTGACCCTCAGCAACACCTTTCGCAATAAAAAACGGCTCCTTCTAACTCAAATCACCCTGGTCGGCGCGGGCATTATTTTTATGATGGTAATGAACACCCGCACCACCCTGCAAAATACCTTTGGCAACGTCCTGCTCTCAATTTATAAGGTCAACATCCTGCTTGATCTGAAAGACGAGGCTCGGATCAAAACTCTCGAATCGCTGGCGCTGGGCCACCCCGAAGTAAAAACGGTGGAAGTGTGGGGTACAGCTAGCGGGACCGCCCGTCGCCAGGGGCAGCCCCAGTCGAACGATGATAACCCGATTAATTTGCGCGGCATCCCTACCCCCTCGGTTACCTACCTGCCCCAAATGCGGGCCGGACGCTGGCTGCAAGCCGGCGACGAATACGCGGTGGTTCTTAGCCAGGCGCTAGCCGAGCAGATGGGGATCGGCGTGGGTAATTGGATCACCATCGATATTCCCACTACCCGCCAGTCGGATTGGCAAGTGGTCGGCCTGCTGTTTGAGCCGGTTGACCAGAATGTGGCCCTGGCCCCGCGCGATACATTGCTCAAAGAAACTCGCCAGGTTGGGCGAGGCAAATTAATCCGGGGGCAAACCATTCACGGCGACCCGGACAGCGAGGCCGCCACCGCCAAAGCCCTGCGGACCATCTACGAAAGGCAAGGCTATGAGGTGTTGCCCAGCACCAAGGATACTTCTTATCGCTTGGCCACCAGCCAGACAGACCGGATGGCCTTGCTGTTTATCATCCTGACCGGCATGGCCGTGATGACGGCCGTCGTCGGCGCAGTGGCCTTAAGTGGCACTCTGTCGATCAATGTTATGGAGCGCACCCGGGAAATTGGGGTGATGCGGGCCATTGGCGCTTCAGCGGCGATGGTAGCCGGCCAATTTGTGGGCGAGGGGTTGATTTTAGGCTGGTTGAGCTGGCTACTGGCCATCCCGTTGAGCCTCCCGGCAGGGCTGCTCATTGTTCGCACCTTGTCTGCCGTACTTAAGATCGAACTCGTGTACCAAATATCCTGGGTTGGAATTTGGTACTGGTTGAGCATCATCACCGTTTTGGCCGTTATCGCCAGTTGGTTTCCGGCCCGAAGGGCAGCCCAAACCAGTGTGCGCGAGAGTTTGGCGTATATCTAATATTTCTATTTTCTAAACAGGAGACCGTGTAAATGAAAGGGACAAAGTTGAATTATGGAAGAGTTGCACAAGCATTTCACTGGATTAGCGCATTGCTCATTTTCACCATGTTGCCCCTGGGTCTGGTGATGACCAGAATAGGCGATGGGGCCGTGAAAACTACGCTCTATCGTACCCATATTATCATTGGCCTAATTGTGCTGGTCTTAACCGTACTCCGCATTATCTGGGTATTCATCGACCAAAGACCGGACATTCTGGCCGAGATACCGCCCTGGCGACAGTTTGTTTTCAAAGCGGTTCATATTTTGTTGTATCTCTTACTGCTTGTGTTGGCTGTTAGCGGCGTGAGAATGTTGTTTGCCGTCGGGCCTGAACTCTCGCTCGCTACCCTGTCGCCCGCGGCAATTTCGTCCGTTGTGCCCCAGCCTAACCTGCATGGCATCGTATCCAAGATATATATAGCCCTTTTGTTGGCGCACATTGGCGGGGCTATTTGGTACCAAGTTGCAAAATCAGATACGTTTTCTCGAATGGAGGTTACCTGGCTAAAAATCGGTCAACGTATATAACCTAAGTGGCCACCTTGCGAAAAAAAGACCTTTAGGGTTTCCGAAAGGGCCTTATCCCGACCTAAATTTGGATATTTAACGCCAATTCTGGTCAAAATCAGGGTCGAAACCCTAAAGGTCTGGAAGGGTGGCAGCTTGAGTTATATAGTTAACCCAGCTATCGCCCGACGCCATCAATTCACCGCCCAACGCAATTTATTATCAGCCCAGAAGCTTTCGATACCAGCCCAGGGAATTTCGGCGCCGGCCCGACGCAATTGATTCACTGCCCGATAAAATCCGGCGCCAGCCCGACGCAATTCATTCTCTGCCCGATAAAGTCCGGCGCCGGCCCGACGCAATTGATTCACTGCCCGATAAAATCCGGCGCCTGCTCGATACAATTTATTCACTGCCCGATAAAATCCGGTGCCAGCCCGACGCAATTCATTCACTGCTCGATAAAATCCGGCGCCAGCCCGACGTAATTTATTCACGGCTCGATAAAATCCGGTGCCAGCCCGACGTAATTTATTCACGGCTCGATGGAATTCGATACCGGCCCGATAGAATTTATTATCAGCCCGAGAGGATCAATTTACCAGCCCCACCCTTTACCCCCTTACTCCCTACTCCTTACTCCCTACTCCTGGTTTAAAACAAAAAAACCGCCTCAAGCGAGGCGGTAAAAGAAAAGTAAGGTTGCAGCTTGGCGGTTTCGTCTAGGTAACCACCAGCGCGTTTTGCAACGTGGCGGTAGCCAGCCGTGTTTTACCAAAGCGTCGGCGCAGTTCTAACTTATAAGCACCGGCGGCTAAGCCATCCGGCACTCGAAAGATGACGGTTCGATTACTGTCGGTTTGCACGTAATCCGTCACCCGAATCGGGGTGCGGTCCGCCAGCAAGCCGGTTTCATCGGCCATCGGGATCAGAAATACGCCTTGCTCCGGATCGGCCGGGTCAAACCGAAGTTTGTCCCCATCCAGACGAGCATTATAAGTGGGTGTGAGAACGGTATTGGGATCGCTGTTGTGAAGATTGGTATAACTATCCAGCCGAGGCACCGGTTGCACCGATTGACCCCGCTTTAAGGTCACGGTCTTGTTGTTGATCGCCTGCCGTAGGCCCGGCCCTAGTGAGACCGAGGCGCTCAGGGTATGGCGATCTTCATCAAATTGGTCATTCTCATCGGTAAAGATGCCTTTGGCCGATAGCTTATAATGAACCAAATTGGTGACAACCCGCTTGCCTTGCAGCAGAGCACGGATAATCGTTTTCTCTTGGCTTTCCAGAAACGCCCGCATGTCTGTCTTGGTGAGTGTGGAGTGATGCCACGCCATCTCTTCCAGCAGATCTTCCTGCGTTAAGGTATCAGAATGCTTGATTTTTGCGTGGTACGTTTCTTCGCCCTCAGCTTTATAGTTGCTTTTTACTACGTGTAATTGTGCATTCATATGTTTTTCCGTTTCAAGTTCATGTAAGTTGATAGGAAATCTGCACAAGCTGCAACCTTAATGATGTTAGGATACCTTATGTCGCCTTAAAAAGGAAGGGACTTTTTTCCCTAATTTATTTGCCCGAAAGTCCCTATGACTTTGCCCGAAGGTCACATGGGAATTATGAAGGATGAATGATGAATGATGAAGGGGAGGGAGACGAACATAACGTCTCGAACCGCTAAGGCCGCTGAAGACCCTGAAACCGCTGATTTTTCAACCGAACCCATCATTAACCGTGGCTTCTGGAGCGACGGCCGTTACGAGACGACGGTTCAGCGATGTCATTTTTTCTCAGCGCCTTCAGTGATTCGAGCTTGCCCCCAGATGACATGCGCCCGTTGGGGGGGAACGACCGCTTGTCACTTTCAGCCGACCCCAGTACAATAGCGGCATCCATTTCTAACCAACCAACCAACTAACTAACCAACTAACTAACTCAAGTTGCCACCTTGACGTCCAAACGGGGAGTAAGAAGTAGGGAGTAGAGGGCAAAAAACGGCTTACTTCCTACTCCTTACTCCATACTCCTGGCGGGCTTATGCCTGTAACGTTGGTTTTTAGTGATGTCTGAGCAAGGTAGCCACTCAATGTCATTAAGTTTAGACCGGAGTCGAGGCTTCAGCCGGCTAAAGCCTCGACTCCATTACACTCACTTAATGACATTGGGTAGCAACTGGGTTAACTACTATTTTCAAAGGAGTCCGACAGTCTCAGATGAGACGACACCGGCAATGAAAATATAGGAGCGACAAAGCTGGCTTTGTCATACTGACGGTCAGGTCAAAGTAAACTTTGACGCTCCAGGTCGTTATTTTCAAGGGAGTGCGACAGAACCTCGGTACAGCAACGACAATGAAAATTCCGTAGGACAAACTTAAGTTTGTCCTCCAAACCCATTTTCAAAGGAGCACGGCAATGATTATCAACCGCTTGCGTGAGGCCACCGTGGCTAAGATACACGAAGATTTAGCGTTTGTTATGGGCTGTTTTCGAGAAGTCCTGGCGGACCTGGCTGAGCCGGAGTTGGCCCGGCGCTTACCCTGGCCCCAGGAGCCTGAGGCTGAGCCGCCGGCGAGCCTGCACCAACCACGCCGAACGGCTCAGGCGTATTCCATCGCCTTTCAACTGCTGAACATGGTTGAGGAGAATGCCGCCGTCCAGACGCGGCGCATGGTTGAAGCGGAAGGGAACCTGGCCGAGGTGTCGGGCCTGTGGCAGCAGAACCTGCACCGGCTGAAAGAACAGGGCTTGACAGACCGCCATATCGCCGCCAATCTGGCCCAAATTCGGGTCGAACCGGTGCTGACGGCCCACCCGACCGAGGCCAAACGGGCAACGGTGCTGGAGCATCACCGGCGGTTGTACCTGCTGCTGGTCCGGCGCGAGAATCAAATTTGGACGCCGTCCGAACAGGCAGCGATTCGGACGGCGGTTAAGGTGGAGCTGGAGCGGCTGTGGCGAACCGGCGAGATCTATCTGGAAAAGCCGGATGTCGCCTCGGAGCGGCGGAACATTATCTACTATCTGCACAATGTCTTCCCGCTGGTGCTGCCGGAGCTGGATCGCCGCCTGCGCTACGCCTGGCAGGCGATGGGCTTCGACCCCAGCTTGCTGGAGACGCCCTTCCACCTGCCCCGGCTCTCGTTCGGCAACTGGGTCGGCGGCGACCGGGACGGCCATCCCCTGGTCACCGCCACGGTCACCCAAGAGACCCTGGCCGACCTCCGCCAAACAGCGCTGCGGCTGCTCCGGCAGCAGTTGATCGACTTGGCTGTGCGCCTCAGTTTATCCGAACATCTTCAAGCCCCGCCCCGGCCCCTCCTTGATTGGTTGGGCGACACCACTCACGGCCTGGGCGAGGCCGGCCGGCTGGCGCTGGCCCGGAACCCGGAAGAACCCTGGCGGCAAGGGGTCAATGTGATGATGGCCAAGCTGCCGCTGGAAACGGCGGAGACGCCGGCCGCCCACACCTACGGCGCGGCGGCTGAGCTAATCGCCGACCTGACTCACCTGCGGCAAAACCTGCTGGCCGTCAACGCCCACCGCCTGGTCCAGGCGGACCTGGACCCCCTGATCAGAACCGTTCAGACGTTTGGCTTTCATCTGGCGGCGTTGGATATTCGCCAAAACAGCCGCTTTCACGATTTGGCGGTGGCCCAATTGCTGGCGGCAGCCGGCTTGGCTGGGGCTGACTTTCCCCAATGGCCGGAGGCCCGGCGGCTTGAGTTCTTAAATGAAGAGCTATCGTCACCCCGGCCTTTTACCCGGCCCGATACGAACCTGGGTCCCGAAGCCGCAGCGGTCTTAAGTTGTTATCGGGTGGTGACGGCCCATCTCCGGCACAACGGGCCGGACGGGCTGGGGGCGCTCATTGTGAGCATGACCCGCAGTTTGTCGGACCTGTTGGTGGTCTACCTGCTGGCCCGTGAAGTGGGCCTGGCGGAGCCAACCGACCAGGGGCTGGTTTGCCAACTGCCCGTGGTCCCCTTGTTCGAGACCATCGATGATTTGCAGCAAGCGCCCCACATTTTAGAGGCGTTTCTGACCCACCCGCTCACCCAGCGCAGCCTGGCCTATCAGCAACAACAGCGCGGCCTGGCCCAGCCGGTGCAGCAAGTGATGGTGGGCTACAGCGACAGCAACAAAGATGGCGGTATTTTCGCCAGCTTGTGGCAGTTGTACCGGGCCCAGGCGGCGCTGGCGGAGGTGGGCCAACGGCGCGGCGTGCGGATTCGCTTCTTCCACGGGCGAGGCGGCACCATCAGCCGGGGCGCGGGGCCAACCCATCGCTTCATCAATGCCTTGCCGCAATCGGCGCTCAAGGGCGATTTGCGCATGACGGAGCAGGGTGAAACCATCGCCCAGAAATACGCCAACCGGCTCAACGCGGCTTACAATCTGGAACTGCTGCTGGCCGGAACTACCGGGGCCACCCTGCGGCAGCCGGCCGGCGAGACGTCGTCGCACCCGCTGGAGCCGGTCATGGACCAATTAGCCGACCAGAGCCGGCAAGCCTATGAGGCGCTGCTGCAAACCGAGGGGTTTGTGACCTTTTTCCGTCAGGCCACGCCCATCGATGCCATTGAAGCCAGCCGCATTGGCTCGCGGCCGGCCCGGCGCACCGGCCAGCAAACCATCGCCGATTTGCGGGCCATTCCCTGGGTGTTCAGTTGGGGGCAGGCTCGCTTTTATCTGTCCGGCTGGTACGGGGTGGGCGCGGCGCTGGCCCGGCTGTTAGCGACAGAACCGGCCACGTTCGCCGCGGTGCGGGAACAGAACTTCGTCTGGTCGCCGCTGCATTACATCATCAGCAATGCCGCCACCAGCATCGCCACCGCCGACCTGGACATCATGCGTATGTACGCGGCGTTAGTTGAAGATGAGGCTCTGCGTCAGCGGGTGATGGATTTGATTGCGGCCGAGTATGAGCGCACGCGGGATATGCTGGAGCAAATTTACGGCGGTCCCTTGTCGGACCGCCGGCCCAATGTTCACCAACTGCTGGTCCTGCGCCAGCCGGGGCTGCGCCTGCTGCATCACCAGCAAATTGAACTGCTGCAGCAGTGGCGCGCCAGCACCGACGCCGAAAAGCAAGCGATTGTACCCCAACTGCTGCTCACGGTCAACGCCATCGCCAGCGGGCTGCGCACAACGGGCTAATCCAACTGGCGGAGGAATAAAGGGTAATTGGTAAATGGTAATTAGAGATTGAATAACCAATTACCATTTACCAATGACTTATCATGAATCAACACAGCCGTTCTCCAAACCGAGAACGGCTGTGTGGTTGTGGCTTAATTTTAGCGAGGTTATAATAATGTCCCTGGGGTCGCTCCGGCTTAATGGCCGGCCAGAGGCAGGTTCTTAACGTCAATTTGTCGGAGCAGGTTGAACCAGTTGTCCACGGCGGTTTGCTGCGTTTGGGCCACTTCGGCTGTGGCAGCTTGCATTTGTTTGACCACGTCGAGGGCGGCCGCCGGCAGGTTGTTGACCGGCGCTACTTCCTCAAACAAAATCCGGGTCCCGGCCACTTCCGCGTCCAGGTTGCCCTGAATGGCGGCTTGACAAGCCTCAACCGACTTATCCCAGATCAAACCCGCATCGAACTGCTCCAGCCCGCGGATGGCTTCAAACAAACCTTGGCCAATCTTGACTTGCCCATTAGCCCACGCTTGGCCGACTTCTACATAGTGATTAATTGCGTTCATGATTTTTCTCCTGTGTTTGTGCACACGGTATTGTTTTTTAAGATGGTCCTAATATAACCTATATGGGTTGCATTTGGGTTACAGTCAAGTTACAACGAAGACAAAAATGGTGGTTGGTTAGTTGGATGGTTTGCTAATAACCTGAATTCGATAATTAAAGTGGCCCATGTCATTTCGTAGCCGGAGGCGAAGAAATCCCTCAGACATTGCCAGATATGACGCATTCGCCGGGAAAAATTGGCGTTGTTGCTTCAAATTTTCCCAACCGGAGACCTTTTTAGGCGTATTGTCACAGGGATTTCTCCGCGGAGTTTATCCTGAGCGAAGCTGAAGGGCTGCGAAATGACATGAGACGCATCTATTTACAAAGGAGTACGATAGTCTCAGATGAGACGAGACCGGGAATGAAAATATAGGAGCGACAAAGCTGGCTTTGTCATACTGACGGTCAGGTCAAAGTAAACTTTGACGCTCCAGGTCGTTATTTTCAAGGGAGTGCGACAGAACCTCGGTACAGCACCGACAATGAAAATTTACGGGAGCGACAAAGCTGGCTTTGTCACCCACATTGGGGTCAAAGTAAACTTTGACGCTCCAGAGCTTTATTTTCAGAGGAGTCGAACAGTCCTTACAGGACGACAGCGAGAATGAAAATTCCGTAGGACAAACTTAAGTTTGTCCTACGGAATTTTCAGAGGAGTTAACGCCGTTTCCAGGGGCTGCGCCAGGCCGGCCTGTTGAGCCGCGGCCAGGGTGGAGGCCGGTAGTGAGGCCAGGGCTTCGGTTAGATAGCGACCGGCCACGGCTTCAAACCAGTGGGAGTTGGCCACAAAGGGGTAGCGCCAGGCCAGGGCCTGGAGTTGGGCGGCCGGCTCCGGTTTATCTTGGGCCAGACAAAGCAAGGCATGCAGCGGCACGGCCAGCATCATCGGCATAAAGGCCCTAATCTCGACGGCGATACGCCAGGCGTCGCGCAGATATTGCTGGGCTTGCCCTAAATCCGCTTGGCGGTAACTCAGGTAGCCCAGGAGGGTCAGCACCTGGGCCAGTTCGTCGCGCTGGCCCAAGACCTGATAAATCGTCCGGCTGCTGGCCAGCCAATCGCCGGCTTCGGTGGGGGCGGCGGTTAGCAGGAGGCCGGTCCACCCCCGCACTAACAGGGCGTAGGCCATGCCGCGCTGTGAGGCCGCCTCTTGAAAGGTGGCCAGCGCCGCGGCGGCTTGCTGCCGGGCCGGTTCGTAATGGCCCCGGTGCAGGTCAGTCTGGCCCAGCATGGCCTCAAAAAAGGCCGCCGCTTCGTGCAACCCCAAATTCTTATAAATGGCCCGGCCCTCTTCAAAGGGGCTGTAGGCATCGGCAAAGCGGCCCAGCCAGGTCAGGGCTTCGCCCCATTTGCCCAGGCTGCGAGCCAGACCGGCCCGATCGCCCTGTTCTTGGCGCAGAGCGATACTTTGGCGCACCAGGCGTTCAGCCTCGTCCGGGTAGCCCTGATACAGCACCACGCCGCTCAAGGAAATGAGCGAGTTAGCCACGCCCCACTGATCTTGTAATGTCCGGCGAAGTTGTAGGCTCTGCTCATAAAGCCGGCGGGCGTCATCATAAGCGCCGCCGTGCTGCACCAACCACCCCAACGAGGCCAGGACGTTGGCCAGGCCCCAGTCATCATCCAACGCCCGATATAAGGCCAGGCTTTGCTCCAGCCACTGCCGGGCGGCCGGGCGATCGCCTTCCCGGGTAATCTCACCCAACTGCCACAACATAAAGGCCCGTTCCCCGCGCACATCCTCGGCAACCAAAGCTGGGCTATCGAGCATGGTCAGGCTGTGCTGAAGGTGCTGCGAGGCGGCTTCGGACAGCATCAGGTAGTGGCTAAAGATGCCCTGCCAGGCTAGCAGTTGGGCTAACAGCCGCACTTCAGGCGCTGTGGCCGGCGTGGTTAGATGGTCAACGGCCAGGCGAAAGGCCGCTTCGCCATCCTGATAGCGCCCCCGCCGCAGATAGAAATAACCTAACCCGGCCACGGCCTGAGCCAGCCCGGTTAGCTCCGCCTGCGCCACCGCCCAGTTCCAGGCCACCCCCACATTTTCGGCTTCGGCGTCGAGTTCGCTAAAAGCGGCCTGCTGGGCAGGGCCTTTCAAGTTACGCTCAAGCTGCTGCAAAGCGGCCAGGTAGTAGGCGCTGTGCCGCCGCCGGGCCGCCCGACCCTCATCGGCGGTTTGGTTGAGCTTCTCGACGGCAAATTGGCGCAGCAGTTCGTGGACCATATAGCCCCCGCCGGAGGCTGATCGCAGCAGCGATTTGTTGATCAGGGCCAGCAACTCTGACAGCGTGGCGCGGGTCACCGTTTGAGCGGCCTGGCGGCTGAATAGCCCCCGAAAGATCGACAACTGGGCCAATACCTCTTGCTCACGCGGGGTCAGCAAGGCCCAGGAGTAGTTAAAGGCGGCCCGGATGCTGCGCTGCCGGTCCGGCAAGTCGTGCATGTCGGCGGCTAAAAAGTCCAGGCTGCGGCTAATTTCGGCGGCAATTTCAGCGGGGGTTAACAGCTCTACCCAGGGCGCGGCCAGTAAGATAGCCAGCGGCATGCCCTGCACCAAACGGCAGATGTGCCATACATCGGCGGCATTGGCCGGGGTCAGCTCGAAATCAGGCTGTAGGCGACGGGCGCTTTGCAAAAATAGCTGCACCGCCCCGGAGCCGGCCAGGGTCAGCCGCCCGGCCGCGAGCGCTGGGCTGTCAGGCTCGGCGGGCAAGTCCAGGCCGGCCAGGTAGTAGAGGTGCTCGCCCTGCACATTGAGCCAGGTGCGCGAGGTGGTCAAAATCTTGAGGTCAGGGGCCTGTTCCAGCAGTTGCGAGACCAGGGTTATGGCTTCGTTGGGGTCGCCGGCCGGCGCTGCCAGCAAATGTTCAAAACTGTCCAGCACCAGCAGAGCCTTTTTCTGACGCAGATAACTTAACAACTGCTGCTGAGGCCGGCCGGGCGCGTCAATCGAGAAGCCGACCGCCTCGGCCAGGGTGGGCGCCAGGGCCGAAGCCGCGGCCAGCGGGGCCAGCCGCACCCAATAGACCCCATCGGCAAAGGGCGGCTCGGTCTTAGCCGCGAGGTCAGGCTGAATATAATGAAAGGCGGCCTGCAGGGCCAGCCGCGTTTTGCCGATGCCGCCCGGCCCGGCAATGGTCAACAACCGGCAAGCCGGCTGGTTGAGTAAGGCGATGACCTTGGCCAACTCGGTCTGCCGGCCGACAAAAACGGTGGATGGGTGGGGCAGGTTGTGGGGCGGCGGGCCGGCGGCTTTGAGCCGGGCCAGCAAAGCCTGGGTTTCAGCGGCGGGCTCCACCCCCAGCTCCTCGGCCAGCAGCCGGCGGCAGGTTTCATAATGGGCCAGGGCCGCGCTGCGCTGGCCGGATCGGGCCAGCAGGGTCATCAATTGGCGGTGAGCCGCCTCCCGGTAGGGGTCCAGGGCCAGCAGGCGATGGGTGCAGTCGATGGCGGCGGCATCGTCGCTGCGGGCCAGCAGCCGGTCGGCCAGGCGCTCGAGGGCTTGCTGGGCTAAATCGCGCCAGCGCTGCTGTTCGGCCAGCAGCCAGACTTCAAAGGCGGGTGTGTCTTTCAAGGCCAGCCCGCTGAGAAAATCGCCGCGATACAGGTCGGCGGCCTGGCGCAGCGCGTCGAGCGGCGGTTCCTCGATCTCAAGGGTGGCTTGTAAAGCGCGGGTATCCAGCCAGTAGACGCCGTCGGGGTTAAACCCGGCGCTTTGGTAATCGATGGTTAGCAGCGGCCCCACCAGTTGGCGCAAGTTGGACAGGGCTTTGGTTAAGTTTTTGCGGGCGTTGGCCTGGGGCATCTCGCCCCACAAAAGGTCGGACAGGGTGTCGCGGGGGTGAAGCTGGCCGGTGACGGCCAGGTAGTAAAGCAGGGCCTCAGCCTTAGCCGAGATAAACCCGGTCAGCGGGGCATCGTTATAGATAAGTTGCGGCCGGCCCAGCAGGGCCAGGTGAAGTTTGCCGGACATCCCAAAAAGTCCTTCAATTCACACCTTATTCGCACTTTAGACGGTAGGTTGTTCACACCTATTTGGTATGCTCTGCATTATAGTAGTCTTGCCGTCAGGGTGCAAGAAGAAATCCACGCCTATTTATCCCATATTTAAGTCAAGTTGCCTCCCAGCTATCCAAACCGGGGAGTAGGGAGTAAGGCGTAGGGAGTAAGGGGTTCAAACCAATTACTTCTTACTCCCTACGCCTTACTGCCCACGGGATTAGGATTGAAACAGGAGTTTTTCCGTACTTTCTAAAGACGGTAGCAACTTGAATTATTTAGCTAACGGAGGGAATTTATGTCTGTCAATACTATGCCGGCCGCCAGCGTGCAAAACCCGGCCCATACCCCATCATTCGACCCATTGGCCGGGGGCTGCACCATTGCGGCCGGGGCCATCAACTTTTTGTACGCGGTGGCCTTTGTCATCATCGCCCGGAGTAATCCTCATTTAGGCAGCTTGCTAAGCGCCTTGTGCTTGCTGCTGAGCGGCCTGCTGGTGACAACAACGGTCACGGCCCTGTACCAGCGCCTCAGAACAGTGGATGCGACCTTGGCGCTGTGGGCCTTGCCGTTGGGGCTAGCCGGCGCGTTGGGCGCGGCCATCCACGGCGGTTATGATTTAGGCAACGCGATCAATCCCCCGGCCATCGGCAGTGAGCTGACGGCTAACCTGGCCAGCCTGCCCAGCCAGATCGACCCACGCGGCCTGACCACCTTTGGCATTATGGGGCTGGCCTTGTTCGTTTTTACCTGGCTGATGAATCGCCACAGTGGATTTCCAAAGGGGCTGGTCTATTTAGGTTACGTCTTCGCCGCTTTGTTTGTTATGCTTTATCTGGCCCGCTTGATTGTCTTCAACCCGGCCAACCCGCTGCTGCTCGTTCCGGTGCTGGTGACGGGTTTTGTGGTCAATCCCATCTGGCATATCTGGTTGGGGCTTACCCTGCGGCGGGGTGTCTCGCAGATTTAAGTAACTCAAGTGGCCATCTTACTGGGCAAATCGGGGAGTAGGGAGTAGGAAGTAGGGATTAAGGGGTTAAAACCGATGACTTCTTACGCTCTACGCCTTACTTCCCACGGAGTTAGGGTTGAACCAGGGGTTTTTCCGTGAAGCAAGTTCGACACCCGGGGGATGAGGCAACCACTCGGCGTTATTCCCGCGCCGGTTCAAAGAACATTTTATTTTAATCCATTTTTATCTAAAAAGGAGCGGAGTTTATGGCAGATCATAAAACAATAGCCCGTTATTTCCTGGGGGAAGCCTTCAGCACCGGCCATCTGGCCCCGGCCGAAGAGTGGGTGGCGCCCAACTGGGTCAATCACGACCCCAGCACCCCGGTGTTACCGGCCGGGCCGGAGGGGTTTAAGCAACTCATTAGCGCCTATCGGGCGGCCTTCCCCGACCTGCAGATGACCGTTGATGAGTTGATTGTCGAAGGGGATAAAGTTGTGGGCCGTTGGACGGCCAGCGGCACCAACACCGGTCCGTTGA
Source organism: Anaerolineales bacterium (assembly GCA_020634935.1). Classification (GTDB taxonomy): domain Bacteria; phylum Chloroflexota; class Anaerolineae; order 4572-78; family J111; genus JAGRBY01. The sequence goes on from JACKAT010000013.1 coordinate 71,554, forward strand.
TGACTATGCCGCCGACCGGCAAACAGGCGACCATCAGCGGCATGAGCGTCCTCACTTTTGCCGGCGACCAGGTAACAGAGCAGCGCACCGTCTGGGATACGCTAGGGATGTTGCAGCAGCTTGGGGTCATCCCTACGCCGTAAATGGTGACTAACCAGCCGCCTAACCAACCTAACCAAACTAACCACTATTTTCGCAGGAGAAACAACTTATGTCAGTAGAACAAAACAAAGCGATTGTCACCCGTAATTATGAGGAGCTTGTCAACCAAGAGAAAAAGAGTGTCATCGATGACATTTACGCCGCCGATGTGGTGATCCACGACCCGTTTATGGGTACGGTTAGCGGCCGAGATGCGTTCAAGCAGCTTTTGGGTACGTTCGATACCGCCTTCCCCGGTCACCGGGTCCAGGTTCATCACATTCTGGCCGAAGGCGATCTGGTGTCGGTGGTGCATACGCATATCGCCCAGCATACCGGTCAATTTATGCACCTGGCCCCGACCGGGCGAGACATCGCGGTTAACGGCATCGAAGTATTTCGCCTGGTCGACGGCAAAATTGCCGAATTTTGGCGGCACGACGACGATATGGGGCTGCTGATGCAACTGGGCGCTATCCCCGCGCCGGCGGAGGCTTGAACCGATGAGCATTGAGCAGAGCAAAACCATTGCACAAAATATCTTCGCTGCCCTCAATGAGCGCGACCTGGACGGCGTTGTCGCCTATTACGCACCCGGCAGTCGCTTCCACGGCTGGGCGCCGGAGACGTTGAACGCCGACGGTTACAAGGCGGCGATGTCGGCTCTACTGGCCGGCTTCCCTGACTCCCGGTTTCCGGTTGAGGAGATCATTGCCGAAGGCGATAAAGTGGTGGTTCGACATCGTTTTCAAGGAACGCATCAAGCCGAATTTCAGGGTATTCCTGCTACCGGCCAAGCGGTCAGCATCGACGGCATAGCTTTGCTTCGTCTCGATAACGGTGCTGTCGTGGAGGGGTGGCTCAACGCCGATTTGATGGGGATGATGCAGCAGCTTGGGGTTGCGCCGGGGCCGGGGCAGCCGTAAGCATTTCAAGCCTGCCAGTTTGTATTTTCACAGGAGTTTGACAGTCTCTAAATGAGACGACACCAATAATGAAAAGAAGGGGGCAGAGAGCGGGGAATGGGGCCAGCCTTGCCCTACCCCCCAATCCCTGGTCCCTATATTCAGAGGAGTCTGACAGTCTCAGATGAGACGACACCGACAATGAAAATCGTATTTTTGTTCGTAGTAAGCCCTTTAGGGCTATGTCATCGCTAAAGCGATTACTACGAGCCTTTATTTTCAAGGGAGAACATAATATGACAACCCAAAATAATGCCGTTTCACTGCTGCGCCAACAATTCAAAATGGGTCACGAATTTTTGGAAGGCACGCTGCAAGGGGCCGACGCCCAGCACGCGCACTGGACGCCGCCGGGTAAGGCCCAGCCGCTGGGGGCGCAATACGCCCACGTTGTGCTATCGGAAGATGGTCTGATCAATGGCTTGTTGAAAGGGGCCGCGCCGTTGTTGGCCTCAACCTGGGCGGAGAAAGTTGGCGTAAGCGAGTTGCCGCCTCAAGCCCCACCCTGGAATGAATGGGCCGGACGGGTGCAGGTTGATCTGGCTGCGCTGCGCAGTTACGCTCAGGCCGTTTATGAAAACACCGATAGTTACCTGGCCTCGCTCTCGGATGAGGATTTGAACCAGCCGCTTGACCTCTCGGCAGCGGGCTTGGGCCAGCAGACATTCGGTTCGTTTTTAAGCATCCTGGTCTTTAATATTCACACCCACACCGGCGAGATTGCCTGCTTGAAAGGGTTACAAGGCTTACAGGGCTATCCATTCTAAACCGAAAGGGGATGACTAAGACCAGGCTTTAAGCTGACCAACGCTCGCCTTCGCCTCAGCCTTATTTTGCGCCAGGCGTACCTGATAGTTAAACAGATACGCCTGGCCAATGCAACCTTTAACCTCTTAAGGAGAATTTACCGTGTACGGAACCATTGCCAAAATTCAAGTCAACCCTGAAAAAATTGCGGACCTGGAAGCGCTGTCCAAACGCATCGATATGGCCCCCGGTCAAATGGCCCGTTATGTCTTTCGGATGGACGCCAATCCGCACGAGTTTTATCTGGTGGCGGTGTTTGAAAGCCGCGAGGCGTATCAGGCCAATGCCGCCAGCCCGGAGCAGCACGAACGATTTCTGGAACTGCAAGCCATGCTCACCGCCGCCCCGGAGTGGCACGACGGCGAGATCGTCGATGTGGCGGTCAAGTAGCCGCCACCCTTATGCCTGACGGGAGGACGAGGATGGCCGCGCCGGATAACGCCGCCTTAGTCGGTCTGATGTATGACGCCTTCAATAACAATAATTTAGACGCCTTTCTGGCTTATATCTCGGCCGATGTCGAGTTGGTGTTGATGCCGTTTGATTTGCATTTCCACGGTTTGGAGGGCTTCAGAGAGTTTTTGCAGGGCGTCAAAATCGCCTTCCCGGATTGCACGGCTAAATTGGTCAACCAGATCAGTCACGAAACCGGCGTCGTTAATGAGTTTATCGTGCGTGGCACTCACACCGGCCCGTTAGTTGGGCCGCACCGGCAATTTCCGGCAACCGGCCGGGTGATCACCTTTGGCGCGTGTGACGTATGGGAGGTGACCAACGGCCGGTTGGCCAAACTGCGCAGCTATTTTGACCGGCTAACCATCCTGAGACAGTTGGGGGTGACGCCCTCAACTTGAGCAATGTCGCCGGCGTCAGCTCATTTTTTAGCCCGGCCGCGGCATAACCCGAAGAAACTGATTACCACGCCAAAATATCCTTGGCCACCCGATTGGCGTGGTCGGCGATGTCAATTTCGTAGGTGGGTTCCTCACTCGTTGACAAAGGCGCCTCGTCCCGAAAATTCAGATATGACCGCATGGTTTGACGGCCGGCGGCGATGATAGCCTCGCGGCGGGCGTCGGTCATATCGAACTCGGTGGTGCCATACCCTTGAGCCGGCAGGTGTACTACCAATTCGGTAAAGGCTTCGATGACCATTTTATCGTGAGCGCCGGTGGCGGTGTTGATTAGCCGGTTGATACGCTGGATGAATTGGAGTTGACCGAGACTGAAACCACCGTTGGTCGTCCCCGCTTTAGCCGGCGCACCCGGAACTTGAATGGTTTCGTCGATCAACAGTCCCAACACGCGACTACTCGCTTTTTTGTCGCCCATAACGTCTATAATATGGACATCGGTGGAGATAAACAGTTCTATGGGGAAATTGGACAGCAGGCCGCCATCGACCATCAAGTGACCGGTGATGTCTTGGCCCTGGTAGGTTCCCCACTCTGCTTGCCAGGCCACTTCCGGCCAGATCATCGGGATGCTCATGGACATGCGTATGGCCCAGACTACAGGCAGGTCGGGCGCGGTGTTGTGGTTGAGGACCAGCATCCGCTCGCCGGTGGTGTTGGAGGTGACCAGCGACAAATCTCGGCCGGTGGCGGCGTAGAACTCGCTTAGAGTCATCGCGCTGAAATGGCGCGGCTGGCCCTGAAACTCCCCTTGATCCAGCTTACCTTGCAGCCAGGTGAGGAAATTATCAGCCGAATACCAGCCGCCCCGCTCGATGAAGGAGAACAGATTGCAGGCGCGCTCCATCAGGGTTTTGGTTAACCATTCATCGACCTGGCCCTCGATGCTGTCAGGAAGTAGCGGAATGTCGATACCTTTGAGCAAGGCCAAGGTGCCGCTGCGGCGGATGGCCTTATCGTCAAACGCGTCCGCCGGCCCCATAAAGGTGGCAAAGACCGGCTGGCCATCGATCTGTTCGCTCAACGCGGCCATAATCTCCGCCGAGTTGTACCCGGCTACCAGCAAAGCCGCGGCAATCGCCCCGGCCGAGGTACCCAGCAGCCGGTCAAAGGTATGCCCGCGCGCTTCAAATTCCTCCATCGCCCCGACGAAGGCCATGCCTTTGGCTCCGCCGCCTTCAAATACAAGATCGTATTGCATTTCATTTCTCCTTGGTAAAGATATAACCCTCAGGGTATTACTTAAACCGTAGCTCACTCAAATATTCTTCATTGAATAGATCATTAATATCTAGATTGCGGTCCAAATCATCGGCCCACTTGGCCTCCAGCTTACTCCACGGTCGGGAGGGATCATTATCATTCCACCAGTCCGAGGCCAGGCGAAAATCGGCGCTGGCCCCGGCGCGATCACCTGTCAGCGCGCGAGCCAGTCCCCGGCTGCCATGCGCATCACCTTGATCTGGGGCCAACTCAACGGCTCTTTCACAGGCAGGCATGACCTCAGCCGCGTGGCCTAATAGACTCCCCGCCCAACATAGCGCATTGTGATTATCATAATCATCGGGGGCTAAGTCGATTACCTGTTGAAGATCAGCCGCCGCTTTGGGATAATCGTCCTTGGCCGCTTCGTAATCTTCTTGGAAGACATACGCCTTAGCCCGCTTGTAATAGGCGGCTGCGTCGTTGGGGTCTAGTTGTCCTGCACTTAATGAGATGGTATACGTTCCACTGCCGCTGTAAGCATCGGGGACAATGATATAACGTCCACCTGTAGTGATCAGCTGATTCCGAATGAGGGAGTTGGTCCCTCCAGCGGGGCTATCATCATTAGAGGCAACCTCATTACCGTCTGGCCCGGTTAGAGTTAACCGAGTATCGAGGTTGTTTTCATTTGTGGCCGTCATCGCGACGGTGACCAGATCGCCTACTTCAGCCTCGAAAGTAAACAGGACGCTATCGGTGATCGCCGCCGTTGTTGGTTCACCTATTGATAGGTTTTTCGTTTCAACCGGCCGTATCGCCAGCGTGTATGGCTCCGCATCAGACGCGTTGATCACGAGGGTATAGTCCATCTTACTCGCCAAATCTCGACGGAGCGTCGTTCTGTCCACTCCGTCGTTCTCAGCCATAAGGTCGCCATCCGGGCCATATAGTTTCAAACGAACATAGTTCTCGACCGCATTAGTTTGAAGTTCGATATCGACCAATTCTCCCGTTTGGCTTGACAGTGTCCAAGTTGCCGTTTCTGCCACATTACTGGTGTGCGTCTCGCCTATTTCGATGGGCGCGGCGGTTTTGGGTTCCACCGTTAGGGTATACGGGCCTGACTGGCCTTTATCCCCTTCAACTACAAAGGTGTAAGAGTCCGTCTGGAAGAAATAGAATTCAAACGAGGTGGTCAAGCGATTATCTTCGACTTCAGCCTCAGCCATTACACTGCCGGAAGAGTCAAACAGGGTTACTTTAGGCGTCAACTCAGGGCTGTCAGCCGCCAGGGTCACCGCCACGATATCACCGGCCTGGCCCGCAAACGTCCAGGCTTCGCTGCTATTAGGCTGGATCTGGCCCGGTTCAGATGCACCGATCTCGATCGTTCCGACTGGCGTTTCCACCTCTAAAGTTAAGGTGTAACCTCCGGTTGCCGCTCCGGAGTAGTCTTGAGGAATAATCGTATATAGCCCAGGGGTATCAAACCGTAAACGACGGATCAGGGCATTGCCATTACCCCCACTATCATCATCACGGCTGACATCATCGATTGCTCGTTTTAACTTGAGCACAGGGTCAATACCGCTGCCGACATCATCCATCGCAATAGACACAATGTCGCCGGCCTCGGCCTCAAATTGCCAAAGCGTTTTAGCGGCCAGGTTACCGGTCACTACGGCCCCATAGGCAATCGATTCGATGGGATATGTCCGCAATAGGAGACCGTAGTCACCCTGTTTAGTTGGCTCTTTCGGAATAATCGTGTAAGTATCGCTGGCGGGTAAACTATAGTAACTCAAGGAAGACTCAAAGCGCTCGGCGACATCTTCTCCGGAGGATCGCCACAGCTCAAATGAGGGCGTGGCCCCCGATGTAATGTCATCAGTCTCGATAGCGATCACCTGACCGGCTTCGCCTTCAAACTGCCAGATCACGCCCGACTCAAGGGAGCCGGTCACGTGAGTGCCATAGGCTAACGTTTCAACCGGAGCTGGCTTGAATGACAGTTTGTAGATGCCGGTTTCTTCAGCCGCGATAGGCACGATGGTGTAGGGTCCTGCAGCGGGTAGGCGGGTATACCTGAGCGAGGATGCGCCTGTAGCGGCTTGTCCGGAGCTTTCCGTCGTGCTGGCAACCGGTTCGTTGGCCGGTCCCAGTAGTGCTAATTCGATCTGCTGTGAACCGACCAGGTCGATATTGACCACCTGCCCCGGCTGCCCGGTAAAGGTCAAAACTTTGTTGTCCTCGAGTTCGGCGAAAACGGGATTATCGAACTGTATCCCCTCGGGCTGCAGCTCGGTCAAATGGAGGTCGTAGGTATTCAACGAGTCAGCCGAAATAGTGAGTGTGTATGGCCCGGTCTCACTCAGGGCCAGCCGGTTAATGGCCGCACCCGGACCAACCGGGTTCGTATCACTAAAGGCCAGTTCTTGCCCGGTTTGATCGTACGCGGTTAGAGCGGCATCATTGTCATTAGACGGAGATAACGTCACCCGGATTTGTTGTCCGGCCTGACCGTCAAAGGTCCAAAGTTGTCCGTCTTTAGCCGTCGCCGTAACGCGGTCGCCAATTTCAATCCGGTTTGGCTGCTCCGGTTGCAGGCCAAGCGTGTAACGCCCCTCACTACCTTGCATCCCTTCTACCAGGAGGGTATAGGTATCGGGTCCGTAATTTGTCTCTGGAATATAATAGTTGAACCCGGCAGCGCCGGCAGCGCCGTCGTCCTCAAGTCGTTTGTCTCCATACGCATCGAGCAAAGTTAGACGCGGCTGGAACGTATCGCTCTGAGCGACCAAGTTAACTGCAATAATACGGCCACTTTCAGCTTCGAACTGCCAGGCGTCAATACCATTGGCCTCAAGCGTGCCGCTTTGGGGATCATCACCGAGTTGAAGCTCTCCGGCATCAGTTTGCTTAACCAGGGTTAGCGTGTAGGCGCCTTCGGTCCTATCAGCTCGAGCGCGGATGGTATACGGCCCTGCATCAGACAATGGATAACGATTTTTTATTCGCGCTTCTTGTAAACTACTGGCGCTATAGCTGTCGACCTGATATCCATTGGCATCCCATAAGGTCAACCAAGGGTTGATGTTGCCGCTGTTACTTCTCATCACAATTGAAACAACATCGTCCGGCTGGCCCTCAAATGTCCAGCGAATATCATCCTGCAGCTTAGCCTGCTTTTGCTCACCGAATGCTATGGGTTCAATGTGGGTTTCGGCCACTGATAAGGTGTAGTTCCCGATGCCAGCGTAGGCGCTGGCCTCAATCTGGTACGTTTGGTCGGCCAAGATCGAAAACCCATCAATGCGGGCATTGAGGTTGCCTTCAAAATCATCGATACGGGTTAGCACGTCTCCCGTCTCGTCTTTCAAGGTGAGGTAGGTATCCAGCGCGCTATCAGCGCCGACCTTATTCATCGAAATCGTCACCGTCTGATCTTTCCCGGCCTTAAAGATCCAGATCTGGTTATTCTCTACTGATGTAATCGTACCCGTCATAATTTGTCCCAGTTGGATTTCTTTTTGGACCAGCTTTTTGGCCCGGGAACAGGCCTCTTCAAGGTCCTGTGTGCATAAGTTTTCGTAAAGTTCGACCAAGGGTTGTTTTTGGTTCATCAGGTCAAATTCGGGGTCGAGCGCAACGGCCTGATTTAAGGAGGCTAAGGCTTGATCGTACTTGTTTAGTTCGATAAATTTGCGCCCCTCAGCCATCAGATCGCCGATTGCCGACATTGTTGCCAGGTCAGCTTTCAGGCCAGGCTTGAATGCAACGGCACTCTTAAAAGATTTGTCGGCCTCGTCTTTTAAATAGCCATTTAACAAATATTGTTGGCCTTGATTGACCCAGGCCTCAACCACCGAGGGGTGAACGTCAAAATCATCACAAGTTTTGTGATAACGGCTTTCCGGTTCCTGACCGATGGTCGAACTACCCCATTCTTCATACGTCAGATTCCGCCCGGCTAACGCGCACGCTTGAGTAACCCACGCAGCCGGGGTGATAGACCACAGCTCCAGATTCCCACCCTGACCGGCCGAAGCCAACATTGTACCTTGGGCGTTGAAAACCGCAGCCCTAATCCCTAACGGGTCCCCCTTAAAAGCGTCGCCGACGCGCTGCAGTTTTTCTGCCTCAAGCTGCCATAGGATAAGTCCGTCGGCGGCGGCGGAGATCAGCCTGCCTTTGTTTTTATCCGGGCCGAATATTAATTGTCGCACTGGACCGCTGTGACCGGGGTAAGGTTGACCAATTGGTTGTAATTTTTCGGCATCCCAGACAACGATATTTCCCTGATCGGTCCCGGTGAAGATGAATTCCCCATCAGGGCTGAAACTAAGGCTAGACAAGGTTCCTTCACGCAGGCCGGGCACAAGATCGGACCAGATTTTTCCTGAGGCCAGGAAATGCCAAACGACCAGATAAGAAGGCGACCCTTTATTGTCTGTAGTACTCATTACAGCAGCGACCCTTGAACTATCCGGGTCAAAGGCAATGTCTTTGATATCCCCAATATTCGTCATCGCCAAGGTACTCGTCAATGGCTTGGAAATAACATGGGGGCTCCAGTTTTCCCATAAGATCAGCTGGTTATCCTGACCCATCGAGGCCAGTTTTGTGCCGTCCGGGCTAAAAACCACCCGATTAACTCCTTGGCTGTGTCCACTCAAGGTAATCGGTGGCGAGGAGGTTAAAATCGGAGTGGTTTTGATTTGGTAGAGATGGATATCAGGGTCATTCTCGGTCGAGCTAGCTAACCATTCACCGTTTTGATCGAAGGCCAGGCTGTTAACCCTATCGGTCAGCCCAGCCGGCTGCCAGGTGGCCCGGAGTTCGCCAGACTCATGCCACCACCGAATTTCACCTTGCGAGCAGTCCTGGTTGCAGCTTCCTGAGGCCAAAAGGTGTTCGTTTTCGTTTGGATAGAAAGCAACACTCGAAACTTCATTCCCATGGCCGCCCAACCGTTGTCCCAGATTTTCTTGTCTATTGGGGTTCCACAAGCGAACCGTCCGGTCATTAGCGCCGCTGATAATTTGGGCGCCATCCAGGCTAAAGGCAACCGAGTTGACCTCACTGGTATGACCGACTAATTGTTGCAGCTCCTGGCCCGTGGCAGCGTCCCACAGCCGTACCGTCCTGTCGGCACTCCCGCTAACAATTTGGGCGCCATCGGGACTGAAGGCGACTGAGTTGACCCAATTTGTATGGCCAGCCAATCGGTGCAATTCCTCACCTGTGGCGACATCCCACACTTGCACCAGCCCCTCATCACCACCACTGATAATTTGGGCGCCATCCGGGCTAAAGGCAACCGAGTTGACCCAACCTGTATGGCCAGCCAATCGGTGCAATTCCTCACCCGTGGCGACATCCCACAGCCGTACCGTCGAGTCAGCACTCCCGCTAACAATTTGGGCGCCATCGGGACTGAAGGCGACTGAGTTGACCCCATTTGTATGGCCGGTTAATTGGTGCAATTCCTGGCCCCCGGCGGCATTCCACACCCATATAATTCCATCCGCATCCCCACCAGCCACGTGAGCCCCGTCCGGGCTAAAGGCCACGCTGTTGATCTGGGTGGTGTTAGTTAAGAGCGTGGTCTGAGAGTCACGCGTAGGGTTCCAGACCGTTAACTTACTCTCGTTACATTCGTAATCGTTAACTAAGGTACAACTGGCGACAACGAGGCGTTGACCATCTGGGGCAAAAGCCAGGGCGGTGACCTTAGCCTTATCGTCTAGCTCAATCTGCTGAGATAAAGTCCGGCTGCTGGCATTCCACAATTTAAGCGTACCTTTGTCGTCGGCCGAAACCATCGTTTCTCGGTTAGGGTTGAAGGCCACTGCCCGTACAGCCGCGTCGTGTTCAAGCGGTAGCCGGCCCCGCTGTAGGCCCCTAAGCAAAACATCCTGCGCCTTGACTGTGTCTGATGAAATTTTGAGCGCTTCAAGACTGAGCAGTAGGCCGGTTTCGTACCGACCGGCTTCAAACATATTGGTGGCCTCCAGTGCGGTCAAAGCGGCTTCGGCTTTTGCTTCGGCTACAAGAGCCTCATCTTCAGCAAGTTTAGCCTTGTTCGTTTCAGTAATGAGTTGTTGATTCGTGATTTCCAACTGCTCAGCTTGTTGTTGTGCTAGTTCAGTCTGTTGTTGTGCTATTATAGTCTGTTGTTTTGCTATAGTTTTTTCAACATTATTTCGCCACCAATAGTATCCAGCAATACCCAGGGTAATAAGGGTTGCGATGACCGCCAGCCATAGTATCTGGTTGATACGGGCTGTCTCGGCCATTTTTCGCTCTTTTTGGCGCTGGATTTCAGCCGACTTACTGGCCTCCAAAAATCGTTTGACCAGTTGTAGCTTGGCGTCGGGATCCTGCCAAGCTTCTGCTAAGCGATGACCTTGGTAGAGCTTACCCGCATTCTTGTCCAATTCCCAGGCCCTGGCGGCCTGAATCAAAGGATGTCGCTTCTGCCACTCTATATTAGATTGTAAGATGGGTTCAATAAAACGCTCATGGGCTAACTCATACCATTGACTGCCGCCCGATCTTATTTCCCGGCGCACCAGGAGATAGTCGCGCCCCAACCGTTCAACCAGGTCTTGGTCCAATGTGCCGACTTTTTCGCCATCTAAAGAGACCAGATTTCGGATACGACTGGGGGTAATAAGTTCATTTTCAAACCAGTAACGGATATCAAACTTGGTTCGGCCGGCGTTATCTTCGGCTAAGGCGTTGATAGCCTCGTCATAAAATTGTCTTAAAGCGGTATCGACAAACTCGGCCACAGATTGGCCACTTGTTTTCTTAGCCTGGTCTTCCAAATTCGCCAGGGTAATACGCTTGTCTAATCGGCTTTTATTCAAACCGTTCCAAAGCTGCAAGCAAACGACCTGAAGCTGAACCGGCTCGACAAATTCTCCATAAATCTGTTGCTGGGCCTCGCCTGCCACGCGAGTGGTATGAATTTGCCGCAAATTCCGGCTCAACTCTTCAGCCGCCTTCAGATCGAATTTCCAGCCAAACCTGTCTTCTTCAACCGGCTTCATGATGGCTTCCAAAGCAGATTTTTCATTCATGCGTTGCATATAGTAGCGGGCTTTTAGACCGCCGGGTAGGTGATGAGCATAGGGGTCTAGTCCGGCTACATAATCCTCCCGCAAGCTCAAGACGACCCACAACCAGCGGTCGCGCTGCATCGCCAGGCTCAGTTGCTCGAAGAAATTGGTCCGTTGCTTCCAAATTTCGGAGTGATTGAGATGGGCATTTAAAATTTCCTCAAATTGATCAATAATCAACACCCGCGGCTTGGGTTTATAATTGGAGGGATATTGATAGGTATCGTCAAAATAAAATGTTTCTTTTTCACAAACTACGTGATTCAGAAAATCAACCAGAGTCTTCTGAGTGAATTTATGGCGCAAAGCTTGATCCTGGGCCGCGTCGCGTATCTCTTTACCCTGGTCCAGGGTCAATAATAGATTATAAACAAATAAATTATCTACCTCAGCCACGGGATTCGACTCACCGCTAACGCGACCAACTGGCAGAACTTCAAACCCCTTGCCTTCTAGCCCCGGAATGAGCCTGGTATTAATCAGAGAACTTTTACCGGCGCCCGACTGGGCATAAAACAAGACACAACGCTGGGAACTGACCAACGCTAACAGATCTCTGGCTTCGCTGTCTCGCCCAAAAAAAATATCTTTTTCGTTTATCGTAAATGTCTGAGGGCCAATGTAGGGGGTATCCTTAAGGGTCATGGGGTTAGTCTCCTTTGGTGCCATTCCTGCCATAAAGCCTGGACAAAATTGGCTGTATTACTCAAAACCACCGAAAATCGGGCCGAACGAAAATATCGCTTCAAATATAGCTGGGCTTGGGCGACATCCTGAATATTTTCCTGATCTTCAGGGTCGAGTTGAAGGGCGACACTAAATTTACGGTTATCGGCATTATTGGTGGTCAACAACCCCCGAAACAAGATGCGAAAATCCCAATCTTGTAAACGATATCCCAATAATAGCAGGGCGGAGTCGGTTAGCGCTTCTCTAATGTACAGCGGAATAATGGGGGCCAAACTATTGGTATCTTTGGTCATTGCTACCAGAAAATCCAGATAATCATCCTCGCTGAGTACCAGCGAATTAGGATAATGCTCGAAACCATATAAGTGATAGACAACCGGGTTGTTCGGGGTGGGTTCAAACTCCAAATTGGTGCGATGTTCGGGCGGGATGTTACTTGGCTCACCCCTATAAAAACAGATTTGCGTTTGCGGCTGTTTGCCTTCGGCTTGAAGTAATCGCTCTAAGAAATCGTAATAGCTGGTCGTGATATAAATCTTGATCGGCAGCTTGGCCAATTTTTGCAATACATCAGGGTATTGCTTATTAAATCTAGGGTAGCCCAAGTCTTGCGTCAGGTCAGCGAAGCTATATTCCTCTTCGGCTAACTCTTCCAACTCTACCCGCAATGATTGAGGAACGGCTTGATCTCGTTTAGCAATTTGCAGCAAGACCCGCTTTAGGAAGGTTAAATAATTTTCATTGGCTATCAGTTTTATGTAATGAGCGGTAACTCCCTCAAGGTGATCGCCTTCGGGTATGAGCTGCCGATACTGAGCCACCCGGGCTAAATGATTATATTGAGCCACCCCTCTCAAATGTTTTTCAATTTGCAAAAGATCGCGGACAACATGGGCTAAATGATGGACTAACTCATTATCAGATTGATCTTCGGTCAAAACTGCGGGATATTTTTGGTGTAACTCTCTCAATGAAAGGGGTAACGTAGGAATACCGAACGGATATCGATCCTTAAAACTATTAGCCCAATGTTGGGCTAATTCCTGTTCGATGTTGGCCAGGTCTGGCACAACAAGTTCAGACGCATCATCAATGCCCAGGTTTTTGTTAAAATCGGGATCCAGGATCCAATCCATACGAACGGAATTACTAATAATGGGCAGTAAGTATCCATTTTGATCGCCCTGTTCGAGGTGTTTGATCAAATGTCTAATTTCTGGCACACTTACCTGCTCTTGTTTTTCTGCGTCCTTACTCTCGTCGGAATCACCTAAAAACCCAAACGGATCATCACTATCAACATAGCCATAGCGTCCTGACATCCTAACCTCCTTAAATCATTAAGATTGGCTTTTTGGTTTAGGCCACAAAACCACCCGAAAACCGTACCGATTGCCACGCGGACCCCGATGATAGGGTAAAAAAGCGCCCCGGATACTGTATCTACCGGGTTCATCATTAATTGCCGCCTTATCGCCGCGATAAACCCGATACATATAGTGTCCAGCCCCTAATTTATTCCGGTCTTCATCTTCATTCGGGTAGGGATAGTTAAATTTCTCATCCGGCTGAGCGCGGCTCACCCCCCAAATGGTCCGGGTCCATTCTCGCACCTGGCCCCATTGAAGTTCATTGCCATCACCTTGTTGGACCGCCTTCTCCCATTGAGCTTCGGTTGGCAGCGAGTACTCTTTGCCTGTCTTCTTTTTCAACCATTCACAATATGCCACGGCCTCAAACCAGGTAACACCTTGAACTGGCTCCGTCTCATTACTGCCGGCTGGTGGAGCAGTTTTTGACCAACCCGGCGGGGAGGGAACCCTATTTCCAACTTCACGCAAGAAAACACCATACTGTTTGATACTGATCGGCGCTTGGCTAATCCAATACTTTGGCAGATGAATTTCTGCCGGGGGAGTCTCATGCTCCGGAATACCCTGGCCCGGTTCGCTGCCTATGGTGAACTTCCCAGCAGAAATCGCAATCATTTTGGGTTCAAAGGGAAAGGGCGGCGGCATGTCATCTTCAATCCATAACCGGCCGCTGTTAGAACGCATAAACAAGACCGGCATCCACCAATCAGGGCGCTGCTGGACCTTGCTCCGAGCGATGGCCACCGCCCGGTCGATCCGACCATCTGCCTCTAGTTCTCTGAAGAGGATAGGCATGAAAAGCTCTACAGTTTTTATCTTGATACTGCCTTGCATGGCCAATACAGCCGGAATACCAGCCCTGGCCAGTTGAGGGCCAAGCGCGGCTAAAGCCCCCTCTTGGTCGCTCGTGCGGGGTTGGTCTCCACTACCCGCGCTCTGGCAAGAGGCCAGAATAACTAAAAGCGGTGGTTGTTCAAGGTTTTTTAAGCGGGTAACGAAATCCTGACCGGGTATATAGTTTCGCTTATCAGCCTCATCCGGATCGAGCCAAAGTTTGGTCTCACCATCATTTAGAAGGCCGTGACATACCAGATAAAGGATGGAATACCCCTTTTGAAGTTCGTCATGGATTTGAGGCAGCGAGGACTGTCCCCTAATATCTATCCCTTCAAAGTAGCTGGGGTCTTCGACCTTACCCAAGGCCGTAATCTTGATGTCACCCAAACCTTCCCTAGCCCGCCGCAGTTCGCCATCAACATTAATAGGCGTGAGAACATCGTGCTTCTGCAAAATATCCGGATTAGCCACAGCCACTAAGGCTTTTAAGTCGCTCTTAGGGCCGGGACCAAAGGGTTTACCTTTATTATTAATAAAAAATCGAGAAAAGAGACACCCCGGATCGGTCAAGAGGCGGCTAGCGTTGTCTTGAGGATCATACAATGTTTCCCAACGCAAGCTGTGTAATTCGGCTGCCTCTTGACCGATAGCCAGACGAAGGCGAAGAGGAACTTTGGCTTGTCTGGCAGCAGAACGGGCCTCAATGAATTGGTCTGAAATGACCTTATTCTTAAATAGATAGTCAACTAACTTCTGACCATAATCATCATGGCTTAAATGATACTTTTTCAGTTCTTTGGCATCGATGGGAATTACTGGTTTTTCCCCAGGACTGGAGACGCCATCGGCGCCGGGCGAGGTGTAACGCAAGTCGATTTTATAGGTTCCCGCTTCATGGGGGTTGATGCCTATCTCCAAATCAGCATAATCCGCCATCGCTCTTCCTTTCTTTGCTCGCTCCAATAGCCCAAGTAGTTGTAACAGAGGCTAGCTCGTAGCTATACTTTTCTCCAACAGCTGCTTCTGCAAATGCCGCCGCACAGCATCCACCGCCGATAGGGCATCGACCCGAATATATTCCAGATGGGTGTGTTGCACATTGTCATGTTCATCATCGCCATCGTAGATAGGCGCCCCACCCCGGCGCAGCCAGGTAACCAGGTCGTCTACTTCCGGCAATTGGCCGGTGGCTCGCCGGTAGAACTCCTGCATGAGCAAAATGACGCCCACGATAACGGGTGTCGCCTGGCTGGTGCCGTGTTGGATCGACTCGCCGTGAGGGCCGTTGATCCCGGAAGAGGTAACAGGCGCCCCCGGAGCAAAAATATCGGTGTAGGTGTCGGAATTTTTGGTGGGATGCAGGCGTTGGGAAAAGGGCGTGATTTGTCCGGCTTTAGACGAGTAAGCTATGGCCCCGCTGTGGTACTGGAAACCGCCCTCATCCGCATCATAAACCGCCCCAACGCTGACGCACTCACGGAGAATGGCCGGGTAGCTCATCCCCTGTTGGCTGTGGTGCGGGAAGAAGTCATTACCGGCTGCAATCACGACAGCCACCTGGGCCGCCTTCAAGGTCCGAATTTTGGTCTGCATCGTTTCTATGGCATAAGGAATGCCATCCTCAGCCGTGTAATTTTGGCCATCGCCCAACGACATACAGACGGCCGAGATATTATAACGTACCCGATTTTCGATGACCCAATCCAGGGCTTGTTCAATCCAGACGAAACTACCCCCACTGGTATTACGCAATACTTTTAACGGAATAATATTGGCCGCCGGAGCGATACCTTTGTGATCGCCGTTAGCCACAATAATCCCTCCCACGTTCGTGCCATGCCCGTTGCCGTCAGTGGCATCATCGGCATTGTTATTGTTGTCGGGAGTAAAGTTGCGCTGAGCCACCACCCGGCCGGCAAAGTCAATGTGGATGGGGTTAAGACCGGTATCGAGTACGGCCACGGTTAAGCCATTGCCCGTCACCCCAAACGCCTGACGGGCCTGAGGCGCCATCAAAAAACGGTCGATTTCGAGATCGAAGGCAAATTCTGGCGAATCAAACTGCATCGGCGGCTCTACCGGATTAATCTCAGCGGGTATTTGTGGTGTATCTGTCATCATCATTCTCCTTAGATAAAGTAGTTAATTTGAGCCAAAGCCAGGGATTGCTTGGCCTTAGCGATTTTTTTCGATATAGGTCCGGCCTAAACTCACTTCAGGTGACTTCATCCCTAAGTGACTACTCAGGCTACATATGCTTCTTGAGGAAAGAAATATCGTCCTCGGCCTGCTTTAAAGTTTCCGCTAACGCAGCGACCTGCGTTGCCAGATTTTGCAGGTTCTCGCCCCCTTGTTGGGTTTCAAGGACCTGGTCGATACGGGTTTGAAGCGATTTCAACGTTTTATCGATTCGATCCAGCCGTGGACCTCGTGGTTCAATGTCTTCGCGCCGGCGTTGAAAGGTTAATTTAACCCCGGAATGGATAAAGGGGCCGCCTGCCTCGGTGTTGATCCATTTTAGCGAATGGACGATAACGCTCGGTAATTCCAATTTGCCCGTGCTTACGTCCCAGATCCAAACCGTTTCACCGGTTTTTGGACCGGTAGTATGTTGGGCATACCCCATCCGATTGGTTCGCTGGGCGTTGCCCCGAATATCTCCCGGACTATTGGTCCAGAAGTTATCCCTTGGTTTTAGGCCATTCAGATTTTTACCCGAACTAAAACCAAATATGACCCACACGCCCTGCAAGGGATCGCCGTGTTCATCAATTACCTCAACCTGGTGGGCCTGCTCAATCCAAGCCGGCTCGACGCCGACTAAAACGTACTGCCCCGGATTCTTGTTAGTAAGCTGGGGATGGGCCACGTCACCAATCTTAAACGCATCCATCTCTCGGGGAATCCCCCCTAACGCCTCGTAACCATATCGATCTTTTTCTTCGCTCATTTTGTGATTCCTTTCGATAATGTGTAACTATTCTAGGACTTACGCAGTTGGGTGTATTGAACCAGGTGACAGTCACTTAGACGTGATAAATCGACTTGTTGGGGCTTAAACGGATGTTCATTTTCGGCAAAAGTGACTGTCACCTTTTGAATTGCGTAACTCCTATATTCTTTCAATGAATTTCTTAACTTTAGACAACGTCCGGTTCAAACGAGTTTAAGAGACTGAACCGTTTCAAATGCTTCTTGCAGTAATCCGCCAAATACCAGTTCACCCGCGTCGCCATCTCCGTGCGTCAAATTTTTTAATCCACCGGTATCGGATTAAAGCGATTAAAAGTCTCAGCTAACCCGCGCAGGGTAACACTGAAGCGAGCCGCATCGCTAAAGCCGTAATGTAAGGCGGCAAAGGTATCGAAATCTTGCGCTTGCAAGGCGTTCAAGCGGCGGCTGTTACCCGACTCGCCGGCAATAAAATCAAATAGGGCAAAGAGTTGGAACCGCTCATGAGTGGCAAAAGCGGCCAACATTTCATCGACGGACTGATAACCGAGCATCGCATAATTAAAGCCCATGATCTCGACCAGACCCATGCGAACCGACAGTTTGGCCGCAGTTTCATCCCATATACGGGCCTGGGTAAAAGCGGCCCATTCACTCTGTTGATTGGTGTGGCACTCCTGCCACGGTTCCACCGCCGATGACCGCCAGCGATGTCCCTGGTGAGGCTGAGCCGAATCAAACTGAAAGGCGTCGTCAAAGGCATCGGAGTGGGTCCGGCCCCACTTTTCGTAGAAGATTGGCGGTTCAAAGCGGATGAGAAGCCGGCCGTCCGGGCTAAGACCGCGCCGGTCCGACAGGCTGGCCACGATCGCCACGACCACCGCCGGCTCCAGAGTCAGAGCATCAGCAATCGCCAGTAGGGCCACACCATACCGGTTCCAGGCCAGGAACGTCCGTTTTTCCAGGGCAGTATTGGCCTGATCCAAATTGATTTGCAGTTCGCGGGACGGTTCCAGCGGGATGCCCATCAACTCGCTCCGTCTAAGCAGTAGACCGGTGGACGGCAGAAATTCCACCTCGCCGCCGAAGGCAAAATTAATGGCCTCATCAGCGCTGCGCAGGTTAGCCCGGCGGACCAATTCAGCGATTATAAGGCGGCGCTGCTGGTCGTTTAGGCCGGGTAGCGCCTCAATTTTACCTTTGTTGTACACCGCCTGGCGGTGGGCGGCCAGTTCCCCTAAACTAAGACCGGCTCGGCCCATAAGCTCCCATTGACCAAAGCCTAGTTGGGTGGATACATGAGCAAAGACGGTAATGATATCTTGGTTGCTAACCACACCAGGCTGCAGATCAGTCGGGGGGGGAGGCGGCGGAGGGGGCGGAGGGTTCCCATTGGGAACGCTGTGTCGATCCTGGCGGGGCAGGTCGCCAATCGATCGCGCCATATCCTCAATCACATCAAAGTTGGGAATACCGGGCCGGTTAATCCAGTCCTGGGTTCCTCCCAAAATATAAAGGGCTGTCCCCAGCACATAAGGATGCCGGTCGACTGCTTGATACCATTCCCGGTAGTAACGAACTTTATCAATGGGCCGGCGTTCCGTGGTCGAGTCGCCAAATTCGGTGATGATAATCGGCTTATCAGGCAGCATTTCGTGAGCAATTTCATAGCAGCGCCCCCACTCACGGCTGGTGTGATTTTCAAATTGCCAGTAGCAATGCACTCCCCAGGCATCGAATTGGCGAATGACCTCTAAATTAGCCTTCCAGAAGTTGATGTAGGGTCCGCCATCGACCAGTTGACCGGGGAAGACCCACTTGGCCCAGGGGTGGTTATGTTTAAGAATTTGCAGCACGCGCGCGGCCCAGTGGGCAAATTCTTCAAACTGGGCCTGGGTGTTCCCAAACCCTTCCACGTTCCGCTCGTGATTAGGTTCGTTATGCACTTCAAACCACTCGACTACGCCTTTTAGAGCCTCGATGTGGGGCTGAAACTGCCGGGCAAAATCATCAGGCGGCCAGGGACCGCCGCCCATCGGCGCAAAGAGACGGGCCACGATCAAAGCTTGAGGGAATTCGCGCCGCAGTTGTTTGTGCATCTCGGCTTGATCAAAACCGAATTGGGTAAAGAGGCACGTTTTGATACACTCAGGGCGAGTCAGCTTTAAGCGCTGAAAAGTTTGAGCGCTGGGCAACTGCCACTGATGGTTTGAATAGTGAATACCAATGTTCATTCGAATTGTATCCTTTCTTGGGTAATGATTGTCGATAAGCTGGAGAGCAATCGCGCCGGGCGGCCCTTTTACAGTTGGGTGTTCACCAGCGTTACGGCGATTTCGGCCAAATTCTTGAGGAAGACGGCCCGATTAGCCTGGGCTAATTCGACCATATCCTTGTGGAGATTGAGCAGCTTTTTATCCACCTCGGCCGCCATCGTCACTTGATTCTCTGCCTCGCTCAATGTTTCTACCTGGCGGGCCGGGATCATGCTCTGAATGTCGCCGTCAAGCCCAATGAGCGTAACGGCCTTGAGTTTGGCGTGATCGCGAAACGCTTTTTTGTCTCGATCATAGACATATTCCAGATCATCATCGCTGAGGTAGGTCAGCACTTCCAGGGTGCTGACATTATGCAGCGCCGCAGCTACCCGCTGGGTGATGGTTTTGAGCGCGTCTTTGATCTGGTCCACCTGAGCCTCAGACAGGATGCCCATCGCCTCAGCATCGTCCGTCTGCGGCGACATGGGGCGAGCATTGGCTACGATGGGGGCTGCCGTGTTTGCTCCGTCAGCCGAGGGTTGAGCCATTACCCCCACGCCGGGCTTATAGTTGTCCAAATTGATATCCTTTAAGGTCAGGGTCGAAGGCTTCACCGCTTCTTCTTCCGTCTCCGGCACACACAACCGCACCGCCGGATCGCCCAGAATAATATAGTCGCGGGCGTCGTTATTGACCGCCCAAGTCTGGATCAACTCAAGATCGTTAACGGCAATACTATTTCTCTTGTCATTTAATAGACCGGTCAATTGGACAGCCGCACTGGCATGCCGCTCATTAATCTGATCAAAGGCGAAACCCACCGGATAGCCATCGAACAAGCGCCCCAACGTCCCGGTGAAATGGGCCCGATGCGCCGATGGTTGCCCACTCCATTTAAAGGAGTGGGTCCAGGCCCGCTCGATATGGCCAATGACCGCCAAAGCGCCGCCCCGGGGATGGCTCAGCAGCCGGCGCGGTAAACGGGCGACAAAGGATTGAGGAGCGATTTTCTTGGGCGTCCCCTCGACTTTACGCATAAATTCATCGTGGTTAGGGGTGCCGGCGCCATAGCAAGCGAAGAAGAACGCGATAAGCCCGTGCAGCCGGGCATCGTTGGCGATATGATCCCCGGCCAGGTAAGCTTGTTCCGAGATACTGGCCGGATTGCCATCCCAGTCCTGGCAAATTAAAGCTCCTTGATGAGCCAGTTGGTAGGGATCATCGCGGTTGAAGCCCATGCCGTGACCGCCGGTAAACAGGAAAGCCGGCGTTTCAGTAGGGTCTCCCCCCAGCAGTTTCTCTAACTGAGAGCGGGTGGCCGCGTCTTTGAGGTGAGCGTGAACCTCCCATTTAAGGTCACGGGTCTCGGCCTTTAAGTCAGTGTTGAATTTTTTGTACAGGGGTTCGAGCAGCAGGTCGGTACTGAGTTGAGTAGCCACATCATTGGGATTGGCGGCGCTAAAGAAGTCGGCCCGGGCCGGTAACTTGACCTCGCCTTTTTCAGCCGCCACAACACTCAACGCATAGTTGTGATATTCGTCCGGGGTGTCAAAATAGATACGGCCCACAGCCCGATCAACATCCAATTCATACTGAAAATTGTAGGGGATTTCCTGCGGGCTGCCGACAATGAGCAGGTAGTAGGGCATCTCCTCCGGATCAGCTGGCCCTAGCCCCGTATTGTTCTCTATCAGAAAAGTCCGGCTGGGCCAGCCCACCTGATACGGATATTCCTTGAATAACGAACCGGCTTGCTGTCGGCGTAAATTGATTAAGGGCGATAACGCCTCTTTTATTTCGGGGCTGATCCCTGGCGCATAGATCACCCCCCAGCCGGCCGAGTCGAGTTTCTTGGCATCGACCCCGTGTACAAGCCCCAGATGCCCATCCTCTTTCTCAAACTCTTTCTGTTGCAGCCGGTCATAATCCGGAGGAAGTTTTTCATCGAGGATGTAACTTAGCAACTCTGCCGGTGACATTGGCGGGGTTAGATAGGTTTTGGTAGTACCGTTGATGCCGTTAGCGATGATCATATCTTTCAGTATTGATGCTTCATTATTGTTTTTAGCAGCCATTTGGTTTCCTTTCTGACAATAAAAGTTTGATACTTATGAAGCAGCTTCTGGCCGCTTTCACCACCTACTGACGACTTCATGATAAGTCAATCACCATCCATCCATCCTCCTCGCCTTCTCTCCCAACCTCTCTCGCGTCTCCTATGGGTCTCTCGTTGGCTATCCGATCAACCGGTTTTATGTCCGCTCTGGCAAGGCTTTCAGCCGCGCCAGCAACTGATCCTCCTTAGCCCGGTGTATAACATCCCGGGCAAAGCGGAAGGCAGCGGGGAGAGCCACCCACTGAGCCACGTAAAACTTGGCCGCCAGCGACGCCGCTCCGGCGCTGACCTGGGCCACAAAGAAGGCCAGCGACTGGCGCGTTTCCAGCGTCAGTTGGACGGTTTGCCGGTGGAGGGCCAACTGGGTCGATTCGACTCGCCGCCGCCAGACTGTTTCCAACGCGCCATTGGCTCGAACCAGCGTTTCGGCCAGCCGCACTTGCTCAACGGTGGTCTCGATCCGTAAAGTGGGTTTGAGCAAATAGGCCGCCTGCGCCATAAATTGCCGGTACTCGTCGAGCGTCTCCTCCCAGTTGGCGATAGGTTTCCGCCATGAGGTCAGCCAATCAAAAGCTAACGACTCGGCCTCGCCTAATTGGCTGAAGGTAGCCATAGTAGTGAGCAAGGTTTCTTCTTCCTCGGTCTTATCAACTGGGCCGAAGGCGAAAGCCAATTCTTCGTTATCTGGCACATCGATCACCTGTAAATAGTACCCGGCCACGCCGATAGCCTGCCGGCGTTGAGCAATGATATTACGATGCCGGACCAGCGTCTTCTCCGCCAAGCTTGTATCCCCTGGCAGCGACACTGACCAGACGGCTTCGTCGTCGTCAAGGCCGAAGGACGCCTCGTCCGGCGGCAAGTTGATTGCGATGGGCCACAGGGTGAGGGGAGGTGAAGTAATTGCCTCAGGTGTCTGGATAGTGATGTAGATGGGCATTGACTTATCGTTCCTCTATTACGACATTCATAGGAGTTACGCAGTTCAAAAGGTGACAGTCACTTCTTGTCGAAAATGAGGGTCCGTTTAGCCTAAACAAGTCGACTTATCGCGTCTAAGTGACTGTCACCTGGTTCGATTCACCCAACTGCGTAACTCCTAATTCATATCATCCCCAAATAGAACATAATGCCGGCTTTGATCATCATTACGTAAGATCCAACCTCGATCGACATCCCGATCACACCTCGCCGACCTTTTCAACGTCTGATCGGCGTCCCGATCTAAAGCGGGTGATCCAACGCCTCATCGTTACCATTAGCTGCGCCCTACGCAATAGGCGCAGTGATTAACTATTCCTTTGACATGTCCAATTTTGTAGTGTAAATTGCCAATTTGCGTTACCCGTATGCCCAAGATCGGGAACAATTTGGCAAATTATTCTACACTCTGCGTAAGTCCTGTTAATTATTTTCATCCTCTAAACCCTGCCGAAGGTTCCGTCCATTTTTATAAACTCCGAACTGAGGTTACTTAATGATAGTTTAAACCTCATCCATTCATCCTCCTCAACTCCTCTCAAAACCTCTCACTCATCTCTCACTTGCAGCGCCTTTAGCTCGCCTTTGGCCGGGGACGCACCGGCTGCCAATCGAAGCAGCTCAGGTAGCGGGCAAAGTAGTAGTGGCCGTTGGTTAGCAGGGTGCGATCAGGGTCCTCGGGGTCACGCAGGATTTCCCAGCGCAGGCTGTGCAGTTCGTTTCCTTACAGAATTGGGGGAGTTATTTAATTTCCATTCCTAAGCATTTGCGGGGTCTTGGCGGCCCGGCCTGGGTTAGATAGGGGGATAAAAGAGTGGAAGGGAAGGTATTCAATTTCAAAACGGGTGGGCCTACCTCCCGTTCGCGCAGCGGCTGGCAGGGTAGGGTAAATGAGTCGAAGCAGGTTAAGGTCGATATTCGTACTGTGCCTATTGAAAGGAAACCGACCTTGATCGTTTAACCTGCGTCACAAATTGTATAACCGATTGCCGCTAAAATAACATAAAAGACGGCGAATGCATGTGCATTCGCCGTCTTTAAGCACCTCCGGAGGGACTCGAACCCCCAACCCTCAGTTCCGAAGACTGATGCTCTATCCATTGAGCTACGGAGGCAAAAATTTTACAGCCAATATTATAATGGGCCGGCAGTGGGAGTCAAAATGGACTGACTGTTAGTGGCTGGCGTGGAGCAAATTCTTTTGAATCAGCAACCCATGCGCCCGGCGAGCGACCTGCTGGTCGGGGGCGCGATCCAGCACGTCTTGAATGGTTTTGCCGGTGACAGCCCAATTCGGTCCCTTTTCCATATAAGTATGCAGCAGATAACCGCCGGGGCATTGGTACAGATCGTAGCTATTGACCCGCAGGGCGAAACCGTGGCCTTCGACAATCCGCTTGCCTTCAAAAAACACTTTATTGTCCTCGATCCCTATAATTTTGCTTACTTTCTTAATGGCTTGTTTGATTGCATCAGCCGCGTCGTCCTTCACGAAAATCATGCCCCTAGCTTGCTGAGAATTGGTCGGTATGGTCATGACCCAGTTTCCTCCTTATATAATTGATAGTCGATTCTTACGGTAAAACCGTTGTTGTTAAACGTTTTTGATGGGTTTGAAACCAGAGCAAACTGCCCACAGCCCCCAAAACGATAATGAGCGCTAAATTAAATATACTACAAAATGCCCCCATTGTTAAAGTTGTTTGCCAGTATTGCGTTGGGTTGGCCATAACGCTTTGGAAGAGGCCCAGATCGCTAAATTCAGCGGGCAGCGTTTCCAAATTGGTCACCAAAACGCCGGTCACCAGGGTGGCCAGAATTTGGCCGACCATCACGCCCAAGCCGGTCATGCCGCCGGCGATGACGCCTCGCCCTAAGTTGCTTTCCAGTTTCTCCGGTTGGTCAAACCAACTGGCTAAGAAGCCCACGCTTAACCCTAAAAAGGGCACGACACACAACGTACACAGGGGCGATAACAGGGCCAAGCTCATGACATATACAAACCCCAAGCCGGCCCCCAACAAGCCGGATTTAATCATTGTCGATCCTACTCATCCCCATAAGTGGGGGGGATTTCCTCAACTTTAAGTAAATTCGTGCGGCCCGCAGCGCCATAAGGTGTACCGGCGGTGATGACGATTAGATCGCCGGGGTCGGCCAGGCCTTTGCTAATAACTTGTTGAAAGGCCATACTCACCATATGTTCAGTTCCTTTAATGAACTCTACCAATACGCTTTCAACGCCCCAAGTCAAGGCCAGCCGCCGCCGCGACTCCGGATAAGAGGATAACCCCAAGATCGGAATTTCGGGCCGGTGACAGGCTACCCGGCGAGCCGTTCCGCCCGTGGTGGTATGAATAATGATGGCTTTGGCGTGCAACGACCCGGCAGCGATCTGGGCCACATAGGCCACGTTGGCATCGATGCCATCAGGCGAAGGCAGCGGCGACGGGCCGCTTAGTTCACCGTTAATCCAGGCTTGCTCAGCTTTCATGGCGATGCTGGACATCATCGCGATGGTCTGAGCCGGATACGCGCCGATAGCGGTTTCGCCCGACAGCATCAGGGCGTCGGTGCCGTCTAACACGGCGTTAGCCACATCGGTGGCTTCAGCGCGGGTGGGCTTGTGCATCTCAATCATCGACTCAAGCATTTGGGTGGCGGTGATGACCGGAATACTGGCCCGGCGGCAAGCGGCGATAATCCGTTTTTGGGCAATCGGCACTTCCTGAATACTCATCTCCAGGGCCAAATCGCCCCGGGCCACCATCACGCCGTAAGCCTCTTTGACAATATTATCGATATCGTCCAGTGCATTCTTGCGCTCTATTTTGGCAATAACCGGAATTTTCGACTTCTTGGCGGCCAGCAGCGCGTTCAGCAAGCGCACATCATCGGCCGATTGCACAAAGGAGAGGGCCAGAAAATCAAACTCATGCTCAATGGCAAAATCCACATCGGCAAAATCTTTTTCGGTAATCGACGGCAGATTAACGCGGCGGCCCGGCAAGTTAAGGCCACGGCGGCTCGATAAATCACTCGCCTCGATGACGCGCCCCACAATATTCCCATCGGCTTCAATTTTAGCCACCTCAATTTCAATATTGCCGTCGTCAAGTAACAACAAGCTGCCGGGGACAACATCGTGGGCCAAATCCGGGTAACTTATCGAGACCCGTTCACTGTTGCCCAGCACCTCTTGGGGGGTTAAAATCAACTTCTGACCCTCTTTAAGGGTAACCGAGCCGCCTTCGATCTCACCGACTCGAATCCGTGGGCCGCGCAAATCCCCCATAATCGCAATGGGGACGTTCATTTCTTTTCTCAGTTTTTTGATCAAACCAATCGTTTCAATTAAATCTTCGTGCTTGCCGTGGGAAAAGTTAATCCGGACGACATCCAGCCCGGCCAGAATCATTTGACGAAGCGTTTCTTCATTATTACTGGCCGGCCCAATGGTTGCCACAATTTTCGTGCGTTTCTTGGGGCGAGTTCCCGTGATTTTTATCGACACGATAGCCTCCTGCTGTGTAGATGATAACAATAGGTGTGTTCTGATAGGTGCTTTAAAAATGCGGGGCAATTTAGTATAACACTAAGCTTTATGATTCGCAATGATAATTGGGTCGCCGCAATCAATGTCAACTTTGACGGACCTTGGTTTCCATGCTAGATTAGTAGACTGGCTTGATGAATAAAGCCGGCCTTTATTGCCACATCCCGTTAAGATCAACTAATATGGTAGGTTAATGATCTTCTTTAAAAGAAAACCGGTTTGGATTTATATACTTCTGCTGACGGTATCTCTGGCTTGCGCCACCAACACGCCGGTAGCCCAGCTAGCCACCGTCCGGGCCACGCGAACCCCGCTGCCAACATTTACGATCACCCCCCTACCACCGACCGCCACCCCTGTTCCCACTGACACGCCGATCCCCCTCATCAGCGACACGCCAACCGACACGCCCTCGCCCTTACCGAGTGATACGCCCCTTCCAACCGATACCCTGATCCCTACCGATACGCCCCGGCCGACCAGCCCGCCAGCGGCTGCCCCGCCGCCGCCCCCGCCAACCGATACGCCGGAACCGACCGCCGCCCCGGAACCAGCCGAGATCTCGCCCGTCGCCACGCCGACCAATACGGCTATCCCCGGTTCACCACCGGGCGAATATCGCCCAAAAGATATCAAAGCGAAGGCTAACTGCGCTCATTTGGGCGTCACCGGTTATGTCAGAAATGGCGGTGGTGACGATGATCCGCGCTTACCGGGGGTCACCATTCAAGTAACCGGCGACGAGGACGGCTTCCGGGGCCCCTTTTACGCCACCACCGATAGCGAGGGCGAGTACGCCATAGTCATCGGCGAGTTTGGCACAGTCCCGAAGCGAGTAGAATTTGTGGCTGAGATTATGGGTGAAAATGTTACGACCAAGGATCGGCCCAAGTGGAGTTTTGGCGATGACTGCCATGCCAGCGATGCCCTACAGATTATGAATATCGTCTGGTCTAAAGTAAAATAGCGTGATTTTATCAAACACGCGGAGGATTTTATGAGCATCAAACCCGATACCTGGATCGAAAAAATGGCCCGCGAGCACGGCATGATTGATCCATTCGAGTCGAGCCAGGTCAAATCAGGGGTTATCTCGTATGGCGTTTCATCGTACGGCTACGATATCCGGGTAGCCGACGAGTTCAAAATTTTCACTAATGTCAACAACACCGTGGTCGATCCCAAGCAGTTCGACAATCGCTCCTTTGTCGAGTTCAAGGGCGAGATTTGTACCATCCCGCCCAACTCTTTTGCGCTGGCCCGCACGGTTGAATACTTTCGTATCCCCCGCAGCGTGCTGACCTTATGTGTGGGCAAATCAACCTATGCCCGCTGCGGCATCATCGTCAACGTCACCCCCTTTGAGCCGGAATGGGAGGGGTTTGTGACGATTGAGATCTCAAACACCACGCCGCTGCCGGCCCGCATTTACGCCAATGAAGGCATCGCCCAGGTCATCTTCTTTGAGGCCGATGAAATTTGCCGTACCTCTTATGCGGATAAAAAAGGGAAATATCAAAAACAAGCGGGGATTACCCTGCCCAAGGTCGATAAACCCACCGCTTGAGCAGTTTTATTCATCGCGGAAAATGGCCTCGGCGTAGCGCAGCAGTTCAGCCCGGCGTTTATCCGGGGTGGCCTTTGAGTCCAGATAAAGCTCCAGGACCTGCTGAGGGGTTAACTCTTCGGCTGCGGCCCCACCCAGGCGATGACGCTGGGCGCGTTCGATATCCCGCACCACACTGGCTACAAAGCTGGCCGAGCGCAGGGCTTGCCGGATAGGTTTGTCGTCCAAAATCGGCTCCTGCGCCTCGGTGGCTTTGATAATGACCCGCACCACCGCGCCATCAACCCCGTGCGCTTCCAACTCATCCAAAATCTGGGTCATCGGGTCATCGGCCGTGGTTACATCGATCCGGATGGTGATGAACGGCCGAGCATCGACGGGCTTGAAGGCCCACTGCGCCCGCCCGCGCTCCAACTCGACCATCACAAACCCTTTACGTTCGCCCTCTTCGCCGAAATCAATCCGTTCTAAACTGCCGGGGTAGACAATCGGCGGGTGCTGGCCGTTATTCAGTTCTTGGTGTTTGTGAATGTGGCCCAATGCTACATAATCCCAGGCCGGGTTAGCCAGCAGGCTCTTCAAAACGACAATATCCCGGCCAATCATCACACTCTGCTCGCTGCCCTGTTTGGCCTCGCTGACACTCAAGTGAGCCGTCAGCACCGCCGGGATATCGGGCCGCTCCATCACCTCCGCCGCCAGATCGGTCAGGTTTTGGTGCATAATTTCGCCCAGAGCTAGGTCCAGGTCATCGAGCGTCATATTCTTGAAGGTGTCGTGGGCCAGCAGCCGGCTCCGCTGGGGATAGGGCACCGTAGCCACCTGCAGCGGCTGGCCGCGCCGGCAGGTTATCTGATGAACCTCTTCGCGGTCGGCCACAATCACCCCCGGCACATCCAGCACCCCAAAGATATCCAGGCTGCTGGCGGCGCGGTCGGCTGTGGCCATATCGTGGTTGCCGACCAGCAGGATGACCGGCACGTCGTGATCGGCCAGGCGTTTGATCCGCCGCGAAAATTCACGCTGAAAGGTGGGATTAGGCCGCTGATTTTTGTAGGCGTCCCCGGCGAAGAGACAGATATCAACGTCTTGTTCCAGAGCCAAGTCGATGGCCTGGCTCATCCGGCGCAAAAAATCGACCACCCGGCTGTTCAAACCTGATGGGACGTCGAGGCGGCCGTAATTTTCCATACCGATATGAATATCGGCCAAATGCAATAAATTAATCGGCTGCGTCATCGGCGCTACTCTGATCGCTCTTTTTCTTTCGCTTTCTACGCCGAGATTTGCGCTCAACTTTGAGGTCAGGTTCAGGCTCTTGATGCTCGCTCATCAGTTTGAGTTCGCTGATCGGCAGTTCCACATAGCCTTCTTCCTCTTCAAACTGAACCAGCACCGACTCGCTCAAAATGTTAAGGCCGCGAACCATGCCGACACTATTATTTTCGGGCGATCTGACCTGCGTCCCCACCTTAGGCATGGCCTCCCGCATCGCGGAATATTGGTCGTTCTCATAGGCCAGGCAGCACAGCAGCCGGCCACAAACGCCGGATATTTCAGCCGGAGCCAGGGGCAGACCTTGATTTTTGGCCATCTTAATCGACACCGGATGGAACTCCGTCAGCCAGCTTGAACAGCACAAGCGCCGCCCGCAGCGCCCATAGCCGTCCAGAATTTTGGTCTCGTCCCGCGCACCCACCTGCTTCATCTCGATGCGGGTGCTGAACTGCTTGGTCAAGCCTTTAACCAGATCTCTAAAATCAACCCGCTGCTCGGACGTGAAAGAGAACACCAGCCGCGATCCATCGAAATTATAATCGGCCTTAATCACCCGAATGGGCATTTCCAGCTCTTTAACCAGCACATCGCATTTATCCAGCGCGTCGTCTTCTTCGGTGCGGTAGCGTTCCATCTCAATCAGGTCGATGGGGGTGGCTTTCCGCAGTACGCGCTTGAGGGGGCCTTTCAGTTCGCTTTTGGGAACATCGTGAATGGGCTGGACCACAATGCCCATCTCCGTGCCCCGCGATGTTTCAACAATGACTCGCACCTCGGGCTCTAACTCTTCCACATCGTTGGGATCAAAATAGTAAATTTTTGTTACCGGTCTAAACCGAACACCAACAATAAGAGGCATAATCAGCTTATCTTCTTCCTTTATAACATCACATTAAATATCCGCATAGCGCGGTAGGTGCAGCAGCACCACTTCTAAATTTAATCGGGGATTGACATTGCGATCCAGATTTTGATACGCTTTTTGCAGCCTGACCACCATCTCTTTAGCCTGAGCCAGAGTGCTGCGGCGGGCGATAGGCTGCAGCTTATCTTGCCAATCTAAGTTGATCACTTTAGTTTGGCCGCCGCTCATCAGCAGTAGTAAATCTCGCCAAATGATCAGCCATAAAACCAACGCTTCTTTCAAAGCCGCTGTATCCCGGCTCAGATCAGAGGCATAGTCCAGCCGCTCGGCGCGATGCATCCGCAGCAGATCGAGCATATCCTCCAAAAATCGAGACCGGCGCGCCAGAAAGTCCTGATCGGTTAAGGCATTAACCGCCCAACCCAACCGGCCAGCGGCTAACTGCGTCAGTAGTTCCGCCTGAGCTGGCTCGGTTTGCCACTGGGTTTGCAGCGCCGTCAAAATCGCCTCGTTTGCTAGCGGCCTTAGCTTCAACATCTGGCAGCGAGACACAATCGTCGGTAAGAGCGATCCCGGCTCAACCGCCGTCAGAATTAGCACCACCTGCGAGGCCGGCTCCTCCAGCGTTTTAAGCAGGGCGTTGGCCGCGCCGGTGGTAGCCCGTTCAAAGTTGCACAACAGCGCCACTCGATACCGCCCTTCTACCGGCGATAACGACAGCTCGCGCTGGAGTTCCCTGATCTGATCAATCTTGAGCGCCTCATCCTCATCGAAAACCCGAATATCAGGATGGTTGCCGCTCATCACTTTTCGACAGGAGAGACAGTAACCACACGGCCGCGGCTCAGCAGTGCAGTTCAAATATTGCGCCCAAAAACGGCCCAACGTACTCTTGCCAATATTGGGCGGGCCGGTCAACAGCAGCGACTGGGCCACCCGCCCTACCTGTTCCTGCTGCCTGAACAGATCGATGGCCCAATTATGCCCCACCACGTGAACTTTGAAATCCGGCGTTGTTTCCATACAACGTGTTATTTTACCATAATCCGCCCAATCGCCCAATAAAAATAAGACAACCACGATAAGGTGACGGTCACCGGATCACTAATACCCATGTAATCGACCATATTAACGGTTTCGCCCCTTCAAAAGAGACTGCCACCCTAAAATTAGAAGCGCCGAAGGTCTGGCCTGGCATTGGACACCAATCCCATTCAATGCTATCATGCCCAATCTGTATGAAAAACTATGGAAATGCGCGAAAACACATTGCCGCCGGTGTGGGGTTAACCCTGGCGGTAATTTTCATAACAGCCTGTAACGTAGCGGAACCGTCAGGCGAAACGCGGGGAGCGAGCGTCCCTATTGTTGCCGAACCAACGGATTCGCCGCCAACGGCGGCATCGCCCAACCAGCCGGTTTCCTCGGCGACCGAGGCGGCCTTGGTTGCCGTTTCGACGGTGGCGACTCCCACCCAACTGCCGGCTACACCCCCCTCTGACCAAAACTCCACCGCCCAACCACCGGCCGCACCCTCGCCGGCCTCTTCTGTTCAGATCACGGAAACTACCGTGACCTTGCCGACTTATCCCGTCAAAGATTTTCTGATGGAGCAAATCGACCCGGTTTACAACATACCGGTTTACTATTTCAACCGGGCCGCGTACGAGGCGACCGCTCCCCAACCGACGCCGACCAACTACATCGCCATTGTTTTGGAGAACCCCTACCTCCGGCTCACCTTTCTGCCGGAATTGGGCGGCCGGCTTTACAGCGCTTACCTCAAAACCACCGGGCAGGAAATTTTCTATCACAATCCGGTCGTGAAGCCCTCGCGTTACGGCGTATTGCAGCCTTATGAGGCCAACTGGTGGTTGGCTACCGGCGGGATGGAATGGGCTTATCCGACTCAGGAACACGGCTATCGCTTCGGTGTGGCTTGGAGCTACGAGGTGGCTCAGACCGCCAGTAGCGCGACGATCACCCTGAGCGACACCGCTCCCGACCGGGTTGGCTTGGCGGTCACAGTTACCCTACCGGTCGATCAGGTTGTCTTCACCGTTGAACCCCGTCTGGTCAATAACACGTCCCAAACGGTCCCGATTCAATTGTGGGCCAACGCCGCCTTGACGCTAGGCAGCGGTTCGATGTCGCTCAATACGCAGTTTGTCATGCCCGGCCAAACCATCACCATCCACAGTCGCGGCGAGTCAGGCTGGAGCCTACCGGGCGAACGCCAACAGGCGCCCTGGCCTCAAGTTGGCGATACCAACCTGAGCCATTACAATGAGTGGGCTAATTATCTGGGCTTTTTTGTCCCTAATCAAGAGGCGTCTTTCTTAGGCGCGTACAATCCCGATACCAATTTGGGCCTAGTGCGGCTGGCTCCGGCCGGGCCGGGCAGTCACAAACTCTTTGCTTTCGGTCGCGATTTTCCCGATCGGAGCTATACCGACGACAACTCGCAGTATTTTGAAATTTGGGGCGGAGCTAATGCCGGTTTCTGGCCGGAGGATGACCTGGCCGTGCCGGCGGGCGATACGCTGGGCTGGCAAGAAACTTGGTGGCCGCTGGCCGAATTGGGCGGCTTGACCTGGGCCACCAACCGTATCGCTATCGATTTGACCCCGGCCGACCAGGCCCAAACCCTAACGGCGCTGGTCTCACAGTCGACGACAGGCACGCTCGAGGTTGCAACTGGAGACACCATCCTTTTGAGCGAACCGTTTTCGGCTGAGCCGGTCATACCCAAGCAATGGACCATTCCCGCCACAACGACTCCCATAAAAATTCAATTTAAGGATGAGGGTGGCAGCACCCTGCTAGTATATTAATCTGGTTAAAAAAATGGCTGAACAGTTTGCTTTTCAATGTCAATATTGTGGTACGTACTACAATCACCCCCAGGCCAACTGCTCCTACTGCGGCGAGCCCCAACCCTTCACTCGCGAAGAGTTGGACATGTACGCAGCCGCCCAGCAAGGCTATGACGATCAGCTCGATGATCCGCTTGCTGCGGACTACTACGACCATGAGACCTATGCTGACCACCCGTACGACTCTGAGTCGCATTACCAAGACCACTACCTGCCCCACGAAGAAGACTATGCTGATGAGGCGTACGCCCAGCCTGATCATTTCGACCACGAAATGCCTTATGATGATCATTACACCGCTGACCACTACCTGCCCCACGAAGAACCTTATCACGAAACGGACTATAATGAAGCGGCTTATGATGAAACGGTTTATGCCGACGCCCCCCATCAGGGCTATACTCGCGACTACCAACAATACACTCAAAGCGGCTATCAGCCGGCTCAACCGCCGGCGGTTGAGCCGGCCCCGGAGGCTGGCCGCTTTACCTGGCGGCGTTTT
The DNA here is from genome assembly GCA_020634935.1 of Anaerolineales bacterium. Taxonomy (GTDB): domain Bacteria; phylum Chloroflexota; class Anaerolineae; order 4572-78; family J111; genus JAGRBY01. The sequence goes on from JACKAT010000013.1 coordinate 104,565, forward strand.
GGGTTGGGCTGTTTGGGCATTCTGGTTTGCGTGGGGCTGTTTTACGGTGGGTTGGGCCTGCTAGCCGTCCGCGAAGGATTGCAGGAGCGCGCTGTCCTAGTGCAGGATGAGGCCAATGATCATTACCAAAAGGGGCTGCAACATCTGGACAACGACGAGCTAGATCTGGCCATAGCCGAATTCGAATTGGCCCTAAGCATCAATCCCAACAGTTCCGAAATTCGCGAAGAGCTGAGACAAGCCCAAGAGCGAAACCAGTCTCAGCCTACGGCCACCTCCCAAACTCTCTCAGATGCCGCCGCCAAAATGATGATCGAAGCCAAAGCTCAACTCGATCAAGAACATTGGACCGAGGCCGTTGAAACTTTGGCCAATATCCGGGCGCTTGATCCCGCCTATGAAACCAAAGAAGTATCGGATTTAATCTTTGAAGCCAACTACGAACTCGGCCTGCAATACATCGATGCCAAAAAAATAGAAGATGCGCAGCGCGCCTTCGAACAGGCCCTAGCCGAGCGGCCCGATGATCCCGATGCGGTGGTGGAGCACACCAAAGCCCTACTTTATTTGGAAGGTCTGCTGGTTGAACCGGTTGACGCCGAACAAGCGGTGGACAACTTCAGCCAGCTTTACCAAGAAGACAAAACCTACATTGATGTGGAAGAGCGGTATGTAAAAGCGCTTGAAAAATTTGGCGATACCTTATTTGAGGAAACGGAATGGTGCCAGGCCAAAGATCAATATCTGGCCGCCCAGAAGTTAAAACCCAGCCGGCTGCTAGAAACCAAAATCACGAATGTCACCGAGCGATGTCAGGAAGACGAAACTCAAACAGGCCCACCCAAGGCCGCCGGCACAGCGGAGACTGACGAAGCCGACGCTCCATCAGCCACTTCTCCCGCCCAATCGGCGGCATCGGCCGCGTTAGCCGCCCCGGCTGAAGACGAACTGGCCTCTGAGGACGCCACCGCCGAACCGGCAGCCACCGAGGAAGCCACCACCGAACCGGCTAATGATACCGCCCCGACCACCAGCGCTATAGGTTCGATTATCTACTCCAAATATAATCCGTTCGAGCACCGGTGGGAGATTGTCTCGCTGCCGGCCGATGGCAGTGGCTCGCCCCGCGTGCTGGTGACCAACGGCCAGATGCCTTCCCTCAGTATTGACGGCACACAGTTGTTATACCGCACCGACCGCCCGGACGCCATCGGTCTTCATCTCTATAATCTCACCACCGGCGAAGACAGGCGGATTACCATTTATCAAGAACATATTTCCCCTAAATGGGGGCCGGGCAATACCGACTACATCTTCTCCGCCCAAGAGCTGGGTACGGGCCGCTGGCAGTATCTCCAGGGCTTCGCCGACGGCAAAGGCAACCCCAACATTCTAGGCGACGGCCGCACCCCGGCCTGGTCACCTAAGGGCGATTTGATCGCTTACCAAGGTACCGATGCCCAGGGCAATAATCCCGGCATCTATGTTGTTCCCTTTGGCGGGGGCGACACCGTGCGGCTAAGTACCCATGAAAGTGATCGCAGCCCCGCCTTCTCCCCGAATGGCCGTCAAATAGCTTATATGTCTACGCGCAGCGGAAATTGGGACATTTTTACGGTTGGCACCGGCGGCGGCGATACACCCCGTCAGGTGACTACCTCGCCCGGCAACGATGGCCTGCCGGCTTGGTCGCCTGATGGCTCCCAGATTGCCTACGTTTCCGATACGGGCGGCCGCTGGGGCATCTATCGCATCGATGCTCAAGGGGGCGCTCCCGTCCGTATCACCGATTGGGACGGTCTTAAGCAAGAAGACTGGCTCATGGCCCAAATTTGGTGGGGACCCTAATCCATAATTCACTGTCAAAACCCCGGAGTCCAAAGATATAATCAGATAGATTTCCCTTTGATTAAATCGTCTAATTTGTATACAATGGGCATAACTACGGTTGCACATAGGCGTGCCCTAAACATGAACAAAAAGCCTCCCTACCAACGGCATTCTCGCCGGCAAAATGTTTGGCAGTGGTTGACCCAACCGTCCAGCCTCATTCAAGATGGTCCCCTGCGCCGCAAAGCGGCCTTGCTATCGGGACTCCTGCTGCTGATTTTTACGCTGCAAACATCAGCGATCATTTTCCGCACGATCTTTTTACCTGAGTATCAAATGCCTCTACGGCATGCCATTACCATTCTTTCGTTAGCGAGTATCTATCTCCTCAGCCGGACGCAATATTATCAGGTTGCGGCTATCCTGACTGTTCTATTCTATCCCATCACCGTATTCACTGTAGTTCTTAGTGGCGCCTCGCCTATCCCTGAACTCCCCCTTATGGGCTTAATGATCTCCCTTTTTGTTGGCAATCTTTTACTTTCCCTAACCGGTCTTATCGCCTTAGGCGTATTTAATGTTGCAGCTACCCTAATTGTGGTCTGGCTGGTACCGGAAAATTTTCCTCATTCAAACTTTATCCCGGCGATTGTTGTCTTTAACGCCGTTGCCGCTATTTTGGTCATTATATCGCGATGTATGCATCAACAAAATGAGCGAGATCGCCTGACTACCCTGCGAGAGAGCGAGGAACGCTTCCGGCAATTGGCCGAAAATATCGAGGAGGTTTTTTGGGTCATCACGCCGGGTGTCACCACGATCGAATATGTCAGCCCGACGATTGAGCAGGTATGGGGCCGCCCGGCCAACGAGTTTTATGAAAACGCCGATACCTTTTTGCAAAGCATTCACCCTGATGATCGAGAAGCCGTGATCAAGCCCCGGTTAAAACAGCAAGCGCGGGGTGAATCGACCCTCCATGAATATCGCATTGTACGTCCCGATGGAACCACCCGTTGGATTTGGGATCGGGGCTTTCCAATCAAAGATGAGCGTGGTCAGGTTTATCGCGTCATGGGTATTGCCGAAGATATTACCGAGCGCAAGCAGGCCGAGCGGCAGCTACGCGACAATGAGAAGCTGCTCCGAGCCGTGGCTGACCAATTTCCACGCACCTATTTATCGGTGATCAATGCCGATCTAACGATCGACTTCACCAGCGGGCAGGAGTTCAAACGCCGCCAACTCGACCCCAAAATGTTCATAGGACTCCACGTGCAAGATGTTTTTGGCGTTTACGGTGATGAAGAATCTTTAGAGACGATAATGACCGCCTATCGCCGGACGTTTGCCGGCCAGGAGCAATACTTTGAGCTTTCGCTGGGGGAAATACATTTATCCTTTGAAACCAAGCCGCTGGTGAATGAGCAGGGAGAGATTCCCCAAATTCTGGTGGTGGTCCAAAATATTACCGAGCGCAAGCAGGCTGAAACCGCTTTGCGTCAATCTGAAGAACGCTTCAGCAAGGTATTTTCGGCCAATCCCGATGGCCTCATTCTTACGCGCATGCGGGACGGGTTTATCATCGATGTCAATGAAAGTGGGGAGCAGCTATTTGGCTACAATCGGGCTGAGTTGGTAGGGCGCACTTCCCTCTGGATGAATCTGTTTGCCCACCTCGATGATCGGCCTAAAATAGTGCAACAGTTGCAGCAGCAAGGCTCGCTGCGAGACTATGAAGTCATCGTCCGAATAAAATCGGGCGAACTTCGGACGATGGCCGTCTCCATTGAACAGGTCGAACTGGATGGCGAGCCGCACCTGATCTCCCTTGTGCGTGACATCACCGAGCAAAAGCAGGTTGAAGCCCAACTGGCCTATCATGCCTATATTCTGGAAAACCTGGCCGAAGGTCTGAACTATGTGGACGATCAGGGGATTATCCACTTCACCAACCCGGCCTTCGATGCCATGTTTGGCTACGAGCGGGGCGAAGTGATCGGCCGGCATGTTTCGATTATGAACGATATGCCGCCAGCCGAGAATCAGAAGTTTGTAGCCGACGTGCTGGCCGAGTTACAAACGAAGGGCTTTTGGGAAGGCGAATTCTCTAACCGTAAGAAGGATGGGACCTCTTTTGTCACTCATGGCAAGGTTCAGGCCCTAACCTTAGGCGAGCAAAGCTACTGGGTCACTTTTCAACAGGACGTTACCGAGCGCAAGCGGGCTGAGACTGCCCTGCGGGAAAGCGAAGCTCGCTACCGGGCCTTATATAACAATTCGCCAGTGATGATGCATTCCATTGACATTACAGGTCGGTTAGTTAGTGTCAGTGATTATTGGCTAGAGGTGATGGGCTATGAGCGAGATGAGATCATCGGCCAGCCGGCCCCTAACTTTCTCACGGAAGAATCGCGGCGTTATGCAATTCAGGTTGCCATTCCCCAATTGATGAAAATGGGCCAGGTCAAAGATGTGCCCTACCAGTTTGTCAAAAAGAATGGTACGATGATCGATGTCTTGCTTTCGGCCATCGTTGAGTATGATATAGACGGAAATTTTGTCCGCAGCATGGCCGTGTTAGTTGATATTACCGAACGCAAACAGTTGGAGGAACAACTGCGCCAGGCCCAAAAGATGGAAGCGATTGGTCAACTGACAGCCGGCATTGCTCACGATTTCAACAACCTGCTGACCGCGATCAACGGTTTTGCCGAATTAACTCGACTGGCCCTACCCCCTAATGATCCACTTACGACAAATATCGCCAAAATTTCACATTCAGGCCAACTGGCCGCTAACCTTATTAACCAATTGATGATCTTCAGCCACAAACAGATTATTGAACCCCAGGTGCTTAACTTGAATGAGGTCGTCAATCAAATCGATAAACTGCTGCGGCGGATCATCGGTGAACATATTGATTTAAAAACAGCCACCTTTCCTCACCTATGGCCGGTCAAGGCCGATCGCTCCCAATTAGAGCAGGTCATCGTCAACCTGGCGGTCAATGCTCGCGACGCGATGCCGGAGGGTGGCCAACTCACCATTCAGACCACCAATATGACCTTGGATGAGACAACCGCTGGTGTCGATTATTTCCAAATCGAGCCGGGCGAGTACGTGCTGCTGACCATTAGCGACACGGGGATCGGTATGAGTCAGGCCATCCAAGCCCGTATCTTCGAACCCTTTTTTACCACAAAAGAGAGGGGGCGTGGTACCGGCTTGGGGCTGGCGACTGTTTATGGCATCGTTAAACAGAACGAGGGCGCAATTCGAGTTATAAGCGAAGTGGGGCAAGGAACCACCTTCAAAATTTATTGGCCACGGGCGGGAGAAACTGATCCGCACCCTGCGCCTTCAATGGACGTGTCGGACCTGCCGACTGGCAGCGAAACGATCTTGCTGGTTGAAGATGATGAGGGCGTGCGGGGTCTGGTCTCCCGAATTTTAGAGATGCAGGGCTACACCGTTCTGACCGCATGCGATGGTCGCGAGGCGCTACAGTTAGCCGCTCATTACAGCAGTAAGATTGATCTGTTGTTAACCGACGTGGTGATGCCAGGTATCCACGGCCGAGCGCTAGCCGAACAGCTAGGTCGAAAACATCCCCATTTGAAAGTTCTTTATATCTCCGGCTACAGCGATGAGGAAATCGCCCATCATGGGGTACTGGACTCCGGCGTAGCTTTTTTACAAAAACCGTTCAAATTCAGCGACCTGACTTATAAGTTACGCCAGGTGTTGGATCTCCCCCCTCAAAAAATCAAATGACAGTCATGTATTGTCGATAAAACAATGACCGTCACTTTTGTACTCCATTGACCATCGCGACTACCATCCTCTACTTAATCTCTACTGGTTCTATTTCTATTAGAACTATGGAAAAAATAACTCTTTCGCGGCTGATATTAACCCAACCGTATATTGTGAAATTGATCTAAAAATTTGAATAGCTTTATGAGTTACGCAGTTCAACAGGTGACAGTCACTTGGGTGTTATAAATCGATCTATTTGGGCTAAACGGACGTTCATTTTTGGCCAAAAGTGACTGTCACCGGGTTCGTTTCACCCAACTGCGTAAGTCCTAAGCTTATCACCATAACCTCGGAAACAAAAAAGGTGCGTCGTATGCCGCACCTTTTTCGACAGACATAGGGCGCGGCCCGATACTCCCTTTGTTACGCTCTGAGCTACTCGGAGGCAACGAAAAATCACCCTAAGTGCCGGAGGAGTATCGAAGGGCAATTTTTTGCCGCAAGCTGGTAGTTTGGGTAAATTTAACAAAAAACGGTGGTCGGGTAAATCAAAACTTGGTATAATATAATCATATCTACTATCAACAGCTCCGATTCTTATCGACTCTACCAACTTGTATTTGAAATTTTCAATTATATCTTGTGAGGGGAATGAATGACTCTGCCAACCGTTTTTATCAGCTACAGCCACAACGATGAAAAGGAAAAGAATGAACTGGTTACCCAATTAAGCGTCCTAAAAAGCCACGGTTTGATAAAGTTGTGGAGTGACGACGAGATTGGAGCCGGAGGCGATTGGAAAAGTGACATCGAACAGGCAATGGACCAAGCTGAAGTAGGTGTCCTACTCATAACAGCAAACTTTTTAACTTCCAATTTTATCCTGGAAACTGAGGCGCCTCGTCTCTTGCTGCGTCGCCGCGATGAAGGGATTACTGTATTCCCGATCATTGCTAAATACTGTGACTGGCAAAGTGTGGAGTGGCTGACGAAGATGAATGTCAGGCCTAAAAATGGCGCCCCTGTTTGGCGTCAGGGAGGCATTCACGCTGATGAAGAATTAGCCAAAATTGCCAGTGAAATTCGCGCTCTGCTACAGAAAAAAGCCGCCGGTGGAACTTCGCATCCTGCTCCCGGAGCTTCGTTGGCCGATTTAGTTTCGTCACCTCCTGCCCCTACGCCGCCGTCGGCCGCCATCCCATCTACCGAGATGACGAAGATCCAAAAACAAAAGCTGGTTCAGGCTTTGCTCGCTTGCTCTAGCATGAGCGATAGAAACAAACGGGACGCTATCATCGATGATCTCTCTCCGAATATCAAACATTCTATCGACCGAAATAGTGCAGATGTGTTTGATGTGATGAACATTGTCAACGCTTGCTTGAATTATGAGGGCGGTTTGCAAGAGCTAATTGATACGATGGAATTTTACGAGGGTAGTGCGCTGCCTATGCAAAGAGTAAAAGATTTGTTAGGTCATCTTTGATGAAAAATGAACAACGTCGAGAATTAGTCAAAGCTTTGCTGGCTTGCCCCAGTATCGAAGACAGAGGCAAGCGGGATAAAGTCATCGAGGAGTTGCCGCCCGGCATCAAACATGCGATTGATCGGAATAATGCCAACACCTTTGACGTTATGAACATCGTCGAAACGTGCGCTAATCATCCCGACGGGATCGAGAAGCTGCTCGACAACCTCGAGTTTTATGAAGGAAAAAAGTCGATCCCTTACCAGAAAGTCCGGCAGATTTGGGCGCACATCTCGCCTCCCGGGCTGCTGCCCGATGACCAACTCAAGACGCTTCTAATGATTGCTCCTCAAGCCAATATTACGGAGGATGACCTAAAGAAATGGTACCGCGCCAGCTTACCGACGGATTTTCCCCCACAGGCGGAGGCACAAACGCTGTGGTCGATGCTGCGGCACTTGCAATATATCCCGCCACAACCCAACGGCGCTGTGGCTATCTTGATGTTTGTTGAGTTTCTGGCGGCCCAAACCAGCGACGGGGCAGTTGCGAATGAGCTAAAAACCTGGAGCGAGCAGTCTGCCGCCTGGCTGGGCTTGGTCGTGGATGATGTCAGGGCTATGCGAGATCAAGTGGCGGCAACCTTGCAGCCGGAGGCTGAAGCCGACTCATTAACTGCGACGCCTCCTTTTATGCTCATTGAAATTAGACCCGACGCCACGAACGGGCGCGCCGAAAAGAGCGGATTATTCAACGTAAAAATTTTGCTGTGGCAACCGGCGGAAGCATTGCCCATCAATTTATACGATGACGACTCGCCCTGCCCCCTGCACGATGTGCAGGCTATCATCGCGCAGGTCTTGATGGACAAAGCAGGTCTCTTTGTGGAGGATATTACCGATTTAGCCCTTGAGTTCTTCCTCCCGCTGCCCTTGATTTCTTGTGATGTCGATCAATGGGTTAAACAAGATTTCTTCATGAACGAGGTCAAACTGGGTGAAGATCACCTGGTTATGATTAGATCGTGGGAACGAATCCGAAATCCGAGCTTACAAGCGGGTTGGCGTAAACGGTGGGCACAATTTAGCCAAACCATCGATCCCCAAGATATAGTTCACTATTGCCCCAAAAAGCCGTACGGAGCGAAGGAACTACTCAATGAGTTAAAAGCGGCTGAAAAGATAGCCTGTCTGGGCATTACCTTTCTGCTCGCCGATAATGAACAAGCCGTGCTGCGGCAGATGCTAGGGGCCGGTATTCCGGTAGCCCTATGGCCCCGAGGGGGCGGCAGTGTAGCGCCGGAGGTACTCGAAAAAATACACACGAAAATCGAGGCCATCATTTCAAGCGATAGTTTATTGAACTTGCCCAAAGCTGTTAAACAAGAGCGGCTGAAGGCCTTTGCTGAAACTGATTTGGGCAACCATTTAACACTTTTGTGGGATGACCCCGAACGCATCCCACCCAAGCAACATTTGCAGTTTTCACAGGGAAAGGAATAACGCATGAGTAATTGGTGGGTATTTCAGGGTAATCGTCAACCTCACGATGGCATAGGAAAACTACCCTTACCACCCCGGTGGCGACATTTCAAAGGGACAAGTCAAAGAGAAGCTTTGTTTGAAGAACCGGATGAGCAGGTCATTCAGCGAGGCGCCATTTTTCAGCCCGGCCAAAAAGAAATTGAGTTGGTCAATGCGGCGCTCTACCTGCGCCGGCCTCTTCTGATTACGGGCAAGCCCGGAACCGGCAAATCCTCTTTAGCCTACGCAGTGGCCTATGAACTGAAATTAGGGCCGGTGTTGCTCTGGCCAATTACGTCCCGCTCTATTCTCCAGGATGGTCTTTATAAATATGACGCCATTGGCCGCCTCCAGGAGGCCAACCTGCACCATGCCACCAACAACGGCGCAGGGCCGGATATCGGCAAGTTTATCCAGTTAGGGCCGCTCGGGACGGCCCTGCTGCCGTCGAAATATCCTCGCGTCCTGCTCATCGATGAGATCGATAAGAGTGACATCGATCTACCTAACGATCTGCTAAATACCTTTGAAGATGGACAATTCGAGATCCCGGAACTGGCTCGCATTGCTAGCGATGAGCCAATCAACGTCCGCCCGCATGATGGGTCGGACCCGGTAGCCATTACCCGCGGACGAGTAATATGTCAAGCTTTTCCTTTTGTGGTGCTAACCAGCAACGGCGAAAAGGAACTCCCGGCCCCACTGCTGCGGCGCTGCCTGCGGCTCGATATTAGCGTACCCTCGGCCGAAAAATTAGCCGAGATCGTCGAGTCCCATTTTGGTGAAACCGACACGGAGGCGACGCTGAATGCACGCCAGAAACTGGTTAAAGCGTTTGTCAACCGCCGCGAGCGGGGTGATTTGGCGACCGACCAACTGCTCAATGCCATTTATCTCAGCGGCCTGGGCATCGACCTGAATTCAAGCGCCACTGATAATAAAGATGGCTTGATTGAAGCAATATTGAGACATTTAACCACATGATTGCCCGTTTCATCGAAATTCTGCGGCAGGCTGGACTGGACCCAACCGCTCAGGAGGTGGCTGACATCTTGTGGTTGGCCCCTTATCTGGAGCCTGCCATACCAGAGCCATCCTCTGAGCCTGATCCAAAAATAAAGCCTGACGAGGATGAGGCCAAGACAGGGGGTAAGTTAGGCCCGGATGAATTCGACGAGATCCCCCTTGACGAACCGTCGCCAGGTGGTGATCTTCACGCCGCTCATCCTGATGACGATGATAAGGCTAGCGAGGAAGGGATCGGTGGGCTTCCGTTCCGCAGTCCGGGGGCCTCGGCCCTGCCCGGGGGGCTGGCCTTGGGACGATCCCTGCGTCCTTTGATGCGGCGGATTCCTTCCAAGACCCGCTTTATCCTGGATGAAGAAGCCACGGTGCGACGCATCGCCGATGAAGGGGCCTGGCTGCCTGTCCTCAGCCCCCAACCGGCTCGCTGGCTTGAGGTGGCTCTGGTCATCGATAAATGGCCTTCAATGGTCATCTGGCAGCAAACCGTAACCGAGTTGCTCCGGCTATTGGAGCAGCAGGGTGCATTTCGCAACGTGCAAAGCTGGAGCTTCCTGACCGATCCCCAAAGCGGTCAGGTGCATTTGCGAGTAGGATTGGGGCCGGACATCTTATCCGGGAAAGATCGTCATCCGCATGAACTGATCGACCCTGGCGGGCGGCGGCTCATTCTGGTAGTTAGCGACTGCCTCTCCCCAGCCTGGTACAACGGCCAGATGGCCGACCTACTGGCGACCTGGGGACAGAAGGGACTGGTAGCTATTGCTCAGATGCTGCCGGAGCGACTGTGGCAGCGCACCGCTCTGGACCATGCTGTTCCGGTTCAACTACGTAGCCGCGCCGCCGGAACACCCAACGCTCGCCTTCATCTGGAGTTGCCTTGGGAGTGGTTTGATGACAAGCCACCGCCCGGCATGCCCGTGCCGGTAGTCAGCTTGGAGCCTCGCTTTTTGACAGTGTGGGCGCAATCCATCGCCGGCTTGAAAGGCGTCTGGATTCCCGGCGTCATGCTGCCCCCCGCGAACGGAGCGGCTAAATCGTTAACGGCGGTTGACGAAGATACACCAGACAAACCCCTATCTGTTGAGGAACAAGTCAAGCTGTTCCGGGCCACGGCCTCACCGCTGGCTTGGCGGCTGGCCGGGTATCTGGCTGCGGCCCCGCTGACTTTGCCGGTGATGCGCCTGGTGCAACGAGTCATGCTGCCAGAGGCTCGCCAGGTGCATCTGGCCGAGGTCTTTTTGAGCAGGTTGATCAAACCGGAGGTCGATCTCGACCCCGCCGCTGACCCCGAAACCCTGCACTACAATTTTGTCGAGGGCGTACGCGACTATCTTCTCAGCACAGTCCTCATCAGTGAAACTGTGACCGTCTTAAATGAAGTAACCAAATTTGTCAGCGAGCACACGGGCCAACCGCTCGACTTTCACGCTCTCATTGCCGATCCGACGACGGTCGGCCCACTTAAAATCAATGACCACGACTCCACCTTCGGCCGGGTGACCACCGGCGTATTACGCCGCCTGGGGGGTGATTACGCTCGCTTGGCCACGCATCTGGAACAGGGGAACGACATTCCTTCTCAAGCCGTCGAGCAACCTGTGCCGCCGGTTGGGAAAACGCCAGAACCAATTGAAGGCAGTAGACCGACACCCGGTAAGACTAGCAACAAGCGGGATGATCTATCCTCCAGAGAAGAGTTGGCGGAGTTACTACTTAGACTTCATAGGAACCTGATGACTCTTCAGGAGCGAGAAGCCAAGTATGGGGGTCAAGCGCCTCTTGAATTAATCAATCAAATCGAGGACCATAAACAAGCGATCAACCTAACCGAACAAGCGTTGAACGGCCAAATAACGCTGGTTGAACTAAAGGCCGCTTTGCGCCCACTCCTTATATCGGCTGAGTTTAATATCGATGTATCAGAACCGGAAAAACCACTGACTTTAAGGGATTTCCTGATTAGACTTCATAAGAACCTGATGATTCTCCAGGAGCGAGAAGCCAAGTATGGGGGTCAAGCGCCTCTTGAATTAATCAATCAAATCCATGACTACCAGCAAGCGATCAACCTAACCGAACAAGCGTTGAACGGCCAAATAACAGTGGTTGAACTAAAGGCCGCTTTGCGCCCACTCCTTATATCGGCTAATTTTGATCTTGATTTATTACAAATTTCTGCTTCATCGGTAAACCAGCCGGAAATAGACAGTCCGACAAAGGATGAATTGATTGAAGAATTTGCACAGTCTCAAAAAGCCAGGGTGGAAACCTCAGAGCCAGCCCAAGAAGCCCGATTCGGTGAACAACCCACGCCCGTAGAGGTAACGGAAACGCCCCAAGGGCAAGATATTTTCATAAGCTACTCCCGTCGAGATTTAGAATTTGTGCATCAACTCTATAGCGAGTTGGCCTCAAGAGGTATCTCCGTCTGGTTTGATCAAGAAAATATTCAAGTAGCCGATCACTGGCGGGCCTTAATTGTGGAAGGTATTCGGGAGTGTAAGATTTTTATGGTGATCTTATCGCCCGACGCGGTGGCTTCGGTCAATGTTCGCAAAGAGGTCGATCTGGCCCAGCGTTACCAGCGGCAGATCGTACCCCTGATCTGGCGGGCGACCGAGATACCGGTGGCGATGGAGTATCAGTTAGCCGGTATTCAGTGGATCGATTTTGCGGAAACCGCTTCTCAGGAGAATTTTAGCCAACTGGCCGAAGTACTAAGTGGGTTGATCGGCGGAACCACTTTGGAGGAATTGGCGAATAAAAATGAGATTGTCAAGGCCTCAACTATTGACGCTGAAATTCTGGAGATAGAGACATCTGCTCAGACTGAGTCTGGTCGCAGGTTAGGCAATTTAAGAAAAAGACAGACGATTAACCCCATGGCTGTGGGGGGCTCGGTCATTTCAAGCGTCGTTACCACATTAGGGTTGGATACAGATGATCAAGATTTTGTAAATAGTGAATTGAAATGGCTCTTTAGTGCGGCCAGCAATTTTATACAAATCCGTCGCGGAGCAATTGGCCGCACTCAACCGGTCAAGGTCGAAATCCCGCCGGACGCAGAGCGCTCGCCTCAAGCAGACAATGCTCTGCTTGATAGCGTTAATGACTTTGATCTACAACTCTGGGAAGGACAAATCGAGTCGGCTTTTAGGCGAGTGCATACCTACTTGAGAAATCTGGACATTCTACTGGATCAGGAAGCAATGAAAGGGGATGCGGGCAAAGGCGATGTTTATCTCGCCAACCAAATCAAGAGCGCTCGCCTTGAAATTGTAAAAATCTTACGAGAGGTAGCCCTACTGATGAACCAAGCTTACGGTATCCTCGTTACCAGCCCAGAACAACTTATCCAATTGTTAGAAGAGTAAATAAACCCCGTGAGTAATGAAATGGACAGCCCCCTCCCAGGTATCAAGCACCTTCAGCCCAGTTTGTTCTATACAGCCCTTCCAGCAACCCCGGTTCAGATAATTTAAACGGCCCCTACCTGGGGTGGTTCGCGTCGGGCATCGCTGATCGCCTTGAACAGGGTCATTGCGGTCTACTTAATATAAGCAGCAAGCATAGCAACTACCTACGGACCAATAGCCCCATCTAGTCCTCGTTAATCCCTGGTTAACCCTCACCTGCCCCAGGCGGTACGCCAAGCTGCTGCATCAAAACCATCGCGTCACCGTAATTATAAATCTCACACCTCAGCCGCCGCGTAAGTAAACTCCTCCGGGAAGGTTACAGCGGCTTTCCACCAGGCCGCCGTTGTCGCCGCATCCATCTCCGAAAAATCAGCCGCCGTCCAAATCCAGGCTTGCTCCATCTGCTGCCCTAAGACCGCCACCCGATGGCCGGTATTGGTTTGGGTTTGGTTCCACGCGCGTAGCGCCGTCGCGATATCCGTTTGGCTTTGCAGCGCGGTGGTCAGATCAATGGCGTTGTTGATGCCCTTAAACACGCCGCTGCCGGTAAAAGGCTGGCAGACCGAACCGGCATCGCCGATCAAACAGAAACGATCTTGATGATAGGTTGGTAGATCCGCTGCGTAAATTGGCTGGGCAAAGGTATCGTGGCTGGCCTGGATGATATCGGCATAATAGACAGGCAGATGGGCTTGCATCAACCGTTTGAGCCGGTCTTCTTCCTCCAGGCGCATACTGCCCGGTGGCAACGAGCCGAAGCGCTGCCGCCCCTGACGATCCATCAGGAATTGGGGTAGTTCCTCAGCCGGAACCGGGATATAAGCGGCCCAGTTAACCAGGCGTTCCCCCTGCACTACCGAGCCCTTCGGCTCCGGTACAAAATAGAGAACGAGGTGACCGGCTAAGCCCTTGTAGCTAATTCGAGGGACGGTATTTGCCAACGGTGCGCTGTCGGCCAAATGCCGTTCGGCCAGCACCCCCCGCCACAGGACATAACCCCGATAGTGCAGCGCGGTCTGCGGACAGATCAACTGCCGCCCCATCGAGCGATAACCGTCGGCAAAGATGACCAGATTGAAGCTGAAGTCACGGCCATCTTCCAATTGCAATAGGGCCGTTTCCCCATCGACCATCTTCACGCTGCTGACGGCACAGCCGGCGTGATAAATCGTGTCGGGCACCCGGCGGCGCAGATTACCATACAAATCGCTCCAATTCAACAAGGCCAGGCTAATCGGCATGACCCAGGCGGTATGCCCCAGGTGATCGTCGTCGCTCTTTCGTCCCAAAAAGGGCATTTCCGACGAGGTAAAGTAGGGGAAATCGGCGTCGAGCAGGTCACGCGCGATGAGCGCTTGCACCATCGACACCGGCGTGCCGATACCGGCCCCGCGTCCTTTCAATTCGCCGAGGGAGCGCTCGAAAATCGTCACCTCATGTCCGGCCCGGCTCAGTTCAATCGCGGCAGCGCACCCGGAAATCGAGCCGCCGACAATACCGATGCGTAAGCTGTTGTTGTGGTTAGTCATAATGTTCTCCTTTTAGTTTTCTTGGATTTCGGGGATACGCTTGTATTACGTAGTGCGTAGGTAAACCATTATGCACTACGCACTACGCACTACGTAATATGTTATCGTCCCTGAAATCCTCGCTAGTTTTATAGTTCAATATCCAACATTAATTCCTGCCGACCAGCGGTCTCCAGGTGGGCGAGGTCGACGCCGTGCAGCGCCAGAATTTGCTCTCGTAACCAGCGATCAAACGGCGCTTTGCCGGCGATGATCGACCTTGGCCAACCTTCCGTCTGCCTGAACCCGGCCCGCAGCAGAACAACCGTCTGTTGCGGTGTCGTTTGCAATCGCACCTGCAACTGTCTCAGTCCGGCTCGCTTGCACCAAGCCCGCCACTCAAGCTGTTGGGGGCCTTGCAATTCCTGCACAAAACGCCGCCACGCTTCAGCCTGACCCGGCAAGATTGGGGCTGCCAGGCAAACATCGGTTGGTTGTACGGAACTTATGTTTTGGGCCATCGTGATAGTCCGAAAATAAATGAATTTTTTATACGGGAGATTGGAGATTAGGAGCGACAAAGCTTGCTTTGTCATTCGCGCTCAGGTCAAAGTAAACTTTGACGCTCCGGGTTTAATTTTTTGAAGCGTTACTACGCCCCCGTATCATCCAGATACAGAGTCTTCATCTCACGGGTCGCGTGTTCCATCATCTTCGCCGTGCCCGGCTGAGCCATGGCCCACTCGCGATACTGATCATACTGCTCGCGGGAGTCCCAACGCTCGACCAGATAAAGATGATTAGGGTCGTCGTGGTCCGCTTGGAGATAAACGTAATTACAACCATTCCATTCGCGAGTCGAGGGCAGCCGCGTCTTCATCTCCTCGATCAATATGGCAATCCCTTCTGGCTTTAATTGGAATTCAACAATGACGCCGATACTCATTTTTTGTCTCCTTATGATAATATTTTTAGCGATTAAAATTGTTTAACGGTTTTACTAGAGCTGAGCGCTTCTATATTCCCAACCGCTGTTGCTGTTTATGATTGTCGTAAGGCTCCGAACCAAACCCCGCCGAGAACCAACACCCCGCCGCCGATGAACCCCCAGGTAATCTGTTCGCCGGCCAGTTGCGTGGCGACAACCACCGTCACCAGCGGGAACAGGACGAAAGCGTAAGAGACGGCTGAGGCGGTCCAGCGACCCAGGACGAAGACATAGAGAAAGTAGGCAGTCACTGAAGCGCCGAGGACGATGTAACCGAAAGCCAGCCAGGTGGCCATATGCGAGGGTAGCACCCAGGCTTCGCCGTGGAGCAGTGAGGCCACGCCCAGCATAACCGCCCCGACAGTCATTGCCACAGCATTGG
>JACKAT010000014.1 GCA_020634935.1 Anaerolineales bacterium
CGGACCCGATCCGTCCGGCTACCAATCGAACCAAATGTACACCAGCTACGCAGCCTGGCACCGGCTCAGACCGATGATGCTCAAAGCGGTCACCAGAAGACGCTTACCCCGGTGGCTACGGAAATAATAGAAAGGCCAGGTTGAGGAAACCACAACCTGGCCTTAATTTTTATCGGGTTAGTTTACCAAATTATGCCACTGCCTGACTTACTTCGCGTCCGGCGTACTGGCGTTGATAATAAGCCTGGTAGTGGCGGCCGTCTTTGATTTTGCGCCACCAATCTTCGTTATCAACATACCACTTCACTGTCGCTTCGACCGCTTGCTCGAAGTTATATTTGTTTTTCCAGCCCAACGCTTCGATTTTGCTGCAATCCAAAGCATAGCGCCGGTCATGACCGGGGCGGTCGGTGATGGGTTGAATCAGGCTTTCGGGCTTGCCCAGCAGTTTTAAGATAAGTTTGGTCAGGGTAATGTTGGTGGTTTCGGTGCCGGTGCCCAGGTTGTAAATTTCGCCCAGTTTACCTTTACGCAGAACCGTATTGATGCCTTCACAGTGATCTTGCACGTACTGGTAATCACGCATTTGCAGGCCATCGCCATACAGCGGGAGCGGCTTGTTGTCGAGCGCGTTGGTGATGAAAACAGGCACCACTTTCTCCGGGTACTGGTAAGGCCCAATATTATTGCTGCCCCGGGTAATGGTTACCGGCAGGCCAAAACTGGTATAGTAGGCCAGACACATCAAATCACCCCCGGCTTTAGCTGCGGAGTAAGGGCTGCGTGTATGAAGCCGGTCTGTTTCCACCGACCGCCCCTCTAACACCTGGCCATAAACCTCATCGGTGCTGATTTGATGGTAGCGCTCGATTTGATACTTCTTCGCCGCTTCAAGCAGTACAAACGTGCCGTAGACATCGGTTTGAATGAACCCACCCGGCTCCATTAGAGAGCGATCGACGTGGGTTTCTGCGGCAAAATTGACGATCGTGTCAATATCGTAGGTTTGCATCGCCTGATCAACGGCGGTCGCATCACAGATATCACCTTGAACAAAATGGTAGCGCGAATCGGCGGCGACTGAAGCCAGGTTATCTAAATTGCCCGCGTAAGTCAATTTATCATAGACAACCACATTGATGTCACTATATTTGCCTAACATCAGGTGGACAAAATTCGATCCGATGAAGCCTGCGCCACCGGTCACTAAAATATTTTTCATAAAAATTTCCTCCGAGACGGGATAGCCTTAATGGGGCAAGGGTGAATTATAGCTTGGATTTCAGAATACTGCCTAATCATCCTTCCAAGCATAAACTGAAACTATGGGAATTCAATGTGAAGTGAGTTAGGAAACAGTTAGGATTCTTGAGCGTCAAGCCATTAGTTGGTTCGGGGGATAATTTTGATATGGCCCCAATCGCCGACCTCGGCGTAAACAATGCCTTTCTCAAAAATCTGGGCGCGATACTTCCGGCTCTGGTATTCCAGATCATACTCCTTGGTAAGCCGTTCACCCAGGTTTTGCTGCTTGGCAATTTTGTAAAATCCGGCCGCCGGATTCAGGGGAATAATGAGGGGCTGGCCAGCCAAAGCCACGGTCTCTTCCAAGGACAGCGGTGGGGTGGCCCTTTCCCCGCCAGTTCCATTCTCTTGTTCCTGTGATGCTTCCTCATCCTCAACCACGATTAGGGTCCGCTGAAAAACGATGTAAAAAGAATGATGGCCCCACGTATTGCCGATTTCCTCATCAGCGTGATCAGTTCTTAAACCGCTTACACTTTCGCTGGGCAACGCATCGTCAACCGCCACGGTCGCCCGATTGGACGACCACATGGGAAAATTCGTGCCGGCTTCGTTAACCGGTTTGTCGACTACGGCGAAAACCGGGGCCGTATTCCCCTGCGTCAAAACTAAGCGAGAGCCATTAATCCGCCGGCCATCTTCATCGAGCACATCGCAATACACGTGATGATTGCCCATATTTTCCGGGCCGGTCAAGTGATGGACCCCCACCACCCGCCAATATTTCTTCACCCCTAACGGCAGACTGATTTCCTGTAAATTTTTAATAGCCACGCCGTAACGTTCGGCATTATGAAAAATTGGCTCTTTGCTTACGACTTTAGTTAGAAATATCCGATTGTAATCTGGAAGTGCCATAATTTTTCTCCTTGTGAAAATTAGACGTAACGTTTCAGGTGACTGGCCCTTGGGCCAGCCACCTGGTCCAGCATATCAATACAATTAAACCTTAATTTTTCTCCTCGATGATAATATCGATAATCTTATCACCGGGGGGTGCATCCGGATTTTGTTGTGGATCACGCGGCGTAATTTGCTCAACAACCTCCATCCCCTCAACGACCTGGCCGATGATGGTAAAGTTGGCGTTCAAATTTGGCGTTGGCGCATACGTGATAAAAAACTGGCTGCCATTCGTATTCGGGCCGCTGTTGGCCAGCGCCACCAGCCCCGGCCCGTCGAACGAACGCGCCGGCGTCACTTCATCACCGCAGCGATAGCCCGGAAAACCGACGCCCGTACCGGTGGGGTCGCCCGCCTGAGCCACAAAGTCGGGCAAAACGCGATGGAACGTAACATCTTTGTACCAGCCTTGTTCGGCCAAAAAGGCAAAACTGTTGACATTGACCGGCGCCGTATCCGGGAACAGATCAACCACAATATCGCCCTTCTCGGTTTGGATGGTAG
Source organism: Anaerolineales bacterium (assembly GCA_020634935.1). Taxonomy (GTDB): domain Bacteria; phylum Chloroflexota; class Anaerolineae; order 4572-78; family J111; genus JAGRBY01. The sequence goes on from JACKAT010000014.1 coordinate 2,713, forward strand.
CGGTATACGCTTTCTCAGGATCGATGACTTGCTCCGGCTGCTCAAACCAAGTCTCGCGTAAAGCCATCAGTTTGCTAAACGCTTCCAACCCTTGGTATGACAGGCCGAAAGCCTGGGCCGGATAAATGACCTGATTGACCACAAACGTAGGGGTACTGTTAATTTGAGCCCCAACAGCCTGCTCTAACTCGGCCATGACGACCGGCGTATAGGTCCCGTCTTCTAATTCGCTCTTAAACTGCTCGATATCGGCCACACCGACCTCTTCAGCGTAACCGGCCAATACATCAATCATACCCGATTCCGGCAAAGAGTTCCAGTCGTCTTGGGTTTTAAAGAGGAGGTCGTGCATTTCCCAGAATTTGCCTTGCGCACCGGCCGCTTCAGCCGCTTCAGCCGTAATTCGGGCATTGGCATGAATATTGAGTAAGGGGAGGTGGCGGAAGATAATTCGCATATCATCGCCATAATCTGCTTTGAGTTGCTCCAACACGGGAGACATCGCTTTACAGCCCGGTCATTGAAAATCGCCATACTCGATCACGGTGATCATGGCGGTCTCCGGACCTAAAGCCCAATCATCCTCGGTCGGAGCCGGCAGCAGCTCGTTATCCGGAATATCAATTGTCTCACAAGAAGCGGGCGGTGAAGCCGCCACGGCTGGGGCTGGCGCGGTTGAGATCGCTTCCTCGGTGGCTTCAGTGGTGGCCATCTCATCGACCGCTTCGGTCACTTCAGCCGTGGCTTCCTCTGTCGCCGGGGCCGTTTCAGCTTGAGACTCAGCCGCCGGCTCAGGTGCGACCGGCTGAGCGCAGGCCGCTAACGCGAGTACAGTCGCCAGACACACTAACCAGCCGACTGTCGCTCGCCGTGTAAAAAATAGGGTATGCATCATCTTTATTCCTTAAAGGGTGTAATATTTAGAATACAACTATTTTACCATAAACCGGTCACTTGGCGAAGTCCAAAAAAAAAGCCCACTCGTGCGAAGCGAGCGGGCCGGAGCAGCCGTACCTTATTGATGGACAACGACCAGCGTGCCCGGATTATCATACGAAGAAACGACCTGCGTCTCGCCCGGCGGAATAATCGGATCGGCCCATTCAAACAGCGTTTTTGAATTGTCGATGCTGAGATTCACACAGCCGTGGCTCATCGGCTGGCCGAAGTTGTTGTGCCAATAAGCGCCGTGGAGGGCGTAGCCGCCGTAAAAGTACATGGTGTAAGGCACTTCCGGTAGATAGTAATCCGCGCCAATCATCACGGTTGACTTCAATTTCCAATAAATATTGAACTGGCCGGTCACTGTGGGCGTATCGGGCAGGCCGGTTGATGATTCAAACGCCATGACCGGTACATTACCTTCCCAGGCCGTTACCCGCTGGTTAGGAATATCCACCTCGATCCACTTTTCGTGGGGAGTAACCGGTTGGTAAGCCAGCAGCGCTTCATCAACAGGCACGAACAAACGGATACCGTCCATCATCTCTTCGGCTGGGCCAACCAATTGCAGCAGGTCAAGAGCCGAGGTGGTTTCTGCCGCCTCGTTCAGCACCGGCGGGATATCGAGCGGCGGCAGTTGGTTCTCTTCCAACGGCGTAAATGGATCGTCGGTTTCCAGCGTCTCGGCCAGTTTACTATTTGCCAGAATAATTGTATCGACTTTGGAGGTAAAATTGGGCGGGGAAATAACCTCATCAGCCTCGGCTTTAGCCGGCTCAACCCGGTCGAGTTCAGTCTCAACCGGCAGCGATTTGGCCTCGACGGGAGCCGGTTCGACGGGCAATTGGGCCGGCTCCGGCAGCCAGGCGGCCAGCGTTTCATCGGGCACGGTAACCAGATACCAGGTAGCCGCACCAAATAAAAGGGTAACAGCGATAATCAGCAGCACCAGCGTTAGCGGAGCAATGTTTCGCCGCGCTCGTTGCGCCAGTGCGGCTTTTCTGGCTCGCTTTTGAGCCTCGGCCCCTTTTAGAAACTGATCGCGAATAAAATCATCGGGCAGTTCGGTTTCGGCATGGCTGGCCTGGACGGAGTTGTTTGGCTCAGAGCCGTGATCCGATGGCGATCTCGCGGCAAGTGAGTGGTCCGATCGCTTCCTGACCCACTCAAGGCCGGACAGGGCGCGCTGGTTGTGCGGGTCGATAGCCAACACCTGGGTCAGCCAGCGAATGCTTTCGGCCGGCTCCGGGGCCACATAGGCCAGCCACAGCAGCGCCGGAATATTGTGGGGCGTATACTCCAGGACTCGGGTCAAATGCTTCCGAGCCGCTTCATGCTGGCCGGCGCGGGCGGCTTCAATCCCGAGTCGCAGATTTTCGGTTGCACTTGTTGCTGAGTTATTTGACATATTGATCACCCGCACTTGCCCTCAGTTTAACACAATTCATCTTTGATTGCAATGTATCCTTGCTGTCCACCACTCCGCATGTTATAATTTTCAAAATAAATAAGACTTACGCATTTCCCAAGGTGACTATCACCTGGCTTTATAAATTCATATAAACTAGCATCGCATGGTAAATTGGTTAAAAGTCATTGTCCTTTTGGTCATGCTCACCACACCCCCCTTTACCGGCGCACTTTCTCACCCCGCTGCTGCGACCACCGACCTAACTTTTCAAGTTGACCAACCTGACATCCCCCAAATCGAAGCAATCTACAATTTTGGCGTGCCGGCCGGCAATGCAGCTACACCGCGCTTCTTGGCGTTGGACAGCCAGGCCGGCCTCGCCTATATTCTCAGCGAAGGCCAACCGAGCCTCAAAGAAGGCAACGGCCTCAGCCGGTTCGATCTGAAATCTGGTGAAATTGTCGATCACGTCAAAATCAATGAGGGCGACAACGAGCCGCTCGATTTACAAATCGACTCGACCACCGGCCTGATCTACGCTCTCTGGCGCGAAAAGTTCAGCGATGTCCCCGCTACTCTCAGCGTCATCGACAGCGCCTCGCTGGAGACGCCGCAAGCCATCACCGGCCTCAAATCGATGGCCGCCGCCGCCGGGCTGCTCTACACCGCCGACGACGAACGCCTGACTCGCTACGATACCGGCTCCGGCACGCTGACCAAAGCTCAGGAAATCGATTTATCGGCGGCTACCACCGGCCCAATGGCGGTCGATCAGACCAACGACCGGCTCTACCTGGCGCGCGCCTCGGAGGGGGTCTGGCACTTGGAGATTTATAAGGCCGGCACGCTTGACCCGGTGACCACGTATCCCGCCGAAGGCCCCATTCTGGATATTTTTCCCACGCCAAAAACTCAAGAACTTCTGCTCATCGTCAACCTCAATGAATTTATGATGCTCTACCGGTTGACCCTCGACGGCGAACTGGCCGATTTTCCATACGAGATCGGTCCCCGCTATGGTCCCGCCGGAATAGCCCTGTCGGCCGATGAACAAGTGCTTTATTACAGCAAAGGCCCGCTGGCTCCAGCCGCCCCGGCTGACTCAAACGCCGGCGGCCCCGCTCTGGGACGACTGGCCGTTGGCACGCTGCTGCCGCTTGATGACATTGCCCTGCTGACGCCGGTCGAAGCCATCGCCGTTGACCCGGCCACCCAGCAGGCCCTGGCGCTCTACCCGTACGATCACCTGCTCTACCGAATCGATCCTGAGCAGGCCAGCTACGAACTGACCAGCACCGCCATCGAACTGCGCGATGTGTTGGTCGATCCGGAGTCGAACCATATTTTTATATCCGACAGCGCCAACCGGATTCGCCTGTTGGATGGCGACAGCCTGGCGGTGCTGGCCGAAACCACGCTGACCGGCAACACGGCCGATTACGGTTTCAAACTGGGCCGCGACTCCGGCGAGTTATCGCTGGACGCGGGCCGGCAGCGCCTGTACATTAGCGGCTACCCGGCCACCGTGGTTGATAGCGGCACGCTGCTGGAACTGGCCACTTTGGAACCGGGCGGCCAAATTGCGCCCGATCCCACCGGCGATAACATCTACCTCAGCCACTGCGGCGTCACCCTCCTGGCCGCCGATACCCTCAGCGGCGACACGCTGCTGCCGCAAAGCGGCCCCCGCCCCGACGGACTGGCCCCCAATCCGTGTGTGGCCGCCAGCCGCCTCGATGCGGATAACCAATGGCTCTACAGCATCACGCCGAACGGGACGCCCGGCTCCAACGGCGGCAGCTACCTGTACGTATACGATCTAACACTGGAACCCACGCTGGCCTTCACCGACACCGATATCAGCATCGTCAGCGCCGAGCCGGACCCGGTTGGCCAACGAGCCTTTGTCACCTATCTGCGCAACAGCAACCGCCGCCTGCGGACGCTGGATATGGCGGCGACGCTGCACCCCGCTTACGCCAACCAGCTCTTAGGCGTTTTTGGCGACACTCACTACAATCCGGCCGCCAATCGGCTCTACCTCAGCGACCGTGACCAACCCCGGCTGCTGACCCTTGAGGCCGGGACGCTCAACGTGCTGGGCGAAACCCGCCTGCCGCCTAATCACGCCTACCGGCTGGCCGCCATCGATCCGGCAACCAATCGCCTCTTTCTGATAGGCATCGATGGGCAGTTGGTGGTGGCTGCAATGGGCGCAGACCCTAATCCCGCTATCGAAGCCGAAATCACCGCCGCGCCGGCCGAACCGCGCCAGCCCGACGGCAGTGTGCTGGGCGTCGAACGGCCCGGCGCGACCACCATCGCCCGGATCGAATCGAGCGTCGGCGACTTTTCTTTTGAACCACGCCTTTACCTCAGCCGCGACAAGGGCCAAACCTGGCAAGACCTGAGCGAAAAACTGCCGCCCTTGCCGGTCAAAGCCGTAGCCGTTTCGCCTGATTTTGAAACCGATCAGACCATGTTTGTGAGCTTGCTGGCCGCCGGCCAAACCGGCGGCCTGTACAAATCGACCGACGGCGGCGAAACCTGGACAGCCGCGATGAACGGCCTGCGCGATCTATGGGTCGAGGCGCTCTACATCTCGCCCAACTTTAGCCAGGATCAACTTATCTTTGCCCGGACCACCTACGCCGGGCTGCACCAATCGCTGGACGGCGGCGAAACCTGGACAGCCCTGACCGCGATGGACCCCAACGCGCCTTTTCCAGCCGCCAATTCAGCCAACAGCATAGCGTTCAGCGATAACGGCCTTGTGTTGGCCAGCCAATCGCTGCCTCAAGTCGTAGACGGTCTCTTTTTAACCACCGTACAAGCGGACGGCAGCCTGTCGGAATGGCTGCAAGTGCTCGATGTCTCGGCCGAGCGGCTGGCCTTCAGCCCGCAAGGCGATGTGGCGCTGGCCTTTGGCGGCGGCTTGTGGCGCTCCGTCGATGGCGGCTTATCCTGGGAGGCGGGCGGGGCCGGGTTGACCGGCATCGACAACCTGACGCCCACCCAAATTCTGTTCTCGCCCAACTTTGAAACCAATCAGACGGTCTACTTTTTCTTTCGAGACACCTCGGGCGCGAAGACCAGTATGCTGTTCCGCTCAACCGACGCCGGACAAACCTGGCAGCCCTGGCAGAAACCGTTTATCGACCGCAACTTTGCCAGCGCTACCTTGACGCCGGACGGCGATTTTATATTTGGCGAAGAAAACGGCGCGCTGGCCCAACTGCGGCCCGGCGCCATCGTGTGGACGACGCCTCGACCGGCCCCGCAAAATTTCCCAATTGATGACCTGGCTGTTGTGGCTAAACCAACCGGTTCGACCCTGTTCATTGTTAGCCGGCAGAACGGCCTTGACACCAGCGACGACGGCGGCCAAACCTGGCGTCAAACCGCTTTTCCGGTGCGAGACACCAGCTATGGCTTGACCAAATATCGATTAGCCGTTTCCCCCCATTTTGCAGCCGATAAGACGCTCTATATCGCCACCGGCCGCAGCCTGCACCGCTCGACCGACGGTGGCCAGACCTGGGCGCAGATCCCGCTCGTAACCGATAAATCGAGCGAGGCGTTGACGTTTAGAGCGCAGCGGGTCGTCTTCTCCCCTAACTATGCGCGCGATAAAACCCTGCTGGCCGGAACAGCGGGAGCCGTGTATCGCTCGGCCGATAGCGGGCAAACCTGGACCGAGGTGCTCACCTCAGCCGGCGACAGCAGCGCCATCGACCTGCTGGCCATCGCCCCGGACGGCGACACTGCCTATGCCCGGTTCGGCTACAGCCAAAGCCTGTTCACCAGCGACGACGGCGGCCAAACCTGGCAAGCGCAAGTGACCCCGGACGAATATTTCTCGCTCATCTCCAGCGCGGTCGGGCCGGATAACACGCTGACCGCCGCCCTCGAGTTCGACACGCGGCTGCTGCAAACCGGCCGGCAACCGGCCAGCCAGCCGATCATCGCCGGCCCGTCGCAGCTAACCAGCCTGCTGGCCGTCGCCTACGCCGCCGACGGAACGCTATTCACCGGCGGCCAAGGCGGCATCGTTCGCAGCGACGACAACGGCCAAACCTGGCAGCCGATCATCAGCCGCGGCCTGCCGTCCAACGCTGAGATCACCAGCCTCAAAGCCGCCGGCAATCACCTCTTCGCCGCCACCACTACCGGCCAAATCTTCGTCTCCGCCGATGAAGGCAAGACATGGCAGGATATTTCGGTGGTGAAGTGAGGGGGAATTAGAAATAACCCCAGTTGAAGCCTAACCGGGGAGTAGGGAGTAAGGAGTAGGGAGTAAGGGGAAAAACCGATTACTTCTACGCATTACGTCTTACTCCCCATTAGTTGGAACGTACGATTACCGTCGGGATCGATTGTTCGGAATGATGGAAATAGTTGATCGATGGCCTGAGTGGAGGTTCGAAAACGCTCGATCAAGTTGTCCGGTATCGCCCCGAGCCGGCGCGGGTCCGAAACCCCGTACGGGGAGAGCAAAGCCCCTTCGGGCCAGGAAATCCGCTCCCTAATGAGGGCGCTTTAGCATCCTTCGCTCTTTCAGCGTGATGGCTTCAGCCTCGCGCTCTTTGGTCAAGAAGCAGCGGTAGGAATCGTTCGGCGGGCGGTAGGAACCATTTTTCGGCGGTAGGAACCATTTTTCGACGGTAGGAACCATTTTTCAGTGGTAGGAATCGTTCGGCGGTCGGTAGGAACCATTTTTCGACGGTAGGAACCATTTTTCAACGGTACGAACCGTTCGGCGGATGGTAGGACCCATTTTTTGATGGTAGGAATCATTCGGCGGTCGGTAGGAACCATTTTTCGACGGTAGGAATCGTTCAGCGGTCGGTAGGAACCATTTTTCGACGGTAGGAATCATTTTTCAGTGGTAGGAATCGTTCGGCGGATGGTAGGACCCATTTTTTGATGGTAGGAATCGTTCGGCGGTCGGTAGGAACCATTTTTCGGCGGTAGGAACCATTTTTCAACGGTACGAACCGTTCGGCGGCGGTACGAATGGTTCGGCGAGTGGTACGCATCGCTCGGCGGGTGGTGAAGGAACCTCGGCTCAATGAATGGGAGGAGAAGCGAGATAGGCGTATAGCTTTGGTAGCACAACATTAAATCGTGGAGACGTGAGAACGACTTAAGATCGACCCCATAATCGACAGAATTGACATGATTATCACGATTTTATCGATCATAATTCGGTAAATCTTGTAAATCCTGTCTAAATTTTTTTCACCACGGTTTAGTGCAGAGCTACCATAGCTTTCTACATCATAATTTATAGGCTAATTGGTTGTTATATGCCAATATTTCTACTGAAATGAATCAAGAATACTTGCTCTCAAAATTCCAAGAAGTGATTTGGCGCGAGGTACTTTATTGTTATGATGAGGCTTATGCTTATAAGCTCCTAACCCTTTTACCCGATGATTACGAAAACAGAACCCCCCAAAGTGTTTTCAGGAACCGTCCAAAGCTATCTGAACTAGAAAATGCATTATATCAGGTTAGGAAAATTTCACCCTCGCCTTTAGCTCAAGAAACCTGGACGAAGCCACTTCATAAACTAGGACAGAGCAAGAATAATCCTGCGGCCATAAAAAAACTTATGGCCCAACTAAACAATCTCAATTGGATCGAGCGGTTTATAGCCAGGCACACGATTGTTTATCTTGGGGGAGAAACGGTACCCTTTTTATTGAGCCGATTGTCAGACCCGAATGAAGAATGGCCAGAAATAATAAAATGGTTACTGGAAAACATTGCTATTGAAACAAGTAAAGAATTATCCCAACAAGCATCTCAACTCCTTTGCCCAAAATGTGTGGTGACATGTGGTAAGAACAAAATTAAGTTGACCAGAAATCAATCAATAACTTTTTATGGTTGCCAGATGTGTTATCAAAGTAGAAAGTTTGTAGAAAGACCCGCACAGATAGTAGCAGTGCTTGATAACACGATAAAAGCCAAACAAAAACAAAATGGAAATCAGGGAACGTTGTGGGTAAATTGGCTAAAATATGAGTTACGCAGTTCAAAAGGTGACAGTCACTTAGACGCGATAAATCGACTTGTTGGGGCTTAAACGGACGTTCATTTTCGGCAAAAGTGACTGTCACCTGGTTCGACACACCCAACTGCGTAAGTCCTATAAAAATGAAAACACTTTTTGAATTTGACAGAGTGGAGATAATAAAAGCCTCAGATGAAGAAGTAGAGTTGTTTGCTATGCAAGTAGGTAATGATATGAACAAGAACTGGGAAAGTCATTACAGAAAAATGAAATGCACTGTACACTCAACGTGTAAGTTGATGGAAAATACCTTACGGATTTTGGATAAGATGTTTGGTAGGGTGGAACGATAGAGCTGACCTTATAGTATAATAAGAGGTATATAACAATTCTCATCCACACGAATCGCCACGCTTCCGTTTTTAGAAATTAGTTGCGCCTGTGATGTTACTTTGGGATCGAAAGTAGCCTTGCCGATCCGCAATCGTGTGATGAGTCGGCATTGGTTAGATAATTACTTGGAGACCAACCTACTTTAAGGAGAACAATGGGAGAAGGGGTGACCTACAACAACAAACAAAAACAGATGATTCACCAACTTCTGACCTTTGCCTTTAGCGGCAAAGCCTTCGATGAGTTTGCCGCCGGCCATTTTCCCGATATGGCGACCGGCTTTACGCCTGATATGAGCAGCGAGCAGAAAGTTCAACATCTGGTGGAAAGCTGCGCGGCGCAAGGGCAGCTCAAAAAACTGGTCGATCTGATCCAAACGGTAAAGCCTGACGCTTACGAGACCTTTGTGCAGCGAACGCAGGGCAAAAAAGAGCCATCGCCGGCGCCGGTTAAGAGCCAGGCGCGCCCCCCGCGTGACGCCCGAACCAACAGCGAAATTATGAACACTAAGAACAACCTGCTGGACAACGAAGAGCTGGCCAGCCGCTACCGGTTGGACGACGTGCTCGATCGCAGCGGGTTGGGGGCGGTCTTCAAGGCTTACGATAAGAAGCTGGGCATCGATGTGGCCATCAAGGTCATCGACCTCAAGCGGGTCGATGAGCCAGCCCTTGAGGAACGGGTCCAGCAGGAAGTACGCACCGCCATCAAGCTGGATCATCCCAACATCGTCAAAATTTACGATTACGGGCAGGTCGGCTCGATGTTGTACATCATCATGGAATACATCCCCGGCTATGATCTGGAGCAGGCCCGCCCCTCGTTTAAGCACGTGCCGCTGCATCAACTGCTGCGGCTCTGCCGTCACTTGTGCCTGACCGTTGACTATCTGCACCAGAACGGCGTTTTACACCCGGGGACTAAACCCAAGAATATCATGCTCAAACCGGACAAAACCAACGAAGGGCAGATGTGGCACCCGGTACTGATTAATTTGGGGTTTCTGCGGCCTAACCAGGAGGTGATCAAAGCCGGCCATATTTCGGTGCGGCGGCTGATTTATCTGGTCTCGCCGGAACTGCTGCTGGGCCATCGCACCGATCTGCGCAGCGATGTCTACTCGCTGGGGATTTTGCTGTACGATATTCTGGTGGGCCAGCCGCCGTTCTGGCCCTCGACGTTGGAAGAGGCCATCCACCTGCATGTGGAAGTGCCGCCGCCCGCGCCGCGCTCGCTGAAACCTGACCTGCCGGAAGCCGTCGAAAAAATATTGCTGCGGGCGCTGGCCAAAGACCCGGCTGAACGTTACTTGAGCCTCAAAGGTCTGGCCCAGGACCTGGCCGAGTGTCTGGACTCGTTAACCCTGCCCGACAAACAGGCGCAACCGGCCCGCCCGGCCCTGCCAATGACCGACCTCATCATCACGTTCGACACCCGGCTGCAGACGGTCGCGCCCGGCGAGGCGGTCACTTACCGCATGCTGCTGTACAATAACGGCGTGCAGGACGATTACCGCCAGGTTCGGGTCGATGGCATTCCGGCCGAGTGGGTCACGGTTTCACCCGCCACCACGATTCTGGCGCCTCAGGAACGGGAGGAGATCGAGATCGAAATCCGCCCGCCTCTGTCGCCGCAAAGCCGGGCCGGCCGCCGGTCGCTGACGTTTCAGGTGGTCAACCAGCATGATCCCGGCCAAATAGAAGAGTTCAAAACCAACCTGACCATCGCGCCTTTTTATCAGTTTGAAAGCACCCTCTGGCCGCAAGAGCTAACCGGCGAACAGGGGACGCAGGTCGCCATCGAAAACCAGGGCAATACCACCGCCAGTTACACCATTCAGCCGAAAGAAGATAAACGGCTCAATTTCCAACCCACGCGCCAGCAGCTCAAACTGGATGTGGGCGAGAAGGGAACGGCTGATTTCAACGTGGCCTTTCACCGGCGCTATCTGGTGGGCGATGTCCAGACGCACACTTTTTCGATGGTGATCACCGCCGCTAACCAGCAGACCGTGACCCACAGCGGCCAGATCACCGGCGGCGGTCGCTTTCCGGTCCGCTGGGCGCTGATCAGCCTACTGGCGTTAATGCTGTGCGCCTGCGCGGCGCTGGTGCTGTATCTGCAAGCCCCGGCCCTGATCGCCGAACAAGCCGGTATTTCGGCCTCGACGTCAAGCGCGGTCATTGAAACTCGGGCTGCCCAGGCCACCCAACAACAGGGCGCTAACGCCACCGCCATTGTCGCGACCGCCAACTGGCTGGCCGAAGATACCGACCGGGACGGTCTGACCAATGCCGAGGAGCTAACCGCCAATACCGATCCCAACAGCTATGACACCGATGGCGATACCCTGCCCGATGGGGCCGAATTAAAAGAGTTGGACACCGACCCGCTGCGGCCGGACACCGACTTTGACGGTATCCGCGATGATGTGGAGGTGCTCAATATCTGGGATCCGAAAAACAAAGATACGGACCTGGACGGCACGCCCGATGCTTTCGATGATAATCCTAGCCGGCCGCCAACCGTCACGCCAGAGGGCGGCACGCCGGCCTCGACGGCGACGACTCTTGTGGTTGGATTTAAAGAGAACCAGTCTTTCCTGACTCGCGTCTTCCTGAGTTCGCCGCCCCGGTATGTGATTGATGAAAACGGAGGGCGGGCCATTATCGAAGTCGCCCTAAACCGGCCGGCGGATAGAGCCGTCCGGGTGGATTATTACATCATCAACAGCAACGCTATCGCCGGTCAGGATTACACCTTCACCCCCGGTACGCTCGAGTTTAGCCAGGGCCAGCAAGAAAAATCGATTGATCTGTTTGTTATCGATGATACGGAGCGGGAGGCCAGCCGAGAACTGGTTATATTGGGTCTCCGCGAGCCGTCGGCGGGGGTGGCTTTAGGCCTAAACCGGTTCGAACTACAAATTGAGGACAACGACTGAGCCGATGGTTCGTTTTGATATTTTGACGCTGTTTCCGGAGATGTTCGCCGGGCCGTTTGAGGCCAGCATCATCAAACGGGCGCAAGAGAACCACTTTATCGAGATCGCCCTGCATAACATTCGCGATTACGCTCCCGGCAAACATCGGGTCACCGATGATACCCCTTACGGCGGCGGCGGCGGCATGATTATGAAGCCGGAACCGATTTTCAACGCGGTGGAAGCCATTCTCGGCATCGACGTTCCCCAGGCTGGTTATCGAGAACGGTATGGCCAAGGCTACCCGCCGATCATTCTGCTCACCCCTCAGGGCCAGTTGCTGACGCAGCCGGCGGCGCAGGCGCTAACCACCGTTGAGCGCTTGCTGCTGATCTGCGGCCGGTACGAGGGCATCGACGAGCGGGTGCGCCGCTATCTGGTCACTGATGAGCTATCGATTGGCGATTACGTCTTATCCGGCGGCGAACTCGCCGCGATGATTGTGGTCGATGCGGTCACGCGGTTGATCCCCGGCGTATTGGGCGACACCGAAGCCACAGCCAAAGACTCGCACTCGGAAGGGCTGCTGGAATACCCGCACTATACCCGCCCCGCCGAATTTCGGGGCCACGCCGTGCCGGATATTTTGCTGTCCGGCCATCATGCCAAACTGGAAGAATGGCGGCGTCACCAATCGCTGCTGCGGACACAAGCCCGCCGGCCCGATCTGCTGGCCCTGGCCCAATTGAGCGAGGCGGATCGCGCCTTTCTGGCTCAGCACGGACCTGGGAGCGCGGACGGTGCTGATGAGGGAAATGGCGTTTAGGGCTGAACGATTATCTGCGAGGCTCTAACAATCTTCAAAGAAAGATTTCGGGCCAAAGATTTACAATTGCTGTATTATCCTTCATAATTCAATCAGTGAACTAATTTTTAAACAACCGATACGAAAACGATCGTTTTGTTAGCGGAAGGTACGCCATGAAAATTATCATTGCCGGGGCGGGCGAAGTCGGTTTTTACCTCTCAAAAATGTTGTCTCAGGAAGACCACGATATTACGGTCATCGACACCAACCCGGATGTTTTGGGCCTGGTTGAGGCCACAACGGATGTTATTACTATCGAGGGCAGCGCCACTTCGATCAAAACGCTGCGCGACGCCGGCGTAGCCAGAGCCGATATGCTGATTGCCGTGACCCAGCGGGAGGAAATTAATATCTTAACGGCGTCGATCGGCAAGCAGTTGGGGGCGACCACGACAATTGCTCGCGTGGAAAACTCCGAGTTTTTAGAAGAAAAATGTGCGGTTAGTTTTGGCGCGTTGGGGATCGACTCGATGATTTATCCCAGCGAACTGGCGATGAATGAGATCGCTTGGCTGATCAAGCGGGCTACCGCCCGAAACGCTTTTGAATTTGAAGGCGGCAAACTAACTCTGCTAGAGTTGACGGTCACCGAAAATGCGCCGGTGGTCAACAAGTCGATCAGCGAAATTGCCCGCACCTATTCGCATCTCAAATTCCGGATTGTGGCCGTGGTGCGCAACCAACAAACGATCATTCCCAGCGGCGACAACAGCCTGCGCCGCCACGACTTGATCTTTATTATTACCGATACCACCGCCATCGACGAGATCATTACGTTGACGGGCCACGAAAAAATTCATATCAAAAATGTAATGATTTTGGGCGGCAGTAAGTTGGGCTTTAAGACCGCTCAACGCCTGGGCACTGATTATTCGGTGAAACTGATCGAGATCAATCGCGACAAATGCAATCAACTGGCTAACCAACTCACCAAAACAATGGTGCTGCACGGCGATGGTCGGAACATTGACCTGCTCATGGAAGAAGGCATCGAGAATATGGATGCCTTCATTGCCGTAACCGGCGATACCGAAACCAACATTCTGTCGTGTCTATCGGCCAAGAAGATGGGGGTCAAGAAAACTATCGCTTTGGTTGAAAATATGGGCTACCTATTTTTAACCCAAACCTTGGGCATTGATACGGTCATCAATCAAAAGTTAATTGCGGCCAGCCACATTTTCAGTTTTATCCGCAAGGGTGAAATTGTCATGCTGATGAATGTGAGCGATGCGGATGCGGAAGTGGTCGAATATGTGGTTAAACCCCACACCAGAATTACCCAAAGCGCCGTAAAAGATTTGGTTGGTTTTCCAAAAGGAGCCATCATCGGCGGGGTCATCCGGGGCGAAGAAAGTTATATCACCGTGGGGGACTCGGTTATTAAGCCGGATGATCGGGTAGTGGTGTTTTCCAAACCGGAAGCCATTTACGAAGTCGAAAAATTTTTCCACTAGTTATCTTTCAGAGTCGTGACTATTGAGGTGACTGGTCCTTCTGCTCAGGTAATTAAGGGCAGTCACCCGGTGTGTTGAACAATCTCCCATGATCAATAGTAAAGTGGTTATCAATGTGCTGGGCCTGCTCCTGATCATCAACGGGGTGTTGATGCTGGTCGGGCTGCCGTTCTCCTGGTATTACGGCAGCAACGATATCCTGCCGATTTTAACGGCCAGTGCGATCACGCTGATATTTGGTGGGGCCTGTTGGGGCATTACGTTTAACAGCAATCGAGCGGACATCGGCAAGAGAGAAGGCTATTTAATTGTCACGCTGGGCTGGGTGACGATGTCGCTGTTTGGGGCGCTGCCTTTTGTATTTAGCGGGGCCATTCCCAGCTACACCGATGCGTTTTTTGAAACGATGTCGGGTTACACCACCACCGGGGCGTCGGTCCTCAACAATATCGAGCAGATACCCAAAGGGGTTCTGTTCTGGCGCAGCATGACGCACTGGATCGGCGGTATGGGGATTATCGTGCTGTCGCTGGCTATTCTGCCGATTTTGGGCATCGGGGGCATGCAGCTATTTGTGGCCGAAGTACCCGGCCCCACTGCTGACAAAATTCATCCTCGGGTCAAAGAAACGGCCAAGCGGCTGTGGTTCATCTATTTTCTGTTGACGGTGATCGAAACAATTTTGTTAATGTTGGGCGATATGCCGCTGTACGATGCCATCAATCACAGTTTCGCCACCATGGCCACCGGCGGCTTCTCCACCAAGCAGGCCAGTATTGCTTATTACAACGACCAACCCTACATTCAATACGTCATTATGCTGTTTATGTATTTTGCCGGGGCCAATTTTGCCATGCACTACTTTGCCCTGAAGCGGCGTTTTGATCGGGTTTGGCACAGCGAGGAGTTTCGGTTTTATACGTTTAGCGTTATCGCGGTGGGACTCATTCATACGGTCGGGCTAATCCTTAACGACGGCTTGCATCCCGAACGCGCCTTTCGAGACAGCATGTTTACGACCCTAACCATCGTCACCACTACCGGCTTCGTCACCGCCGATTACGAGACGTGGGCCATCCCGCTGCTGTTCATCGTCTTCATGTTGATGTTTACCGGCGGCTCAGCCGGCTCGACGGCCGGCGGGATCAAGGTGGTGAGGCTGCTGCTGATTATTAAAAACAGCCTGGTCGAATTAAAGCGGCTGCTGCACCCCCGGGCCATTATTCCGGTGCGGCTCGATGGCCGGGCGGTACCCGCTAATATTATGACCAATATTTTGGCCTTCTCCATTCTTTATATGCTGGTTTTTGTCATCGCCTCGCTGATTATGACCGGCATCGGGCTGGATTTTATCTCGGCGATTGGGGCGACTATTGCCTGCTTGGGGAATATCGGGCCGGGCCTGGGCAGCGTGGGGCCAACGGCCAACTTTGCTCACATACCGGGGCTGGGCAAATGGTTTTTATCATTTCTGATGCTGTTGGGCCGATTGGAATTATTTACTGTTTTGATTTTATTTACCCCTACTTACTGGCGTAGATAACCCACTCAATCCTGTAAGCGCTCGCAATCGGAAATTCTGCCCAACACCACTAAAATATCATTCTCTTTGATGACCTGGTCCGCGCCGGGAGATACAATCACATCATTGCCGCGTTTGATGGCGATGACCGAAATACCGTAGTGCGCCCGCACCTGTGACTCCATCAGCGACCGGCCAATAAACTGCTCCGGCGCCACAATTTCCACTACACCCGTATCGTGACTGAGTTGAAGAAAGTCTACAAAATCGATAGCCGACAACCGCCGGGCCAAGCGTACACCGGCTTCGTGTTCAGGCAGGATGACTTCATCGGCTCCGACGCGCTGCAATATTTCTTGTTGGGTGACGGTGCGGGCTTTGCTGATTACCCGCCGTACACCCAATTTGCGTAGATTCACCGTAGCCAATAAGTTCGCCTCAAACACTGAGCCAGTACAGACGATACCCGTATCGAAAGAGTCGGCCCCCACCTCGCGCAGCGCGTCGATATCGGTCGCATCCATTTGAACTACGTGCGGCAGTAAATTGGCCACTTGCTGAACTCGCTTTTTGTCCAGATCGATCGCCAGGACTTCGTGGTTGTAGGCGGTCAAAGCCATGGCCAGGCTGGTGCCAAACCGCCCCAAGCCAATGATGATAAATTCGTGGCGACTGTTGGCATTGCCGCTCCGAGTTAATCGAGGGCGACGATCTGATCGAAATAGGGTTTTTACGTTATCGACGATACGATTTACCAATGAGGAGTTTTGATTGCTCATGAAATTTAGTTTGCCTTACCCAATAATGATCTTTTCTTCCGGAAAATGAACTAATGATCGCCGGTGCCGCTGGGCCAGAGCCACAACTAACGTCAACGGGCCTAATCGGCCCCAAAACATGGTAAAGATAATTAACAATCGACTTACCACGCCCAGACTACTGGTGATCCCCAAAGAATAGCCAGTATTTGAAAAGGCGCTGATGACTTCAAATCCCAGCGGGAAAATGCGCCCCTGTTCCAATATGGCCAAAAGAAGGGTGACCACCACCACTAAAATGGTCGAGACGGTCATAATGGCGACGGCTTTGGTGACGGTCTCCAGCGGTAATGAGCGCTCCAGAAACCGAATATCTTCATGACCGCGTACATTTGAAATTAGGGTAATTAAGACTACCGCCACCGTCGTCAGGCCCACCCCTCCGCCCATTGAGGCCGGCGCGCCGCCAATAAACATCCAAATCACAATAACAAACTGGCTAGCCTCGCCTAAGTCGGCCATGGGGATCAGGGTAATGCCAGCGGTCCGGCTAGAAACCGCTGTAAAAAAGGCCAGCCACCACCGATCGCTGGTTGACAGCAGCGACAGCGCGTGGCCCTGCACAAACGTCTCATCGATCATAATGATAAATGTGCCCATGATCGTCAGGATGATGGTAAAGGGTAAGACGAGGCGAGTGTGTAAAGACAGCCGTCGGTCTCTAGGCCACTGGATCAGGTCATAGATTACGGTCACGCCTAAGGTGCCAATCGTAATTAAAAAACACAAAACGGTGAGGGTGATCGGATTGTGGCGGGCTGCCAGTAGGATAGGATCGTCAAAGCTGTGAAACAGATCAAATCCGGCGTTGCAGAAGGCTGACACAGAGTGAAAGATGGAATAGTACACAGCCTGTCGCCAATCCATCACCTGCACCCACTGGCTAAAAAGCACGATAGCGCCAATGAATTCAATCATTAATGTAATTTGAATAACCCGCCAGGCTAAACCAATAATGCCATGCCCTTCTTCGACTCCCAAGTTTTGCCGCAGCAAACTCCGCTCGTAAAAGGTGACGTGCCGTCCAATCAGGCGAAACAGCGCGATCGACAAAATAATAAAGCCCATACCGCCGACTTGCATCAGTAACAAGATCACAATTTCGCCGAATAAAGAAAAAGTCGCTTCCGTACTGACCACGCCTAATCCGGTCACCGTCGTGGCGGAGGTCGAGGTAAAAAGCGCGTCAAGCCAACTGATGGAGCCGGGGCCTTCAGTAGCTAGCGGCAGCGCGAGTAAAAACGACCCGATTAAGATGATCACCGCAAAGCCAAAGATTAAAATTTTGGCCCCTAAGGTAGATGGCGCTTTCTTGGGATTCTCTAAGGTATATTGTCTTATTTGGCGATAATTTATCATCGGAGTGACTCGTTAACGTGTAGGGGCATTCTATCACAAAATAGCCGGGTAGGGTAACAAAAGCACCGGGTTAACTCAATGGAAAAGCCAATCAATTTCCTTAAATTTGCAAAATAAAACGGATTTGATTATAATTCAATTTCGTGTTGCGGGCACAAGCTTTGTGCCCCTTTTTAATGAAAAAATTCGGAACCAAACGGCTTTGACAAAGCATTAAATTGCTGGCTTCTGTCTGTACTAGAGGTGTAAAATGGCTCATGCAATCGACTTAATTCAGTCTGTAGAACAATTAATAGAGGATAGGCCGCGTTTGCGCATTGGCGACACGGTCAATGTCCACGTCCGCATTGTTGAAGGTAACCGGGAGCGGATCCAGGTCTTTCAAGGCATCGTTATTGCGATGGGTGGCAGCGGAATCAATAAAACCTTTACCGTCCGCCGTATCGCCGCTCACGGTGTTGGGGTAGAGCGCAAGTTTCTCTATCATTCTCCCCGTCTCGATAAAATCGAGGTACTCCGGCATGCTAAAATTCGCCGGGCAAAACTTTATTACCTACGCGGACGTACCGGTAAATCGGCCCGCCTCAAAGAAAAGCGGATATAACGGCAGACCCCCTTCTCAGGAAGGATAGTTAGTTATCGGTCGATCACCATTCCTGTGATAAATAAAGCGCCACAATCCAAAGAAGATAATGGACCTATTCCCCATTTACAAAAAGAGATAGCCCTGCTTAAGCAGGGCTATCGTTTTGTTGCCGGCTTAGATGAAGCCGGCCGCGGCGCTTGGGCCGGGCCGGTAGTTGCAGCCGCCGTGATTTTACCTTTAGACCAACCTGACCTGGCCGCTCATCTGGCCGGCCTGCGTGACTCAAAAATACTTACCCCCAACCAACGAGAGCGATGGTTCGATCAGATTCACAGCGTAGCTATCGCCGCGGTGGCCGGGGCGGCTTCGGCCGAGTTGGTCGATACCCTCAATGTGGTTGGCGCGACTCGCTACGCGATGGAGCAGGCTCTCGCCCGTTTGCCAATCAACCCGGAGTGTCTACTGCTGGATCATATCAAGCTGCCTGCAATCGATCTACCGCAAGAGGCCTTTCCAAAAGCCGATAACATCTCGCTTAGCGTCGCGGCGGCTTCGGTGATCGCCAAGGTGACGCGAGACCGGCTTATGGCTGAATACCATCTCATTTATCCTGATTATGCTTTCGACCGGCACAAAGGGTATGGCACTCAGACTCACCGGACGGCGCTGGCGCAGCATGGCCCCTGTGCCCTTCACCGAATGAGTTTCGCGCCTCTGCGGGGATTATTCTAGCTGCATTATAAGCTCGGCCAGTAAGGCGGCACGTAATGGTAGGGCGTCGAGGACCGTATACTCGGTTAGGGCATGCGCGCCGCCGCCCAACGACCCCAATCCATCTAACGTCGGCACGCCCAAAGCGGCCACCAGATTACCGTCGCTGCCGCCGCCGGAGCTAAATTTTTCAACAGTAAAGCCTAAATCTTCGGCAATGGTTTGGGCCTGACGAAACAGGGCCAAGCCCTGGGGGGTTTCTTCAAAGGGGCCTCGGGTTATTCCGCCGGTAATTTTAAGCTGCGCGCCGGGTAAGTGGGGCTGCAATCCCAATATTTTTTGGCTAACGGCCTCTCCATCAGCCTGGCTGGTTACACGCAGATCGATTTCAGCGGTCGCCCGGGCGGCAATCACATTCGGCCGTTCGCCGCCGGAGATAACCCCGACATTCACTGTAATTCCTCGCTCGAAATCAGACATGGCGTGCAGGCTTTGAATTTGGCGAGCCAGCTCTTCGATAGCGCTGACGCCTTTGTGAGGCTCAACTCCGGCATGGGCCGATACCCCCGTAACGACCAACCGAAAGCGACCAACGCCTTTACGAGAGGTAGTCAACACGGACTGATTATGCGCCCCTTCCAACACAAAGCAGCGGCGGCTTCTTTTTCCTTCCGCCTCAATTATCGATCGCGAGGTGGAGCTGCCGACTTCTTCATCGCTGGTGAGTAGAAACACCACTTTGTATTGGGGTTGTAACTGAAAATGCTGGAGAGCCTTCAGGGCAAAGAGACCGATGAGCGTACCCCCTTTCATATCATGCACACCCGGCCCGCAGCCGCGACCATTTTCGATGGTGAACGGCCGCTGCCGGGCCTCGTCCGGGGGCCAGACGGTGTCGAGGTGGCATAGAATCAGAATCTGCTCGTCGCCCTGACCGTAAGTTAGGCGGTAATGATCGCCCATTTGCGGCTGGGGGTAGGTATCAGCCACGACGGCCCCGGCCTCGACAAAAGCCTGGATCACCATCCGGCCCATTGTATCAACTGCTGCTTTTTGAAACGTGGGCGAGTCGTGATTAACCCATTGAGCTAATAGGGCAACCATCGCCGGCTGCTGGCTTCTTAAATAATCTAAAATCTGGCTCATGCTTTTATATCGGCGTTGCCTATAGCGCGAATATATTCGACCAGGGTGATAATTTGTGTCCCTAAAAATTGGCCGTGGGTCCGGTGAAAGCTAAAACCGTGCCGTTCATAAAATCGGCGTGCTTGTTTATTACTCGACTGGACTGAGACAAAACATTGTTCAATATTGGCGCGAGCTAGCGCATCGAAACCTGTTTCTAGTATGGTAGTACCGATAAACATGCTTTGATAGGCCGGTAAGACATACAAGCGAACCAGTTCAGCTCGAGCCTGAGTGGGATGATAACGGCGTAGGAAATGACCAAAACCAACCACCTCGTCTTCACATTCGGCAACATAAAACCAGTGACCGTCACTATTGATCGTTGGGGCTAAATTTTCAGGCTTATAAGCTCGTTCTAAAAATTCACGCCGGTTTTCAGGCGCGATGATATTATTATAGGTATCATCCCACGTAACCTGAGCCACGTCAGCTATTTTTGATAGGTCGGTCAAGGTGGCAAATCTAACGAGATGCTTTTTTGACATAACGATGTCCCTAAATAAAAATTTTTCCTGCAAAAGTTCCTCCTAATGCGTTCTTAAATTAGTGTATTAATAGAGGCGTAAAAACAGTTAGAAAGGAACTTGTAGTAGAGAACTAATGGCTATTCGTGTGTAACGCCGTTTACCCAAGAGGAGAAGTCTGAGGTAGTTGGAAGGGATACTCTCTCTATTTTATAAATGTTGGGTATCTGCGGTTTACTACTTCGAGCAAAGCCAGTCAGTACATAACCGCGTTGAAAGTAGGTTTCAAAAATATCGCGGGTGGACTCGCGCCAACCCCGGGCTAAAGTGAGATCGACCCGTTTAATCACATTAAGGTCGGGCGGAATTTGGACAAGTAAGACGTTTTCATCCATTTCCAAGTCCGAAGCCACAGGTCGAGGGAGATCACCATCCCAGGCCGCATAATTTACAATGTGATATTTTTCTTCTTTTAGCCAATCTTCCGAGTCCGGGTGAGGTTTGGTACTTCTAATTCGCTCCCGGACCCGATCGCTCATTAATTCCCACTCTAATAAGAAGCGATCTGTAGACAATCCAATTTGCAGCGGATTATTGACGGCTCCATAAATATCACGGGCATAATGCCGGACAATACCGCCTAGTTTTTCGATGTTCAGACTGGCATTTTTACCCAACAGCGGATCATACGTCCAAACAATAAGATCAATGCCCTGTCGCAGCATTTGGTCTCGCTGAGCCAATTTTAGCTTGGTGCCAATGCCCTGGCTTTGGTATTTAGGCAGTACCCCCATCCGCTGCGAAAAAAGATAGAGCTTATTGGCCGACATCCCCAAATAGCCGTACACAAACCCAACCAGATCCGGCCCAATGTAGGCACCCAACAAAACGCCGCCATTATGGGCTGCCGAAATGAGTTGGGTGTAAGGAAAAACCATTAAATCAGTAAAGCCCCAAGTGGCTCGCTGGATCTCGTGGCATTTTCGTAAATCTGTTAACGTGTTGATAGGACGGATTTTAATTTCCACCCTTACCCCTTTTGCAAGTCTAAGTATTAGGCGCGGTTGTCAAGGATACGGTTAAGTATATCATTGTTAAACGCAGGCTGCAAGCGAGTAAAAATAAGAATTCAGTCTTTTGTGACTATTAGGGCAGATATGTTAGAATTTTTTAAACCAACGCGTTCAATAAGGATAAATTGACTATGGATTTCACAGGAAAACGTATTTTAATTACTGGAGCCTCGCGAGGCATAGGTCAGGTAACAGCCAGGGCGTTTGCCCAGGCGGGTGGCCGAGTGGCGCTGCATTATCATCAAAATCAGGCAGCGGCTGAGCAACTACGCACCATGTTACCAGGGGTAGATCATCTGGTTGTTCAGGCCAATATAGCCGATCCTCAAGCGGTAGCCCGGATGGTCGAGCAGACAATCGCGGTTTTCGGTCAGATCGACATTCTGGTCAACAATGCCGGTATCTATTACGATCACCCCCTGGATGAGACGCCTTATCCTGACTGGCTGCAAGCCTGGCAAGAAATTATTAACGTCAATTTGATTGGAGCGGCCAATGTAGCTTACTGCGTTGCCCGGCATATGATCGAGCGGCGGGCCGGCCGTATTGTAAATGTGACCTCACGCGGCGCTTTTCGAGGTGAACCCACAGCAACCGCTTATGGCGCCAGCAAAGCCGGGCTTAATTCATTTAGCCAATCTTTAGCCAAACATCTGGCTCCTTACAATATTTATGTTACCGCTGTAGCTCCCGGCTTTGTGGAAACTGACATGGCGCGCGAGCTGCTTGATTCGCCGCTGGGGGAGTCTATTCGGCAGCAAAGCCCGTTTAATCGCGTGGCCAAACCGGAAGAAGTGGCTTATGCCATCTTATTTTTGGCCTCCGAAGGAGCCGAATTTGTCACCGGCGGCATCATCGATGTAAATGGGGCCAGTTATTTGCGTTCATAATCAACCGACCCAGAAATGACTATCCGCACCAAACTCATTCTGGCCGGATTAATCGGTGGCCTGCTCCTTTTCACGACCGGTTACGTTGATGCAGCCTTAATACTACTCACTATTGGTGTATTGGTGATCTGCATTGATATTGGCGATAATTAGTTACAGTCGCCTCAGAGGCAGAACAACTATTAGTGATGGTATTTATTCAGCCGATCAGAGATCGACGCTTAACATCGTAATTGCAGCATTGGGTTTCATCTAGGCTTTCTGTTTAAGCCAAGTGACAATACCTGAATAGTTGCAAATAATTAACACTTCTTCCACGTAATCAGTACTAAATTCATATTGAACTGAACGCATTATTGGGGGTACAATATTTTTAATTCCTTGTATTTTGCCAATCCGATTACAGGACCATATCTACTCCAACTTAGACAATTGATCTTCGGAGTGCTTACCCGATAAATTGTAACTATTATCCGGGTATTTTTTACTTGTTGCCGGCAGTTTACCGGCAGCTATGAAACAGTCGGGAGAGACTCAATGACAAAGAAAACCATTATTTTATTTGTAAAAGCTTTTATTATCGGACTAATTCTCAATATTGGGATTCAACAAGCATCAAAGATTGATCAAATTGCCAACAATGATTCGCTTTCAGGTCCTCAAATTGAACTTCAGACCAATCATACGCCTTTGGTAATTAAAGCCAGCCGTTCCGATTAGAGGCCTAATATATTCTCAAAAATAAAGGCTTTGGTAGGACAAATCCAATCTGTCTTATCCTACCCCGGATTATTGAGATGACCTATTTATCCAAATAAAAAGGCGTGCGAGTCTAAAAATAGTTCGCACGCCTTGTCGTGTCCGGATACCCCTAACCTAGCTCAAACCCAGCCTCGAAGTTTGGCGGCTTCAGCTACTCGCTCAACAGCAACTAGGTAGGCTGCCAGCCGATGGTGAACCCGTTTTAATTCAGCCACCCGATGCACAGCATGAAAAGCTTCCGACATTTTTCGATCCAACCGTTGGTGGATCGTTTTTAAGGTCCAATAATAATCATAAGCATTCTGAACTTGCTCAAAGTAGCTAACCGTAACTCCGCCGGCGTTGCATAACAAATCGGGCAAAACAAAAATACCCCGATCGTGCAAAATCCTATCGGCTTCCGGCGTGGTGGGGCCGTTAGCCATTTCAGCTACAATTTTGGCTTTAACACGGTCGGCATTTTCGTCGGTAATGACATTTTCTAATGCCGCCGGGAATAACACGGTGACATCAGCGGCTAACAGGTCCTCATTGGTGATCGTTTCCGTACCCGGCGCATCAACTACAGAACCGGTGGCTCGCTTATATTGGGAGACGGCCTTAAAGCTAAGTCCATCCGGATTGTAAATACCGCCCTGAGAATCGGAGACAGCCACAACCCGGAGATTGAGAAGTTCTTCAGCCAATTTGTGAAGCGATCGACCTACACTGCCATAGCCCTGAATAGCCATCGTTCCGCCATCCAAATCTAAATCGATCACCTTGGCGGCTTCACGAACTGTGTAAATACCGCCCCGCGCAGTCGCGTCGTCACGGCCAACCGAGCCGCCCAGTTGCAGCGGTTTGCCGGTAATGACGCCCGGCACCATATAGCCTCTGATAGTGCTGTACTCATCCATCATCCATGCCATAATTTGGGGATTGGTGTAAACGTCAGGCGCGGGTATATCCAATTCCTCACCCAGCATACGCCAGACGGCGCGAATGTAGCCGCGAGCCAGCCGCTCTTGTTCGGTTGGCGAGAGTTCCTTGGGGTTGCAAGCTACCCCACCTTTACTGCCACCGAGCGGAATATCGACCACAGAGGTTTTCCATGTCATCCAGGCGGCTAACGCTTTGACCGTGTCCAGCGTCTCATCAGGATGCCAGCGGATACCTCCTTTGCAAGGGCCGCGAGCATCGTTATACTGCACTCGAAATCCCCGAAATATCTTTACGCTGCCGTCATCCATCCGCAAAGGAATGGTGACCGTCACTTCGCGCATGGGTTCACGCAGTAAGGCATGCGTGGCTGGGTCTAGCCCTAAGAAGGCGCTGGCTTCATCAAGCTGACTCTGGGCAATGGCAAATGGATTGTTATAGGTCATAAAATGAAGTCTCCAAAAAATTAAAGATCGTTTACCCTAAAAATAGAAAAAGCGAAACCGCTTTAAATGCGGCTCGCCTTCCTTCGTCGTTGTTAAGTTTAGCTCAGTACGGCTACGATAAATTGGTGAGATATGCGTCGTTGCATATTGAGCTTCACATTTCTCTATTTTCCAAACTTTGGGGTTTGGGTCAAGTGAGAACAGTTAATTTTCTAACTCTTTCCGCAAAACTTGCTCGGCCAGTTTAGGGTTGGCCTTACCGCGCGTGGCCCGCATGACTTGGCCGACCAGAAAGTTGATAACGGTCTCTTTCCCACTCTTGAATTGAGTAACAGGGTCGGGATTACTATCGATAACCTGCCGGGCGATAGTCACCAGCTGATCGGCATTGCTGATTTGCTGCAAGCCTAACTCTTGCACAATCGCTTGGGGATCGCGTCCTGTTTCAAACATCACTCCAAACACGGTTTTGGCCGCCGATTGATTGATGGTGTTGGCCGTTACCAATTTAATCAGTTCAACAAGCTGCGCCGGTTCGATCGACACAGCGGTGATGGGAGCGCCGGTTTCACTCAGCAGCCGGAATAGTTCGCCGGAAATCCAATTGCTGATCAGCTTCGGAGTAACCGCCTCCGTACCATTGGCAGCCGTGACCACCTGATCAAAATATTCGGCAACCGTTCGATCTTCAACCAACACTTGAGCTTCTTTAAGCGTCAACCCGAACTTTTGCGTGTAACGGGCTATTTTTGCATCGGGCAGTTCCGGCAGGCTGGTTTTTATGCTCTCAATCCAAGCCGGATCCAGGTCAAGCGGCGGCAGGTCTGGCTCAGGGAAGTAACGATAGCCCGTATCACCTTCTTTAGTACGCTGCACAACCGTCACCTGGCGAGCTTCGTCCCAGCCCATCGTCACTTGATCAATTCGGCCGCCGCTGTCCAAAACCTGAGCCTGCCGCTCAATCTCGTACGCGATGGCGTTTCGCACCGAACGAAACGAGTTGAGGTTTTTGATCTCAACTTTGGTGCCCCACTCGCCGGTATCGGGATCGGTTAGCGACAGGTTGACTTCGCAGCGCATAGCGCCCTTTTCCATATCGCCAGTGCTAACGCCCAGATAACGCACCAACTGGCGTAGCTTAGAGACGTAAGCATACGCCTCGTCCGCCGAACTGAGATCGGCCTCGGTTACGATTTCCAGCAGCGGCACTCCGGCCCGGTTCAGATCGACCAGACTGTGGTTGTTGACGTGAGTCAGCTTGCCCGTATCCTCTTCCAAATGGGCCCGCCGAACCCGAATGCGCTTGACCTGATCGCTGCTGTCGGGATCGACATCGACATATCCGTCGAGGCAGAGGGGCAGTTCATACTGCGAGATTTGGTAGCCTTTCGGCAAGTCAGGATAAAAATAGTTTTTACGGGCGAAAACGTTGTGAGGTTGAATGGTGCAGTTGAGCGCCAGGCCGGTCATGATCGTGTATTCGACCGCCCGCCGGTTGATGACCGGCAGGGTGCCGGGCATGCCTAAACAAATAGGACAAACATTGGTGTTAGGAGCAACACCAAAAAATTCAGCGCTGCAACCGCAGAACATTTTACTGGTGGTGTTTAGTTCAACATGAACTTCCATGCCGATGACAGGTTGGTACTTCATTTAGACAGCCTCTCAACTCAATCGCGGCAGAAAACGCCGATGGGTGAAATCTCGATACGAGGGACATTATAGTCAAGAATAGAAATGGAGCAATGTTAAACGCTACAGGATTAGCATGGCATCGCCGAAAGAGTAAAAGCGATAACGCTCGGCAATGGCCGTTTCATAGGCTCGCCGGACCAGATCGAGACCGGCAAAGGCGCTAACGAGCATAAGCAGGGTTGATTTGGGCAGATGAAAATTGGTCAGCATCACATCGACCGCGCGAAAGGTATAACCGGGGTAGATGTATAAATCGGTCTCTTCTTCTACGGCAACGACCGGCTGCCAGGGACAGAGATTGGGCTGAAGCCGGCTGACCTCTTGCAACGAGCCGGAGACGCCCGCGCTGCGCAGCGCCGCTGTCTCCAACGTCCGCACGGAAGTGGTACCAACGGCGATAAGCCGCCCCCCGGCCAATTTGGCCTGATTGATGCGCCGGGCGGTGTCGGCGGTCAGTCGAGCCACTTCCCGGTGAATGGCGTGACGTTCGATCTGTTCGGTCGTGACCGGTTTGAAGGTATCGAGGCCAATGTGCAGGGTCACGTAATCTAAAAGCACTCCTTTGTCGCGCAGGGCCAGCAGCAAATCGGGCGTGAAGTGCAGCCCGGCCGTCGGCGCCGCCGCCGAGCCGTCAATACGGTTGAAGACGGTTTGGTAGCGTTCGCTGTCGGTCAGTGGTGTTTGAATATAGGGCGGCAAGGGAACGTGGCCGACCGCCTCCAGATCGGGTTCAATCGGCCGGTTGAATTGGATCAGGCGGCGGGCTTCGCCGAGATCGGCTTCGATGGTGAGGGAGATTGGAGATGGGAGATGGGAGATGGAAGGGGAATCAATGTTTACCAGAGTGCCGGGGATCAGACGTTTGCCGCCGACAAGGGCTTCCCAACGGAGGGCATTGATGGGTTTGAGCAGCAAAATTTCCGCTTTGCCGCCGGTCGATTTGCGGCCAAAAAGTCGCGCCGGAATGACGCGGCTGTCGTTAGCGATCAGGATATCGCCGGGGTCGAAAAAGTCAAGTACATCGCTGAAGGTGTGATGGCTGATTTCGCCGGTTTGACGCCGGATAACCATCAGCCGCGAGGCGTCACGCGGTTCGGCGGGAGTTTGGGCAATGAGTTCAGGCGGGAGTTGGTAATCAAACTGTTGAAGATTCACCGGGACGGTTCAACCACCTCAATTCTTTGCACCGCCGCCTCACCGGCCTGGCCGACTCCATCGAAAGCAACCACACTTAAATCATAACTCCCCAGCGTAGTGCCAACGACCACCAGGGAGACTGTCTGCTTCGTAGCGGACAAAACCGGGGTAACCTGGGCGGTTTGGATCAAGCCGCCATCATCGCCGCGAACCTGCACATTGAGCCGTCCCGCCGGGAAAGCGGCCAGACCGGCCGTCTCCTCAGAACGCAAAGGCTGGCCATTAACAGCAATTTCGATCCGAGTTAACTTATCAGGGCTAAGATGATAGGTTTCCAACTCTACGGCCTGGCCTTTCACGATTTGGGTCCGCTTCGTCGGCGGGACAAATGTTGAGTGCGGCCAAGATACTTGGGGCGTGGAGCTAAAAAAGTCGGGAAGTTCAACATCTAATACGGATTGACAGCCCAAGGTCAAGACAGCCAATCCCAGCAGGAGACGTAACATAAAGTTAGTTCTTGGTTGCATTGATCCACCCTTACGTGTAATATTAAAAAAGTGACGGCTGCTCTGGGCTACTGGGGGGAGCCAGACCCAAATGCTGATAAGCGCGTCCGGTGGCAAGCCGGCCTCGAGGCGTGCGATCGAGAAAGCCGAGTTGAAGCAGATACGGCTCGACGACGTCCATAATCGTGCTGCTCTCCTCGCTGATGCTGGCGGCAATGGTTTCCAAACCCACCGGTCCGCCGCCAAATTTTTCGATGATTGACCGTAAAACCTTGCGGTCGAGATCGTCCAGCCCTAATGGGTCTACATTCAACAGAGTCAGCGCGTCGTGAGCGACGTTTTGAGTTATGACGCCATCGGCCCGAACCTGAGCGAAATCACGAGCGCGTTTGAGCAGCCGGTTGGCAATGCGGGCCGTGCCACGGGAACGGTTGGCAATTTCCAGCGCCCCCTCGGGTTCGATAGGGACATCGAGAATAGCCGCCGAGCGCGTTACAATAAGTTGTAAATCTTCCGGCCGGTAAAATTCTAGCCGAAAAATGGCCCCAAATCGATCGCGCAGAGGGGAAGCCAGTAGATCGAGCCGGGTGGTTGCGCCCAGGGCGGTAAACCGGGGTAGTTTCAGCCGAATATTACGGGCGCTCGGTCCTTTGCCAATGACGATATCGAGGGCAAAATCCTCCATAGCCGGATAGAGAACTTCTTCGACAGCCCGACCCAGACGGTGGATTTCGTCGATAAACAGCAAATCGCCCTGCCGCAGATTGGTCAGGATAGCCGCCAGGTCGCCGGCTCGCTCGATGGCCGGACCAGAGGTGATTTTGAGATTAACCCCCATTTGATGGGCAATAATGTTAGCCAGCGTCGTTTTACCTAAACCGGGCGGGCCGTAAAGCAAAACGTGATCCAAGGCATCGCCGCGCTGTTGGGCCGCTTCAATTAAAATTTGGACCGTTTGTTTAACTTTACCTTGACCAACATACCCGTCCCAGTCTGTGGGACGCAAGCTGGTTTCCTGAAGTTTTTCTACTGTTTGGGCATTGGGGGAAACTGTTCGCTCATCCATGACAGGGATTATACCACGGTTCCCACTAATCGAAGAATTTTCAAGTTTTTTGAATGTACAATTTTTAAAGTTTATGTTGACGTATTAGAGCATTTGTGGTATAAAATTGCCCCAAATTTAGCAACGATTAGCTAAATTTTTTTTACATCGACGTAAGGCTTATCACAGATGATTATCGTCAAAGCTATTGATAGCAGGCGCGACAATCCAATTTAATAGAGGAGTGCCACCCCATGGCTAAAAAAATCACTAAATCTCAACTGGAAACGCTAGAGCAGCAACGTGTACAAGTCCAAACAGAATTACATAATTTACGCTCAGAACTCAGAGCCGAGATTGAGTTTGATGACGTTGATGACGTAGCCTCAGATCTTGTTGAACGAGATAAGATTCAGGCCATGATCCTCACGCTGGAGCGTAAGCTAAGTGACATTGATCATGCCATAGAGAAAGCACAAGTGGTTGGTTACGGCATTTGCGAAAGCTGCGGCAAAACCATTGATCCGGAACGGCTGGAAATATTCCCAGAAACAACGCTTTGCATTGATTGCAAGCGGCAAGCGGAACGCCGGGGCCGAATGCAGCAATAGTAGGATCTCATTCGATTACCTTTTTCAGGATAGGAGAATAGGTCTCTACCCGACGATCCCGGAAAAATTGAAATAGATCGCGCAACTCTCGAATTTTGGTATAGTCGAGTTCAGCGTAGATAAGTTCTTCTTGATCACTGGCTTGGGCTAGACAATCGCCGAACGGATCGCTGATAAAACTTTGACCGTAAAAAGTCATGTTTTGTTCAACCCCAACCCGATTGGCGGCGGCCACAAACACCCCGTTGGCGATACCGTGCGCCCGAATGATAGTTCGCCAGGCATTGGCCGAACTATAATCCGGTCGATCGGGTTCGGAGCCAATGGCGGTTGGATAGAAAATAATCTCTGCTCCTTGCAGGGCAAAAATACGAGCCGCTTCCGGAAACCACTGGTCCCAACATATACCTACGGCCAGTTTACCATATTTTGTATTGAAAATCGGATAGCCCAGATCGCCGGGGGTAAAGTAATATTTCTCCAGATATTGCGGGCCGTCGGGAATATGATTTTTGCGATATTTGCCTAAATAACGCCCGTCGGCATCATAAATGACTACGCTATTAAAGTAGACTCCCGGCTGCGCTTCTTCGAAAATTGGCACGATGATGACCAGGCCCAATTCGCCGGCTAATCTGCCCATTCGCTCCGTCGTCGGTGACGGCAGCGGTTCGGCCAGGCTATAATATTTAACGTCAACGTGTTGGGGAAAGTATTGGGTGTTAAAAAGTTCTTGCAGGCAAACAATATTGGCCCCGTGGGCAGCAGCCTCTCGAATCCGCTCCTCTGTTTTAGCGATATTGGCGTTGACATCGACGCCGCAAGCCAATTGAATGAGCGCAACTTTAACGCATTTTTTCATGAGTTCTTTGACCTTTTTTGCCGTGCATCTTAACATGGATAGATTTGCAGAGCAAAAGCAAGGAGATAGCCATTGCCCACTCTAACAACAACCCCCAGACAAGATGGTTTTCGCATGCCCGCCGAGTTCGAACCGCATACCGGCTGCTGGATGTTGTGGCCTCAACGTTCAGATAATTGGCGATCGGGAGCCAAACCGGCCCAGCAGGCTTTTACTAAAGTGGCCATCACGATCAGTCAATTCGAGCCGGTCACGGTAGGGGTATGCCCTGAGCAGTACCAAAACGCCCGACAAAAGTTACCAGCCTCGATTCGGGTGGTTGAAATATTGGCTGATGATGCCTGGATGCGCGATGTTGGCCCAACTTTTGTAATCAACGACAATGGCGATGTACGCGGCGTTGATTGGGGATTTAATGCCTGGGGTGGTCTCAAAGGCGGCATTTATTTCCCGTGGGATCAGGATGTACTGGTAGCGCAAAAGGTGCTGGAGATCGAACGCGTGAAGCGTTACAAAGCGCCATTGATATTGGAAGGCGGCTCAATTCATGTCGATGGCCAAGGCGCCGCCATTACTACCGAGGAGTGCTTGCTTCATCCCAATCGTAACCCGCAGTTGTTCAAGGCTCAGATTGAGCAATATCTCAAAGATTATCTGAATGTGGAAACTGTTATCTGGTTGGGCCAGGGCGTTTATAATGATGAAACCAACGGTCACATCGATAACCTCTGTTGTTTTATTCGGCCGGGAGAGGTGGCCCTGACCTGGACCGACGACCCGCATGACCCGCAGTACGCCATCTCTGAGGATGCCTACCAGCGGCTGCAAGCCGCCACCGATGCCCGTGGCCGGCGGCTAAAAATTCACAAACTTCACCAACCCGGCCCGCTCTACCTCACCGAAGCGGAAAGCCAGGGCATCGATCAGGTTGAAGGCTCGCAGCCGCGTCGCACCGGTAGTCGTCTCCCGGCTTCATATGTTAACTTTTACATTGCCAATGGGGGCGTAGTAATGCCGTTATTTGACGACCCTCACGATCAGGCAGCCCAGACAGCCCTACAAGCTCTATTTCCAGACCGGAAAGTGGTGGGGCTGCCCAGCCGGGAAATTCTGTTGGGCGGGGGCAATATCCACTGCATCACCCAGCAGCAACCCAGCGGCATTTGATAAGAAGCGAGCGAAATGATACCGCTATAAGCCAAGCTTCAATTTGTTCTATAAAATCCCCGCTTTTGAGAAAATAAAAAGGGACCGGAATAGTTACGGTCCCTTTTTGATTAAGCTGGGAGCATCACCTTGGCTGCCCTATGAGGCAACTATAAGGATATGCTTACTTCAATTATAACACTTAGTTACTTTCAGCCGTCGGCTCAGCGGTGGGTTCCATCGTAGGTTCCATGGTAGGCTCCATAGTAGGCTCAGCAGTGGGTTCCATGGTAGGCTCGGCGGTTGCTTCCATAGCTGGCTCGGTAGTCGCTTCCATTGTTGGCTCGGCGGTTGCTTCCATAGCCGGTTCAGCCGTTGGTTCAGCCATAGCGCCACCTTCTTCACTCATAGCCCCAGCAGCGCCGGGAATGCACAGCACTTGACCGATTTCGATGATGTTCGGATCGGCAATCGGATCGTAAGCGCCGCCCGCCGCAGCAGCAGCGTTAGTAGCATCAAAGATGTCAGTGTACGCCAGGACATCGCCCAAGAATTTTTCAGCGATTTTACTCAGCCAGTCATCGGCCTGGACCACATAATCCTGCGCACACATTTCGCTCTGAGCCATCGCGGCTTCACCTTCGGTCATCGCGGCTTCGCCTTCGGCCATCGCTTCTTCACCTTCGGCCATCATTTCGCTGCCAACGGTGGTGGTACGGCCGGAGCCACCTTCGGGATACTGCTCGGCGGTAATGGCACCACCTAACCCTTCAACAATATAATTGCTCAAAGCTTGCTGGTAGCTAACCCCCATCGTAGTGAAAGCATTATCGCCGAACGGATAGTTATCACCCCCGCGAGCCAAAAAGTCGATGGTGGCTGCGGCCACAGCCGGCGCACCGTCAACCACAGCGCCGTCTTCCACGATAGCGGTTCCATCATCCAAGGTGATTGATTGGACACGGCTGCCTTCTGTCGTTACATTACCATCTTCATCAACGGCTCGGGCCGTACCGGCCGGGTCATAAACCAATTTAAACCCGGCAATTTGCGGGAAGGGACCGGCCGCGTTTTCAACCCCGGAGACCGCGTTTTCCATTAAATCTTTAAACTGCTGCGAAGTCACACCGTACACAACCGTCACAAAGTTAGAGAACGGGGCGATATCAAATGTGGTCAACTCGGTAATAGGACCGGCCGAAATAAGGGTGTTATTGCGAATACCCCCGCCGTTTTGCAGAGCCACATTGGCTTGAGACACGCCGAAGTTACCGGCCTGGCGATTGGCTTCCCACAAGAGCGCATCAGCCATCAAATTACCTAAGTTAGTTTCTTGAGTACGAATGCCAGGGTCACGGCGACCTTCTAAAGCCACTTCCGAAGTACCGATCTGGTTGCTGGCTAAGGCATCGACATAGATTGATACCGGCTCAACGACCTGAGCTTGGACTTCGGCATCAGGTTCTACGGCATCGGCATTATCGCCGCTGGCTACACGCACCAGGCCGCTGTCGTCGCCGACTGAGGTGACGTTGCCGTCGGCATCAAAGGTAACCACGAGTCGCCCAACGTATTTGTAATCGCCGGGGGTAGTGACTACCGGAATTTCAGCACCGTCGGCGGTGGTGGCGGTCAATGGATAGGAACCAAATGGTTCCTCATCACCAGGAACCAAGTTATCCCCTTCATTTGACAGCAGTTCATCGCCGCCGCCCGCAATCATCACATCGACACCGCTTAGCTGGCCGGCCAAGTCTAAATCTTCACTCACGTTTTGCAGGTGACTGATCACAATAATTTTGTTAACGCCCTGACCTTGCAAGGCATCGATTTCAGTTTGAATAGCTCCGGCTACGTCACTACCAACTTTGACATTGCGGGGACTTGAAATTGAGGGCAGCAACGGTGTGGTAGCGCCAACAATACCAATTTGCTGGCCTTCTTCGTCAACAACCACACTCTTAACAATAGACCCATTATCAACCAAAGCTTGGAGGCTCGGTTCACCGCTGAAATCGAGGTTGGCGCTGACAAAGGGGAATGTACCTCCCACACCCTCGATGAAATTGGCCAAAAATTCAGGGCCAAAGTCAAATTCATGGTTACCGATCGCCATCGCATCATAACCGATCAACTTGATCGCGGTGGAGTCATAGAATGGAACGCCTTTTTCAATGCTGGCATCCAGTTCCGGGCTGGCCAGGAAATTGTCGCCGGAGGACAGTAAGACCACACCGGTATTACCAGACCCGTCGACAGCTTCAGTCCGCAGTTTATTGACCAGGGCGGCAAAGCGGGCTACCCCGCCAAAATCTTCCAGATCGGAGCCCGCATTGACCAACTGCGACTCGCCATCATTGTTGTGCAAGATAGTCAGGGTAAATTCCCCGCCTCCCTGAGCTCCCACAGACGAAAAATTAGCAAAGGTTAAAATTACAGCAAGCAACAATAGTTTAAGTTTTTTCATAACTCTGCTCCTCAAGATAAATTTTTTTAAAGTTGATTTTAGAAAAGTAAATGGAGTGGTCAGACGAAAATGGTTTTAGACCGTTTGTATTACAGCGTTCCAATTATATAACAAGATGGCGATGAACGAAAGTTATCCCAAGAGGCAAAGAACCGCCACCCCGGAATTGTTATTTTCCATTTAAAAGTGGATATTTGGTAAGTTAGCTATCTGAATGATAAAATAGCAGAGTTAATTACTGGGGATAGATCAGATACAGCGTTGTTGAAACTCAGTTTGGCCGTACTAAATCTTCTAATCGATCAATGTCAAGCATATCCGTTAAATTGCTTAGGCCAAATGGCCTAAGCGGTTTGCTTGTCAGTGGGAACATGTTATAATTTGCAACTATGGCAACACAAAGTAAACAGTACAAACAACAACCGATTTTACCTTCGCTGGTTATCAATGGCTTGATCATCGGCTTGATTACTATTTTCTTATTGGGCGGGGCTTATGTAGGATTTGTTTTTTACGTGACGGTTAAAAACGCCGTCGCGCGAGCAACAGTTCCCGGTTTGCCCTCGGTCAATTTATCGCTGCCGCTGGCGGCATTGCCGCTTACCAGCAGCGACGGTTCGTTCACGCTGCCGCAAATTATTCGCGGGGGTGAGGATGGCCAAACCGGTTTGAGCGGGGTCGCTCTGCCGGATTACTCCAATAAAGAACGAGTCAACATCTTGTTGTTAGGGGTTGATCGGCGGCCGGATGAAGTCTACTCCCGAACCGATACGATGATGCTCGTTACCATCGATCCCAAATCCCGCACCGCCGGCATACTATCGATTCCCAGAGACTTGTGGGTGTCGATTCCCGGTTACGATGAAGATCGCATCAACAAAGCCTATTTCTTTGGGGACCGGGACGATTATCCGGGCGGGGGTCCGGCTTTGGCGATGAAGACGGTTCAGTACAACTTGGGAGTTCCCGTTCATTTTTACGCCAAAATCGACTTTAGAGGCTTTGAGGAAGTGGTTGATACCTTGGGGGGGATTGAGATCGATGTACCCCAAACCATCGATGATCCCACTTTTCCCGATAACAACTATGGTTATGACCCCTTCTATCTTGAAGCCGGCCATCACAGCCTAAACGGCCATGATGCCATGCGCTATGCCAGAACTCGACACAGTTCCGGGGGTGATTTTTCGCGAGCCAAACGCCAACAGCAGGTTATGCTAGCTATTCGTGATAAAGCTTTGCAGCTCGATATGATCCCTCGCATTCCGGAACTGTGGGCGTCGATGTCCGGCACCATTGAAACCGATTTGCAGCTAGTCGATATTGTGGAACTGGCCCAACTCGCGGATGACATCGATGCCAGTAATATTCAAACTGCCGTTATCGACAGCGATATGACGGTTGATTACGTGGTACCCGAAACCGGCGCTCAGGTGCTGCTGCCGCTTCGCGAGAAAATTGGCGTGGTCGTCGATGACATTTTTAGCGAAAAAGAACCGGCTGATGGGCCATCCAAAGCCGAACTGCAAGCCATTCAGGCCCAAGCCACCGCCCTGGCCGAAAATCAAGCCCAGCAAATTGCCGAAGCGGATCAACGCCGGGAAGAAATCAAAACCTTTTTAGCTCAGGAAAACGCCAAACTGGTCGTCCAAAATGGCACGAATGTGGCTAACCTGGCTTCGCAAACGGCTTCTTACCTGAACAGTCAGGGCTTTAATATTGTCCAATTTGGCCCGGCCGACTCCACATCCTATACCAATACGGTCATTGTGGTCTACAACGAAGAGAAGCAGTACACGCTTGAGGTGCTCAAAGCGGTCTTCGACGTTCAGGAAGAAAATATTCGGCGCAGCCCTAACCTTAAAAGTGATGTCGATTTCAGAGTCTTAATCGGCAGCACCTTTGAACTGCCCGAAGGCGACCAACTGCCGTTATCATCAAGCAACTAGTTTCGGCTCATCGCTTGTTCAATATTTAACGCTTAAAACCTTTATAATCAACTTATTAAGCCTATCCTCATTTGGGATAGGCTTTTTTGTCAGACAGAAAGGATCGCATCATGGCGCTGCTGCTAGGGATTGATTTGGGGACATCGAGTATTAAATCGGTTTTGTTCGACTTGTATCAGGCAAAAATTGTGGCTACAGCCGCCCAGGAATACTCTATCGACAAGCCGCTGCCCGATCGAGCCGAACAGGACCCCGAGGTTTGGTGGCAGGCGACCGTAGAGACGGTTCGCCGGGTGACAGGTGCCGCTGACCGCAATCGTGTCGCTGCCATTAGTTTTAGCGGGCAAATGCACGGCGCCCTCTTGCTCGACGCTCATGGGCAACCGCTACATCCGGCCATCATTTGGGCCGACCAGCGCAGCGCCGAGGCCTGCCAAACCCTGATCGAGACGGTCGGGGCGGAGCGCTATGCGGCCATCGCCGGTACGCTGCCGGCAACCGGCTTTATGGGCGCGACGCTGGTCTGGCTGGCTCATCATCAGCCGGATTTACTGGACCAGACTTATAAGGTTATTTTTCCTAAGGATTACCTGCGCTTGCGCCTGACCGGCCAGATAGCGACCGATGTTAGCGACGCCGCCGGCAGCGGTGTATTCGATATTCGCCGGCGGCAGTGGGCCGACTCCATTTTAACCAAAGTCGGGCTGCCGGTTGATCGGTTGCCCGAACCGCTGCCCTCGACGGCGGTAGCCGGGCTGCTTACCCCATCGGCGGCCGAGGTGTTGGGCCTGCCGGCGGGCATTCCCGTCGTGGCCGGCTGCGCCGACCAGCCGGCTCAGGCCATCGGCAATGGGTTGATCAGGCCAGGCCAAGCCTCGGTGACTACCGGCAGCGGAGGGCAGGTCTTTACGCCGATCCGGCTCGACCCAACCTCGGGGCAAACCGATCCGCGTCTGCACGTTTTCAACCATGCCGTGCCGGAATTGTGGTATATTCTTGGCGCGATCTTGTCGGCGGGGTTGTCGCTGCGCTGGCTGCGCGATCTGACCGGCTTGCCCCCATCGGGCCGGTCTTATGCCATCCTCAGCGCCGAAGCCTCGGCTGTTCCGCCCGGCGCAGAGGGCTTGATCTTTCTGCCTTACCTCTCCGGCGAGCGCACACCGCACATGGACCCATTGGCACGCGGCGGCTTTATCGGCTTAACCCACTTCCACCAACGCGGCCATCTGGCGCGAGCGGTGATGGAGGGGGTGGCTATGGCGCTGCGGCAGGCGCTGGAATTGAGCTTGTCGCTAGGCGGACAGGTCGATATGATTATTGCCGCCGGGGGCGGAGCGGAAAGTGACGTCTGGCGACAAATCCAAGCCGATGTCTTGGGCCTGCCGATGCGGCAATCGCTGCTAACGGAGCAGGCCGGACTTGGCGCCGCGCTGCTGGCGGGGGTGGGGGCCGGGCTCTACGCCGATCTCGATGAAGCCTGCGCACAGGTCGTCCAATATGGCCCGCCCACCCAACCCGATCCGGATCGACACGCGCGGTATAACCAACTATATGAGCGGTTTACGCAGCTCTATCCGCGTCTGCAAACCGATTTTCATTGGCTAACAACCTTTAATTCTACCTAAAAGGAAATAGTTATGACCGACCACTTTACCAGCGCCGATCTCCAACGCTTTATCGACGATCAAAAGATCGAGGCTACCATTTTGATAATGGCCGAACACACCCCCACTGTGTCCGACGCAGCGCGGGCTTTACAGGTCGAACCGGAGCAGATTATCAAATCGCTGGTGTTTTTAATCAACGATGAATCGCTTCTTGTCATCAACAACGGTACGGCCCTGATCGACCGGCGCAAGGTTGCAGCACGGTTAGATGTGGGTCGCAAGAAGGTCAAGTTCGCCAGCGCTGAGCAGGCCGTGGAGATAACCGGCTATATTGTTGGGAGTATGCCGCCCTTTGGGCATCGCCAAAAGCTGCGCACGTTCATCGATCCGGCCATTACGGCCATAGATGTCATCTACGGCGGCGGCGGCGATATCGATGCCATGCTGCGCCTGACGCCGGCCGAATTGTTACGGGTGACGGAGGGTGAGGTTATCACCGTGTCTGAGTAACCGACTATTGATTATCCGCTTCAACCATGATACAATGGTAAATATTATGGTAAGTTATAGCGGGGAGTAGGTGACTTATGACAAACTACGGCAGATTACATCCCTTCCAGCTTATTTTGGGGTTTACTCTGGCGCTCGTTTCAGCCCTGGTCATGGTTGCGCCCATCCAGGCCGGCGATCCGGATCACGTAGTGGGGGGATTCGATCTGAGGGATTTTGAGTGCCTTCAGCGCGGCGATAACAGTGACAATGACAACGACAAGCACGACGGCGAGTTTGAGGACGTCGTTGATATCGACCAAGTCAGAGACGAAATCATCAGCCGAAGCACCGGTAATGCGACCGATGATTTGAAAAGCTTGGAAGGCGCTTGCGACCGGCTAGCCGAGGGGGAAGGCCGGCTGGTGCCTATTCAGAAAACAAAAATCGAAGGTTATGTCTACGAATTTATTCCCGGTGGGGAAGATGACGGGTGGATCGCCATTCCGGCGGCCGGCATCCCGGTGGTGGCCGAAGGGATCGGTTTTGAAATCTATTGGGTTTCCGAATCGAACGGTTACTTTTATTATTACAAAACTCGCTTCGGGTCCGGCCCCATTTTGTTGAACATGCAGTTGCCGCCAAACGCCACCGCTATCAACCCCAATGTTCTGATTGAATCAACTGGCCGGGAAGATACATGGACCATCTATTTGGGGTTTTATCGCGGCAATACCCCGCCGCCCAATATCGAGGACCTGCGTACCCCTGATGACGAACCGCTGCCAATGAGCGACAGTAAGTTCTATAACTTTACCGGCATCGATGGCCGCTCAGCTCTGCCGGCTGTCGGCGGCATCAAAGAAGAGAAAGAGTCGATGCCGGTGGCGGCGCTGGCCGCTATCGTGGCCATCATTTTACCGGTGATCGGTATTATCACCATACGCCGCAGTCGGCAATCGAACAAAACGGATTAAGCTATTTCGCTTAAAATAAAAAGCCGGGGCGCCATTGCCCCGGCTTTTTTGTGCCAAAAACTGCATTTCAACCTCGCCTGGTTGAAGATAGACATAAGCTAACTTAACTCAACCACGATTAGATTGTCTCCCCGCTAGGAATAAAATCGGTTTGAAAGTTATGTTCTTTCACGCCGGGGTTGATGATCACGTTATGCCCAACTTTTAGGCCGCTGGGCACCCGCGCCCATTTGCCGACCACGGTCAAGCCAGTATTCAAGCGGTTAGGGTGCAGCCGGTTCGGAATATTATCCACGCCATAACCAATTTCGGCGCTCTCGCCGATATAGACATCCTTATCGACAATGGCGCGTTCTATGCGGGCATGCGGGCAGATGACGGTATCATTCATAATCACCGAGTCGCGAACAATAGCGCCGGGAGCCACGCGGACACCGGGCGACAGGACAGAGCGCTCAACGACACCCTCGACAATGCAGCCGTTGGAAATCAAGTTGCCGCCAACCCAGGCTTCAGGGCCAACGCGCACCGGCGGCTGTTCCTCACTACGGGTGTGAATAACCCAATCCGGGTCATACAAATCCAGGGCGGGTGTTTCGGCCAGCAATGACATGTTAGCTTCCCAGTAGGCCTGGAGCGTCCCAACATCAGCCCAGTAGCCCTCAAAGGTGTGGGCAAAGACTCGGTGTGAGCTGATGATTTTGGGGAGAATATCGCGCCCGAAATCGTTGGGTTTCTCATCGGCCAGAACTTCTTTAAGCACCTCGTAATCAAAAACATAGATACCCATCGAGGCCAGCGTTTCTTTAGATCGGCGCGGCTTTTCTTTGAAGCCGGTAATCCGCATGTCGGAATCGACGCTGACGATGCCAAAGCGATAGGTTTCAAAGGGGCTAACCCGCCGAACGCCCAGTGTTACCTGCGCTCTGGATTGCTGGTGAAATTGCAGCATCGGCCGGTAATCCATCTTGTAAATGTGGTCCCCGGCTAAAATCAGCACCGTATCGACCCGTTGCTCATCGACGAAATCCAGATTGCGGCGGACCGCATCGGCCGTACCTCGCTGCCAGCCGCTTTGTTTTGGCCCTAAATAAGGCTGCAACAGCCGCACCCCCCCTTGAGATCGGTCCAAATCCCACGGTTTGCCAACGCCCACATGAACGTTAAGCGAGCGCGGCATATGCTGGGTTAGAAGGGCGACGTTAAAAATATCGGAGTTGACACAGTTTGACAAGGAAAAGTCGATGATCCTAAATTTACCACCAAATGGGATAGCCGGTTCGGCTCGAACCATAGTGAGCACACTTAGATTTTCACTGGCCCCGCCGGCCATAATCATGGCTAAAACTCTCATACTTATACTGTCTCCCCGCTGGCAATATCAGTTCCCGGAAAATCGCTCTCCAGACAGCCTGACTTAATTAGGACATTGCGGCCGATGGTAATTCCACCCGGAATTTGGGTGTTGGCCCCCACTACGGTAATACCGGTGTTAAGTTTATCGGGCATTTCATGGTTGGCGCCCATATCATCTCCATAGCCCAGATACGTACCGGCGCCGATGACTACATTTTCATCGACAATCGCCTTATCGACAATGGCGCCGGGTCCAATCCAGGTATCATTGATAATAACGGACTCTTTAACCACCGCGCCGGGCGAAACATAAACTCCCGGCGACAAAACAGAGCGCTCAACTTGACCCCGGATGACACAACCGTTTGACACCAAACTATCAATGATGCGGGCCTGCGGGCCTAATTTTACCGGCGGTCGCTCCTGGCTGCGGGTGTGGATAATCCAGTTGGGATCATGCAAGTTGAGCACTTGCTCCATTTCAACGCTAGTCATAGCCAAATTGGTTTCCCAAAAAGAGTGGATCGTCCCCACATCAACCCAGTATCCTTCAAAGGGGTAGGCGTAAACTTTATCCTGGCTGATCATATCCGGGATAACATGCTTGCCAAAATCGATGCGCGGCTGTTCGGCAGTTCCTTCTGATAGCCGCTGTACCAGGATATCAGTGCTGAATATATAAATCCCCATCGAGGCCAGCGTGCCTTTGTCTCGATCTTTGGGTTTTTCATGAAACTCCGTAACGCGCATATTGCGGTTGACGGTCATAATCCCAAAACGGTCGGTTTCATCCAGCGGAACTTCCATCACCCCCACAGTCAGGTCGGCCCCTTTTTGAATGTGGTATTCGACCATAGGCCGGTAATCCATTTTGTAAATATGATCACCGGACAGAATAACTACTAAATCGGGATCTTTTTCCTGAATAAAATCCAGATTACGAAAAACCGCGTCAGCCGTACCGCGATACCAATCCAGATCGGCATTATTGCCCTGATAGGGCTGGCGCAGATGGACGCCTCCGCGCTGCCGGTCCAAATCCCACGGTTTGCCGATACCGATGTGGGTGTTAAGAGAGTGAGGCCGGTACTGGGTTAACACAGCCACATCATAGATCCCAGAATTAACACAATTTGACAGCGTAAAATCGATAATTCGATATTTCCCGGCAAAGGGAACAGCGGGTTTGGCTCGTTTGTCAGAGAGAACGGTCAGCCGCGTTCCGGCCCCGCCGGCCATTAGAATAGCTAAAACGCGCATGGTTTTTCTTCCTATAAGTGATAGAACTGTTTCGTGAAAATCTCTATGTATTAGAAGTTAATTATAAAGGGCTGTAGCTATTCAGGTGACTGGCTCTTAATCAACTGAGCAGCCAGTTACCTGATCTGCTGAACATGTGGTAGGGCTCTATTAAATCCCCAGCAAATTAGCCCCTGTAATTTGCTAATTGGAATAAATTTTTGGCAAGGCGTTTCAGTATAACTTTAGATAGCTTTACTGTCAAACATGGAGGTAAACGGCTAGCATTACCTGTTTTATGACAACTAATGAGCTATTTCATTGTACAACATATTGTTTTATGTTATAATCGGATAGAATGATTAGGGAGGCAAAAGTATGGCAAGTCCCAAAATTACATCAGAAGCAGCAGCCTTACGTAGAAAAATAATTGGGGTAAAGATTCGACATGCCCGGTCTCGGGCCGGCCTCGGTGTTACGGAAGTAGGCGACGCGTTGGGCGTACCCGTTACCGTCATCACTGAAATCGAGCTGGGGCAGCGTCAC
Source organism: Anaerolineales bacterium (assembly GCA_020634935.1). Lineage (GTDB taxonomy): Bacteria > Chloroflexota > Anaerolineae > 4572-78 > J111 > JAGRBY01. The sequence goes on from JACKAT010000014.1 coordinate 45,101, forward strand.
GTTAGCCTCCCTCAATTAGAAGCGTTGTCACTGATCTTTAATGTCCCGGTCAACTACTTTTGGTCTGACAGCGGCATCAAAGAACAAACCGTAGAATTTCCCGTTCGTGAAGCGATGGCTATTCGCCAGCGTATTATCGGCGTTTTGCTGCGCCAGGCTCGCACCGAGGCGGGTCGCACGGAACATGATCTGGCTAATGCGCTAGGGGTCTCGGCCAGTAATATCTCCGATTATGAATTTGGCCGGGCGCCTATCCCCTTACAAGAATTAGAAGCTCTAGCCGATTACTTAAACTTGCCTCTCAGTTACTTTATCGACGAAGGCATTACCCCTCATCTAAATGGCTATCACGAACCCACATTAAATGAAATTGCCGATTTTTCCCAGCTACCCAAGGAAGTGCGCGAATTTTTATCAAATCCGGCCAATTTACTCTATGTCAACATCGCCATGAAATTGAGTGAACTTTCGGCCGATACCCTACGGGCCCTGGCCGAAGGATTATTGGAAGTCACTTATTAACTATTTTTCACCGGCAAGCTGGTAAACCACCCCCCAGTTATGGTATCCTAAATCTATCACTATTAACCGGATGACTTGTATTAAGGAAAAATAAACAATGACAAACCAAACTGCCAAGAAACTTCATGAAGACGGCGTAAAACTTTTTCGGCGAGGCCAGCTTGAGGAAGCGTTGCAAAAGTTTCAAGAAGCGCTGATAAATATCGATGAGACCTCGCGCCAGATGGCCGAAATCTACAATGATGTGGGGGTAGTGCATACTCAATTGGAAGATTACGAAGCCGCTTACGAAGCGCTGGATGAAGCGCTGGATCGCTTCACCGCTTTACAGGATAAAAAAGGTCAAGGCCAAACCCTGGGCAATCTGGCCGCCACCCTGCAAGCTGAAGGTGATCTAGAAGAGGCGGTCAAAACCTACAAAATGGCGGCAACCCTGTTGGAAGAAGTGGGTGAAAATGATATGGCCATGTATTCCTGGCAGGCCGTGAGTAAAATTCGGATGAAACAGGGTCAATATATTGCGGCTATCGGGGCTTACGAGGAAGGCATCGAAAATATGCCCAAGAATTCGTTTAAGCGAAAAATTATGCGCCAAATTCTCAAGGCCCCCAATACCTTCCTGGGCGGCGGAGGCCCAGACCAGGCCAGCGACAACAGCTAAAAGGCAGCTACAATCAGTTAGGCATCAAGAGGCGAGGCAGGCGACAATGAACGCATATCGGCGATCAATTATCCGAATTTTGGTGGTACTGCTGCTGTTGACAGCGGTCGGTAGCCGCCTCAGCCTTGCCGACCAACGCCCTCGCCTGCGGGTAGTCCACGCGGCTACCGGCCTGCAAAATATCGACATTTACGTTAACGATCTTCTCTTTTTCGATAATATCCTCTTTCAATATATCTCTGACTACACCCCGGTTGACGCCGGCGAACGGACGATTAAAGTGCGGCCGGCCGGCGTCAGCCCCGAAGATCCCACCATGAGAGAAGTGACCGAATCCTATAACACCGACCAAGAATATACTATCATTGTGGCCGGCCGGGTTAGAGGCATCGAATATTGGCGGCTGACCGATGACAACAGCTTACCCGGCGACGGCACCAGCAAAGTGCGAATTGTCCACGCCTCGATTAGTACTCCTACAGCGGAGTTTTGCTTGGGCGATGTCTGCCGGACGCTAGCCTTTAAAGAAGCCAGCGACTATTTTCTGCTTGACCCCGGCCTATACCAGCCGCATATCCGTTTGAACGGTGTTGAAATGACCACGCTCGATGTTCCCCCCCTGGAATTGAAAAACAATAGTGTTCATACCGTTTTTATGATCGGCCAATTGCAAGATCAACCCACTGCCCTCCGGTTGCTGTACACCCTCGATGCCGGCGAATACCAAATCCCTTCGTATCCGCAGCCCTTCCCCCCGGGAGCCAGCCAACCGCCAGGCGTCGTGCAGCCTGCTGTGCCGCCGCCAGCCTATCCCCCGGTAACCGGAGCCTTTTTATCGACCAAAGCCATCGGCATACTGGTTGGGGGAACATTAATTCTGCTGGGCTGTTTGGGTTTGTGGCTGGCCCGGCGCTAATCACACTATCAACCGACCGCTCGTGTTAAAAACCGCCTCGGTGCCCCAAATAAAGTTCTCGTTGGTTCTGATGCTCGCCCCATTGGCCGGGCTGCTGGTGATGCTATCCGCCTGTGGGGACATTATTAGAGTTGTCCCCGCCGATACACCGACCTCGCAGATTACGGCCACCCCCCAGATTTCAGAAACCCCAACCGGCGAGGCGCTTCATCACCCTCGCCGAATTGTGGCTGAGGCTATTAACTTGGATGCCCCGGTGGTGGATATGGGCTGGCAAGTGAGCCAACAAGGTGATCAGTTCATCAGTGAGTGGGCTATGCCTGAAAATGAGGCCGGCTGGCATCGCAATTCGGCTGTACCAGGCCAGGGCAGCAACGTTGTCATTTCCGGCCACAACGCTAGCACCGGCGGTCAGGTATTTGCGGCGTTGGATGACTTACAACTGGGCGATGAGATCATCCTTGAGACGGATCAAGCCGAATTAATTACCTATCGGGTAGTAGAGAAAAATATTATCCGTACTTTTGCCGCTTCAGCCGAAGCCCAGCAATATTTACTCGATGTTACCCAACCAACCCCACGAGAACAACTCACCCTAATCACCTGCTGGCCCAGTTGGACTAATACTCATCGCTTGATTGTCATTGCGCTGCCGGCTCCGGTTTTACCACCCGTACCGTAAACTCCTTTTTGCTATATTTTGTCTTTTTAGCAAAGGTGTTATAATTTTATGTTAGGTTACGCTTTCCTCACAAAGACAAAAACTTGACATAAAAAGTCTTTTATGTCAAAGTATTATAATGAAGCATCCCGTCTCCACTTGGTTACTTTAACCACCTTTAATGTCTTTATGTTACACTAATGCTCATTACTGAGCCCTTAGACTCTATCCATTACGATAGATCTTGGAACATCAATTCGGGTTATTGCATGATCAAAACCACAACAGTCTGGCAAGTTCTTGCAACACCGGTGTGTTATGGGAAAAATTTTGGTACTGTTACTCATAATATTCTTAATAGCTTTCTTTGGTTTGGATCTGATGCCCCAAATATTGGGGGGTACCGAAATTGAAGTTATGGGCGTGCGAGTCGCCTCGTTGAGTAATCCAAATCTGAAATTGGTCTTGGGTGGAGCGGTTGTTTTTCTTCAGTTCGCGATTATTTTGTTTTCCATGCTGGGTCATATCGGCGATACCATTCGTGAAACCCTTAAACCGATGGCCCGTTTATTTTTACTAGGAGCTTTTTTGGCGTCGGCTTACTATATGTTTCAACCCATCATCGGCCCAGTGGTATTTGAAGGTCAAGCCCCCAATGTAGCAGCCGTAATCAATAATGACACTCTCAAAATTGGTATTATGCTAACCCTGGGCACCATGATCTTGTTTCTAATGGCTAACCGAACCTTACGCACCGAGTCTGAAGAGGTTAAAGCGCTCAAAAGAGAACTAGATAGATACCGGCGAGTACTAAAGTAGGAACACATGTGTGAGCAACAAACTTGTGATAGGGATTTTTCTATTATTATTAACCCTGGCCTGCGATGTAGTTAGGATTGTACCAGGCGAACCTACGCTGCCAACCGAAATTGTAGAAGAGTCCAACAATGCGACCTCAACAGCTAGCGTGGTGGCAACAGAAGTGCCTCAAGCCACGGCTACGCCCACCATTGTCCCCACGCTGACGTTGACGCCCACCGCCACTATTACGCCTTTTCCTCTACAAGCCTTAAGCTTGGCTCCTCCCGGCGCAGAAAATTGCAATAACGATGAGACCTGCCGGCGCGAACCCCCGCGTCATGGGTTGATCATCGCTTTTATACTGCCTATACTGGTTTTGGGCATCCCCTGGCTGATTGCCGAATTTTTTGTGGTCAAATATGTCCAGCCGAAAAGTATCGATCTGTCTGAGGTTTTGATTAAGGCGGGTGATGGCCTCTTCGTAGGAGCCGTTATCTCGTTAACCGCCCGGCGGATGCTGCGCCTGGCCTCAACCCGCATGACGTGGAGTCGGGTAGCCGAGTTTGTCGAAAAATCTTTAGAACAAGAGTTACTGCACCAAGCTCTAAGTTACCCCACTCTTGAAGACCTGGAAAAAAATCTAAAAAACATCGCCGAAAATTTTATTAATTTACCGGTGGTTACGGAATTAGCAGAGGATTTTGGTGTTCAGGTTATGCGCTTCAACATCGAAACGCAGTACCCGCAAGAAACAATGGATGCGCTCAATCGGAAAGCTGAAGCTGCTGCCGGCGGCACCGCTTATTTGGCCTATGCGGCTGCCGCTCAATTAAATCCAAACAGCCGCGAATCCCGCGAGCTCTACCGCGTTTATCAGGAAACCAGAGGCCAAGTTGATGCTGCCCGTAATTTGGGAGGTGGGTTGACCCATCTGGCCGGTCTGGTGGGCGGCTCAAAACGCTCTCGCGAGGAAACTGATGACGACACCGACGTCTAACGATGACCTAAAATTTATAGTGGGGATGTTGATCAAACAGTTTTTGATCTGGATTCCGGTTATTATTGGCATCGTCCACCAATTGCTTATGGCTCTTTTTGAGATCCAGGGCATCAATGTCATTCTTGATCCGCCCGGTACCATTTATCCCTTTGTCACTTTAGAACTGGGCTGGTGGCTGCTGCTAACCCTAATAACTTCATCGATTTGCTTTTTGGCTTACTTTGATCGGATTCGCCCTCGGCGGATCATCTACCCAACTTACATCTACCTTATTTTCTTATTAGTCTACGTCAAACCCATCCTCTATGTCTACAAACCGCTGTCTTGATTTAGCCTTGGCCCGGCTTACACAACCGAGCCACCAGCATATCGAGCGCCAGCATACTGTCGATCCGGCCTGTTTTAATGGCCAGGTCCATTTCCAGCAGCATTTCCAAAATTTCCTCCAGCCGAGCCATCGAAAAATTAGCGGCTTCCTTCAGCCGCATTTTGGCCGCATAATCGCTGCGCCAACCTTTAGCTTTAGCAATTTCCTGCGGCGATAAGCGCCGTTCGGCCATATCCTTCACCTCCAGCAACCCCCGCACCTGAGCAGCGATACTGGCCAGCAAGCTCATGGGATGTTTGCCCTCGTCAAGCTGTTTGCGCAGTTGATCATAGGCCCGGCGAGCATTACGCTGTCCGATAGCGTTGGTCAGGCCGAAATTTTCCGCTTCCTCCGTGTAAGGCACCAGCAGTTCAACATCTTCTAATCGAATGGGCCGTTCGCCGCCGACATACAAGGTTAGCTTTTCAATTTCACTAATGAGGGTTCGCGGCTCAGAGCCGACCAGCCGCGCCAGCAGTTCGACCGCATCCGGCTCGATAGCCGCATTGAGGGCTTTGACGCGCTGCGTAATCCAAGGTCGCAAACTATCCCGGTCAATCGCGCCATAGTTGATGATGGTGGCTTCCAAATCGCTCGCGGCTTTAAGCACCGGATGGTTTTTAGGCAGCGTTTCCGTTTCCACCAAAACCAAATCGGTACTGGCCGGTAGATGCTTGAGGTAATCGATCACCTGCTTCAATTCATCCGTATCACTCTTCAACGGGCTAAGATAGCCTTGCACAATGACCACCCGTTTATCGGCCATAAAGGGCATAGCATCGGCATAATTGCGAATGCCGCCCAATTTAAGGTCCCGGCCATCGAGGCTGGTGATATTGAGATCGGCCACCATCGGATCGCCCAAAGCGGCTCGAATTTCGGCAATTTTTTCATGACGAGCAAAATCATTGGGGCCGTGCAGCAGATAGAGCATAGTGAACGGTTATTGGATGGTATCAACGCGGTGAATCATCACCCGGCCGTTGGGGTTGGCGGTAATGCGCTGAATTTCCAGATTGCCGGGCTGGCCGCTGGTGGTGTATCGCTCTTGGATTAGCAGCCCGAGCGGCTGGGCAAAGATGGCGGCTCCGGTAGCGGCTAAAATGGCCGCCGGCATACTGCTCCAGCGAAAACGGCTGCGGGAGCCGCTATCTAAACCGATGGCTGCAAATGTAGCCAGAGCTGTCAGCAAGCCGGTCGTGGCCAGCACGGTTCCGCAACGTGGGTGAACTGCCAACTCGGCCTCGCCTTCACGCAAGCGCCGCAGCGCTTCTGTGGCCGCATATTTCACCTCATCGGTGTCAACCGTACCGTAAAGGGTAAAGCCATTCCAATCGCTGCGCCCGACCATCGACAGGTTTTCGTGACGTTTGCTCAAAATATGAATTGTGGCGTGCTCAAAACCATGATTCCGTCGAATGCGAGTAATAAGGGGAGAGTCAAAAAAGCTCATTGAAAACTCCTTTGCTTGTTTACGAATTTTCATCGAAATAAAAACCCAAGCTTGCCGTGGGCCGGTTGATATTATACAACAACTAACCGTGAACCCCACATCCGCCGGGCCAACTTTGGGTCTCCCACAAAGGAGCCTAATAGTCGCTAGAGACAACATCGGCAATAAAAATAGAGTGGAGCGACAAAGCTTGGAGCGACAAAGCTTGCTTTGTCATAATCATAGTATGATCAAAAGCTCTGATGCTCCAAATTACTATCTTTACCCGAGATTTTGCGTTTAACGCGAAAGATTATACACTTTCAGCGAAATTAGTCCCCCTCCATTTGGGCAATTTATTGCTTGAAGGTTTTGTATTAGCCATAAACAATACTCCGAAAGAAGAATCCTATGCGCATTGCAATTTACGGCTCCGGCTCTTTAGGCGGCTACTTCGGCGCGAAGTTGGCTCTGGCCGGTAATGATGTAACCTTTATCGCCCGCGGCCAGCAGTTAGCCGCGCTCCAATCGAACGGCCTCACCCTCGACGGTACGGACGAACAGTTTACCCTGCACCCGGTGCAAGCCACCGACAATCCGGCGGAAATCGGCCCGGTCGAGGCGGTGTTGGTTGGCGTTAAAACTTGGCAGGTGGCAGATGTTGCGGCTCGACTGGGGCCGCTGCTCGAACCCCATACGCGGGTGCTGACCCTGCAAAACGGCGTCGAAGCGCCGGGACAAATCGCCCAGCAGATCGGGCAGCAGCACGTGCTGGCCGGCGTCTGCCGGGGCTTCTTCTTTTTGGAAGCGCCGGGTAAAATTCGCCACGTGGGCGTGCAGCCGAGCATCACTTTCGGCCAGCTCGACAACAGCCGGACGCCGGAGGCCGAGAACGTGCTGGCTGCCTTACAGGGAGCCGGTATCCAATCGTCCATTCCACCCGATATTCAGGTGGCGCTGTGGGAAAAGTTTCTGATGGTCACCGTGTTGAGTGGCGTAGGTGCGGTCACCCGATCGCCCATCGGCCCCATTCGCGACTACCCGCCGACGCGCCGCATGCTGACCGACGCCATGGCCGAGATATTTGCCGTGGCAATGGGCCATCAGGTCAACCTCCAACCCGACTTCCTGGAGTCGTGTCTGGCCTTTATCGAGACCTTTCCACCGGAAGCCACCACCTCGATGCAGCGAGATTGGCAGGATGGCTATCCATCCGAACTAGACGCCCAAACCGGGGCCGTGGTGCGGCTGGGGCAGGCCGCCAATGTCAAGACTCCGCTGAACGAATTTATCTACAACAGCTTGATTTTGGGGGAACGCAAAGCGCGGGGAATGTAAATCGATAGGTGTCGTTTCAATCGAGGCTGTCGGCCTCCTCAGTTATCTTCCTCAAGAATTTTGATGGCCACATCCGTCGACAACTCATCGATGAGCAGCTTAACGGTTCCATCCTTTTGGGAACGGATCGTTTCTGTTTTGATAATTTGTTGGAACCGATCCGGCTGGTAGGTATCCCACCATTGCACGGTGTAGGGTTGGCTGGGAGAAAAACCGGCGATAGTTACCGTCCCCGATACCGCCGGGATCGACGTACCATCGGCTATCTGTTTCCACGTATGCTGTTTGTTTTGGACCCACAGATGCGCCTGGCCGTGGTCCACATCTTTTTGCCCCCAAACCCGCAAATCAGGCGAGGAGCTTATTGCCCCGGCATCTTGATAGTTGCCATTGTTTAAAGGAGTGTCCTTGATAAAATTGTAGAAACTTCTAAACATTGGCCGATGGTCATGCGAGCCAGAGCTAAAAATATGGTCTTGGGTCGGACTGCCCGTCCAGTATAACTCAATCATACCGCCGGCGTTTACCCCCGCCCACAAAAAGTTATGCAGCCACAACCCATCGCTCAGATTCGCCGCGAAAAGGTCCTGATCATCAAACAGGAAACCGGTTTCGCCGCGAATAAGGGGCTTGCCGGAACCGTTGCGCTGTTTAGCGCCGTAATACATACTTAGCTTTTGCGAAACGAGCGCGGCGTCATAAAAATCTTCCACACTATAGATGTAATCCAGCGGTTGAGTATCCCCTTCACGAACGTAGTGATGGATATCGGCGTAGTCAATGTAGGGATAGTCCTCACTGTTCCAGAACGAGGCCGGATAGCTGTGCCAAAATGAGGTCGTGACCAAATGGGTATTAGGATGGGGAGCCGCTTGCCCTGCCGGAATAAAGTGGGTGTGAAAATATTTCCCCATCTCATCGGCTAACAGATAATGCCCGGTACTATTCGGGTCGCCTTCATTGAGGAGTTCCCACGAGTGAATGTGGGGGGAATAGCCCCACCGCGCTTGCAGATAGCGCCACCAGGCTTCTTGCAGCCAGCGAACTTTACTCTTGCCGTTGGTCTCTCGACCGGCGCCGTAAAAAAGCGAATGGTCTTCAGGCACATCAGGCGATAGGGAGCCGTCCGGCTCAAAAATATTGAGGAGATAATCATTTTTTTCCAGGACAACCAGTTTCAAGTAAAGGTTGTTCTCCGCCGCCTGCTCAACAACTTTGTCAAAGACAAACGAGTTACGCTGTTCAAAATATTGATGTTGAGCCATCCAGGGCCGATAGACCACATTAGGACCATACTCATTTCCGCCCAGGTCTTCTTCAAGCCAAAGATAATCGACTAAAGCGTTGCCGGCCGTGGCGTTTTCAAGAACCAAGTATAAATACCCTAAAAAGTCACGGTCGCCGCTGTTGAAATGCCCCTCCAAAATCTGCCAGCCGGCATGCTGCGGATCGGGATAGTGCGACCAGTCGGGGGTATCTTGATAGGAGGCGGCCAGCAGTTGACCGGCCTCCGGGTGGTAACAGCGCCGGCGCTCATCGGTATTATCCCACAGCCAACCCCCGGTCTTAAGGGCAAAACCGTAACCGGCCCCGGCCAACTTGGGGCCGGTCACCCCCTCTTCTTTGTACCTGGCTCGAATGCGATAATTGGTGTTAGGTTTTAGCGGCAGTTCAGGCGCCTGCCAGCCCAAGTTGATGCACGGGACAAAATCCCATTGCCGGCCATCATCATACGTGGTTTCATTGGGTGATAACCACAAGAAAACCTCGCTTTCGGGCAGAGCCAGGGGTGGATCTACCCCCGAGGTCAGCTTAAAGGGCGGGCTGGCATCGTGCCGTAGTCGAGCGCCGGGCGGCGAGCCTTGTGGGGCGGCCCCGAAAGACCGCCACGGACTCCAAGCCGCCCCAAACATCGGCAGTTGAGACGGCAGCCAGGTCCGAATGAGCTGGATGCCATTTTCAGCTAAAATAGCCCCATCAGCTTGGATATCGCCGATAGAAGCATTATATCCCAGCCCGGGAAAGTAAGTGCCATCATCAAACTCAAAGTAACGGGCATCGGCCTGACTCACCTTAATAAAGCCTTTATTGTGGGAAGGGATGACCTTAAACGCCAACGGAGCCGACTCAGAGACTCCGCCGGCATCCTCGGCGCTCAATTTAACCTGCCATTCGCCGGCTTGGTTGGGCGAAAATCTGACCTTCCAGGCCAACTCATCGGTGGGATACACCCATTCCTGATCATCCTTGAGGTCATATTCAAAGTCCTGATAGTAAAAAGCCGGCTGCCGATAAACCGTCCGCCAATTATCCGGGGTAAAAAGCGCATCTACGGTGATCCCCTCCCCCGGTCTTAGGCCAGCCGGCGTCTTCCGATCGAAGGGGAATTGCAGATTTCGCGCCACGGTATCGACCTGAAAGGTGATTTCAAGTTTTTCATAGCGAGCCACCCCGTCGCCGTTGATATTAGTCGTAACGTCTCGAATCGTCGGAGGACCGGCCTCTGGGGTTGGGCTTTGCCTGGAGATAAGCAGCGCCCCTATCAACAAAAAAATAGCCACGTCAACACTTAAGACCAACAACCGTCCATTAAACTTTTTACGGGGATGGTGATGAGACATAAACATCCTTCAGAGTAATAACAGTTAAGACCAAACCGCCTCTCCCTAAACTATATCACAAATGCTTATGAAGATAGTAAGAATGGTATAGGAAAGAGGATATAAGTAAAACGGCGCCTCCCCCTCCGATAGTTGCCAGATTTTTTGTGCCAACTTGCCGCCAAGCCCCAATCCGTGGAATAATAGACTATGCCGCTAGACCAGACCACTCCGACCGCCATCACACCCGCGACGCCGCCATCGATTACGATTACGTTTGGCGATGAAACGCTCACCTTTGTCAGACGGGCCTTCTACGAGGGCCAACTGCTGACGCGGTTTCTGGCCGGCGCGTTTACACTGGGGGTCTTGGCCAGCTGCGTCGCCCTCACCGGCTTCACTTTTGCCAACATCCATTGGCTGTTGGGGCTGCTGCTCAGCGGCGCGGCCTGGTTCAGCTACGAAGTGCTGGCGGCGGCTCTCATTGACCGGCAAGTTATTGAGATAACGCCTACGCAAGTGACCTCGCATCTGCGCCCGCTGCCGAGCCTCTTGTTTCGGTACCGGCTTAACCGCGCCGATATCGAATGGCTGTCCGTGAGGCGCAACAAACCCAGCTTCTGGTCATCCACCTACAGCCTGCTGGCCCGTACGCGCGACGGCTCCGAAACCGAGCTTTTTTCGGCCAATAACGCCGAGGAGGTTCTCTACCTGGCGTATGAAATCGAGCGGCTGCTCGACCTGCCGCCTGTACCCGCCGACGAGAGTTTAAGCGACCTGTTTGCCCATCGGCTGACCGGCTTTGAAGGCTGGCAAGCCCTGGTCAATCGTCACGAAGGGCTGGGCCTGATCAATCGCGGCACGGAGCTGGCGATTGGCGGCTCATACGGCCGCTGCACGGTTGAACTGACGGTTACGCCCGAAGACGAGTGGAGCGACACCCAACGGATGACCCTGCGCGTGACCCCCTCCCCCGACGCCGCTCCCCCGGAACCTCTGACCGAGGCCCAACTGCTTGATCGGCTCCGGCTGCCGGAAAGCCTGACGCTGACCGGCTCGATTGACCCCGACGGCGACGGGCTGCGCTATCGCCCCCAAGCGCCCATCACCGATTTGGACGCGCTGCACACCCACCTCGATCTGTTCTGCGGCCTTATCGCGGCTCGTCCCCTCTTTCTGGCCGGGGGAACGCCGCTCATCGAGTTGCTGCAAGAGCCAGTATTGAACCGGTGGGACCACCCTTTCCACGCCTTGATTAGCCGCTGGTTGACCGATATCGCGACGGAAACGGTCGCCCGCTGGGGCGCGGCGGAACAACGGCTGCTGTGCGGCGACTGTTTCACGACCATCACCCGCCACACGCTGCAGCTCCAAGCGCGGGTTGAATATTACGCTTGCCGGGAGTATCGTCACAGCCGCGCCGCCATCCCGGTCGCCGGCCAGGTCATCGCGGTGCTGGATGAGTCGCTGCCGGATCGATACAGGCTCGACGGCCCTCATCTGCGGGTCAACTGGCTTCAAGTCGGCCACCTGTTCGATTTCGATGCCGTCGAAATCATCCGCGCCAACGACGAGCAGGCCGAGCGGTTTGCCGTCCAAGTCGGCAACAACACCGACCCCACCCGCCAAGATGAATACGCTCGTATGACCTGCCACATCGACCCAGAGGCCCCCCTGTCTGACAACACCCGGCGGGTGCTGCGTCGCCTGTTTGGCGTGGTTGAGACGGCCTAAGATGGGTCCAGTTTCCTTACCCAAGTCGTATTATCGCCAAAGTAGGCTAGCTCTTTGAGTCGCTTTCTCGACCCAAAGCGAAAACGGGACCAATCTATCGTAAAGGCATTCCCTCGACTTTGCTTGCGCTTTGACCAATCTGTGTTACGCTAATGCGAAAACCTGACAGGTTTCTGACGGTGCCGTTCGGTGTAAATGTTATCCAACTGGGCTAATATTTATGCCCAACAGCATTTTGTAAAACCTGTCAGGTTTGGCGACCGTCTCTTCATAATCAATTAGTAACCCAGGAGAAACCCCATGTGTGGCATTGCAGGCATTTGGCAGCAGGTTGATGAACCATTAGTGCAGGCGATGATGACCCGCCAGGTCCATCGCGGGCCGGACGGCAGCGGGACCTTTATGCGGCCCGGTCGAGGCGTCCTTGGTCATGTCCGGCTGTCGATTATGGACCCGCTGGGCGGGCGGCAGCCGCTCTACAGCGAGGACGGCGCGGCGACCATCGTTGCCAACGGGGAGATTTACAACCACGCGGCCCTCCGGCAGCAGCTTCGCAGCGAGCACAACTTCGCCACCACCAGCGACAGCGAAACGATCTTGCACCTGTTTGAAGAGCAGGGTTTCGGCGCGGCCCGGCAGCTCGATGGCATGTTTGCCTTCGCCATTGCCGAACACGACGACCTGTTTCTGGCCCGCGACCCCATCGGCATCAAACCGCTCTACTACGGCCTCAAAAATGCAGGCCGGCCCGATGAAACCCTCTACTTTGCCTCGGAGTTGAAGGCCATCGCCCCCTGGGTCGATGACGTGCGCGAGTTTGCGCCCGGCAGTTACTACCACTCCCAAACGGGGTTCCACACCTATTACACCGTGCCGCACAACCTGCCCCGCCGCCTGCCCTTGGCCGACCACCTTCGCAACGTGCGCCAAACCCTGGAGCGAGCCGTCATCAAACGGCTGATGAGCGATGTGCCGTTGGGCGCGTTCCTCTCCGGCGGGCTGGACAGCAGCATCATCGCCGCTATTGCCCGCCAGCAGATGGCCGAACTACACACCTTCTCCGTCGGCATCGATGGTTCGCGCGATATTTTGGCGGCCCGCCGGGTGGCCCGCCACATCGGCTCGATCCATCACGAGTACCTCTATACCCCGCAAGAGGTGCTGGACAAGCTGCCGGAGGTGATTTACCATCTGGAGTCGTTCGATCAAGATTTGGTGCGCAGCGCCATCCCCTGCTACTTCTGCTCGCGTCTGGCCGCGCAGGAGGTCAAGGTCATCCTCACCGGCGAGGGCGCGGACGAGCTGTTTGCCGGCTACACCTACTATAAAGATATTCACGATAACGCCGCGTTGCATCGCGAGCTGCGCCGTTCGGTCACGTGTTTGCACAACATCAACCTCCAGCGGGTCGATCGCCTGACGATGGCTCACGGCTTGGAAGGGCGCGTCCCGTTCCTCGATGTGGCCATGATCGACATGGCCCAGACCATCCCGCCGGAGCTAAAGTTGAAGCGCAGCGATACCGGCCGGCCCATCGAAAAGTGGATTTTGCGCAAAGCCGTGGAAGATTTGCTGCCGCCCGACATCGTCTGGCGCGATAAAGAGCAGTTCGATGAGGGCAGCGGCACGGTCGATCTGCTGGACCCGCTGATCAAAACCGCCGCCGCCGGGATCGACGTCGAGACCTATCGCGCCCAATACCCGCACACCCGGCTGCGCTCCGCCGAGGAGTGCTTCTACCACAAGTTACTGGTCGAGAGCTTTGAGAAGCCGGAGGTCGTGCTGAAAAACGTCGCTCGCTGGTCCGAGCGGCCTTAACCCCGCTTCACCGTCACAGTTTCCACCTGTCCGACCAACCGATCGCCTAGGTGTAGGTTGGGTTGAGCCGAAAATCTGATCTTACGGCGAGATGAGGTTGGGTTTCATTCTGTGTTTCGTCGCTGGAATCTCTGGCGAAACCCAACAATTTGGGCGACGACCTCTCGAATTGACCCATTCAACCCAACCGACTGTCTGTCCGTTTATATGATCGAGCGGTCGGTCAGATGGTCTGATACATTCGACCATACCATCGCGCGAGTCGATCAAACGGTCCGAGGCGTTTGACCATATGATCGAGTGGTCGATCACATGGTCCGACGTGTTCGACCATACAATCGCGCGAGTCGATCAAACGACCCGAGGCGTTCGACTATACGAGCGCACAAGTCGATCAGACCGTCCGAGGCGTTTGACTATATAATCGAGCGGTCGGTCAGATGGTCCGAAGTGTTCGACCATACCATCGCGCGAGTCGACCAGACCATCCGAGGCGTTTGACCATATGATCGAGTGGTCGATCACATGGTCCGAGGGGTTCGACCATACTATCGCGTGAGTCGATCAAACGACCCGAGGCACTCGACTAAGCGATCGCACAGTTGATCGAGTGGGCTTAACCGGCTGGTCCTATATTGAGGTGTAAATAACCCTCTAGTTCGTAGTAATGGCTTTAGCCATTGGCTTGGATAGCACCGCTAAAGCGGTTACTACGAACTATCACTTATGCCAGAACGATTTCAAGCCGGTCGGTTTCAGGGGGCGGCGTAACGATAACCCCCTGCGGGCTGAGCGTGACTTCGGCCTCCGCCACCGGTTCGACGGCGTCGATGCCGACCAGGTGTATCTGCCAGCGTTTGATGTTTCCCCGGCCGATGACAGAGATGCGCTCCCCTTCTCGCGTCACCGCGAAGGTTGTGGTCACGTCGCCGACGATGGAGGGGATGGGGACGGTGATGCTGACGCCGTCGGCCAGTTGGTAGACCTGTAAGGTCAGGCCATCGCTGTAGTCGTAGTCGGGTTGGTCTTCGTGGCTGCCGATGGCCAGGACCGAGTTGGGCCGGACCAGCAGCGGCAAACTCATAAAGTCGTGGGTTTCGCACTGCCAGCGGCCGCCTTCGATGACCTGGCCGGTCAGGAAATGAGTCCAGCGGCCCGCCGGGAGATAGTAATCGACGCTGCCGTCGGCGGTGAAGACCGGGGCCACCAGCAGCGAGTCGCCCAGCATATACTGCCGGTCGAGATAGTCGCAGGCCGGGTCATCAGGAAATTCCAGCAGCATGGCCCGCATCATCGGCGTGCCGGCTTCGTGGGCTTCGCGGGCGGCGTTGAATAGGTAAGGCATCAGCCGGCATTTGAGTTGGGTGAAGCGGCGCAGCACATCGACCGCTTCCTCATCGAACAGCCACGGCACCCGGTACGATTGGCTGCCGTGCAGCCGGCTGTGCGATGACAGCAGCCCGAAGGCGCACCAGCGTTTGTAGACCTCCGGCGGGGCGGTTTGCTCAAAGCCGCCGATGTCGTGGCTCCAGAAGCCGAAGCCCGACAGGCACAGCGACAGGCCGCCGCGCAGGCTCTCGGCCATCGACTCAAAGGTGGCGGTGTTGTCGCCGCCCCAGTGAACCGGGAACTGCTGACCGCCGGTGGTGGCCGACCGGGCAAACACAACGGCTTCGCCCTCGCCCAACTTTTCCTCCAGCACGTCAAAGACGGTTTTGTTGTAGAGATAGGTGTAGTAGTTGTGCATCTTGACCGGGTCGGCGCCGTCGAAATAAACCACGTCGGTCGGGACGCGCTCGCCGAAGTCAGTTTTGAAGGAGTCGACGCCCATATCGATCAGGGCGCGCAGCTTGTCGCCGAACCAGCGGCGGGCGTCGGGGTTGGTGAAATCGACCAGGGCCATGCCGGCCTGCCAGCGATCCCACTGCCAGACATCGCCGTTGGGCCGCTTGACCAGATAGCCGCCGGCCATGCCTTCGTCAAAGAGGGGCGACCGCTGGGCGATGTAGGGGTTGATCCACAAGCAAATGCGCAGCCCGCGCGATTTGAGCCGGAGCAGCATCGCGGCCGGGTCGGGAAAGTTTTCGGTGTCCCACGCCAGGTTGACCCACTGAAAGCCTTTCATCCAGAAGCAGTCGAAGTGGAATACGTGCAGCGGCAGGTCGCGGTCGGCCATGCCCTGAATGAAACGGGTGACGGTCTCTTCATTGTAGTCGGTGGTGAAGGAGGTACTCAGCCACAGGCCGAATGACCAGGCCGGTGGCAGGGCCGGACGGCCGGTGAGGGCGGTGTAGCGGGTCAGCACCGCTTTGGGGGTGGGGCCGTAGATGACAAAGTAGTCCAGGGCGTCGCCGGGGACGCTGAACTGCACCCGTTCGACCTTTTCCGAGGCGACTTCGAGCGAGACCTGTTCGGGATGGTTGATGAAGACGCCGTAGCCGCGATTGGTCAGGTAAAAGGGGATGTTTTTGTAGGCTTGTTCGCTGCTGGCGCCGCCGTCTTCGTTCCACAGATCGACGGATTGGCCGTTTTTGACAAACGGGGTGAAACGCTCGCCCAGACCGTAGACGCACTCGCCGACGCCCAGGTTGAGCTGCTCGTGCATGAATTTGCCCTCGGCGGTTTCGATGACGCCCATCCCGCGCCAGCCGCTGCCGGTCAGCAGGCGATCCCCGGCCTTGAAATCGATCCGCCAGTCGCCCTCTTTTTCAACGCGGACGGTCAAGCAGCCGCTGGTCAAGCTGGCCGCCTGGGGCGTGTCGCAGACGTTGACTTCGGTGGGTTGGGGGTGCAGTTCAAAGTCCGGCGTGCGGGGCAGCCGCCCTTTGTGGTGAACCAACTGCACCCGGATGACGTTGGGCATCGGCGACGAGAAGCGAACGGTCAGCAGCGGCAAGTTGAGGATATCGCCGCGCTGGGTTAGCCGTTTGGTGGGGCCGTAAACGGTCAGGGCGTCCGGTTCGAGGTCGATGTCGTGAACGTGAATGGGAAAGTGCGCCTTCAGTCCGGCGCGCATGTTCCAGTAACCATCAGTGAATTTCATTGTTGTATCCTTAGTGGTGCTTATAAGACCTTATAGGTTTCCAACGTACATTTCCAAATGGAATGCGCCTCACACGAAACCTATAAGGTCTGGTCGTTGTTCCATTACTTGACGCTGCCGGCGGTGACGCCACGGGCCAGAGTTCGCTGGAAGAGGATGAAGAAGATGATGCCCGGCAGGACGCCCAGGAAGGCGGCGGCGCTTTGGGTGGTGATGACCATGCCGTGCTGGCCTTGCAGCAGGGCCAGCGCCAGCGGCACGGTTTGGTTCGAGTTTGAAATCAGAAAGATCAAGGGCAGGAAGAAGTCGTTCCAAGTCCAGATGAAGAAGAAGACGAACAGGACGGCGAGCGTCGACATACTGACCGGTACGACCACCTTGAACAGAAGCTGCATCTTGTTACAGCCGTCGATCATCGCGGCTTCGATCAACTCTTTGGGGAAGGTCGTGCTGAAGACGGAGGTCAGCAGGTAGGTGCCAAAGGCGGTGTGCAGCGTCGCCAGGGTCAGGATGACCGATAAGCGGGTGTCGTACAGCCCGATTTGTCGGAATAAATAGTAGAGCGGGTAGGCCAACACCTCGTTGGGCAGGGTGATGGCTAACAGAAAGAAGACCAGGAAGAAGCCGCGCCCTTTGACCTTGCCGATGCCCAGAGCAAAGGCGTTGAACAACGACAGCGCGATCGCCAGGAGGGAGACGCTGACGCTGATGACGATGCTGTTCCAGAGTTTGGTGGTGAATTCCAACCGCTCCCACGTTTCGGTCAGGGTGGTGGTTTCGAGCGACTGGGGCAGGCTCATCGGGCCGTTGGCGTAGTACTCGGTTTCGGTCTTGAAGGAGTTGAGGGTGATGATGGCAAACGGAAAGAGCATGATGACCAACAAGACGGCTAAGGCGATCAGCGAGAGCGAGCCGGTGAGGCGGTTGACCAGCGGCGTTTTCTTGGTCGCGCTATAGACATTGTTATTGACGGTTAGCGATTGATTAGCCATTAGATCATACTCCCCTGCTGTTCCATACGGCGCTGGATATTGATGTAAATGATGGTGATGACGATGATGAGGCCGGTGAGCACCGTCGCCATCGTCGCGCCATAGCCGACGTTGGAGATTTCAAAGAAATTTTTGTAGGAAAAGTACGAGGCGACCATGGTGGCGTTGCCCGGCCCGCCTCGGGTCATGGCGTAAATGGGGCCGAATGTTTTCAGGGCGTGGATCATCGTCGTTAGGACGACCACGTAGATTTCCGGGCGCAGGAGCGGGATGGTGATGTGGTAGAAACGGCCGAACCAGGTCGCGCCATCGAGCGAGGCGGCTTCGTACAGTTCGGGATCGATGCGCTGGAGGCCGGCCATAAAAATAACCAGCGGGTAGCCGATCTGAAACCAGACCATCACGCCCATGACTGCAAACATCGCCGTGGAGGCATCGCCGAGCCAGTTATGGGTGAGCGCGGACAGCCCCACCGCGTCCAGCAGCCAATTCAACGCCCCCCAATCCGGCTGAAGAATCCAGCGCCAGACGATGGCGGCGATGACCACGGGAATGATCTGCGGGAAATAGAAGCCGGCCCGGAAGAAGCTGGCGACCCGGTTGCCGAATTTGACGGCGATGTAGTCAAACAGGAACGCCGCCAGAAACAACCCGATCAGGGTAGGGAGGATGGTCATCGCCACAATCAGGTACAGGTTGTTTTTGAAAGAGGCCCAAAAGGTCGCGTCGCCGAGCGCTCGCTCATAGTTGGCCAGCGCGACCCAGGCCGGCGCGCCCACGCCTGACCAGCGGGTGAAACTGATGCCGACATTGGCCAGGAATGGAAGCACGATAAAGATGAGAAACATCAAGATGCCGGGTACTAGGAAGACCGTGTACCCTTTGAATGGAGAAGATAGTTTGTTGACCACGCTGCACTCCTATCAAGATAAAATGGGGAGCATCAAAGCTTGCTTTGATCGAGTTGACAAAGCAAGCTTTGTCGCTCCGATGTCAGTATGACAAAGCAAGCTTTGTCGCTCCGATGTACTTTCGTTCGCCGGTAGACCACCGTATCCTGAGTGGGCGAAGCCGTATCGAAGGATGCGGCGGTCTACTAATAAACCGGTTATGGCAATGCCGAGGTTTTGTAATCGTTGTAGGGCGCGGCAATCGAGTCGAGAAATTCTGCGGGGGTCATGGCGCCGCCGATTAGCTGCTGCAAGCCGCCGCCTAAGGTGTCCATATAGCCGGGGACGGGCCAGTCAGGATAAAAGGCCAGACCGTCGTTGGCGAGGATGGTGTTGAAGGCTTCGTTGAGGGCCAGCACGTCTTTATTTTCTATTTTAGAGAGATCGGCGTTGACCGGCACGCCGCCGGCGTTGGCCATCACCGTTTGGGCGTTCTCGCCCAGAGCCAGGTCGATAAAGTCGTAAGCCAGGTCTTTGTTAGCCGCATTCTGTGGCACAACCAGGAGGTTACCGCCGGAACCGGTGTTCAAGGTTTTGCCGGGCATAATGAAGATGCCCCATTCGAAGTCGGTAATCTGATCCAGGAAGGCGCCGTACTGCCAACTGCCGGTCAGCACCATCGGGTGTTGGCCTTGGACAAAGGCGGCGTTGGCATCCTCGTTGGTAATGCCGGTGGCGTCGGCGCGATAGTAGCCTTTTTGGACGTGTTCGACCAGCTTCTCGGAGCCAAAGGTGAAGGCCGGACCGTGGAAATCGACATCGCCTTGGAGGAGCTGGAAGTTGTTGATCAGATCGCGGTCGGCCTTGTACAGCACCAACTCCTGCCAGTTGTGGGTCGCCGGCCAGCGGTCGCCGCCGCCCAAGGCCAGAGGCACGATGCCGGCCTCGACGAAGGTGTCGGCTACCGCCTCAAATTCCTCAAGGGTGGTGGGGACCTCGACGCCATATTCCTTGAACATATCTTTGTTGTAATAGACCATGACGAACTCGCCGTAGGTGGTGGCGCCATAGAGCGGGCCGGAGCCCATAATGCCGTTTTCATCGTAGCGGGAGGTGGTTTGGAGGCTGCTGTTCAAGATTTTGTCCCAGCCGCGCTCGGCGGCAACGTCGGTCAGGTCGGTTAGCAGCCCTTCTTTAGCATACAGGCCAGCGGTGGCGTTGCCTTTGTTAATTTCCATCACGTCGGGGACGTTGTTGGAGTTCAGCACCATGCGGGCTGTTTCCTGAATTTGTTGGAACGATTTTTCTTCAAACTCAACCGTCACGTCGGGATGCTTCGCCTTGAATTCTTCGAGCGCGCTGGCCCAGGAATCGCCAATGGCGTTGCCGGTTTCATAATGCCAAATTTTGAAGACGCGCTCTTCTTGCGGCTGCTCGGCTGATGTCTGCGCGGCGGGTTCTGCGGTGGCGCTCTGGCAAGCCGCCAATCCAATGAGGATAAAAATAACAGTTATAGTGGTTATCGCATTTAAGAATTTTTTCGACATTGTAAATTCTCCTTTGAACAAAATTGAGCTAATTAACAAAAATTTGCGGAGGTTTATTTAATCAACGACATACTTCAGTCAACACCTTATTACGTTGAGGGCAGCTTAGGTAAGCAACGATTTATCATAAGCTTATTCTTTTCTCCTTTACAGGTAGTTGAAAAATCATTCATTTTAGTATATAATGATTATGAAAGCGCTACCGAAAGCGCTACCGAAAGCGCTTTCAATATCATATCACGTTTATTTTGCCTTGTCAATAAGGAGTTTTTATCCATGTCTGAAAACAGCGAAGTTACCATTTTTGATGTCGCCGAAGCCGCCGGCGTCTCGATCACCACCGTCTCTCGTATTCTCAACAACAAGCCGGATGTCGCTGAACGGACGCGCCAGCGGGTGCAAAAAGTGATCGACGAGTTGGGCTTTATTCCGCACGCTCAGGCTCAGCGGTTGGCCAGTCGCAAAAGCCGGACGATTGCCCTGCTCTTTCCTTTGGAGCGAGCGGTTAGTCCGTTGGAACAGGATTTTATTGTGGGCGGGGCCGCGGCGGCCGGCGAGGAGAACTTCTTCTTCAACTTTATTACCGCCCCCATCACCGAGAGCAGTCTATTAAATCTGTATCGCAGCGCTCAAGTCGATGGCATTATTTTGATGGAGATTCACCTGGACGATTGGCGCGTTAAGTTGCTGCGCGACAATGATTTCCCGTTCGTGATGATCGGCCGCTGCGCCGATAACGAGGGCTTAAATTTTGTCGATCTGGATTTTGACGCGGCGATTGTGACCGCCTTTGATCACCTGGTCGAACTTGGTCACCGGCAGATCGGTTTTTTGGCCCTGCCGGCCCATATGCGCGAACAACAATATGGGCCGGCGGTCCGTTCATTGGCCGGCTATGAGCGAGCGCGACAGAAGCACGGTTTGGAGGTGCGGATGTGGGAGGTGAATATCGCCGTGGAGGATATGTTTGACGCCACGCTGAACATTTTGGATGAACAACCCGATTTGACGGCGCTGGTAGCCATGCAAGGCTCGCCGACCGTGGGCGTGATCCGCGCCTTGCGCCAAGCTGGGCGAACTGTGCCCGATGATTTTTCGGTGGTGGGGTTTGCCACCGCCAATGTGGCCGAATTGATTACACCGCCGTTGACGGTGATTGATTTTCCGGCGTTCACGATGGGCTATCAAGCTGCTAAAATGTTGATCGACCAGATCGATAAGAAATCGGTGGAGAACGGGCAGATTTTGCTGCCGTCTGAGTTGATCGTCCGTAAAAGTACCAAACCCATTAACGCGGTCATGTCCGACGGTCGTGAAGGCTAACCTCATTAAAGTTCGCTTCAAGGACATTCAAAAGTCTACGGATATCACAGATGGTCACAGATTTATATCATACATTGATTCTAGCTGTGATCATCTGTGTAAGTCTATGGGTGAATCGCTCCCCTCACACGAAATCAACGTCTAAACCAAATCCAAAAGACATCTGAACAACTTCTGAACATTTTTTCGATAGACTCCTGACTAAGTTCAAACAAACCCAATCACTTAGTTCTTGGAGGTAAAACCGAAAAATGATACGTTTGAATAAATGGATTATGGCTTTGGTATTGGCTTTGATATTTGTGAGTGGCGCGGCCTTTGCCTACGCTGCTCCCGGTAATGGCGAAGGCCCCGGCCGCGGCCCCGGTGGCGGCGGTCCTCATGGGGGCATGATGGGCGGCGGCGAAGTTACCGAGGTAGGTGATGACAGCCTGACGATTGAAAATCGTGACGGCGAGTCGATCACCGTTAATGTGTCGGATGACACCGTCATCTACATCGTCGAAAGCGGCGAGGAAGGCTCGTTAGATGATATCGACGTGGGCGATCACATTCAAGCTCATGGCCCCCGCAACGATGACAATGCGATCGACGCCGACCATATCGCCCTGATGCCTGATGGCGACCGGGTCAGCGGCCGCGTTACGGCTGTTGATAACGATACGATCACCGTTGAAAACCGCGACGGTACCATCACTATCAACGTTAGCGATGACACGGTCTTCCGCAGCCGCGATGAAACCCTCAGCCTGGACGACGTAACCGAAGGGACGTTCATCGATGCCTATGGCGACCTGGACGATGACGAGCTTGATGCCGACCTGGTGCTCATGGCCCCCGGCCCGCAAGACGGCCCGCCGCCTCAGGATGACGGTCAAGGCCCGCCGCCCCATGACGACGGCCAAGGCCCGCCGTCCGGCCCGCGCCCTAACCGCAACCCATAAACCCAAACGGTCAACAGACGTTGTAAATAAAGCGCCCGCCCCTTAAAATGGAGATTAGGAGATTAGGAGCTAGTTCTCCTAATCTCCAGTCTCCCACCTGAAAGTGATACCTGATGATCCTGAAGAAACTCGCCAAACTGGCCCTCCTCCTAAGCAGCATAACTCTTCTAACAATGATAGTCTCTCTCATCCCTCCATCGCCAACCGAACTCGACGCAGCGACTCCAGCCAACTTTAGCACCATCACTTACGAACTCGACTGGGATTGGGGCGATGCGCTGTTAACCAGCGACGGCTGGTTTGTCACCAACGACCGGGGATATCAAATTCACGTGCAGCGCGGTTATCTGGTCAACCGCAGCCTGGAGTTGATCGAATGCGCCGGCAGCGACGCGACCGGCGAAAGCATCACCGATCGGCTGCGCCAGACCTTGACGGCCCAACCGGCCTACGCCGGTCACGGCGGCGCTCACGACACCTCACGCATCACCGCGCCCTGGGTCGAGTCGCTGACCGAGCCGGTGGCCCAAACAGTCGAAACGGTGTTGGTGACGGCTCCCAACTACTGTCAACTGCACTATCTGGTCGCCCCCGGCGTCGAGACCGCCCGGCAGTTGCCGCACGAGGTCGAGATGATCGGGGTAACGCTTTGGCTCAAAGGCGACTATCTTGCGCCCGGTACGTCAACCTCGGTGCCGTTCACGATCCAAACCCATCTGGCCTGGGGCGAGGCGGCGGAACTGATGACGCCATCTTCAGAGCCGCTCGACACACTGCAACGCGATAACGTGGCCTTGCAGATCACCGTTCGACGTGATTTGGGGGCGCTCTTCGATGGAGTCGATTTTGAAACTATGTCTGACATCGAGCAAGCCAAAACGGTGCTGCGGTCGCTGACCCAAAATACCGACGTGATTATCCAAGCCAGAACTTTGTAACCATCCATTTACCCAAAAGGTAATTATTCAGCAGTCTGGAAACCTACCATTTTACCGCCGGGATTTGGGGATTTAGGGATAATTTTTTAGGTAAAATCTCCTGATCTCCTAATCCCCGCAATAAATACCTCGAAAGGACAAGACGCCGTGATGACCCGCCCCAAAATTTTCCTAATATCTGTACTCATCGTTCTCATCGTTTCCGGTTGCAGCAAATCGATCACGCTATCGCGCCTGCCGCCGGTGGCTGCGCAGGAGGCGGCCACGCAGACCAATCAGCCGGCCAATGTCGAGCCACAACCGGCAGCAGTGGAAACAAAGACTCAACCCGCGCCGATTAATCGACCGGCCAACGTCGAACCACCACAAGGAGCGGCGGAAACGGATACCCAACCTACCCCACAACTCACCTTGGTCTCGGCGGAAACGATGGCAGCCACGGAGGCTGACTGTCCGACAGATCATTTCTTGGATGTTTCGACCTACACTCAAGGCGCCATCCAGCCGCAGCTTAACGTCACCTGTACATCGGACACCGTCATCGTCGAGTCGAACGGCATCCCCAATTTTGAATTCGTGCAGATCACACCCAACGCGCTGCAAAATCTATCGTATCGCTGGCAGTTTCCGCTGCACCCTGCGATGGCCGATGCCCCGACTGATATTCCGCTGCTGGGGCCTGTGGCTGTGGCGGTCAACGGGCTGCCTATCTACGGCCCCAATGAAGCCCCCAATCAGGATTACGGCGATCCTTACCTCGACCAGATTCTCGATTACTGCAATGGCCACACCGGCCCGCGCGGCGAATACCATTTCCATGCCCGGCCCGATTGTCTTTTTGAGGATATGGCAGGCAATGTCTCGTTGGTCATTGCTTACGCCTTTGATGGCTATCCGATCTTAGCGCCCTATATTTGTGTCGATACTGTTTGCAGCCAGACGAAAGAAGTCCAGAGCAGTTGGCAGCGCACCAGCGATGTGAGAAACGCCTGGGAAGCGCACGAATATGTGGCCGGCTCCGGCGACCTGGATCAATGCAATGGGATGATCGGTTCCGACGGCAGCTATCGCTACTACGCCACCGGCACTTTTCCCTACTTTTTAGGCTGCTATCGCGGCCAGGCGACCGTTGCTCCGGGTCCGGGCGGCAACGGCCCGGGTCGCGACGCGCCCGCGAATGGTAATCAACCAGCCGGTAGGGGTCAACCCGGAGCGGGTCCGCCCGCCAACGGTTCAGACCAGCAACCTGGTCCACCGCCCGGCCAACCGGGGCAAGGGCCGAACTTGACCGCCGCTGCGGCTCAACTCGGTGTGAGCGAGGCCGACCTACGCGCCGCACTCGGTCCACCGCCGCCCGATCTCGTTGCCGCTGCGGCCCAACTCGGCGTCAGCGAGGTCGATCTGCGGGCCGCGCTCGGTCCGCCGCCGGGACGGGGTGGGAATTAGGCGGTAGAGATTAGCGCTTTGTATTTACGCCGGGCCGCCTTCTGCAAGAGGCGGTTTGGAAAAAATTGTGAATTGTGAATAATTAATGATTAATTGCGAACGGAGTTTACAACAATCCTACCAGGAACAGACCTATGCCGAAAACAATTCTTGTAGTTGATGACAAAGCCAGCTTGCGGACGATGGTTCAGGAATACCTGACGGCCGAGGGCTACCAGGTGGTCATCGCCGATAACGGGCGCACGGCGCTTTTTGTCGCCCGCCAGGAAAAACCCGATTTGATCCTGCTCGATATTATGATGCCGGAGATGGGCGGCTATGAATTTATGCAAAAGCACAAGCAAGAGCGCGACACGCCCATTATCTTGCTAACCGCCAAACTTGAAGAGTCGGATAAGGTGTTGGGGCTGGAGCTGGGCGCCGACGACTACATCACCAAGCCGTTTAGCATGCGCGAGTTGGTGGCTCGGATACGGGCGGTGCTGCGCCGGGCGGAAAAGCAGGCGCAGCCGTCAGAAGTGCTGGAAGCCCACGGCCTCAGCCTCGATAAGGCCAGCCGCCTGGTGCGGCTCGAAGGGAAGCCGGTTGACCTGACGCCCTCTGAGTTCGATCTGCTGGCGACGTTGATGGCCTGGCCGGGCCGCGCCTTTTCTCGGGGTGAACTGCTGGACCGGCTGCAAGGCGCCAGCTTTGACGGCGTCGAGCGCACCATCGACGTTCACATTCGCAACCTGCGCACTAAGATCGAGCCGGAGCCGAGCCAGCCCCGCTATGTCGAAACCGTGTTTGGCGTGGGCTATCGATTCAGCGCCGAACAAGTCAGAATGAAGAATGGAGAATGAAGAATGGAGAAAAGAAATAGGAGATTAGAGATCAGAGATTGGATGAATTTAATCTCCCAATCTTCTTATCTCCCTATCTCCTCATCTCCAATTCTCTATCTCAAGAGAGATTGACCGATGCGGTATTCTCTGACGCTAAAATTAATATTTGCGTTTCTGGCGGTGAGCCTGGCGGGAACGGTGCTGGTGGCTTTTTTGGCCGGGCGGACGACCAGTACGGAGTTTGATCGCTTTCGGCTGGAGCAGGATCGCGACGCCTTTTTGGCGCGAGTCACCGATTACTTCTTAATGGCCGGCTCGTGGGCCGGGGTGGCCGACCAGATACGGCTAGGGCCGCCGCCACAACCGGGCGGCAATCCACCGCCGCCGCCACGCCCGAATGATCCCATCGCTTTTGCTTTGGTCGATACGAATGGGCAGGTGGTTGTGCCTAATCCGGAGCATCAACGCGGCGACCGGGTTCCCGACAGCGAGCTGTCGCGAGGGACAGCGGTTGAGGTGGCCGGCCAGCGCGTTGGCACTATCCTTGATCCGTCGGTTGCGCCGCGCAATCCGGCGGAAGCGTTGTATGTGGCTCGGATCAACAACGCCATCCTCATTGCCGCCTTGAGCGCGATGGCTCTGGCCCTGCTACTGGCGATTATTCTGGCCCGCACCCTGACTCGACCTCTGCACGAGTTGACCGAGGCCACGCAGGCCATGAATAGGGGCAAGCTCGACCAGCGAGTGCCGGTTCGTTCAAAGGACGAGTTGGGCCGGTTAGCGGCGGCCTTTAATCAGATGAGCGCCGATTTGTCGGAGAGCAACCGGCTGCGGCAGCAGATGACCGCCGACATCGCCCACGACCTGCGCAGCCCGCTGGCGGTGCTCGCCGGTTACACGGAGGGGCTGCGCGACGGGGTGTTGTCGCCCAGGCCGGCTATTTTTGAAACGATGCACCGTGAGATGGGTTACTTGCAGCAGTTGGTCGAAGATTTGCGCACGCTGTCGCTGGCCGATGCCAACGCCTTGCCGCTGAATCGCGTCCCTATCGAGCCGCGCACGCTGCTGGTCGATACCGCCGCCGTCTTTCAACATCAGGCCGAACAAAAGCAGGTGAGGTTGGAGGTAATCGATGGTCCGGCGTTACCGCTCATTACGGTTGACCCGGAGCGGATGAGCCGCGTTCTGGGGAATTTGGTGAGCAACGCCTTACGGTATACGCCGGCCGGAGGGCAAATCACCCTAACGGTGGAGACCCACAATGGGACGGTTCTGCTCAACGTGCAAGACAGCGGCAGTGGCATTGCGCCGGATCAACTGCCCCATATTTTCGACCGCTTTTACCGGGCCGACGAGGCGCGCCAGCAGGACAGCGGCGAGTCGGGTCTCGGCTTGGCCATCGCCAAATCGATTGTCGAGGCCCACGGCGGGACGATCACCGCCGCCAGTCAGGTTGGCGAGGGAACGACTTTTTCGATTGGGTTGGATGGATAGGTGGTTGGTTTGTTGGGTGGATGGTTGGTGGGTGGGTTCCAACTCTAGTAACTATCAAACTATCCAACCCACCAACCACCTGTCCACCTACCCTTCAATTCCATTTCTTTCAATGACATCTCTAAACCACAACGCGCTGTCTTTGGGCGTGCGTTCCAGCGTGTCGTAATCAACCCAGACCAGGCCAAAGCGCTGTAGGTAGCCTTTAGCCCATTCAAAGTTATCCATCAAGGACCAGGCAAAATAACCGGCCAGCGGCACACCGTTCTGGATGGCGCGGTGGGCGGCCCTTAGGTGGCTGTTGAAATAGTTTAGGCGGCGGATGTCATTAATCCGGCCGGTGCCGTTCGGGCCATCGCTGTAGCTGGCGCCGTTTTCAGTGACATAGATTTTGGGCGGGCGATATTCAAAATGGAGGCGATTGAGCAGATTATATAAGCCTTCCGGGTAAACCTCCCAGCCCATCTCGGTGTGCTCGTTGTCTGAGCCGGGGTAGATGACTTCATTAACTTTATCGGGGTTGCTGGCGGCGCTGACGATGGCGCGGGTGTAGTAGTTGACCCCTAAAAAGTCGGTGGGGACAGAAATGGTCTGCATATCGCCGGGCAGGGTAAAAGACAAATCGTTGATGTAACCCCGGTCGATATAATCGGAGATCATGTCGGATGGGTAGCGCCGCCCATACAGAGGATCGAGAAACCAGCGGTGGAAGTAGCCGTCAAAGTGACGGTAGATACCGAAATCGTCCGGATCAGTAGTGGCCGGTTCGGTCGGGGTGAAGTTTAGGGTAATACCCACTTCCGCACCAGGGCTGTTGACCCGAATGAGCGGTACGGCCCAGCCGTGCGACAGCAGCAGGTGGTGCGAAGTTTTCAGCGCGGCGTTCCAATCTTTGATGCCGGGAGCGTGCTCGCCAAATTGGTGGCCCAGGAAGGAGATAACCCAGGGTTCGTTGTGGGTGATCCAATTTTTAACCCGGTCGCCCAAATGGCGGGTGACCAGATCGGCGTACTCAACGAACGCTTCGGCGGTCGATCGACTCGGCCAGCCGCCTTTATCCTGAAGCGCCTGAGGTAAATCCCAGTGATAGAGCGTAACAAAAGGCGTAATCCCCGCTGCCAGCAGGCCATCGATCAAGCGATTGTAAAAATCCATTCCAGCCTGGTTTAACTGACCCCGGCCTTGCGGTAGAATCCGCGGCCAGGCAATTGAAAAGCGATAGCTCTTGATATTGAGCGATTTCATCAAGGCAATATCATCAGCCCAGCGGTGGTAGTGATCGCAGGCCATATCGCCGGTGGTGTTGTCTTCGATCGTACCAGGCGTATGGGTAAAGCGGTCCCAAATCGACTCGCCTTTGCCGCCCTCCTGCCAGGCCCCTTCAATTTGGTAAGAGGAGGTCGCCACCCCCCAGATAAAGTTTTGAGGAAAGGTGACAGATGGTTGATAACTATTTTGTGTCATAATATGCCTCCGTTGGTTGTATTTTAGTTCATCATTATTTTGTTTTAGCGCCGCACGATTGACGAATAACCAGTTCCGTCGGAGCCGTAAAGTGACGGGGGGGGGTAAGACCATTTTGGATAAGGTCGATGAGCATCTCAACGGCCTGAACACCCAACCGTCGAATCGGCTGGCGGACGGTGGTTAGGGGGGGATCAGCTGTAGCGGCCAAGGGTAAATCGTCAAAACCAACAATGGCGATATCGTCCGGTACGGACAGTCCAGCCTCACGTAACGCGCGAAGCGCCCCCAGCGCCATCGTGTCTGACGCAACAAAGACCGCATTAGGCTGGTGGGGAAGAATCTGCTGCATCGCCCGGTACCCCCCCGCCTCACTAAAATCGCTCTCAACCATTAGCGACTCATCAACCGGAATCTGCCGGCTGGCCAGGGCATTCAAGTAGCCCTGGAAGCGATCGAGACCGACCATAGTGTTTTGAGGACCGTTTACAGCCGCAACGCGATTGGCGCCTAACCCCAGTAGATAGCTAACCGCTTCAAATGCGCCATCGATGTTGCTGACATCAATATAGCTCACCGGCAGCGCCTCGGCCGGACGTCCAATCATGACGGTTGGCACCTCGTTTTGAATGAGCTGCGGAATCAAAGGGTCGTCGGTGGGGAGTGCGCTCAAAATTACACCATCGACAAATTGCTGCCGGAGGAGTTTAGGCGTGAGTTTTTTCTCTTCTTCTTCCGTATGAAATAAAAAGAGCGACAAAATATAATTATGGGTATTGCACGCTTGAGCGATGCCCTGCATCAAACGCGGGTAATACGGATCAGTAAAGAGAAACTGAAAGGCGCGGGGGATAACCAAGCCAATAATGCCCGACCGCTGGCCGGCCAAAGAGCGAGCCGCCGGATCGGGATGATAGCCGGTTTCATCGATCACCTGCTGCACGCGCCGCCGGACTTCCGGTTTGACACTAGGGTGGCCATTAACCACACGGGAGACCGTTGAGCGGGACACCCCGGCCAGTTGGGCAATTTTTTCTAACGTTAGTTTGTTCATTTCTTGACATCGGTCAAATAAATCTTAATTTTGGGAGCGCTCCCAAAATTAAGATTAGTATATCACCTTAAAATATCGCTGTCAACTGGTAAAGTGACCGGGTTTGGGTTAGCCTGCCTGGGTATTTCTTTTCATCATCCATCTTCAGATGAAGAGGGGGGAGAGGGTTGATCGGCCGGGTCGGACGGCGGCGGAGGTTGGGTCAACAAACTTTGCAGTTTCACAACAGCCAGCCGGGTCCGTTTGTATAAGCTTTGCTCGTCAGCTTCGGCCTCTTGCAACTGAGGCGGGAAAGGATCTTCCCCTAGGACTTTGTAATACAGATAACGGATAATTTCCCGACCAGAGGCAATGACCGGGGCCGCCACCAGCGCACCGATCACGCCAGCGACGTTAGCACCCACGATGACGCCGACCAGGATGACGATGGGGTGCAGGTCTACTGCGTCGCCGATGACCCGAGGGATGATTACGGCATTTTCAAACTGCTGTAAGCTAAAATAAAAGGCGGTGACGATGAGGGCAAAGACAACATTGTTGACGTCAAGGGTGGTTGATCCCTGAATCAACGCCACCAACACGCCGGGAATGGTGCCAATGAAGGGGCCAAGGTTGGGGATCAGCTCCAGCGCCCCGGCAATAACCCCCAACGCAAACGCACCCGGCACTCCTAACAAAGCAGTGCCGGCCCATGTACCTACACCGACAATGATCATCAGGATAAGGCGGCCTCTAAAGTAAGACTGCCAGATTTTTTTTAATCGATCTAGCAGAATAGCGGCTTCAAATCGATATTTTTCGGGAATGATACCCAGGAATTGGCCCTTAAAGCGGTGAGCATCCAAACTAAAATAGATCGCCGAAATGATGACCACAATAAAAGCCAGAAAGGCGGAGAAAACGGTCCCGACCAAATTAGCGGCGACGCCATAGGTGAGCGTCACGGCTGAGTTGAGCGAATTGATAATGGTTTGGGCAGACGGCATCGAGAAGTCAACGGTTCGTTCGGCATCTTGCAGATAGTCCAGCAGCGGATCGACGATTCGATCAAAATTAACCGTGATCTCACCTAAATGGAAATCGACACCCTTCAGGCTAATTAAGGTGTCATTGAACCATTGCAGGCTGTTATCAAAGACAACGGTGTAATCCACCCGAGCCAGGAAATTGAATCCTCTAATAATTTGAGGAAATAAGATTAGGGGGGCCAGCGCCACGATGATTGAGGTAATAATGTAGGTTAGTAATACGGCCACAATTCGGGGTATTTTATACCGGTGATGCAATAAATCCACGGCGGGCATTAAGAGGAAGGCAATCAAGGCGGCAATGATAACCAGAGTTAGGACCGATCGGCTCAGGTAGAGCAGGTATACCCCAAAGATAAACAAGCCTACACCGACAATATGTTTAGTGGTCGAATTCCATTCTGTGTTCATGGGGTTTTATGTTTAGTCTTTCTGTAGGATAGTATCTTCGCAACCAGTTTCTTGTATTTTGGGCCAGAAAATTAGACAAGATTGACAAGATTAACCGGATTAAAATAATGTTTAAACATCTTGTAAATCTTGCCGAAGGTTCTGTCTAAAAACCTTTTTGGTTCCGGCTCGTCCGGGTTATGGATAACCGTGTCCGGTTTAAATAGCGGGTAGGTGCGTCGTACCAAGAGCCAATGGTTATTCCATTGCCTTGACCAGACGGGGAATAAGAAACCAGCGCAAGATAGTGTCGCCGCCTTCAAGGGCTGACCATTCAGGTATAGACGCTTCGAGGCAAATCAACCCGGCTGTGGGTATTTTGATGGCCAAGTTGTCATCAAAATCCGGCTCTTGGCCTAAGAGTAAGGCAGCGGCGGTATTTTCCATAATAGGATTGTGACCCACTAACAAAACCCGCTCGACGGTTTCGGGCAAGCGGCGAATGGCTCCAATCAGGTCTTCGCTATCGCCGCCGTAGAACGAGTCCTGCCACTCGATGGCTTTTTTGTAACCGCAAGCCTGGGCCACTAATTCGGCAGTTTGTTGAGCGCGTTTGGCCGGCGAAGATAGAATTTTGTCCGGCGCCAGATCGAAATTAATCAGGATATCGCCCATACGGGGCGCATCGTCGAGACCGCGTTTAGCCAGAGGGCGATCAAAGTCGGCCAGGTTGGGGCTGCCCCAATCTGATTTGGCATGACGTAAAAGTAGAATTGTTTTCATGATACCTCTTGGATTTTTTGGTGAAGATAGAAGCAAATTTGCTCATTTAATTTAATAATTTTATCTTACTTGGCAATGTACATCATCACTTTCGTGTTCGCATTAACTTTAAGTTTACTGGTGACGCCGCTAACTATCAAGTTAGGACGCCACTGGGGAATCGTCGATCAGCCGGCCGGCCGGCGACATCATCATGGCGATATTTCCCGGCTGGGCGGGATAGCGCTATTTGTCAGTTTTGTGGGTACCGGCCTGCTTATTTTTGGGATGAGCGCCGCCGGTTGGTGGCTGCCGATGGGGGCTGAAGATCGCAAATTGTTAACCGGCGTTTTATTGGGCAGTATCATCATTTTTGCGTTCGGTTTGTGGGATGATTTTTATGATGTTTCGCCGGGAACCCAATTTTTGGCTCAATTTTTGATAGCCCTGGTGGCTATTTTTTTTGACATCATCGTGGAGCGACTGACGCTGCCGGTTTTAGATCGCTTGATCATTTTTCCGATTTGGATTACGTATCCTCTGACGATTTTTTGGATAATGGGCATGATCAACACGGTAAACTGGCTGGATGGCTTAGATGGTCTAGCTGCCGGCGTAGTCGCCATCGCCAGTATTCTATTTGCTATCCACGCTTACCGGTTGGGGCAGTTCACCGTGGCCCTATTCCCCCTGGCTTTAGCAGCGGCCTGTTTGGGGTTTTTGCCTTTCAATTTTCACCCGGCCCGAGTTTTCATGGGCGGCGGGAGTATGTTATTGGGCTATGCCGTGGCGTCGCTTTCAATTTTGGCTCCGGCTAAAGTGGCTACAGCGCTGCTGGTGTTAGGCATCCCTATTGTGGATGTCGCCTGGTTGATCATTCAACGCTGGCGGCAGCGAGGCAATCCGGCTCAGTCCGGGCGAGATCATCTGCACTATCGTCTGTTTACGCTAGGGTTGGGCCAGCGACAAATTGTGGGGTTATACTACACGTTTTGCGCGGCCTTTGGCCTGATGGCTCTGCTCATTGCCGACAGATTTTTTAAGCTGATCGCCCTGGCCGTGCTGGGAATTCTCACCCTGAGCCTGTTGTGGTGGCTGAGTCGCGCCGAGCAAAAACCCAAGTAAATCTGCCTCTGACGATTATCCCACTTCCCCGTAATGTCAAGGAAGTAGGATAAGTCGCTGACTTGTCTCCGCCCGAACAAATCGCTGATTTGTTCTACAAAACCTATTTTCGAGGGAGTCCAACAGTCTCGGTTGAGACGACAGCGAGAATGAAAATTTATTGGAGCGACAAAGCAAGCTTTGTCATCCACGTTGGGGTCAAAGTAAACTTTGACGCTCCAGCTCTGTATTTTCAGAGGAGTTAGGGTCCGGCAACCGATCCATGTAACGTTTCCATCGCCGTTTGGGCAGCCGAGAAGTTGGGATTGTAATCGAGCGCGGCTTGTAGGGCTTCTTCCGCGCCCGGCCGACCCAAGGTATGCAGGGCTAAGCCTTTATAATAATAAGCCTCTTCCAAGCCGCCTGAATTGGCGATCGTTGCCTCGGCTAGATCAAGCACATCCTGATAGCGCCCCACCGCATAATACGCCTCAAAGGGTGTAAATTGATACCAAAGTCGTCGCCAATGAAGCCCGATCTTTCGAGCCTCATCGAACGCTGCCGCCGCTTCTTCATAGCGTTCCAACCGCGTCAACGCCTCACCTTTGTTAAAATAGGCAATTTGGTCGGTGGGATTGGCTTCGATTTCGGCCTTAGCCGCGGCCACCAAGTTTTCGTACATCACCTGATCTTGTAAGTCCGGACCAATAATACTGGCGACCAGGTCGGCTTGTTCCGGTGGAAAAACAACAACATAGAGACGATTGAAAACGCGCCAGTCCGAGTCAAATTGAGCATAATCGGCCGGATACTGCGGACCACTGAGTGAATCGGACGTAATAAACCGGCCGGGTTCATCGTTATAACCGGTAATAAGCCGGTAGTGGCCCAGACCGTCGCCATCGTGAATGAGCCAAGTTTCAACCAGAACAGGTAAGTCATTGCTAACAAATTGTTTAAGTTGATCCAGACTGCCCCCTTGGCGGACAATCGCTTCCATACCAACACTTTGCGCATAAGCCGCCAGTTGGTAAGGGCTAACATTTTTATCATCTTTATTGGGCTTTAAAAACAGCGCGGCATCGACTTGCGTTTCAGTTCGGCCAAAATAACTCATATAAGTGGTGATGGTAGCAGGGCCGCAGTTATTCCAGGTTTGCCATTGATGGTTAAGGCCAGTCAATTGGCGAGCCTGGCCGGTAGGATTTAATGCTACTTGTGTGGCGGGTGAAACAAGTTCAACCCTATCGGTTTGATCCCCAGCCGAGGGCTCCAGACCCTGCTCGGCCACATTAACTGACGCCAAAACAACATTGGGGGTCGCAAATGGAGCTTCTTCGGGGGGGGTGGACGGTGCTATCTCTTCGGCAGCGGCCGGCTCGTTTTGGGTTGAGGCTGGGTCGAAAGAAACGGTTGGGGCCGGTGTGGGCAGATATGGGGGCGGCGGGAACATTTTGCGATAGTAGGTCCGGGCATACAAAGGAGCGTTTTCTAAGCGAGTGCTCAACAGC
Organism: Anaerolineales bacterium; assembly: GCA_020634935.1. Classification (GTDB taxonomy): domain Bacteria; phylum Chloroflexota; class Anaerolineae; order 4572-78; family J111; genus JAGRBY01. The sequence continues at coordinate 79,705 of JACKAT010000014.1, forward strand.
GGCATGGTCAGGGCTAGAGCTATCGCCAATGTAGCAAATAAGGCCCCTAAGCCAAGACCGAAAACTAGGGCTCCGCTCCGGCTTATCGTTTTTCTTTCATAGGGCCGTCTTATGCGACTGTTCATCATCTATCCTTTTTTACAAACTCCTAACTTAACCACGGTATTGTAGCAGCTTAAGACATTTACCCTAAATGGTTTGAGTTGTTTTGCCAAACTCGATCTGGTATAATCTGAATAAGAAGGAGTCTGAGACCATCTTAGCGGATGTCTGTTCAGACTCATTGCTCCTAAACCAATCCTCAGGCTTGGGTTTCTAACTTTTTTCTAACCAACTTTACACTCTTTTCCAAGAGATATATGATAAATTATTGGTACGATAATTCCAGTTATAACTTTTCCCACGGCCTACATTTTAAGCTCGTAAAATCCGATGAGTTTGACGCTCATCCAAATAAATCATAGAGGATCACATGACTTTTTCACTCGAAGAGCAAAAACAGCCTCAGCAGCAGCAAAAAACTCAGCAGCAAGTTCAACAACAGCAGTTGCAACGTGCTATTCAACCTCTTCAGTCTCGGGCGGCTCAGTCACCCGAGCTACCCCGGCCGGAAAAGTCACGGCAAGTAACCCCTCCACCCCAACCTCGCTCAACCAAAGGGACAGGCGGCGCTCGCCGGCCCGGTGGGCCATCTCCCAGAAGCTTAAGTCAGGTTATGAAGGAAGCCGACCGAATGGTGGTTGAGGGTGAACTCGATGAGTATTTACCCGTACCTACCGGCTTTGATCAAATCGATCGTCTGATTGGTGGCGGGCTGCGAAAAACTGAACTGGTTTTGCTGGGTGGGGCTCAGGGCATTGGCAAAACCATTACAGCCTTGCAAATGGCTCGCAACTTGGCCTTGAATGAAGCCACTTACGCCTTTTATATCTCCTATGAACACAGCGAAATCCATTTACTCAACCGCCTAATCTGCCAGGAGAGCATCGAGCCGGCCAGCGATAATGTCGGTGGGGGTTTGCGCCTCAAGGATCTGCACAATATTGTGGTCAGCAAACGGGCGCGAGAATGGGTTAGAAAAGATGGAAATGTTGGCCTGAATCAGATTCTATCACAGCACCCCAAGACTGCCAAAGCAATAGATACGATTAGCCGCTACGCCGATCGCCTCATTTTGATGAAAGCCAGCCCGGCCGTAACCACGCTCAATGCTATCAGAGAAATGGCCCGCCAAATTAGTGAGGCCACTAACGGCAAAATGGTTCTCTTTATCGACTACTTACAGAAAATTGCCATCTACCCGGAACGGGCTGCCGATGAAAATGATAAAGTCACCATTATTGTGGAAGGGCTTAAAGATATTGCCATGACTTACAACATTCCGGTAGTGGCTATTGTCGCCGCCGACCGGGAAGGGCTGCGCAGCAAACGTATGCACCTATATCATCTGCGCGGCAGTTCAGCGCTTGATTATGAATGTGATATCGCCATTATTATGAACAACAAATTCCATATTCTCTCAAAAGAGCACGTGTCTTTTAACCCCTATAAAAGTGAAAGTTATCGGGATTGGGTTGTTTTCACCTTAGAGAAAAATCGAGCCGGTCGGGCTATGATCGATGTCGAGTTCCGCATGCACCCTCAACACTTCTGCTTCAACCCCAAGGGTAATCTGGTTGAGCAGAAACTGATTGACGAAAAAATCATCGTCGAGTAACGTTTATGCCTCCCCTTTAATATCAACGAGCGACCGGCTAGCCGGTCGCTTTTTACTTATACGAGCCTGGCGAGTTTAACCTTCAATGAACTTCGGCCAGTACTCAACCTTGTGTATAATCCGCGCCTAAGGTAGAATTATACATAATATCGACGGTATCTATTAGCAAACACGTCATAGCTGGTTTAGCGGACAAACTCTTACTGAGGTTAATATTTTATTAACCAAGTAACCTTAATATGTGAGGTAAATCATTTGAATTATCCGCTAAGGAGAAGGTTGTAATGAGTATTGATGCCAAGGCCCAAAGAGATCATAAACCAACCCCGTTTTTTCGCGCCCTTTGGTTTTGGATGGCGATGATTGGTCTGACGCTGATTTTGGGAGGCATTTGGATTGTTCTATCCAAATCGTGGGTGACCGCCGGAACGATTACCGCCGACGAGGCAATCAATCTGGAACCAGCAGCAATCGCCGGCCATCCGGCTCCTAACTTCGAGTTGGTCAGCACCGACGGCGAAACTGTGAAACTGAGCGATTTCAAAGGTCAGCCTGTTATTTTGAACTTTTGGGCCACCTGGTGTGGTCCCTGCCGATCAGAATTTCCGGAATTTCAGCAGGCGGCGGTGGATAACGCCGACCGGATGGTAATTATCGGCATCAACAATACCTCGGCTGACAACCCAAACGCTATCCCTGATTTTATGAAAGAATTTGGCATTACCTTTCCTATTTTGCTGGATACCGATCGCGAGGCCATTGACGCCTACAACGTGTTGGGACTACCAACCACGATTTTCATCGATGATCAGGGGGTTGTGAATGAAGTTTTCACCGGCCCGCTTAACAAAGCCTACATCGAGTCGAAAATCTCTGAGCTTATTAAGTCTGATCTGTAAACTATGCCTGAGCGTTCAAATCTAGGATGCGGTCTAATTTACCATGCTGCCGACTATTCTAATCGGGCCTGTTGCTTTGCCCACCTACCCGCTTTTTCTGCTGGCGGCTTATTGGGCCGGCTTATGGCTGGCTGCCGGCCAGGCCGAGCGGCTGAGCCTTGACGGCGATCATATTTACAATGCGGGGCTATATGGGCTGCTGGCTGGGATCGTCGGCGCGAGGCTGGGGTTTGTGCTGGCTCACTGGGAAAATTACGCGCCCAATCTGATGCAGGCGCTGTCGCTTTCGCGCAGTGCTCTATCTCCCAGTATGGGACTAATTACGGCGGGCCTGGTCGCGCTGATCTATTTACAACATAACAAAGTCCCGATCAACGATTTTCTCGATGCCGCAGCCTACGGGGCAGCCCTGGCGATCATCATCGCCAATGTGGGCGCGTTTTTGGGTGGCGAAGCCTTAGGCGCGGTTACGACTGTGCCGTGGGCGGTGGAGATGGCCAGCATCGCGCGCCATCCGGTGCAACTGTATGAGAGTGCTGCCGGGTTACTGATCCTGGGCATTTTATTTTTGATTCGTTCCCGGCCCTGGCCCGGTTTTACCTTTTGGTGCTTCGTTATCCTATATAGTCTTAGCCGATTAGTGCTTGAAATCTTTCGCGCCCGACCCAATATCATTGGCGATGGTTTTTTAACGGTTCAACTATTGGCGCTTATGGCTATGGTGGTGGGACTGGCTGTAATGGCTCATAACTTTAGCAAAAATCCAGTCACAATGAGTTCAGAAGGCTTATGAATCTAAAGGATCCTCAATTTATTTTAGAACAGATCGCTTTGGTCGTTGCCAGTATGATCTGGACCTTGATCATTCTGGTAGGCATCGCGCTATTTTGGGCTTACCAGGATATTCAGACGCGCTGGGAATATGTGTTGACTGCGCCGCCTGAGGCTCTAGCTCAAGTGGCTGAAGTGCCGCCAGCCATACCACTCCCGGCAATAAAAGTTTCGCCCACGCCGACCCCATGGGCCGGTCCTGGTCCGACCGCCACGCCCACGGCCACCAAATTCCCCACCCCAACCGCCACGCGAGTGGTTCCTTTACCGGAAATGTTGCCTGAAACCCTCAACCCTGATGATCCTGTACCGGTCGTAATCCACACCGATGAAGAACTGGCTGCCATCGCCACGGAGCAAGCCGCCCCTGATCCGGTAACCATCGACATTTTGCCAACGCCAACCAGCGAAGCGGCGGCGCCCACCTCCATACCGACGCTGCTGCCGCCAACCGCAACTCCGGCCCCGCCACCCGTTGTGGAACAGCCCGTGGTTGATGCCCCGGCCAACCTACCCACCGGCTCAGGCATTCCTGATCATCTTAACATCCCCTCGGTCGGTATCGATGCTAATGTCATTCCGGTCGGATGGAATGTGGTTCAAAAGGATGGCCGGGAATACAGCATCTGGCAGGTAGCCGATTACGCGGTCGGCTGGCACAAAACCACGGCGCTGCTAGGCCACCCCGGCAACACGGTCATGGCCGGCCACCACAATGTCAACGGAGAAGTTTTCCGCGATCTGGTCAATGTGGAAGTTGGGGATAAAATTATTGTTTCCTCCAATGGCCAGACATTCAATTATGTCGTCGAAATGAAAACCATCGTCAAAGAAAAAGGCGAACCGCCTGAAGTTCGCCGTAAAAACGCCCAATGGATTGCCCCGACCGATGACGAACGGCTGACCTTTGTGACCTGCTGGCCTTACACCAACAACACCCACCGCGTGATTGTGGTGGCTAAACCCGCTTAACTGAATAAATTTTATTATAAACGTAAGTCACTCCTCAATAAAACAAAAAAGCCCTCGTCGCTTGACGAGGGCTTTTATCATTTCAACGACTACCGCTTCACGCCAATGTCCAACGTGACGTCGCCAACGGTTACTTGCTTGGTTAAATCCCACCCATCCGTCGAGTCCGTCAGCAGTGACTTAGCCAACGTCTCGCTGCGGATGTACGCGCCGAACTCATTGATGATGGCTTGCAAGGTTTCGTCGCCGGTCAGGAAGCCAACGGTGATGCGGTCGTCGAGCTTGTAGTCGGCTTCTTTGCGCAGGGTTTGAACCTGGCGCACCAGGTCGCGAGCCAGCCCCTCGCGCTCGAGTTCGGGCGTGACGTGGACATCGAGCACCACGACCAGATCGCGCAAGGTTTCGCAGGCGAAGCCATCTTTGCCCTCGAAGTGAACATTGATCACGTCGGCCTCTAAAACCCAGGCGTCGTTGCCGGCCACTTTGTAGCGACCGTCGGGCAGCGCCTCGAAGTTGTTCGATTTGACCGCCTTCATGATTTGCGGCGTCTCCTTGCCGTACTGCGGCCCGATGACGCGGGCGTTCGGCTTGGCGATAGCTTCGGTGTACTCGCTGACGTCATCGCGCAACTCAACTGCTTTAACGTTTAGCTCATCCTTGATCAGCTCGATATCGACCGGGCTGAGGGCGTGGTTATTGCGCACCGTCACTTTGCTGAGCGGCTGACGAACCTTGATGTTGACTTTGGCGCGCGCCGCCAGCCCCAACGAAGCAATCTGTCGCACTTCGGCCATTTTGGCGTTGAGTTCTTCATCGATGACCGATTTGTCGGGCGTGGGCCAGTCGGTCAAATGGACCGACTCGTCGCCGGTCAGGTTTTTGTACATCAACTCGGTGAAGAACGGCGCCAGCGGCGAGGCCACTTGACACAGTAGGACCATCACCTCGTGCAACGTTTGGTAGGCGGCTAACTTGTCGCCGTCTTTGTCCGCCTGCCAGAAGCGATCCCGCGAACGGCGGATGTACCAGTTATTCAGGTCATCGATGAAATCGAGCAGGCGCCCGACCGCCTCGCGCAGCCGGTAGTTGCTCAGCGCTTCGTCCACCTCGTAAGTCAGGGCGTAGGTGCGCGACCGAATCCAGCGGTCGAGATCGCTGAACGCCGGCTCGGTCACGTCCGGCGCATCGGCGAAACCGGTGGCTGGCTGCCATTGGTCGATCTCGGCGTAGCGGGTCAGGAAGCTGAAGGCGTTCCAGACCGGAATGACGAAGCGGCGCAGCATCTCACTGATGCCTGCGCCTTCGATGCTGCTGTCGTTACCGTCGATGACCGGATGGCCCATCAGGTACAGGCGCAGCGCATCGGCCCCGTATTTGGCGATGGTTTCATCGACATCGGGATAGTTGCGCAGCCGCTTGCTCATCTTGCGGCCGTCCTCACCCAACAAGATGCCGTGAGCGATGGCGTTCTTAAACGGCGGGCAGTTGAACAGCGCCGCGCTCAGCACGACCAGCGTGTAGAACCAACCCCGCGTCTGGCCGATATACTCGACGATGAAGTCAGCCGGGAAGTTGTCCTGAAACCAATCTTTGTTCTCAAACGGATAGTGAATCTGGCCGTACGGCATCGAACCGGACTCAAACCAGCAGTCGAGTACCTCCGGGATGCGCCGCATCTCCGCGCCACAGTCGGGGCAAGGGAAGGTGATGTTGTCGACAAAGTGGCTGTGTAGATCGGCCAATTCCTCGATGCCCGACAGCGCCTTCAACTCATCCACGCTGCCGACCACGACCTCGGCGTTACAGTCGTCGGCGGTGCAGCGCCAAACCGGGATCGGCGCGCCCCAGAAACGGTTGCGCGAGATCGCCCAATCGCGCGCGCCTTCCAGCCAGTTACCGAACGCGCCGTTTTTCACGTGCGTCGGATACCAATTGATTTGCTGGTTGGCGGCCAGCATATCCTGCTTGAATTTGGTCACATTGACGTACCACGACGGAATGGCCCGGTAGATCAGCGGCGTGTCGGTGCGCCAGTCGTGCGGATAGCTGTGATCGATGGTGCGCTGCGAGTGGAGCAGCCCCTCGGCTTTGAGCTTTTGGATGATCGGCCGGTTGGCGTCGAAGACGTTCATACCGGCAAAATCCGGCACAGTGGTGTCGAAGTCGCCGGTGTCGTTGACCGGATTGACCATCGGCACGCCGTTAGCGCGGGATAGGAAGAAGTCATCCTCACCATAGGCCGGCGCGATGTGAACGATGCCTGTGCCGTCCTCATCCGAAACAAAGTCGGCGCTGAGAATGCGGAAGGCGCCCTCGCCCTTCTTGTCGTCGAAGTAGGGCAGCAACGGCTGGTACGTTTTGCCGACCAGTTCGCTACCGCTAAACTCGGCCAGCGTTTCGTACTCGCCTTCCTTAAAATGCTGATCGAGCAGGCTCTTGGCCATCACATAGGTATTGCCGTCGCCATTTTTGATCTTGGCGTAGGTGATCTCCGGGCTGACGGCCAGCGCCATGTTCGAAGGCAGCGTCCAGGGGGTGGTCGTCCAGGCCAGAACTTGGGTGTCCTCGCCATCGAGCTTGAACATCACCACCACCGACGGATCCTGCCGCATCCGGTAGGCGTCGTCCAGCGTCGCCTCAAAGTTGGAGTACGGCGTCGACAGCCGCCACGAATAGTGGACGACCTTGTAATCTTCGTAGATCAACCCCTTGTCGTACAGCGATTTGAACACCCACCAAACGGTCTCCATGTAGTCCGGATTCATGGTTTTGTAGTCGTGCTCGAAATCGACCCAGCGGCCGATGCGGGTGATGACCTCCTGCCATTCGCGGGTGTAGCGCAGCACGATGCCCCGGCAAGCCTCGTTGAAGTTGCCGATGCCCATCTCCAGGATGTCGGCCCTGCCGTTGAGGCCTATCTCTTTTTCCATCTCGAATTCGACCGGCACGCCGTGGCAGTCCCAACCGAAACGGCGCTCGACCCGCTTGCCTTTCATCGTAAAAAAGCGCGGCACCACGTCTTTGATGATGCTGGTCATAATGTGGCCGTAGTGAGGCAGGCCGGTGGCAAAGGGCGGGCCATCGTAGAACACGTACGAATTGTCGACCGGCCGCCGCTCGACGCTGCGTTCAAAGGTGTTATTTTCTTCCCAAAAATTCAAAACCGCCCCATCGAGTTTGGCAAAGTTGACTTCCGGTGAGGCCGGTCTGAAGTAGGCCATCGTTTCTTTCATAAGGTGTACCTCTTAATGTTCTTGTGTCTATTCATCATCGATGTCAGATTGGTGAATTCTAACTCTACCAACCTCAATAATCCATAACTGCTTATTAATGGATTGTTTCTCAAGCATCTGTAAAAACTGCCGCGCCAAGCTTTCAAGCAAAGCGAGGCTTGGATTTCTAGGAAAGCGGATTACGGCTATTCCTTCCGTCTGGTATGGTGGAAATCGTACCACATCCGAGAAATCCAAATCCAAAGTTACCAAACATCTTTCTTCATCACAACAAACTTGATAAATCTGCTGATCGGAAGCACCTTGTAGGGCTTCCTCACGAACGGTATGGACATCGTGACCAAAATTTCTGAAGATATTCTGTGTACGTGTCCCAAAATTTTCATCAAGTTTGAACTTCATCAACTCGCCTCAATGGGAATTTCTATGAAGCGTTCTCGCGACATTTCAGCCCCGTACGCCAATGCGGCTCGAATGTCTTCGATTTCTAATTGGGGATATTCTTCAAGAAGCTCTTCAATAGACGTGCCATTGGCTAGAAAATCTAAGATGAGTGAAACCCATATTCGAGTACCTCGTATACAGGGCTTGCCAAAGCAAACATTTGGATCGATTGAAATGCGTTTCAATAAGGGATTCATCTGACAAAATCTCCATTAAAAACTATGTGTAGATTAACTACTCTTATCCACAATCTCAAGCTGAATGCGTTTATTAATCTTGCCCTTGCTCTTATACCCGACCACTTTAATCTTACCCACCTCGCGCGTATTGGCAACGTGTGTACCGCCGTCGGCTTGCAGATCCAACCCTTCGATTTCGACGGTGCGGACTTCGGTGATGCCTGCGGGCAGCAGGTTGATCTTGGTGCGAATGAGATCGGGAATTTGAAAGGCTTCTTCACGGGGCAGAATTTTGACGTGAACATCACGCGCCGCCTCGATCTCCACATTGAGCTTCGCTTCGATTTCCTGGACCAACTCCTGCCGCAGCGTTTCGAACTCAAAATCCATGCGGCCTTGGAGGACGTCCATATTGCCGCCGGTCACTTGCGCTTCGTAATCCCGCCAGACCACGCCGCACAAAATGTGAAAGGCAGTGTGGGTGCGCATCAGCTTGTGGCGGCGATCCCAATCAAGCTGACCGTGAACGGTATCGCCCTCGGCCGGCAGATCACCATCGAGCCAATGCCAGATGTACTCACCCTGCCGTTTGACTTTGGTGACCGGCACATCATTCAGCCAGCCGTAATCGCACGGTTGGCCGCCGCCGCCGGGATAAAACGCCGTTTGGTCTAAGGCGACGGCATTTTCATCGGCGTCAACCGCTACAACCGTGGCGTCGAACGCCTTTAAATATGCATCCGTATGAGCCAAGAGTTCCGTCATGATGTCTCCAGGAAAATTAAAACTTGCAATTTAGAAATCAGAAAAGACAATAATGCGTCGCAACGAAAATAAGTATGGCCGGACCGGTTATTCTAACTTCTATTTTCTAATTTTTATTGTAACTGCTCAGGCATGTCATTTCGAGGCGTTTTTTGCCAAGAAATCTCCTGGATGTTAGGTTGCCAACAACGACTTGGGAGATTTCTCGCTCCTTCGTCGCTCGAAATGACATGATGGCTGAATAGTTACTTTTTATTTTTAAACAAAAACTCCCATCCCCAAACCATGGGACGAGAGTCTCATCGACCACCGCGGTACCACCCAAATTAGTGTTGCCACTCGCTTTGTCGCCTGCGGGAGATCATCTCCGACAAGCTCGCCTCGCTAACGTGAAGCGACTCCGGCCAAGCCTACTCGATAGAGTTTTTAGAGTTGATGGAGTTTATAGAGTTTTTGGAGTTGGGGAGTTTGCCGAGTTAGAGAATTCTTTAGACCTCTTTAACTCCATCAACTCTACGAACTCCATCAACTCCACGAACTCCATTAACTCAACAAACTCTTTTTCGGTTGGCAGCTCAGGAAGGATTTTCGGTAAGTTTGATGCGTTCGGCTTCCACCGTCCCGAACTCGCTGAACATCGACGCTTACGTACTCGTTTCCGTCGTAGCTTTTGTTAATTTTTAACGATGAAAAATATATCATATCGGCTGGGGGCTGTCAAGTTCAATAAAATAATGGAGTCGCGGCAGTCAAATTGATTCTCCCCGGCAACTGTGCTAAAATTTCGGCTTCATGTTAGTTAGTTATCTTTCTCCACTGGCGCCGGCGGCGATCTTGCTATTGAGCGCTTTAGTTTTGTTAATCGTTGGTCCGCGATTGCCGCAGACATGGCAAAACCATCCGGGGATACGCTATTTTAGTGCACCCGCCCTGGTGGGGTTGGCCGGGTTGTCTTTGTTGGCTATCCGACTGGCCACCGACCCTGATGCGCTCACCGAAGAGTTACAAATTCTCTCCGGCTGGAATTTTGTAACCAACGAGTCAGCCGCAACCTTAACCGTTCGAGCTGATTTATTGAGTCTACCGTTCCTCATTGTTGTTTTACTGGGTCTGCTGGCGGTGATGCTGCTCCACTTTGATCCCCTTGCCTCCACCACGGATAATATTTATGAACTAAAAATTGTCAGCTGGCTGATCATTGGCGCGGGAGCCTGTTTTTTGTTTGTGGCCGCCAATGGGTTAACCTTGATCTATGCGATCATGGCTTTCGATACACTGACCGGCTTTTACTGGCTCAATCAAAAACATCGAGATTTAGGAGTAGCCCGCCTGTTTTTAGGGGTCTTGACCACTGGAGCTATTCTGCTAGCTAGCTTAACTCTAGCTACAGCTCCAACCGCCGGGTTCATTCTATTAGGCATCGCGCTTTGGCTGCGGTTGGGCTTGTATCCGTTTCTGGAAGTGGCTGCTCATCCCTATTGGCGCAGCGACGCTCGCTTAATCTATTACGGGCTGTCAATTACGGTAGGCCTCTATCTGACAATCAGAACCGTTGGGCAACCTCTGCCGGAGCTAGTTCGCTGGCTGATAGTCTTAACCGCGCTGCTAAGTGGCTTGTTGGCCTGGTTAACCAGTCTCAGGCAAAATGACAATGGCGTTGAAGACGCGCAGGAAACTCGCTCGGCGCTGCTTACCTGGCTCATTTTAACCGAGGCATTGTTGGTGCTGGTGGCGCAACCGCTGCCTACCAGTGCAATGGCCGCTTTTACCGTGGGGTTGATCTTAAGTTTGGTGGCTTTATGGGTTACCCCGGCTTTAGGCCGGCCGCGCTTGCACGAACAAGCCTGGTCCTGGCCTTATTTACCGGCCGCAGCCGCTACCCTGACATTAATCGGCGCGCCGTTTTCGCTGGGTTGGGTGGCCAAACTAACCATGTATGAGTCATTTCTAGCCACCAACCAACCGATGATGATCGGTGTTGTGGTTCTGGCCGAAGCCCTGGCTTTCAGCGGTTTGGTTCGCTATTGGTTTACCCTGGCCGGGGGCGATGAGGCAAACAGTTGGTGGTCAACCATTGGTATTCTGGCGATGGTGCCCTTTCTGACCCCTGGCCTGGCGCCATTCATTTTCTCAGCTCTGACCCAAAGCAATTTATCGATCAGCCAAGTTGAGCTATCGATTGGCGCTGTGGCGATCACCATCATTGTCCCGGTGGTTGGCAGCCTGTTAGGTTATTTTCGACACGAAATTATCGGGCGCTTGGGTATCCGCACTCAAAGGGTAGTGAAGATAGCCTCCTTATCTTGGCTACCCGGTTGGGGACAAATTTTATTTAAAGAAGCCGGTAAATTTGGTCTGCGGGTACGAGTCGTTTTGGAGGGACAGCATTATATCGGCTGGGCCGTATTCACCGCTTTAGTCGGGGCATTGGTCATTTTATTAAGTTAGAGCGGTTGTTAATCATGCCAACATTGCTAGAAATTCTCGATCAACTCAAACTGGTTACCTACGAAACCGCGCTGCTGGGGTTATTTATCACCGCCAGCGTCATTTTGCTCTCCAAAGATTGGCGCATTCTCATCATGGCTTTGCTGGCGCAGTATATTTTGGTAGGTATCATGCTGATGCGATTGGTCCGCCCGGACATCGCTGTTTTAAAGATTTTGATCGGGGCCTTTATCTGCCCTATTTTATTCTTGTCGGCTCGCCAAATTTCAGTGCGCCCCTCATTTGCCGCAGAAAATTGGCCTTTTAAGTTCGGCCGCTGGCGATCCTTCTCCGGTGGTATGAGGGCCTTAGCCGACCAATATAGCTCCACGCCGACCGGATTAGTTTTTAGAATTTTCGTAGGGCTGATCATGATTCTGGTTATCCTAACCATTAGTAGCAACTTTCCCCTGCCTGGCTCGGCCGCTCCGGTGACAACGGCGGTCTATTGGCTGGTTGTGTCCGGGCTAGTTACTCTGATGATTACCGAAGACCCGATGAAAGCTGGTCATGGCTTATTTACTGTGCTAATCGGTTTTGATCTGTTTTATACCACCTTAGAAAACAGTTTGCTGTTGACCGGACTGTGGGGTTCGGTCACGCTGTTAATTGCCCTGGCCGTAGGCTATTTAACCGTAGTTAAAGGCACTAGCCTAGAGGAAGACGCCTGATGCCGCCGGCCTTATGGTTAATCGCTATCCCCATTGGCCTGGCACCGATCGTCTACGTGCTGCGTCGAGTTGGCTTGGGCGCCATTATGGCGGCGATCATTACTTTTCTTTCAGCCTGGTTAGCCGCCAATCTGCCGACCGGCATTGTGTTGAACCTGCTCGGCCGGCCTATTGCTCTGGATGCGCTCTCGCAAACAACGCTGACCTTGGTATTTTTGGCCACCTCGATCTTGTTTCTGACGTTAACCTTACTATCAGTTGCTCAAGAAAAGCGCGTTACCCATTTCGGCAAGTTAACCGGCCAGGAAGGACGTGTCTTTTATCCGGCGGCATTGGTTATTTTGGGCCTGTTTGTGGCGGCCAGTTTATCACGGCATTTGGGAATTACCGCCATTTTTATTGAGTTGGCCGCCATTTTAATGGTTTTTGTCATCCAAACCCAACGGCTGGAGTCAACCCGGGCCGCCCTGCGTTTCCTAACCCTCGTCTCGCTGGCCACGCCCATTTTTCTATTGGCGGCCTGGCGGATCGACGCCTACCAGCTCAGCGGCGGCATTGTCTCGTTAGTTGAGATCGATCAGACAGCCATGTTGGTGGGCATCGGTTTTGCAATATGGTTGGCCGTCATTCCGTTTCACGGCTGGCTAACCAGCACCGCTACCGAGTCGGCTCCGATTACGGCCGTATTTGTCCTGATCACCTTTCCGATGGTGGTTTTCTCCACCCTTATCAACCTGTTTGCCGATCTGCCCTGGCTCATCAACTCCAGTTTTCTGATGAACGCGATCATCATCGCCGGGGTGGCTACGGCCTTTGTGGGCGGGGTATGGGCCAGTATGCAGCGCGGCTTCAGCGAACTTATGGGTTATGCCGCGCTCTATAACATCGGCTGTACGTTGGCTTTGTTAGGGCTGGGCGGCCAGGCGGCAGTCCTGGCCATCCTGGTCAATCTGACGGTACGCGCCTTGGCTTTGGTTCTCATCGCGGTCAGCACCTCCACCCTCTACCTCCGCGTGGCCAGCGACGGTTTTTCCTACGTCAGCGGCGTGGTCCGCGAAATGCCTGTGGCCGCCGCCGGGTTGATTATTGGTGGGCTGACTCTGGCCGGAACGCCTTTTACCGCCGGCTTCGCCCCCTACTGGCAGCTCCTCCGCTCGGCGGCCGCTAATAACCCCAATTGGGTGGTCTTTTTGGTATTGGGTGGTTTGGGGGTGGCCGTAGGGTATCTGAGAGGACTTTGGGCCTTGTTAGGCTCAGACCAGAGCCTAGAATCGGCGTCGAAACCCCTCTCCACCCATATCTTACAAAATACCCAAGAGCCGAGCCTACTCATGATCATCATTATCGTGGTGGCGTTCGTTTGTATTCTGACCGGCTTGTTCCCCGCTCTGCTGATCGATCCTCTACGCGATACCGCCTTACGCGTTCCTTGGCTTATTCCATAAAACAATGCGGATATTATCAATTTACTCTTTCTAAAGCCACAGGACTCATAAGCGCGGGGCAATGGCTTGCATCGCTTCAGCCGATGTTTGGACCGGGATGATCTCGAAATCCACCAAATCTTGCCATTGATCGATCCACTGCTCAAACAGCTTTTCATTGTCGGTTTGCATCAGTTGAAAACAAAGCGTGAAGTCGTGATCGACCCAACTCGCTACATACTCCAGGCCGTCTGGCATCAATCGGCCCCGATCCCTGGCCCGGCGATAAATCTCGACAGCGCCAGGCGTTTTGAACTTTTCGATAATCATATAAAGCATCGTTTCCCTCTGAAAAGAAAGGCTTGTAGTTATCGCTTTAGCGATAATTCAGCCCTAAAGGGCTTACTACGAACTAATTAACGATATTTCAACCCTGAAGGGCTTACTACGAACCCATTTGTCTTAGGCCCTAATAACGGGTAACTCCGCCGGAGCGCGGCGGGTCAGGAGTTCGGCCCCGTCGCCTCGAATAACAATATTCTCCTCATGGACCATCATCCGACCAGACCCAATATTCAGCCCCGGTTCAAGAGTGATCACCATGCCCGGTTGCAGCACCGTCTGATCGGCCGGGGTAAGGGAGGGCCATTCGGTTAGCTGCATACCGAGACCGTGGCCCAGCCGGCCGGTAGTCGTGCCGGATTCGCTGCCAGTAGACAGCTCACGCCACATACTCGCAAAAATGTCGGCACAGGTTGCGCCGGGATGGGCGGCATGCAAGCCCGCCTCCGTGGCTCGATAGAGCGTCTCATACGCCCGACAGGTGGCGTCGGTCGCCCGGTCGATGGCAAAGTTGCGGTCGAAATCACAGTAGTAACCGTCGAACACCGAGCCGGTGTCGAGCATTAGCACATCGCCCCGTTGCAGCGGACGATGTGACGGGGGTGAAATAATATCTTCATAGCCGCCGGGACCAGCTCCACCAACCAGATAGGGTACATCATCGGCTCCGCGACGCAGCAGTTCGATTTTAAACGTGCGGAAGACCGCTTCTTCCGCATCGCCCGGAGTGATTAAGTGGGGCAGGTCATCAAAAACATCGGACGCAATATCACACATAGCCGCGATCTTGGCGATTTCGGCCTCAGACTTGATCAAGCGCAGCGATTGGATGATCGAAGTTGCATCCACCAATTCGATGCCGGCGATTTTAGTCCGAAGCATCTCAAAATCGGCCAGCGGCATGCGGAGGTGCGTTTCCGGCCCGATCGGCAGCCCAACTCGACCGGTGTGGCCCGCCACTTCCAGCAGCGTCCAGGCCAGCAGCGAAATACCGTCGTCCTCAGGCGCGGGCGACGGCCAGGTGCGAATATCGTCGAGCCAGGTCGCGGCCATCGTAGCCGCGCCGATTTCGGGTATAACCGCTATCGGCTTACCCCAAAAAGGGACAACCATAAACCACGGTCGAGTGGGGCTTTGCCAGAACTGGGTCAGAAAGCCTGAAAAATAACGAATCTCCGGTTCTGTCGTTAACAACAAGGCCGCGATACCCTGCTCGTTCATCAACCGCTGGGCGCGGCTGAGGCGATGCTCAAATTCACTCACGGGAAATCCGCGGGGCGGCAGAGGACGATTTGAGCCGCCGGAATGGGGGTCTTTGGGTAAGTCGTGGGGCTGTTTCTCCATGCCAATTACCTGTAATTCATCGATTTCAATCGGACGACTTCAAACCGTTATCTCGATGCGATTGCCTTCCGGGTCCAGCACCACACTCTCGTAGTAACCGTCACCCGTGCGGCGGGGACCGCTAAGCCGCTCATAGCCGTCGCGCGCCAACCGGTGGGTGAGTTCATCGACCGCCGCTTCAGAACCGACGGCCATCGCCAGGTGAGCATAGCCGCTGAACTCCTGCGTAGAATTGGCTCTGTTCAGCGCCGCGATATCCGGTCGCTGCATCAACTCCAAACGCGCACCGGAGGCAAACGTCAAGAAGTAGGATTGGTAGTGGGTGCGCGGGTTGGTATACTTGGCGTTGCCTTGAGCCTCGAAGTACGTTTCATAGAATGCTTTAAGCTGTTCGATATCGTTGGCCCAGAGAGCCACATGCTCAATCTTCATCTTTACCTTGGCGATCTACCCCCAACGGCCAGCCCCAGTTTCCAAGAGCGATTCCACAACGGCACAAAGGCCAACGGCGTCGAGAGCAGGCGGCTCCAAACGCTCAGCGGGTGGGCGTGCCGCTGCCATATGGCGTCAGAGATTGGGGAGAAATCCATTGGGGTTCTTTGAGGGAAAACTTCACCTTTCAGAAAAACGTGCCGCCAATCATTCTTTTATCATCGGCATGGTGGCGATCAAGGCGCGTAAGACATTATTCACCGTCTCCGGGTTTTTAAACACCTCGGCTACATCCGGATCCAGGACCACGATCACACTTTCTCGTGCCATTCGAGCCGCAAAACGGTTTGCACGAGCTTTAGTGTAATCGAAGTGATACTCTGGCTCCAACGCGTCTATTTCATTCTCGTCCGATAGATTTTTTTCAGTTGTGGACATTTTCTTCATAATCCTTACGTTCTAAACGGGTTGCCTGACGAGCACTTATAATACGGATAGCCTCAACTCGTTCCGTAAAACTGACCAATAGTAGGCGATTGTTAGCTGAATGACCAATAATAACTTCCCGTATTTCTTCGGCTGAATGCTCCTCATCATCAAATATGACGGCCAAAGGGTCACTAAAAACAGTTGCGGCTTCCTCAAAACTAACACGATGCTTTTGTTGATTGATGGTGGCTTTATTACTATCCCATTCAAATCGAACTGTCATCAGCACATTGACCAATAATCGAGAAAACAGAGTAGATAATTTCTAAAGTAAGGATAGCGGTAATATGAGAAAAATCAAATAAGTTTATGTTTTGTACCTCGATCAGGTTAACATTCCGTATCGTTTTCTAACCTTGCCAAATCTTCACGTAAGCCTTGTCCAATGTATGCTCGTATTAACGGTTGATACCCTGAGAAGCCCAGCCTGGGCGCAACCAGCTTCAAATCTTCCAAGACATCCTCCGGTATCCGTAGACTGATCATCGTCATTGGTCGGTCCTGTTTCAATCGTTCTCTCAGTTTACTGTTCTTCATAACGTTTTCTATTTATTTTTGCTACTCATTAACGACTTGGTATCGGCGATAACACGGCACGACAAAAATGCATCGGTCAAATCGATCACGGCACGATTCATCGGATTGGAATTGTTTTGGTTCAGCCCCACAGAGAGGGCAATTTTGTGACATTGTAGATAATGCTGAAAGCTAGTAGTTAGCAACATGATTCACCAATTCTTGCCTTGGCTTAGAAGGTTGACATTTCTAAGTCCACACTTTACAATGCCGGTTATAACCATATTATTTGAAGGGACTTAGTGTACATTCCTATGACAAAAAAGCTCCCTCAGTCTATTTTGCACAAGTTTGTCTTTCAAGCAGATTATAAACCCTACCTGAAATTCTATGATCTGTTTTATTCTGCTGCACAAAAACTCAGTGGTTATAACCATTGGGAAACCAACAGATTATATGTATTCTTACATGATTATGAAAAACATTGTACTCTTGCAGTACGACATAATATTATTGCTTATGAATGGGATTATAGAGGAACAGATAACTATATAAGTGATGTTAGTGATGCATTAGAGATACTCCCTTCTGCACTTGAGATAAAAACGTTTAAAAGACTTGGCTTCCGACAACAGCTTTTAATTCCAACTAATATGAGGTTTGAAGAAATAAATAATATTCTGAACCTAAAATTCTTCTCACAAGTCAACCAATTAACTAACCTCTTTCCATCAGGTGTAAATGATATGTCATACATTGCTGTAGGCTCAGATGATGAACTTGATTTACGTATTATGGTAGGGCCTATGAAAAAGGAGGAAATAACCAATCACATTAAGATAAATCAAAAATATAATTTTGCACCCAATAGACCAGATGATTATACGTCTATTTTATCGAGCTATCCAGAGGTTTCCGTTTATATAGATATTGACATTTTTCGTCGAGATGAAGAAATTGAAATTCCAGCAGACTATGCTCTTGACTTTTTAGAAAAGGCGGATGCTATGGTACAAAATAAACTAGTTCTATTAAAAGAATATATATTCGCGCGATAATGATCTAAACGATGGAAACTTTAACCTCAATTAATCAAACAAATCCAGATTTAAGTTCGTCGCAGGGTGAAGAAAATCCAACATCTGTACGAAACTCTTCCTGGGAGAGTAAATCTCATCAGAAAAAAGCCGCCTTCTTAGAAGATGTATATACTACTATTGAGAAACCAGAAATAGCCTCTGGAACCATGAAGGTGAAGTAACCCAAGTAGAAAATCATAGGTTTGCCAGCAAAGTTGTACCTAGACCCGCTTTGAAAAAAGATTAATAAGACAGGCCAGTGAAGATTACTTGCAAATCATACGGGCATATTATATGAAGTTAATTCTTCAGTCGGTTCACAATATACAACCGCATGCAGGAACTCCAAACGCGAGTGTATACATCCACAAAATCTTAACATAATTCGTGATTTCGACGAAAAATCACCAGATGATCCAATATTAGAAATTTTGTTTGCTTTCTATGACGCTTTAGCCTATGACAATCAATGGACGGCTTATACTTCTATTCAGTTCAGAAGAAGCTGAAGAGATTCTGAATCGAGTCACTAGAGACACAATTAAAGCAAAGGATATAGAAAAGCGATTGCTGCACTTGATAATGTCGGATTTGATACAATTCCTTATCAGTTTTCTTTAGAAGATGATATGTTGTAATCTCTAAAGATTGCCATTTCAGAGGGATGTCTTTTGTGTGAGGTTCCGATTGTTCCGCATAAATTATCAAATGAATAATCTGTATGTTCAAGTTGCATATTCTTTGGTGTTTCTAGGGCGATAATTGCATCTCCTATCTTGCCACACATTCGGCAACTACAAGCTTTGCCCCTATATCTATTATTTTTCGTAAGTTCTCCGTTATCTCTACAAACCCTTTATTTTCACTGCTATTTGGTCTATCCAAGTTTTCTGCTTGCTGAATGAAAGACTCAACTTCGGTCCTGAATCGATCTAGGATAAAATCATCAACCTCACACCTGTTACGACAATCCTCTGTATCGTTGAATTTTGTATAAATTGCTCAAGTTGATATTGAACAGAATATTGATCTGTCTGTGCGGAAACCAACAGAACTTCAGCCCTAGCACATCGAGTAGTGTTTACACCTATATTGATAAATTCTCTTCTTAATTGACTTTCAATACGCTTGATCAAATATCCTAGACGACGGAGAGCTTTAGGCTTGTCTCGTGGATTCATATCATTGAGTTGATGAGTATCAATAAGGCAAAACCAATCGCATTACAGCTTTAATTTCCCACCTTTAAATCGATTACTCCAGACAGCGAGGCGTCCCCACACTATCAATATTTGGCATAGTAAGCACAAAGTAGAAATTAATGAATGGAGTAATACTGCGCTTTATTCCATCGAACGTAATCTGAGATGTAGACATCTTCATCAGCAAATTGATCCTCAAAATATCTTCTATAGGCCTACTTCCCAATAACATAGGTTGAGCAACTGAACTATCTACAAATGTTTGATAACAATGCCCCCTTATACTTACTTTCAAGGTTAGCTCTCAAGCAGCTAATTATAACTCGTAAGTCTGCACGCATTTTCTTTGAGATTAATGGGATCACAGTCTAATTCTCAACAACAGGTTCACCCCATTATCACACAACTGCCGGATGATTTCAATAGGATTAACAAACCAAGGCGTATTTTTGAACCACTGAATCACTGAGGTAGCTGACAACTCATCTTCTTCAATTACAGCCGGTTTAACTTTCTTTTTTTGGTTTTGAACAAATCGCCTGACAACTCGGGAATTAACCTGATCAAGTTGTCGGCCTTTAGGCGTTAGCGCCCAAACACCTCGACTAGAGTTTTCTAAAACCCCATATTTTTTCAGATATGTTCTGGCCCAAGCCAGACGATATTCAACCTCGGTTTGACTACCTTTTTCAGGGTCGTGCAATATCTCAAGCTGCTCATCCGAAAGCTTCGCAATTTCGATGACCGTGTTATTGATCTCTTCAATTGTACCTGAACCGCCAAGTTGTTTAAGGGCTTGAATAACGGGGTTCATAAATTTATCAAAGGTGGGTATATTTACGTGCGACATTTTTATTTTTCCAATGAACCTCTACCCCCATTATCACACAACTGCCGGATGATTTCAATAGGATTAACAAACCAAGGCGTATTTTTGAACCACTGAATCACTGAGGTAGCTGACATCACTGAGGGTCGTATCTATTCAGCGGTTTCAGTGGTCATCAATGAATCAGTGATTCAACATCGTGAGCGAGGCATGTTGTGCTGTGCATGCGGTGATCATCATCGTGATCGAGGCATGTCGCGCTGTGCATGCGGTGATCACGATCGTGATCGAGGCATGTCGCGCCGTGCAAGCGGCGATCATCATCGTGATCGAGGCATGTTGTGCAGCGCAAGCGGTGATCACGATCGTGATCGGGGCATGTTGTGCAGCGCAAGCGGTGATCACGATCGTGATCGGGACATGTCGCGCCGTGCAAGAGGCGATCATCATCGTGATCGGGACATGTCGCGCCGTGCAAGCGGTGACAAAGCAAGCTTTGTCGCTCCGGTAAACTTTCATTATCGGTGCTGGCGCGCAGGTTCGGTCGCACTCGCTTGAAAATAGATTTAGTAGAACAAATCGCTGATTTGTTTGGGTTGGGACAAGTCGCTGACTTGTTCTACAGTTTTCATTCTTTTAGGGCTCAATTGACTCTCACCTGACTAAAGAACTGCTTGTCTCGGCTAATGTCCGTGGTCTCGCCGGTAATTTCAAGCCGGCCTTTGAGCGGCAGATCCTCAGAAGAGGAGCCGACCATGAGGTCGAGCGTACCCGGTTCAACGACGTATTGCATCTTTTGATCGTAAAAGCCCAGTTGGTTGGTAAAGAGTTCAAAGGTAACGGTTTGGGTTTGGCCCGGCTCCAGCGTAATCCGTTTAAAGCCTTTCAGTTCCTTCATCGGCCGCGTGACCGAGACATAGGCCATGCGGGTGTAAAGCTGGATCACCTCATCGCCGGGCCGGTCGCCGGTATTGGTCACCTCAACCCGAACCTGAACGGACTCCCCGGCGGCGGCCTGCGGTGGGGATAGGCACAGGTTATCGTAGCGGAAGGTCGTGTAGCTCAGCCCGTAGCCGAACGGCCAGAGCGGTTTGTTGCTCAAATCGACGTAGGTTTCTTTCCAGTGCGAGCGCCCGCCCGACGGTTTGTGGTTGTAGTAGATGGGAATTTGGCCGACTTCTCGCGGCACGGTGATGGGCAGCTTGCCACCGGGATTAACCTGGCCGAACAAAACCTCGGCTACGGCTTCCGCGCCTTCTTCGCCGGGCAGCCAGGCCTCGACGATGGCCGGCACGTGCTCGGCGGCCCAGGCGACCGACAGCGGCCGGCCGTTGATCAGCACCAGCACAACCGGCGTGCCGGTAGCGTGGATAGCTTCCACCAGTTCGGCTTGCACCCCGGTCAGATTGAGATCGGCCCGGTCGCGGGCTTCGCCGCAGGTGCAGTCATCGGTTAAACCCGATTTGCCGCCGACAAAAACCAGGGCCACCTCGGCCTGGCGCGCGGCCTCAACCGCCGCCGCAAAGCCGGAGCGGTCGTCGCCCTGCACCGCGCAGCCCGGCGCGTAGAGAATGTCCGTCTCGGTCGAAACCGTATCGCGCAGGGCCTGCAAGATGGTGTGCATCGGCACAAAGGCGTCGTCGATCTCCATCGCATCAGGCACCGGCATGCCCAGCCCCATATCTTTCTGGCGGGCCTCCATCAGGCTTTCGATGTGACAAATGTAGGCATAGTCGCCCACTAAATGACGAGTCGTGTCGGCTTGCGGCCCGATGACGGCCAGCTTATCGATCTTCGGGTCGAGCGGCAGCAGGTCGCCATCGTTTTTGAGTAGCACCATCGACTTTTGCGCGATTTGCCGGGCTAACTGCCGTTGGGCCGGGGTGTCGAACACCGGGGTGACGGCGGCCTCATCGACATAGGGCTGTTCAAACAGCCCCAGCGCAAACTTTTGGGTCAGCAGACGGCCAACACTGCGGTCAATGACCGCCAGGTCGAGCCGGCCGGTTTCGACCGCCTCTTGCAGCGGGCCGCCGTAGCAATCGGTGTTGGGCAGCTCGATGTCGATGCCGGCGGTGAGCGCTCGCACCGCCGAATCGACCTTGTTGTTGGTAATCTGGTGGGCTTGCTGGAGCTGGTTCACGGCAAAATAATCGGAGACGACCACACCATCGAAGCCCCATTCCTGGCGCAAAATGGTATCCAGCAGCTCCTCGGAGGCGGCGCAGGGAACGCCGTCTAACTCGTTGTAGCCGTTCATAACCGACTGCAACTGGCCTTCCTTCACGGCGGCTTCAAACGGCAGCAAATAGACCTCACGCAGTTCGCGGGCGGGGATGTGAGCGGGGTTCCAGTTGAAACCGCCGTCCGGCACGCCGTAGCCCACAAAATGTTTGGCCGTGGCCACAATGCGGCCGGTCCAGTCGTCGCCTTGCAGGCCGCGTACATAATGAACGCCCATCAGCGCGGTCAGATACGGGTCCTCGCCAAAGGTTTCCTCCACGCGGCCCCAGCGCGGGTCGCGCACAACGTCGAGCACGGGCGACAGCCCTTGATGCGCTCCGGCGGCGCGCATTTGTTCGCGGACCACGGCGGCCATCGCGCCGGCCAGTTCGGGCTGCCAGGTGCTGGCCAGGCCAATGATTTGGGGGAAGCAGGTGGCATTGCGGGCCATATAACCGCTGCAGCACTCCTCGTGGACCAGGGCCGGAATGCCCAACCGGGTATGTTCAAGCAAATAGCGTTGAAGGGTATTGGCCAGTTTAGCGCCGTCGGCCGGAGTGAGGCTGCTGGCGCCGGCTACGCGGGTGATGTGACCAATGCCATCGGCCATATGTTTGCGGGCCTTGTCAGCATCGAATTTCATGTCGGTCAGGAGTTCAAAAACCCAGGCGCTGCCCAATTGGGCAATCTTTTCGGTCAAGGTCATGTGGGAGAGCAGATCGGCGACTCGTTCCTCGATGGATAAGGCGGAGTTTTGGTAAGGATAGGGTTGGGTCATTGTGTTTAACCTTTATAATCAATGGATTTGGCGGGGGGAATAATTAATAATTAATCGTTAACGATTAATTATTAATTATTTTCTAGCCGCCGCTTTTGGGTTACGCTAAGTTATCTTTTAATTTTAAGTTGTGCTTTGTTCATCGACCTCACCGTAATCAAACCACTCGAAAAAGGCAGGGGTTCGACTGGCCTGGCCGTTGCCGGTGGCGTACATGGCCAGATAGACGCCGGTAAAGCCGCCGGCCACTTCGGTCGAGATGTAGCGCGTGTCGCCGGTAGCCAAGGTGTGCGGCTCGGCCGAGTCGAGGGAGAAGCCGAAGGTATATTTTTCGCGTTCGGCGCGGATGGTGAGCGTCACCGGTCCCGGCGCAATGTCTTCGCTAGCGACGACGGCGGTCAGCGGCCCAATCCGCTGGCGAACGGCCACGCGGCGCTGGCCGGCCTGCTGCATCACCAGGAGATCATAATGGTGGCGAGGATTCATCCAGACGGTCAACCCGGCTTCTTCACCGTCTGCGTCGGGTTCAAAATCAAGCAGCGCCGCCACTTGGGCATCCAAATGCTGCTGCCGGCGGCCGATAAAGATCACCGGCGCGCCGTCGTCCAGCCGAGAGGCATTGCCCAGCAGCCGCAAAGCGCCCGGCCGGTCGGTCAGCGACCCGTCGTCGGCCCAGGGGTGGCCCAGAAAGTTCCACGGCAGGCTCAGTTCGGGTTGATCGAAATCATCGCGGATGGGAGGGCGCTCCCAGACGACGGTAGGCAAGTGCGGGCCAGCCATCGCCAGCCGGATACGGCCGTGATCGCCCACATGCGGCCAGCCCTGGTCATCCCAGGTGACCGGCGCTAGAAAAGTTTCGCGGCCCAA
Source organism: Anaerolineales bacterium (assembly GCA_020634935.1). Classification (GTDB taxonomy): domain Bacteria; phylum Chloroflexota; class Anaerolineae; order 4572-78; family J111; genus JAGRBY01. The sequence goes on from JACKAT010000014.1 coordinate 103,428, forward strand.
GTGATAATACGGCGGGTAGCTGTAGGGCCGAAAACCCAGGCAGACCAGCCACCAACTGCCGTCGTGGGCCTTGACCAAATCGGCATGGCCCAGTCCTTGAAACGGGCTGTGGAGGCCACCCTGGCTTAAAATAGGGTTGTGGGGGCATGGTTCCCACGGCCCCCACGGCGAGGCGCTGCGGGCCAGCGTAACCCTATGATTGTACTCCGTCCCGCCCTCGGCAATCATCAGGTAATAGGTATCGCCAATTTTATAGAGATGAGGCGCTTCCGGGTACTTGCCGCCGGTACCGAACCAGATTGGCCGGGGCCGGCTCAGATGTAGACCGGTAGCGATATCGATCTCACTTTGTTGGATACCCCAACTCGGGTTGGCGGGGTCGATCTCCTCCGGCAGCGGCTCGTGGATGAAGGTGCTGGTCAGGTAGACCCGGCCGTCGTCATCAAAGTAGAGCGAGGGATCGATGCCGCTTTGATCGACCCAGATCGGTTCGGACCACTCGCCGAAGGGATCGCGGGTGTGGACGTAGAAGTTGCCGCCGTCGGTGACGTTGGTGGTTACCATATAAAAGACGCCGTTGTGATAGCGGATCGTCGGGGCAAAGATGCCGCCGGACGGGGTGAAGGTAACCAGCGGCAGTTGGCTGGGCCGGGTCAGACAATGTCCAATCTGCCGCCAATAGATCAGATCACGGCTGTGAAAGAGGGGCACACCCGGGAAATATTCAAACGAACTGGCGACCAGAAAGTAGTCATGCCCCACGCGGCAGATACTGGGGTCGGGGTAGAAACCGGGAATGATGGGGTTCGGGATTTTCATCGGCAGCTCACTCCGCCTTAACCTTTCAGCGCCCCGGCGGTCAGGCCGGACACGATCTGGCGTTCGGCCAAGAAGTAAAAGAGGATGGTGGGGATCATGGTGATGGTGACGAAGGCCATAATCAGCGCCCAATCCGAGACGTATTGGCCCATAAACTGCATCGTACCCAGCGGCAGCGTCCATTTATCTTCGCTGTTGAGCACCAACAGCGGCAGGAAAAGCTGGTTCCAGGAGGTGACCATCGCCAGCACGGAAACCGCCGCGATGGCCGGCCGGGCCAGCGGCAAGAGAATTCGCCAGAAGAAATCAAAGGTGGTGCAGCCGTCGATGTAGGCCGCGTCTTGCAGTTCGCCGGGAACGGCTTGGAAGAAGCCACGTAAAATCAGGACATTGAGCGACAGGCCAAAGGCGATTTGCGGCACGATCACGCCCCAGTACGTATCCAGCCCGCCTAACTGGCGCAGTAGAATGTATTCGGGCAGAATGGCTACGCTGATGGGAAACAGCAAGCCGATGGTAAAGTAGTTGAATAAGAAATTTTTGCCGGCGAACTGGGTCCGGGCGAAGGCGAACGCGGCCATGCTGGCGCAAAAGACCACGCCGACCACCGTGCCAACGGTAATAATCAGGCTGTTACGCAACATCACCCAGAAGGTGTCGGTGGCTAAAATGCTGATATAATTTTCCCAGCGGATGGGGTTGGGCGGCTGGTAGGGAAAACTGACGAACTCATCGCGGGTTTTCATGCCGCCCCAGATCATCAACAAAATCGGTACAAAGATGATCAACACAACGACCATCAGGATGGCATACTGCCAGGAGAGGTTGAGATAGCGCCGAATGTGGGTTTTTGATGTAGCCATAATGCCTTATCCTTTCTTACGCGCCGTAACCGCCGACATACTCTTGCTCTTTGAACACATTTTGATAAATGAGCGAGAAGGCGATGCAGATCATAAACATCACCACCGCGACGGCGGAACCGTACCCCAAATAGAAGCGAATAAAGCCAAAGCGATAGAGATAGGTCGCCATCACCTCGCTGGCCCCGGCCGGACCGCCTTCAGTCAGAATCCAGACCAGATCGAACAATTGAATCGAACCCAGCACCGATAGGTAGACGGTGGTACGGATGGTACTGCGCAGCAGGGGAATAATAATATACCAGATGGTTTGGAACGAGGTCGCGCCGTCTATTTTGGCCGCGTCTTCCAGATCGGCTGGGATACTTTGCAATCCGGCCATGTAAAGGAGCATGTGAAAGCCAAAATATTTCCAGGTGAGCACGACAAAGATGGCGGGCATCACCGTCTTAACATCGCCCAGCCAGGGGACAATGGCGGTATCCAAATTGACCAGAATCGCATTGATTAACCCGTAGTGCGGGTCCGGGTGATACAACGAGCGCCAGATGACCGCCGTAATGACTTCGGACAGGACGTACGGCAGAAAGAAGGTGACGCGGAAGAAGGCGCGCCCCGGTAGACTGCGCCCGACCATCAGGGCCAAGATGAGGGCCAGCGGCAACTGCAAGGCGACGGACAGCGCCACAATCAGCAAGCTGTTTTGCACGGCTCGCAAAAAGTTTTTGTCGCTCAAGATGCGGCTGTAATTATCCAACGCCACGAAATCGATGGCTGGGCCGAACCCTTTCCAATTGAAGAGGCTGTAATAGGCTGATTGAGCAATCGGGTAAATCAGGAAAACCGTAAACAGCACCAGCGCCGGAGCCAGAAAGACCAAAATGGTAAACAGCTTTTGCAGTTGCATCGACGATGTGTATTTTGAAAGCCTAGAAGTACGCGTGTGAGTCGATATATTCATAAATCTTACCCCGCTAACGTTTTATGGGATCAGCGCTTACGCAGTGCCAAAGGTGACAGTCACTTAAGCCCGCTAAATCGACAAGTGACTGTCACCTGACTTATACGTAAGTCAGGGATTTTGGTAAAGGCAGGGGATGGGCAGCGCCCGATCCCCTGCCGAAACACACATAAACGTTATTGACCCATTTCCAGATCAAACGACTCTTGAATGGCCTGACCGACCTCTTCCGGCGAGCTGGTGCCGGCAAACAACCCCTGGACGGAGTCGTTCACCACAGAGCCAACGGCCGGCGGCAGCGCCTGGTCGTAGTAGAGCTGCATATACGGAGCTTTGGCGGCATTCTCAGCCACGATCTTCATTAACGGATCGGTGATACATTCCTCGGTGCCTTTGACCACCGGCAGAACCCAGGTGGTTTCGCACTGGATTTCCTTAGTACTCAGATATTTCAGAAACTCGATGGCTTCATCGGGCGCATCGCGGCCAACGATATAGCCGCCGCCGCCGCCCAACGCATCAGCCGGGTCGCCTTTACCACCTTCAACCATCGGGAAGGGGAACCAGCCTAGCTTATCGCCAATGCCCTCTTTGCTGGTGCTTTCATCTTTCTCAACGCCGGGCGCCCACTGACCCATGAGTTCCATCGCGGCTTCACCATTGCCCATCAAGCGGGCCTGGTCGTTATAAGTCAGGCCCAGATAACCAGCGGGGAACGGATCGAGCGCGATAAGCTCTTGCAGTTTCTCACCGGCCTGAACAAAAGGTTCGTCGGCGAAAGAGCCTTCACCGCTGGCCGCAGCATTAAACGCCTCTTCGCCGCCCATGCGGATGGCCAGATAAACCCACCAGAAGTGGCCTGGCCACTTATCGCCCTCACCCAGAGCGATGGGGGTGATGCCGGCGTCTTTGAGCTTCTGCACGTCTTCCAGTAGTTCGGCCCAGGTGGTCGGCGGCGCGTCGATACCGGCTTGGTCGAACAGGTCAGTGTTGTACCAGAAGCCGACCATGCCTTGATCGTTCGCCACGCCGTACTGCTCACCTTGGTAGCCGTAGACAGCCAGCGGGCCGGGGGCAAAGGTATCGGCGAAACCATCTTTTTGAATTTCGGCCGAGATGTCGCGCAGCAAGCCGGCCTTGGCGTACTCATCCATAACCCCACCGCCCCAGGTCGAGAAGACATCGGGCGGCTCACCCGATTGCATGACCGTGGTCAACTTGGCTTTGAAGTTTTCGTTTTCCAGAATCGTACTGTTGATTTTGACACAGGGGTGGTCGGCCTCAAAGGCGTCGATGGATTTTTGCAGAACGACTTTACGTTCGTCTTGAGTATGAATATGCCAGAACTCAATGGTTTTGGTTTCGGCACAATCAGCTGACTCGGCAGCGGCTTCCTCGGCGGCCGGGGCATCAGCTGCTGCTTCTTCTGTGGCGGCCGGTTCTTCCGCCGCCGGGGCGGCGGTAGGTTGAGCCCCACCGCACGCTGCCAACAGCAGTCCGAGCAAGGTAATGAAAACTATCGATAAAAGTTTCTTGTTAAACATACTTTCCTCCTTGAATATTATCTATACGATTGAAACGATCGATCAATGACCATGCGGGTAAGATTAATTAAGCAGTGTATAGATAGGCACCTCCCTGTGAAACACCTTCTTCGGTATTGATTCCGGTAACGTTACCGATTTACAAAAAAATTTACTGGCTTGCTATTAATAATTTTGTGGACTTTATCCGGCTTTAGGTGCGAAAGCTTGGCAGGTATTTCTGACGAGCAGTCTGGTGGGCATCCGGTATACGTAGTTTTCAATCGGTTTGTTTTGGATCAGGTTAACCAGCATCTCAACCGCGACCCGGCCCATATCGGCGATAAACTGATCAACCGTGGTCAAGCCGCCGTGAACATAAGACGCCTCTTCGATATTATCAAACCCAACAATGGAAATATCACCGGGGACGCTTAACCCGGCGTTGGTAATGGCCTCGATAGCCCCAATGGCCGATTTATCATTAGCGGCAAAAATAGCGGTGGGGCGTTCAGGCAAGGTTATTAATTTTTGGGCGCAGCGATAGCCCCTTTCTTGGGTAAAATCGCCAATTTGGATGAGATCAGGATCGAGGGGAATATCGGCCTGGCGCAGGCTGTCTTTGTAACCTTCTAAACGGCGAATAGCGCTTTGCAGATCGGGCCGGCCGCCAATAAAACCAATACGGCGATGGCCCAAGCCCAGCAAATGCTCCATCGCCGACATCGCGCCGGTGCGGTTGGTGGCAATCACGGCGGGAAAATCGGTGCTGTCCAGGTGAGGGTCAACAGCAACCAGGGGGTAATGGGTAGAGAAGGTTTCCGCGGTGGGGGTGACCACGATAATGCCGTCGGTAATACTGCCGTTGAGCAGCGACACATATTGGCGCTCACGCACGGCCCAGGTGCGGTCCCCGCTGCCGCCGCCGGTATAAACCAGCAAATCGTAGTCCAACTGTTCAATGGCCCGGTTGACCCCTTTGACGACATTGAGGCAAAACGACTGGTTCAGGTCCGTCACCACCAAACCGATGACGTTGGTTTGGTGGCTGCGCATGCTTTTAGCGGCCAGGCTTGAGGTGTAGCCCAACTCATTGATCACGCGCTGAATGTTTTCATAGGTTTCCTCGGCCACATCATCTTTATTGTTCAGTACCCGTGACACGGTTGAAACCGAAACCCCGGCCGCCGCCGCCACATCTTGAATTGTCACCGCTGCTTTCTTACGAGGCATGCTTTATCCGTCTCCCCATCGACCGCTTAATCTGTTTCGGTATTGTTTCCGGTATCGTTACCGAGGCAATCCCATTTTAAGAGATAACCCTAAACTTGTCAAGATTAACTTCAAGCCTAATCATTTAGGACTTATACCGTAGACGCCTACAACCACAGCAGCGAAATAACGGAGATGGCTATCGTGGCCACAATCAAATTAAGAAAAATGCCAGCCCGAAAATAGTCGGAAAATCGATAGCCGCCAGCGGCCATAACCATAAGATTGGTCTGATAGCCGATGGGGGTTAGAAAGCTGGCCGAGGCGGCAATAGCCACGGCGATGGCGAAGGCTTCAGGGGCTGCGTTTAAATCGCGCGCCGCGGCCAGACCAATGCCAATCATTAAGGCGGCGGCGGCGTTGTTGGTGATAAATTCGGTTAAGATGCTGGTGGTGAGATAGACGGCCACCAAGACGCCAATCGTGCCAAACGCGGCGGCGGCGCCGATCAGAGTGTGGGCAATGGCTTCGGCCAAACCGGTGGTTTCAATGGCCCGCCCCACCCCCAGCGCCGAGGCGATGACGAATAGCACCGGAAAATCGATCGAGCGGCGGGCTTCCCAGCCGCTGATACAGCGGGTCAGCAGCATCAACAAGGCCCCCACGAAAGCGGTGGTCACAATCGGCGCCACCCCGACCGCAGCCAGCAGCACCACGCCGATTAAAATAAATAGGGCCAGCGGCGCTTTACGCCGCTGAGGTCTGACCCGGCCAGGGTGGCGCGAGGCCACCAGATAAAAATCAGAGCGCCGCCCATTCCAACGGCGATCAAAGCCGGGTGGGGCTTCAATCAGCAGCAAATCGCCGGGCTGAATTTCAACCGTACCCAACGAGCCTTCAATTTGGGTATCGCGCCGCTGGATGCCCAGGACAATACCGTGAAAGTGCTCTCGAAAGCGCACATCACGCAGCGTCCGGCCCACCAGCAGCGATGACGGGGCGACCACGGCCTCGAATAACGGCATGGTCGTCTCGCTGCGCGTGTCAAGCCCATCAAATGCTCGTTCAATGCCGGGAACCTTAAGCAACTTATCCAACATCGACAAGCTGCCGCGAAAGGTCAATATATCGCAGGCGCGCAACCTAAGATCAGGGGCTGATGGGATAAAGTGGCTGTTCCGAAAAATGTGTACCAGGTAAGCGTCGCCCAATGACCGCAAGCCGGCTTGTTCGACGGTTTTGCCATCCAACGATGAAGTGAACGCTACCCGCACCTCAAACAAATAATGTTCAAGTTCACTCTCAGACGCGGGCAGCTGCTGCCGGTTAGGCAAAAAACGATGTCCGATCAAGGTAAAATAGGCAATCGCTCCGAGCGCGGTTGGAAGTCCGACCCAAGTCAAGTCAAACAGCCCCAACCCCTCATAGCCGGAACTCACCATTAAGCCGGACACCAGTAGGTTGGTTGACGTACCAATCAGCGTGGTCATACCGCCGACAATCGCCGCATAGGAGAGCGGGATCAATAATTTAGAGGGGGCGACATTACTTTCCTCGCTCCAAGCCTGAGCCCGGGGGATGAGCATAGCGACAATCGGGGTGTTGTTGAGAAAGGCTGACATGGCGGCCGTGGTCACCATCATTCGGGCTAATACCCCCGCCAAAGTGGCCGAACGTTTAAATAATAAACGATCAGTAAAGTTGAGCGCGCCGGTATTTTGCACACCCACCGCCACCACAAACAGCGCTCCAACGGTTAACACGGCCGTATTTGAAAAGCCGCTAAATGCTTCTTCCGGGGTTAAGACGCCGCAGGTTAATAATAAGCCCAAGGCGCTTAGAAAAATCATCTCCGGCCGGGCTATCTCTTTAATCAAGGCCATCAGTATAAAAAAAATGATGCCAAGCGTTATCCACGCTTGCCATTCCAGGCTACTCCACATTCGCTCTCCATCCTCTTTCTGATTTTAGATATCCATCACCAGGGAATCGGTTGGCGGTCGCGGAAAAAACTACCGGTCGGCCCATCATCGGGTAAGGTTGCCAGCCAGGTGATGGTATCGGCGCCGGCGGTTGGGGATTTTGGGGCAGCCGGGCCGCCCATCGCGGTGTGAACCCAGCCCGGGCACATCGAGTTGATCTTAATATTATGCCCCGTGATCTCTGAAGCTATAATGCGAGTTAAGGCATTGAGGGCCAGCTTTGAAATACGATAAGCAGCCGTGTAGCCGTCCATTTCGTCCATCGAGCCATAGCCGGATGACACATTGACGATGCGGCCATACCCTTTCAACTGCATCATCGGAATAAAAGCCCGGCACAGGTACAGCGGCCCATAGAAATTTACCGCTTGAGTCAACCACCAAACTTCTAAAGAAACATCAAAAATGCTAACCGCTTCATCTAAATAAACGCCGGCGTTGTTAACCAAGACATCTAACCGGCCAAAGATGACTTCGATCTCCGCTTGCAGGGCCATCACACTGTCCACATCTGTCACATCAAGCTGATGGGCGCTAATATCCAACCCCTCTTCACGCAAAGCCTTAGCCGCCGCCTGTCCCTTAGCCACATCGCGGCTGGTTAAAATTACGTGCAGCCCTTGCTGCGCTAACTGCCGGCAGGCTTCAAATCCAATGCCGCGATTGGCGCCCGTTACGAGTGCAATTCTGGTCATAGTAGGATACTCCTTTTATTTAACTCAAGTTGTCACTCATAAATTCAAGCCGAGGAGTAGGGAGTAAGGAGTAAGAGGTCAAAAACCGATTACTTCCTACTCCTTACTTCTTACTTCCCACAGGGATAGGGCTGAAACGGTGATTTCCCCGTATTTCCTAGGTCCACGTGCAATTTGGATTATTTAATTTTACGGTTTAAGAGCTTCTAAAGCAACCTTGTATTCAGCGCGGACCTCATCGTCGGGGGCGTTTTCAATGGCCAGTTCATAATATTGCCGAGCTACCACCGGATTTTGTCGATTCTCGCGAGCCAGGCTGGCATATAGTCCCGAGTCAACGGGTAAGGCGAAGTGTTGAATTTCGGCCAGCAGTTGCAGCGGATCGGCGTTGCGGCCATAGTAATAGACGGCAATGTCGTGGTGCAGCACCAGCCGGATCGCGCCCTGTTCGCTCAGCCAAACTTTCATCTGTTTACCTTCTGGTAGATAAGGTGAAAAAATGCTGTAAACGATCCAACTCCGGTCGGATCGAGCCAGGGCCGCTTTAACCGCATCTAAGGTATCGTAGGTGTCCGGCGCGGCGGTGGCCGGCGGATAGTACCAGTTGAGGGTTTCTTCGCCGTTGATGACGATAACGGTATCTTCAGGTCGGGCGTTTTTTCGCAAAAAATCGCCGACCAGCCGCCAATCCTCTTTGACTTTATTATCATAGATGAGGGTGACGCCGTAGAAGAACTGGAGAAATATAAATCCACCGACTAAGATAGATAGCATTGTCGCGACTCGTCGCCCGCCCAGGCGATCCAGCCAAACGGCCAGCCCCATAAACCCGGCCGTAACCAAGGCCAGATAGGCCGGCAAGGTGGAAAGAATGTAGCGCACAGAGAAAAATGTCCCTTGGTGCAAAAGGAAAGCCAGAATGACCAGCGTCGGCACCACCAGCCAAATAAATAAGAACAAAGCCAACCGATATTTCTTTTGAGTGAGTAAAAAAATAAGCCCGGCTAAGGCCAGTCCATTCAAAAGCCATAAAGCCGTATCAGAGTGTCTAACCACCATCGGCTTCATGACCTTCCAGGTGAAATAGTTCCAGCTTATCTCCGGGCCGGTGCCTTGATTAGGCTTTTCTTCAGCGTCGAGCGTAAATCGTTCCGGTTCCAGAATAGTTTCCGCAAAGCCGCGTGATGTTTTTAGCATCGGCCCACCCCAGCCGAGTGAGACAATGGCGACAAAAGCCACCGCGCCGGTGGCCAGCACTAAGCCTATCACGCGAAGCCCATGCTTTCGGTTTTGGCTAAAAATCAGATCGATGCCCAGCAGGCCAAACAGCGGCATGTAAATGGCATTGGCGAAAAAGTGGGATAGGGCAAAGATCAGGGTCCCGATCTGTAACATCACCACATAACGCCACCGAATCTTACGGCGCAGTTGCCATACTGCATAGCAGGCCAGCAAAACCCCTAACAACAGCAGAGAATAGGGTCTCGCTTCCCGGCTGTAGTAAAGATGCAGCGGCGACAACGCCAGCAGCGCCATCAACAACCAGCCGCCCTTCGATCCAAACCATATGCGCCCCAATTGGTAGGCTACCGGCAGCGCCAGCATGCTGTAGAAAAGCGCCGGCAGCCGCACCCAAAAATCCTGCCGTCCGAGCAAAACCCAAAAATGAAGCAGAATGTAATCCAGCGGCAGCGCCGTGTGGCGCGGCAGCAGCGGCAAAATGGTATTGAGCGGCTGCTGGGTGATATCCAATTCCAGCAGTTCGTCATACCACAAGCTCTCCAAATCCAACTTATACAAACGCAGAGCAAAACCAATTAACAATGTAGAATAGATGAGGAATGAAGAATGAAGAATGAAGAATGAAGAAAATTTTGAAGAGCTAATATTAAGTTTCGTTTGATCGTTCCTTCTTGAGATTTGTTCGTGCATTTTTAACGATGGTTGTTAAAATGGCTACTATTTCGTCGGCTTCGGAAATGAGGGAAGTTAAACGTTCAGAGGATACCAGGTTGCATTCGACCAGTAGACGGAGCCAGTATAAGGTTTCTCGGGCTTCTTTAAGGGCGATGCTGCATTTGGTAATAAAATCGGGTTTGCTTTGGCCGGCATTTGCTTCTTCCATATTAGCCCCGATTGATGTACCCGAACGCAAAATTTGTCCGGCCAACACCCGTTCTGTCCCACCCAACTCATACAGATATTGACGCTGCTTCACCACTCGCTTAGCAAACTCAAACGTCCGCTCTTGAATATCCCTCGGCTTCCCTTCCGTCACAATTCCCTCACTATTTTCTTACTTCACCTTTCTTCATCTTCCCTTCTTCTTTCATTCCAAATTTCTCCATTCTACATTCTCCATTCTAAATTCCCTAGCCCACACCTGGGTACTCAACACCCCCATCAGCAGCGGTCCCAAATGCGGCTGGCCGGCTTGGTGAGCCTGACGCAGGGCGTTAACGGTGGTCGCTTCAAATAACCCGACGCGCTTCAGGGCTGGGGGAGCCAGTGACTCTTCCGCCCAATCAGGTAGGCGTTCGGCCCGCAGCCAGTCAGCATACGGCGCGGCTAACCCCTTTTTGCGGCGAGTGCGGGTTGGCTCCGGGAGCAGCCCCTGAGCCGCCTGGCGCAGCAAATATTTTTCAACCCGGCCTTTGAGCTTATAGTCAGGCGGCAGCGCCGCGCAAAATTCCCATAGCTGGTGATCTAAAAACGGCACCCGCGCTTCGATGGAATGGGCCATGCTCATTTTATCGACTTCAAAATTGATAAAATCGACCATACGGGTGCGGCTCTCCAGCCACAAGGTTTGATGCAGTGGTGCGGCTGATTTGACCGCCACCAGTTTGTCCGCCCAGTCCTTCAAAAGCGGATTCGAGCCGTTTAGCCCGGTTGGCTTCGCCAGCAGCCCACGCCGAAATTCAGCGCCATTAATCTCTAGCCAATCCTGGTAACGCCGGCCGATATCGGCGGCCCCCCGTTCGAGAACACGCCGGGCCGCCGCTGACATCGGCAGGGGGGCGGCGGCCAGTGTCCGGCGCACCGCCGCCGGCAGCCCCAGCAGCGAGCGCACCAGCGCGTCGCCCCGGTGCCAGTGGTAGCCCCCCAATAACTCGTCGGAGCCTTCGCCGGTCAAGACCACCGTCAACCCTGCCTCCCGGCAAGCCCGGTACAGCTTGTAAATCGGTACCGCCGTAGCCGAACACTGCGGCTCTTCCAGGTGATGCATCACCGCCGGATAGTCGTCGAAATCATAGGCTGAAAAGGTGGTGGCGTGATGATCGGTGCTTAAGTATCGAGCCAAATCGTGAGCTAACGCCGCCTCATCATACTCAGGCTGGTCGAAGCCGATGGACACGGTTTTGAGCGGGTGTTCCCCCTCGCTGCCGGCGGGAGAGAGGCTATGCTGCACTAGCGCCGTCAGCACCCCCGAGTCGAGGCCGCCCGACAGCAATGTCCCCAGCGGTACCTCACTCATCAATCGGATTTGGACCGCCTCTTGGAGTAGGACCAGAAACTGGTCGGTCGCTTCTGCTTCGGACAGGCGAGGGGTCGGTTCGTAGTTGAGCTGCCAATAGGGTTCGATTTTATAGCCGCCTGCCTGAGCCAGCAGGTAGTGGGCCGGGGGTAACTTGTAGATACCCTCAAACATCGTGGCCGGGCCGGGTACAAAGCCCAAGGTGAGCATCGCTTCAAGCGCGGTCAGGTTCACCCGGCGCGGAAAATGGGGCTGGGCCAGAATAGCTTTGATCTCCGAGGCAAAAATGAGGCGCTGGTTATACTCGGCATAGTAGAGCGGTTTGATGCCAAAGCGGTCGCGGCCGATGAACAACTGCCGGCGGGTCTCATCCCACAGGGCAAACGCGCCCATACCGCGCAACCGCTGTAAAACCCCGGCCGGCCCCCAAGCCTCGTAACCGTGCAGGATAACCTCGCCGTCGCTGTAGGTTTGGGGCCGGTGGCCCAGCTGCTCTAATTCGGCCCGTAGAGGAATGTGATTATAGGTTTCACCGTTGTAGACCATGTGCAGGCGGCCATCTTCGTTGACCAGTGGTTGGCGACCCCCGGCCACATCGATGATGCTCAACCGGCGGATACCCAACCCACAGTCACCCTGCGGCGATATATAAACCGCCCCTTGGTTCGGGCCGCGATGGATGAGCCTATCGATTTGCGCTTCGACATCGGCGCGCTCGATGGGAGCGCCAGCTAAGGCGTAAATACCGGCAATACCGCACATAGTACTGAGAATCCTCTATCAATTTACGACTTCAGATTTTCGATTTACGTAGGACTTACGCAGTTGGGTGTGTCGAACCAGGTGACAGTCACTTTTGCCGAAAATGAACGTCCGTTTAAGCCCCAACAAGTCGATTTATCGCGTCTAAGTGACTGTCACCTTTTGAACTGCGTAACTCATATTACGATTAGATTTCTCTGCCAAGCCTATTCGCCAATCCAAAATCGTAAATCGATTCTAACTTTCATGCTTCGGCGGATAAGCATACATCACCACGAACCCCTGATAATCGGCCGGGTTTTCGTAGTAAGGTTCGCCCTCTAACGTTAGCCAGGCATGGCCGCCCACGCCGCCGCCCTCGTGCGCCCCTTTCAGCCGAGCGCCAAAAATAACCTGCACCGGCACCCCGGCTTCCCGCAAAAAATAGTAACGCAGCAGCGACCGCCGCAGGCAGATGCCCAACGGCGAGCGCACATGCCAGGCCGCCACGGCATCGGCCAATTGGCGAATGGCCGGCTCAGGTACAACGGCTACTGGCGGCGGCGGGGGCGATGGCGTCAGTTGGGCCATCATCACCGGCAGAGGTTGATCGAACTGCTGCGGCAGGTTTCGGCTAAACGTCACCATGCGCTGTATTAACGCCCGGCGCGGCGCATCGAGCCACGCTTGACCGAGCACCAGCATAAATTCGAGACCCCGCCGCAGTCGCCTAAATAACAATTAAGCCTTCTGCCTGAAACTCAGTCGCTAACTCTAGTAGATCCGCTTCCACTTCAGCGATATCAACCTCTTCATAATCTGCGGCAATTAAACGGGCGCAGTCGGTAATCGTGCGCTGCCCATCAATTAACTGCCAAAAGCGTGCGCCGGTATCATTCAGTTCGTAATAGCTGCCGCTGTTCAAATTAATGACCAGCGCCTCTTCACCTACCATCTCGTGGGTGGCTTGGGAACTATGGCTGGGTTTATCTGTTGCTTGCATTAGAGCCTCCTCCAAACTCGACGCTCGGCGGTTCGCCGCCGAGCGTCGTTGAAATATACCATTCTTTAAGCCGAGGCAAAAATTTGCTCCGGCTTTTTTATTCCGATATACTTCGTCGGACTCCCATCAGACTGAGTGATCCCATGCAGCACGCTCAACCAAACTCACCGCCAATTGTGGTCAATCTCCACGGTTTAACCATCGCCTTTCAAGCGCCCGACCAACCCCTCAAGGATCGCTTTGAACAGGTGTATGGTCATCTGCCGCGCCAGACCGGCGGCGAACCTGACATCACCATTGACTGGCACATTCATCAGCATCCCGCCGCACCGCCGCCGCCACCAGGTATGCCCTCTCTGGCCGAAACGCCTTTGGTCAGCTACTATGGCGCCGGTGATTTAGTCGTCGTACGATTGCCCAAATATGGCCTGGTGGCAGTTGATCTGGCTAATAGCCGCCTGATCGGGGCGGTGACGCGGCTATGTTTGGAGGCTTACGGCGTTTTTGAGGATGTGCTTATGATCGCGCTGGCGCCGCTGTATCGACGGCGCGGCTGGTTTCCGCTGCATGCCTTCGCCGCGCTCGCGCCCAACGGCCGGGCCGCGCTCATTACCGGCCACATCGGCAGCGGCAAAACGACGACCGGGCTGGCCCTGATGAACGCCGGCTGGAAGCTGCTGAGCAACGACTCGCCGCTGTTACGGCTGACCAACCACCAGGTTGAGGTATTGGCCTACCCCGGCCAGCTCAGCGCCTTTGACGATTCGCTGGCTCGCTTCGACACGCTCAAACGCTTCATTCCCACCGATCCCGAACCGGAGGCGCTGAATCTGCTGGCCCCCGCCGGTCCCCAAAAGCGCGTATTCCGGGCTGAAGACGTCTTCACCGAGCCGTGGGCCTCGACCGGGCTGGCCGGCGGCGTATTCTTCCCCCAGGTCGTCCCCGGCCTAAACCAGAGCGAACTCGTACCCGTCCCACCGACCAAAGCCGCCTTAGAACTCGTACCCCAAGCCATCGAAGGCTGGGACAAAGCCACCGTCCCCCCCAGCCTCCATTTGGTGAGGACGCTGGTCGAACAAGCGCCATGCTTTATCTTGCGGTTATCGCCTCAGGTGGAGCAGTTAGCGGGAGTCATCAGTCGAGGAATGAGGGCATGACCGTTACCGTCACCCAAAAATACGCCCAACCGGACGTGGTTAACTTTTGGAAAGCCTTGAGCCAGACCGGCTTGCAGCAGTGTGAACAAGAGATGGTGGCGCGATATTTTCCGCCGCAAGGCCGCCTACTCGATATCGGCTGCGGCACGGGCCGGGCGGTGCTGGCCTTGAGCCAGATCGGCTATGACGTTACCGGCATCGACCTTAGCCAGGCCATGCTCGCCGCCGGACGCAGCCTGTCACACCAGGCCCAACTGGCCGGAGCC
>JACKAT010000015.1 GCA_020634935.1 Anaerolineales bacterium
CAGCACGCCGGCCACTCTGGCGGTTTTATTATTTAAACCCATTGTCATATTCCTTTTTAATGCTATTGATGAGACGCTGGCCTCATCTTATGCTTTGCCACTCGCCGCATCGGTCTGGTCAGGTTCAATACGAACGACTGACAGCAACGGCAGACCGATATCACGCACTTTTCTCAGCAAGCCATGCAGCGCCGCCTGATCGATCACCGGGCCGGTTAACAGCGTCTCGCCGTTGTCCTCCAGCGTGACGGTCAAGCCCCCAAACCAGTTTGACCATTGACGACCCAGATGACCTTGGAGTCTGATTTGATAGACCGGTTGATTAGAATCAGGCGTTGGGTTGAGTTGATTTGACATGACCTTGTCCCATTTTGTGGTCGGTCGTAATTGTTGAGCCACTTGATGAATATACCCCTATTATAGAGGATACCTGGTATGGCTGGGTAGATACTAAAGTATGGTTTGGGGGTATTGTTGGGAGAAAAGCGTTCAGCCTTTAGCTGTCAGCTATCAGCTTTTTTTATGTTGACCAAATGTCGAGCTACAAGATGGTAATGATAGCTCAAACGCTGTCTTTCGTGATAAAACTGACGGCTGAACGCTGATAGCTGAACGCTTACATTCTAAGTGATTTTCATAACTAACTTATGAGTTTGACATTAGGATGAATAGACAGGATTGACCGGATTTTCAGGATAAAACAAGTAAAAATCATATTAATCCTGCCGCAGGTTCTGTCTAAACCAACGTAACAACTTAGAGTTGAAAACGACTTAGCTGCTATTTTATACTCTTTTCAAAACCGGAATCCATATTTCGCTTTTAAAGGTCGGAGAAGTCACATCTTTGTGTTCGTTCCACAGAATTTCCGGACCGGCGACTTGCTCATAACCTGAGGTCGGGAACCATTCGGCATAGATCCGCCCCCAGATATTTTGCAGCGTCTCCGGAAATGGTCCAACCGACTCGAACACGGCCCACATTGAAGCCGGCACCTCAAGTCGAGTCAGGTTGGCCGGGGGCTCCTGGGTTGTCGCTGCGCCAATGTAGTGATCGAGTTCACCGCCATCCAATCGGCCTTCGGAAAAATTCGTCGAGGCGCTGATCAGCCCCCTGGGTTCCACATTCGACAGAGCCTTTAGCGTGGTGATCGTGTCCTCATCCAGGCTGGCCCACATCGCCGCGATTTCCGGATTGACGCCTTCGTAAATCAATGGCACCCGCTTCATAATCCCGACAATACTAAATCCCGCTTTTTCTTCAAGGCGATACTTCATTTCATTTACCCCTTTAATCGTTAATTGGAAGCTCATGCGTGGATACGCTTTGAGGGGCTGCCCGATGTTTCTGGCCTCGGTCGGCGTGACGCCATGCAAACTTTGAAAGGCTCTGGTAAATGAGTCCGGCGAGTTGTAGCCATACTTGAGGGCAATGTCGATGACCCGCACTTCACGATGCGCCAGTTCAAAGGCGGCCAGCGTTAGCCGTCTGCGCCGGATATACTCCGAGAGCGACACCCCGGCCAGAAAAGAAAACATTCTTCTAAAGTGATATTCCGAGCATAAAGCCAGCCGTTCAACCTCTTGAAAATCAATCTCATCGGCCAGGTTATCTTCGATGTAGGCCAAAGCCTGGTTCATTCTCTTCAGTGAATCCACGTTTCAGCTTCCTTTTATGAATACAATATCGATATGATATTAGAGACAGAATATCTTTGCCCGACAATTGATGCCCGGTTTTGTCGGGTACTGATTGACATTCAGTTACCCTGCCTATAGAATAACATCATAATTGATGGGTAATTTGATGGAGAATATGATGCTTGAGAAATTCGAGACCGTCCGTACAACGTTAACACTCCCCGCTGATTTAATCAAACGCTCACAGCATTTCGTTGATGAGGGGTTAATCCCCAGTCGCAATGCGCTAATTGTTGCTGCCCTTGAGCAATACCTGTTAGAATTGGAGCGGCTGGAAATTGACCGCCAGTTTGAAGCGATGGCCGATGATAGTACTTACCAAAAAATGAACGAACAACTATCGGAATCATTCGCCGAAAGCGATTGGGATGCCTTGGTTGAGGCTGAAATAGAATGAAACGAGGCGATATTTTTGAGGCCCGTTTGAATCCCACCGAAGGGTCAGAACAAGCCGGTGTTCGTCCCGTCGTCATTGTAAGCCGCGACGCGATCAATAAGAATAGCTCGGTGATTGTCGTTGTGCCCTTGACCAAGGCAACCAATGTTGAGCGTAACTACCCAAACAATGTCACGATTGCACAAGGGGAAGGTGGGTTAACGTTTGAGTCGGTCTTGCTCGGTGGACAGGTGCGGGCCATTTCAAAATCGCGTCTTTTGCAGCAACGCGGAACATTGTCAACGGAAACAATGCGGCAGGTTGATCGCGCCTTGCGTATTACCTTGGATTTGTAACTACAACAGCCCCAACTCGCGAGCGCGGGCGACGGCTTCGGTCCGTCGTTGTACATGGAGTTTATCAAATATAATCCGATTGTGTCCTTTAACCGTACTCAAGGCCAGAACCAGCCGCTCGCTAATCTCTCGATTTGAGAGACCCTGAGCAATAAGGTGGAGGACTTCCCGTTCACGCTCACTTAACGGCTCGATCAACGGCTCAGGGGTAACCGGTAACGGGTGGAAATCATTTTGTTGTCCACAGGCAGCGAGGAGTTGCTGAATATACGCCATTAGTTTTCCCCTTTTATCCTTCATGCTGGTCAACAACTCCACCAGCGGCGCTCCCTCATCGACAAAAAGACGAACGTAGCCCTCCGGTTCGGCCAGACTGAGCGCCTGTTCCAGGGAGGCCACCGCAGCCGCAACATCCCCCTGGGCTTGGTAAGCCAGCGCCTGCTGGATCAAAATTTCGATGACGCTGCCCCATCTCCCCCCAGCCTCGGCCGCCGGCAATAATCGCCTCAACAGATGTAAGGCATCAGCAATGGTTGGCTCGTTCCGGCTGCGGCGATACTCGGCGATGCGGACTCGGGCCAGGGTGAGGTGTTCAAACTCTTGTAGGTAACTGAGATCATCATCCGTCGATAGACCCCGTTTTTGGACCCAGGCGGCTGCTTCGGGCAGGCGATCCAGCGCCAGCCACAGCCGAACTTTTAAGGCAGCCAGCGGACGGACCTCCGGCATTGGGCTGCGAAAATAGCGCCGTTCGGCGGCTTCCAGTAGAGTGAGCGCGGCGCTTAAATCGCCTTGGGCCAGCCGTAAGCGAGACTGCCCCAGGCGGAAGCGGCAGGGCCAATCCGGCAGGGCCGCCGGTTCACCCAACGCCTCGCTTTTGGCCAGATGCGCTTCGGCCTCAGCTAAATCACCCCGCTCCCGATATAGATCACCCAGACCCAAATAGAGGTCGGCTGTGCCGGGGAGCGTGGCCTGGTTCTGCTCTGCCACCAACTGCATAGCCTGCTCATAGATGACCATCGCCTCCCTGAGCCGTCCCTGCGTAAGCCTGATATCGGCCAGGCCATACGTGCCGCTGATAGCAAAAACAAGCTGGCCCACCGCTCGAAAACTCGCCATCGCTTCGTCCAAAACCCGATAGGCATCTTCCAACTCGCCGCCGGCCCAGTGAGCCAGAGCCAACAGCGAGGCGGCCTGTCCCCGCCGAATTAAGTCATCTTCAGGCGACAGTTCCAGGGCTTGACGGGCGTACTGTACGCTGCCGTGGGCATCGCCATAGGCATGGGCCAGATAAGAGCGGGCGGTGGCGAGTGACCCCGGTAATGTTTGAAATTGGGCCTCATCGATAACGATCATCTTGCCGGCTGGGGGCGATGCAGCGCTGCTCTTCAACCACTGCTCGACGTCTCGCAATCGAAGCTCACCGGCTTCCAGTTCTCCCAAATCCAGCAAAGCCCAGGCATAAGCCATGCTGAGAACGGGCCTGGCCCGTATCACTAAATCAGGCACGGGTTCAACCCAGCGCAGCCAGATGGCCGATTGAAAACTGCCGCTTATGGCCGGCCAAATCAACTCCAACAGCGTGGCGGTTCGCGCAAAATCCTTGGCGGCCAGAGCGTGATGAATGGCCTCGGGTAGCAACTCATTTTGCTCATACCACCGGCTGGCCCGAAGATGTAATTGCGCCACGATGTCTTCTTCCGGGGACAGTCTCGCCTTAGAGCTTGCCAATGCGGGGGACGAAAGGGGAGGCGGTTTTTGCCGCAGCCGCTGCCGGAGCAAATCGGCAAAGAGATGGTGATAGCGATACCACCGCCGCTCGTTATCCAGAGGGATGATAAACAGATTCGCCTGTTCGAGATAGTTGAGGACATCTTGACCCTGGCGATGATCAACCGCTTGGTCATCACCGTTCAATCTCCCATCGCTAATCGCCAATCGCCCCACCACGGCCTCACACAGAGAGCCGCACAGGCGGTCGAGGATGGAGGTGCATAGCAAGAACGTCTGAACGCTTTCAGGCTGCCGGTCCAAGACTTCTTCTATCAAATAATCCATCACAAAACGGTGACTGCCGGTGAATGATTTAATGAAATCAGCGGCGTCCTGTTGGCCCTGCATGGAAATGGCGGCCAACTGCAAACCAGCAATCCAGCCTTCGGTCCGCGTTTCCAAGGCGGCGACATCTTCCGCGGCGAGGTTTAGGCCCATCATTTGATTGAGAAAATCGGCGGCTTCGGTGGGGGTAAAGCGCAAATCGGCCGCCCGTAGTTCGGTCAATTGGCCCCGAACGCGTAATCGAGCCAGAGGCAGGTTGGGGTCCTCACGGGTGGCGATGACCAGGTGCATCTGGGGCGGCGGGTGTTCGAGCAGAAACGTGAGGGCCTGGTCAACCGCTTTGGCCTCAATTACGTGGTAATCATCGAGGACGAGAATGAAATTATCCGGGGCAGCGGCGATGTCATTCAGCAGGGCCGTCAGTATCGATTCAGTGGTCGGCGGTTGAGGGGATTGGAGCGCATCCAACACCCCAACGCCAATAGTCGGCGCAATGGATTGCAACGCCGCCACGAGGTAAGTCAGAAAGCGGGTGGGATCATTATCGCCGTTATCCAACGACAGCCAGGCAATTTGATTGACGATTTTGGATTGACGATTGACGATTTGCTTCTCCTGTGTGCCATCCAATCGTAAATCGTCATTCGTCAATCGTAATTCATTAATCCAACTACTGACCAGCGTGGTTTTGCCAAAGCCGGCCGGGGCCGAGATGAGGGTTACGCCTGATGGGCCGTGCAACCCCTCATTCAACCGCTCGATCAGGCGGAAACGACGGATAATGTTAGGGCGAGGCGGCGGGATATACAGTTTGGTGGCGAGAATTGGGGTGGACATCGACCCATTATAAAACGCCCCTCCCCAAATCCCAAAAAGGGCTTCCCAACGTCCCTTGGACATCCTACAAGCTCAACCTGAGGTTATTCCGGCCGGGTATTCGCTATTTTCTGCCGCTCTTCCAGGAGGCGGTAGAGGTGAGGCTCCGGGCCGTTTTACGGTACGTTGAGCGGGCTTTCTAAGATCCCGGTGCGAATGTTATCATTGCCGTACCGCACCCGCACTTCGAGCGTGTACTCACCGGAAGTCAGCGTGTTGGGAACCAGAAAGATCAATTCGCGAGGGGTGTTGTGCAGCACCACCTCGATGCGGGTCCGGGTTTGATCATCAGCCACCAGGAAGATGCCTTGCTCCGCATCAGCCTCATTGAACTGCAAATTGTGGCCGCGTAGTTTCACCCCGCCGCCGGGAACTAGAGTACTGTTGTCGGCGCTGTTGGGGATGATGCACTCGCCTGGTTGGGGCATGGGCCGGTTGGGCATTTGCTGCTGCACCTGGGCTTTGAACTGTTCTTTGCCATTGGTCAGTTTGTTTTTATACAAACCGAAATTAGGCTACCAGTCCAGCGAAAAACTGCCGCACGTCATCAGCTACCGCTTCGGGTACTTCCCATTCGGGAAAATGGCCGCCGTGTTCCAGAATTGTCCAGCGCTGAACGTTGTAGGCCCGCTCGGCCCACTCGCGGGGCGCGGGGACGGTTACCCCATCCCGGAGAGGCATCATGATCGCTGTCGGTACTTCGACTCGACCCGAAAGACCGGGATCGCGGGCGGCTTCTCGATACAGCCGGGTCGCTGCCACCGCCGATTTCGTGAACCAATGCAGCGACAGATTATCCAGCAAGTTGTCTCGTCCGAAGTGAGCATCGATGTCCGTGCCGCCGTCGCCCCAGCGTTGAAACTTCTCAATAAACCAACTGGCCAGCGCCACCGGCGAATCGGCCAGGGCTGGACCCAAGGTTTCGGGCCGCAAGGCTTGCAGCCGGGCGTAGGCTGTTTCCCGCTGCGCCCACGCCTGGACCTGCTGCTGGTAGGCCACCTCCGCCGGGCTGAGATCAGCCGGCAGCGGCGATGCAAACGGCGTAATCCCCGAGCGATGAAGCCCGAGCAGATGGTGCGGATACTTTAGGCCCATTTGCTGTTGGACCAAGGCTCCCTGGTCGGACCCCCGGGCGGCAAAGCGATCGTAGCCCAGCTCTTCGACCATCAGTTTGGTCATGAGATCGGCTATGCGGGCGAAGCTCATCCCCGGCTCGGTCGGAAATTGGGAAAAGGGATAGCCGGGCATCGACGCCACGATTACATCAAAGCTGGGCGTTCCGTCACGCCGCGATTCCGTCAGCAATGGCATGATGTTCAACATCTGCACGAAGCTGCTGGGCCAGCCATGTAGCAACAGCAACGGGATGGATTTAGCATCTTGGCCGTCGGCCCGCACAAAATGAATTTGCCAGCCGTCAACTTCGGTAAGGCAGTGGTTGTAGGTGTTTAACCGCGCTTCTCGCTGCCGCCAATCATATGGCCCGGACCAATAAGCGATAAGATCGCGCAGATAGTCGCCATCCGTGCCATCGGCCCAATTCGAACCCGCTATTGGCGACGACCACCGGGTGTGCTTAAGACGCTGACGCAGATCGTCAAGGTCCTGGTCAGGAATATTAATACGCATCGGCTTAACCATCATTTACTCCTTATGCATTGCTTCAATCATTATAGCCTGTTTTGGGTTCAGTTTACCACTACAGGGGGTGTAGTGTCATGGTTCAAAGGTGACATTGGGGGGTGTAAAAAAGCGGTGAAGTGGTCCTATAATGGCGCTTGGTATGGGATTAACGACACCCCGATATGATTAAGTCCTAACAGGTCAGATTAAAAATTCTTCATCTACGCTTCATAACAACTTCATGTTGGTTTGATATAGTTCAAAACGTAAAACCTGGCTAACAGATATACCCTAAATTTGACAGGATTTACCGGACAAAAAATCGATATTTCAAACTGAAACAGGATGGTTGACGAAGGTCAAAATTATCAGAAATTGTTTGTCTTTCATCATTGGTCTTTCGTCCTTGGATTAGAGCATTGTCCATTAGAAGGGGTGTACGTTAGAAGATGAACTCTCGTTTTTTGCGATTTCTAGTGACACATAGGATCGTTCTGGCCCTCATTTTAGTTGTGGCGGCCTTCCTGCGCTTTTATCAACTCGATCTGATTCCCGGCGCATTTCTTTCAGACGAAGTCGTGGAGACGGTTGATGCGCTGGACATACTCCACAATGGCCCGCGTATTTTTTTTACCACAAACTACGGGCGTGAACCCCTTTTTACCCATCTGGTGGCCCTGGCTTTTTACTTTTGGGAACCGCAAGCCATCATTCTCAGAAGCATCGGCGCCCTGGCCGGCCTTCTGGCCGTGGGGGCAACCTATTGGCTGGTTCGAGAGATGTTCAGCCGGGAAGCGCCGGGTCAGGCCAGATGGCTGGCTCTGCTGACCAGCGCGGGGTTGGCCACCGGCTACTGGCAAGTCCATCACACCCGGATGGGATTACGCCACACCCTCCTGCCGCTCATGATCACCTTAACGTTCTACTTTTTATGGCGCGGCTTCAATACCGGCCAACGAAAAGCCTTTGTCTGGTCGGGCGTCTTGCTGGGGGTCAGCCTTTACACCTATCCCGCCGCTCGATTCATTCCGGTTTTAATCATCGTCTTCCTCATGGTCGAGGGAGTAATCCGACGCCTTGAGCGACAAGTCAACCTGGCCCTCTGGCGCATGCACTGGCGGAACTTGTTGTGGATGGGCTTAGTGGCTCTGCTGGTTTTTGCGCCATTGGGGTATTACTTTCTCTTCACGGCTCCTGAGCAATTTGTCAGGCGGGCCAGCCGAGTCTCGGTTCTTAGTTCGGAGTTCAACGATGGGCATCCCATCCAAGCTCTTGGCCATAGCGTTATCGGTAATCTGGGTGGATTGGCCATCCACGGTGACGACCAGGGCAACTATAACCTGCCGGGCCGGCCTATTTTCGATCCGGTGATGGCCACGGCCTTTACGGTTGGGCTAGGGCTGGCCCTGATGCGATTTCGCCGGCCCCTCTATCTATTCCTCGCCCTGTGGTGGCCGATAATGATGCTGCCGGCTTTTCTCGTTTCCGATAGAGTCCCGGCCTTCAAACGGGCCCTGGGCATGGCGCCCGGTATCTATATCTTGCCGGCTTTGGCCTGGGTGACTGCGGCGGCGGCGCTCATTCGCTGGGGAGAGCGTACCGGACGTAGTCGCCTCAGGCTGGCCTGGTCCGTGGCTGTGCTTGTCCCCATCGTCGTGTTTACCTTTGTGGGCCTTAATACCTATCGCGACTACTTCTTACGATGGGGACCCAGCGACCCGCAATATTTGGCGCGCCGGCCATACCAACAGATCGCCGCACAAATGGCCCAAGAAGGCCGGCCGGATGAAGTCTGGCTATTTCCCACCGATCCCCGCAATAAACTTCAGCTTTACAATTATACTGACGAACACTTTCTTGATTTTCTGGGCTATCGGACCCTCCCGGCCCGAAAGACGATTGCAACCGATGAGCAACAGATGTTTGCTAAACTGACCGAAGCCGTCCAAGGGTATTCGAAGGTGGTTCTGGTCGATGTGGTCCGGGGCTATGAAGAGGCGGCTGACCACAAACAAATCCTGCCCCTGTTGCTGGAGAAATATGGCCAATTAACCCGAGTCGATACCAACGCTGAAGCGGGCTACAATCTCTACTACTACCAGCTAGACTCTGCTGAAACGAACTTCCAACAGGCCGATCACTGGCAGCCGCTGGCCATGAATTTTGGGAAAAATCTCAATTTAATCGCCGCCGCCTACGGCAATACCTCGAACGTAGACCCGCCCGATATTCCCCGGACGCCGTCGGGCGAATTGAGCTGGGTAATTTTGCAGTGGCAAGCCGTTAACCCCATGACCGAAGATTATAAGGTCAGCCTGCGTCTGATAAACTCAAGTGGAGCTATCGTCAGTAAGCTCGATCAAGATCTCACCAATGCCTGGCAGGCCGGAACCACCCAATGGCGAGCCGGAGAAGAAACATATTCATACTTTCTACTGCCCATCGAGCCGGGGACCGTTCCCGATGCGTATCACATAGAGGTCGTGGTCTACTCGCCCACCAGTTTGCAATCGCTGCCGGTTGAGACCGATGCTCACCTAACCCATTCCGCTCAGGTTGGATCAATGCAAGTTACCCCGGCCCTTAAGCCCTGGCCTTTACCAGTTGACGAACCGGCGGGCGAGGTGGTTGCCGGGGGGGTGGAGTGGGTCGATCACGATGGCTTACCGTCTCAGGTCCGTCCGGGGGATATCCTGAATTTCGCCTTGATCTGGCACACCACCCGAAAGCTCGCGTCAGACGTGGCCTTGGACTTTTCATTAACCGACCAGCATACCCAGTGGTCACTGTTGACCGATTGGCCGATTGGCAGCCCCCACTTTCCCACCAGCCACTGGCGAGCAGGGGAGACAATTAAACAATGGTATCAGCTTCAACTACCCGTTGACTTGTCTGCCGGAACGTATGATTTACGTCTGTCGCCGGCCGGCAGGAACGCCCCCTTAACCGTTGGCATGCTGCAAGTGGACAGCCAGCCTCGATTGTTTGAGCTGCCTCCCGGAGTTCAACATCCCACCGACGTCGTCATCGGCGAACAAATACGATTGGCCGGTTATGATCTAAGCCCAACGGGTACCGACCCGATTTTGATGACCCTTTATTGGCAAGCCCTAAAAACGATACCCGGAAATTATAAGGTCTTTGTTCACCTGTTAGATAGCGCCGGCCATATTATCAGCCAAGAAGACCAGGTTCCGGCGGCCGGGCAAGCCCCGACCACAAGCTGGCTGCCGGGCGAAGTGATTCAAGATGACTATAAGTTTACTGTTTCTGCGGCGGTCGCTCAGATAGCGGTCGGGTTATACGATAGTGAAACAGGCCAACGCCTGGCCATTCCCGATACACCCGACAATCGCTTGTTGTTATCCGGCCCTTAGATACCGTTCCGATAGACGAGGCAGCAAGCGGCATAGCAATCCGCTACTCTCCTCGCCCATCACCTCATCGGCGGCTCTGAACCCGCTCTCCAACGCCCCGCGGCCAATCCTGCTGCACCGGCTCCGATCTATTGCTTCACTTGGATTGAGTCTTGGGCCTAATGTTGCGCCGCTATTTTCCTTTCCTAATGACGTATCAATATAACAGGGTTTACGCAGAGCGTAGAACAATTTGCTCAATTGTTCCGACTTTTGAGCAGACTTGTAGCGCAAATTGGCAATTTACGCTACAAAATCGGATATTTGCCTAAGTCCTGTATAATAACCCTATGGTCACTCAAGAAACCCTCAATTATCTTTTTGATGATAGACCCCACGGTTTAAAACCGTCCCTCACTCACTGGCTGAACGCCTCGCCTCGCTTCGCCGATTTTGTGGCAACGCATCGCGACAAGATTCGTAAGAAAATCAAGGGCATCCACGAAGCCGATGGATTTCTAGACCTGCGCGCCGAACTGGAAACGGCCTATCGGCTGCTCCAAGAAAAGCGCTTTGACCTGGCTTATGAACCCTACAGCCAAGGCACGGGGCGAGGTCCTGATTTTGCGGTGACTTTCAGAACCCGGATTACCTTTAATGTCGAGGTCACGCGCATGCGGCTCACCAAGGGGGAAGGGAATGAAGGTCCGTTGCCATTTAACCCGCCGTATGAGAGCCGGCGGATGGCCGAAATTGTTAGCAGTAAACTCAGGCAGATGTTACCGAGTATGATGAATCTCTTGGTAGTTGTGGCGGATGATCAGGTGATGTGCGAGCTTGACGTGGGCCGAGTGATGAACCGGCTAAAGCAGCGGGCCGAACAAAAAGAGCCGCAATTATTCCAGCGCCACCGCTTTCGAGACCCAGCCGATTTCTTCAAGTATTACTACCGCCTCAGCGGCGTTTGGCTCAGAAGTTCAGGCCAGCCGGAAACCGGCCCATGTCCTATTTTATGGCTCAACAACCAAACCAAACATCCCTTGCCGGCTCCTATTTGTACTATCCTTCAGAGGTAATTTATGGAGAGGCCTAACGCTGCTTATTTTTCACTCAAGGCCAGCTTAACGGCAAAGGCAGCCAATATTACGGCAAAGGCTTGTTGCACTCGTTTCACCACTTTAGATGAATTGAATAAATAACTGCTAACTCCACTGGCCAATATGCCATACAGGGCAAAGATGATAAAGGTCAGCCCCATAAACACCAGGCTTAGGCTGATCATTTCCAGGGTCGGCGACGATGAGTTTTTAGAAATGAACAGCGGCAAAAAAGCAAAGAAGAACAGGGTCAATTTGGGATTGAGTAAGTTGATGGCAATGGCTTTTAGGGCGATTTGGATGGCGCTCGTTTCGGTGCGTTTTTGATCCATGTCTAAGGTTCCCGCTTCACGCCACATCTGCCAGGCCAGGTAAAGCAGATAGACCGACCCGGCTATTTTCAAGACTGAAAAGATGTGAGCGCTCATATTCAGTAGGGCCGATAACCCCAAAACGCTGGCCAAAATATGAGGCACAATCCCCAACGTACAGCCCACAGCCGCAGCCAGGCTGGCTCGCCATTTGAGTGTAAGCCCGGTATTGATGGTGTAAACCACGCCCGTTCCGGGCATAAGCACCACCACCAGTGAGGTCAGTAGAAATTCGGGGTTAAGCATATTTTTGTCTCCATTTTGTCGCTGACAACGCATCGATCATTTATTGGGCTTACTAAATATTTCTGGATATAACCTCACCTTACATTCTGGGCAAATTCCGTGGCTAAACTCGGCGTCAGAATGATCGTGAATATACACTTCCACTTGATGCCAATAACCTTCATCATCCCGAATCTTTTTGCACGAAGCGCAGATGGGCAGCAGCCCGCCCAAGCGCTTGACCTGATTCAGCGCAGTTTTTAATTCCATAATCAACCGTTCCCGTTCGGCCTCCGCCTGCTTCCGCTCCGTGATGTCTCGAGTAATACCGATTACCCCCGTGGCCTGCCCTTCTTTGTTGCGCGTGAATTTGACTTTAACCTCGGTGTGTATGGTTGAACCATCTTTACAGTATTCTTCAAATTCCATCAATCTCAGCCGGTCAGGAGTAATGCCAAAACGCGCTTCCCTTAACAGGCTTTCTTTGATTTGCGCTTTAGCTCTGCCGTAAGACTCCGGCGCCAGAGTCTTGGACAAGGGAAGTTCCATTGCTTCTGCGGCGGTGTATCCCCGTATTGCCTCAACCGAGGGGCTAAAGTAGGTAAATCTTTCTGTCGCAAGGTCGAGAGTCCAAATGACATCGGTCGCATTTTCTGAGAGTAGCCGGTATTTTTCCTCCGATTCCCGTAACATTTCTTCCGCTTGTTTACGTTCGGTGATGTCCCGAGTGGCTCCATAGATAGCGATTAAACGGCCTGTTTCATCACAATATGGGGTAACTAATAATTCACCCCACTTGGTGCCGCCCTGCTTACACTTATATTCCAATTCTATCGCCACACGAAAGGAGTCAGGATCGCCCGGTTTTTCCTGAAATCGCCCCACCGATTGGGCCAGCAGGGATTGTGCTTTAGCGGCTGACTCCGGCGTGAATCGATCCGCGATAGTCTGGTTTAGATACTCTTCAACACTATACCCTGTAAAATGTTCTACCGAGGGAGAGACAAATAAACTTTTCCCCATCACATCGAGTAACCAAATGACATCGGAGGTTTTTTCGGCTATCAGCCGATACTGCTCTTCAGTATCTAAGGGGGTATTTATCATGGGTTTATCCTCGGTCATTTTATGCACAAAACCCGGTAAGCTCCCATTGGTAAGCATTGAACGCTCCTGGTTATTACCCTAACCACCTATCCCGGCTCCCAAGACCGTACTGACGACACTTCTCCTCGCCGGCTCACCAATGGGTCAAGCGTATCAGGTTCTTCCCACACTTCTCAACTATTATCACACAAATTGCCCCCGTTGACAATACAAACCAAACAAGCATCCCTTATTTCTTCGCCGGCGAACGCCGCCTCGATTTGCCTCCGCTCACTCTGGCCCCGACCGTAGACCGCCGACCGTAGACCACCGACCGCCAAGGCGCGCGCCGGTTTGGCGGCGGTCTGCGGGCAGCGAGCGGCGGTCGATAGGCTTATGGATGGCCTGAGAGCGCTGTAGGCGGGACATAGCGGTGTCTCGCGCCATTTAGGGGTGGTGAATCCGGGAGATAAAGGTGCCTTGCGTTGGCGAGGTCGCTGCCGCCAAGAAATAGAGATGTCGTGCGCTGCCGAGGACGTTCCCGCCAAGAAATACAACGGTCATTCACGGCCGGGGTCGATCAATCCGGGAAATATAGGTGTCATTTACTGATAAAGACGTTGAATCCGGTGAAAAAAAGGCATTTTTGTTGGAAAAGGCGTTGTTTACGTTGGAAAAATGAAACAAATATTGAAAAAGACGTTGCTTACGTTGGAAAAATGAAGCAAATATTGAAAAAGACGCTGCTGACGTTGGAAAAATGAAACAAATATTGAAAAATGCATTGCTTACGTTGGAAACCTTGCGTTTTTCGTTGGAAACGCGTCGAATCCGGCGGAAAAATCGGCTGCACCACAGCCGCCAATGTCAGTTGACCGTCACTTACTCCCCCCTCCCTTGAAAATAGCGATCCGGAGCGTCAAAGTTTACTTTGACCGCATCGTGGATGATAAAGCCAGCTTGGTCGCTCCAATAAATTTTTATTCTCGCTCCTCTGAAAATAAAGCTCTGGAGCGTCAAAGTTTACTTTGACCCCAATGTGGGTGACAAAGCCAGCTTTGTCGCTCCCGTAAATTTTCATTGTCGGTGCTGTACCGAGGTTCTGTCGCACTGTCGTCTCAATTGAGACGGTCGGTCCCCCTACAATATCGACTGCCCCAGCAGCGAAGCCAGCAGCGCGGTGGCGATGTGGGCCGTATGGTTGCCGCGATCCAAAATGGGGTTGATCTCGACCACATCGACCGAGCCGACGCGCTGATCGTCGGCTAACAGTTCCATCAGCAGGTGGGCTTCCCGGTAGGTTAGACCGCCGGGAACCGGGGTTCCCACGCCGGGCGCTTCTGTTGGATCGAGGCTGTCCATATCCAGGCTGACGTGCAGGTGGGATAGATGGCTGAGCCGGGCCAGCGCCTCGCGGACAATGGTGGCCATGCCCCGTTCGTCGATGGCCCGCATGGTATAAATGGTGACGCCGCTCGCGAGGAGCAGTTGGCGCTCCTCCCGGTCCAGATCACGGATGCCAATCAACACCACCTCTTCCGGGGCCAACTTGGGGCCGGGCCGGCCGACGTTGACCAAATCGGCTGCGCCGTAACCCAGCAGCGCGGCCAGCGGCATGCCGTGCAGATTACCGCTGGGCGAGGTATCGGGGGTATTGAAATCGCCGTGGGCATCGATCCACAGCACGCCCACCCGCCGGTTATGACTGACCCCGCCAATCGTCCCCGCCGAAATGGAATGGTCGCCGCCCATAAAGATCGGCAGGCAGCCCTGGCTCACCGCCTGCTGACCGGCCTCATAGACCGATTGGGCGGCTTTGACCACAGCCGGCAGGTAAGCTAAGCCGCCTTGGGGCGGTAGAGTATCACGCACCGGAATTTCAACATTACCCTGGTCCGCCACGGTATAACCCAACTGAGCCAATCGCTGGCCCAGGTTAGCATAGCGCAGCGCGCTGGGGCCCATATCGACGCCGCGCCGCGACTGGCCTAAATCCATCGGCGTCCCGATCAGTTTTATCGTTTGGGGCATAATTTTTCGCACTCCGTTCGCATTTTTGGTGCAGTTGGTTGGTATAGTGGTCTCAATTGTGACGACTATTCAGTCGCATCAACAACAACATCATTCACACGGGTAAGCGGTCAGCCCTTAGCTGTCGCCCATCAACCTTTTGGATTGCTGATGGCTGACCGCTTACGCATAACCCACAGTTTATACCAAACGAGGAAAAAAGAGTATGACAAAAAAAGTTTCACCAATTGCTTTTGTACTGTTTATTTTAGCGTTAGTCACACTGGCCTGCGGCGGCAGTCAAGTCGCCAGCCAGGCCGTCGATCTCCCTACGTCGAGCCAGGTGGCTAAAGCGGTCGATTTACCGGTAGTTGAAGCCGAGTCCAGCCTGGACTGGCAAGAGTTCACCTCGGTCGAGGGTAATTTTTCGGTCCTGTTTCCGGTTGAACCGGCAGAGCAAGTTCAGTCCGCGCCCAATGCTGTTGTTGAAACGGAAGTCCATCTGTTCATGGCCGATATGGGCGCTTCCGCCTACCTGATCGCTTATAACGATCTGCCGGCCGCTGTCAGCCCCGATCTGGCCGGCAGTGACATGATCGAATCATCCTTTAACAACTTGCGCGAAACCTTTTTAGCCGGTTTTGATGGGACAGCTATCTCAGAAGAGACGATTACGCTGGTCGGCTACCCTGGCCGCCAAATTGATTTCACCGTATCTGACCAAGTGTTGTCGGGCGGCGGCTACGGTACCGTGCGAGTTTACGCGGTTGATACCCGCCTATACCAGGTGGCGGCTTTAGGCACACCTGACGCGCTATCTGAAGAGGATCTCAAGACCTTCTTATCTTCTTTCGCCCTGCTGGAAATTCCGGCCCATGAACCCGAAGCGGCCCTAAACACCACCGCGGCAATCGCCCCGGTGTCTGACCTCATCGACCCGGTCGAACCGGTCGAGGCTGTGGCCGAAGTGGAACCGGCGCCAGCCGAACCATCAACCCCTGAAGTTGAAGCCGAAATCGCGGTGAACGAAGCGCTCCCGCCCACGGATACGACCATCTCGACCACAGAGCAGCCGGTTGAAGCGGCTCCGGCCCAAACCTACGACAGTGTCTTTCCCCTACCGGAAGTCGTGAAAAACTTCTACGGTGAGAGCGAGCCTTACTATCAAACCAATTTCCAAACTGACTTGACCTTAGATGAAGCGTTGGCCTTCTATCGCGAGGCCTTTGCCGCCCAAGGTCTAACCGAACGGACGATCCTGACCAATATTGTCGAAGGAACCGTATTCAGTCTGGTTTTTGATGGTTCGCCCAATGGCCTGCCGCTCGTTATTCAAGCTATTCCTCTCGGAGACGATACGAACATCAACATCCGTTACGAGAGCTTTTAAGCCTATCGCCTCCCTTTATTATATTTACTTCCTCCCTCCAGGCGGCGGTTACCCCCCAGTAGCCGCCGCCTTTTTTAATGGCTATGACCTTTTGGAATTAGCCGGTGCGGTGGCGGCCTTTCATTCCTAAGCGCCATTCCTGAGCTTAGGAACCCGCCGAGCCTTCCTCAACTGAGCGGATCGTCTGATGCAGTTCTTGATTGAGACGGTTAAGCTTGGCTTCGGCCGATTTTAGATCGGTGATGTCAATAACCAACGAGAAGAAGCCCTGGACTTCGCCGTTGACTATTTCCGGCACAAAGGTAACTAACTCATGGTCTACTTCATCCGGCGTTAAGGTTGGAATATCAATTTCAAATCGGACAGCTTCCCCGGCCAGAACCCGGTCGATATAGGGTTTCTCTTGCTCGTAGCGTTCAGCCCCAATGACCTCGTTCAGTGGCCGGCCAATCATCTGGTTAGGCGGGAGATCGGTTAGCGGTTCGTACTGCCGGTTAGCATAGCCGATACGCTGGTCGGCGTCGATATAGGCAATACGCGCTGGAACGTTATCAGCAATAAGATGGAGCTGCTGCTCGGTTTTTTGCAGGGCATGCTCGACGTGTTTGCGGTTGGTGATGTCGATGGCCGAGCCCAGAATTTCGGCCACGGAACCGTCGCGATTTCGTTTGAACACCGTTTCGTAGCTAATGTGCCAGCGCCATTCGCCATTTTTGTGGCGAATCCGGTATTCATGCCGAAAGACCTGCGAGTCTTGACTGGCAATAAGTTGAGCCCAATGGTCCGGCTGCCGGGCCCAATCATCGGGGTGCATCAGTAACGGCAGCATTTGATCCCCCATCGCCTGAATTTCAGCTATGGTGTACCCCAACTCCTCACC
Source organism: Anaerolineales bacterium (assembly GCA_020634935.1). GTDB lineage: Bacteria > Chloroflexota > Anaerolineae > 4572-78 > J111 > JAGRBY01. The sequence goes on from JACKAT010000015.1 coordinate 17,405, forward strand.
AATGTCTCGATTGAGATAAATATTGCGCTGTTCGTTAAGACTGTAGACGTAAATCCAATTCGGGTCGGCTTCGGTCACGGCCTCGATAAAGTGGGTTCGCTCTTTAAGCGTGGTGACATCGACGGCCAGGGAAAAAACCCCTTTTATGCGATCATTGTCTTTGTCCGGCAGGTAAGTAATTTGCACGGTAAAGGAGTCCATACTGTAGGGATCGGGAAAGTGATCTTCAAAAGTAACGGTTTCACCGGCTAAGGCCCTATCCATGAAGGGCTTGCTGCGGTTAAAAAAGTCGAAGTCCAGGACTTCCCAAATCGGGCGGCCGATCATCTCCACCGGCGATAAATTAGCCAACTGCCCATATTTTTTATTGACAAACCGGAAATGATAATCCGGGCCAAGCCGAGCAACCCAGGCCGGAATGTTATCGGTGATGGTTTGCAACTGTCGGGTGGTATTTTGTAGGGCTTGCTCGGCCCGAATGCGATCCGTAATATCAACGACGAGCGCGAAGTAGCCCTGCACCACCTTGTCTTTAACATCGGGGACCAGGGTCACCAATTCGTGTGCAAAGCCGGCATTGGGTATCGCGGGACCTTGCGCTTCAAACGTAACCGGCTCTCCTAAGAGTACCTGCTCAATGTAAGGTTTGGCCCACTGATACCGCTCAACCCCAACAATATCCTGAATATGGCGGCCAATTATCTGCTCATACGGCAGGCCGGTCAGCAGTTCGTACCGTTGGTTGGCAAATTGCAGCCGCTGCTCGGCATCAATATAGGAGATTCGCCCTGGCAAATTATCGGTGATGACGCGCAGTTGGTGAGTCGTTTGTTGCAGGGCGGTTTCCGCATCTTTCCGCTTAGTGATATCCAGCCCGGAGCTAATGGTACCGCTAATGCGGCCTTTGACATCCTGTAACAGGGCGTTGTTCCAGACAATCGTGCGTAATTCGCCCGCTTTGGTGACAATCTCATTTTCATAGCTGGTTACCTGGTTAACTTTTCCAGCCATAAGTTGCTCAAAAACCGATTTGACCTCGGCGATGTTATGGGAGGGCAGGCAGGTATCGAACCAGTTACGGCCTAATAACTCCATTTCGGTGTAACCTAGCAGTTCGGCGCCTTTGGGGTTGATGCGGGTGATTTCGCCCTGGCTGTTTAACACCACTAATAACCCGGACATGACATCCAGGTACTGCTGCGACTGCCGGGCTACTTCTAACGCTTCCAATTCTTTGCGGACCGCAATATCGATAAACGTCAAAACCACCCCGTCGACACGACCTGACTCGGTCTGGTAGGGCAGCACTCGGAGCAGATAATAGACCCCGTCAAGGGTTTTGGTTTCAAATTCCACGGTGTTGCCACGGGCCAGGACGGTCCGGGCCGCCTGAGTTAAATCGTCGAAACTGAGATCAATGTTATAGGCCAAATGCTCCAGCGGCCGGCCGACATCTTGGGGCAGCAAACTAAAGCTTTGGGCGACAGCCGGCGTAAAAGAGCGGATGCGCAGCTGCGCATCCAAAAAAATAACGCCAATTTGAGTGCTTTTCTGCAGATTTTGCAGATCGTCATTGAGCTGGATCAACTCATCTATTTTGCGTTGGTGTTCGGCGTTAACGGTATAAAGTTCTTCATTAACGGATTGCAACTCCTCGTTGATGGATTGCAGCTCCTCATTGGAAGTCGTTAATTCTTCATTAGCGGCTTGCAATTCTTCATTGGAGGTTTCCACCTCTTCGATGGTAATTCTTAAATGCTCTTTGGTATACTTTAGCTGCCGTTTCAACTTGTTGATCTGGTCGCTCGGCATGCTATCGCTGTTAGCTGTTTCAGACAGAGCGGTGTTTGGGGCCGCCTCGATCTCCAGCAGCGGTTCTAAGGCGACAAAAAAGCGGCTCACTTGATTAAGTGATGATTTGAGGGGTTTGATGGTTACATTCAACGTTACGGGGCCATTGTGGGTGTTAGTTTGAATACCGTAGTAAGTAACCTCTTCGTTTTCTTTGACCACGCGAATTAATCCGGCCCGGATCGTTGTCTGAAGATCGCCCGCGAGCATCTTGAGCGCATTGAGTGTGCCGGGCCCGCTTGGCGGATGTAAATATTGATTGCCATTGCCCAAAATATAGAGGATGTCGTACCCTTCATTTAATAGCAACCCATCAGGCACATATTCAGAGATTAGCCCCTCAACCCACTCATCCGTAATTCGGGGTTGGACTTGACCTAACAATGACTGCTGCGGGGGCATGAGTTTGGGTTGGGCCATCATTTTAAGATTAATGGTGTCTAACCGGATATCGCGTTTTTTGCGAAAGAGCCGCCAGCGGCCCAAGGTGTCGAACTCTTTACCGGCCACGCCAATATGGTCGCTGGCCCCTAACATCAGAAAACCACCGGTAATCAGGCCAAAGTGAAAATTAGCGATCACTTGCTGCTGAATCAAACTTTCTAAATAAATCAAAACGTTGCGGCAGCTAATCAAATGCTGCTTGGTGAAAGGAGGGTTTTCAATTAAATTGTGGCGAGAAAACGTCACCATCTCCCGCAGTTTCTTGTCAATTATATAGCCGTCCTGATAGGGGGTGAAGTACCGGTTTAGCCACTCCGCCGATACATTGGCCAAACTGTCTCCCTTATAAAAGCCTTGGGCGGCCAAATTGAGCGACTGCTGGTGAACATCGGTGGCGAAGATACGCAGATTGACCTTGATGGAATGCGTATTAAAGTATTCTTGAAAAAGAACGGCCATAGAGTAGGCTTCCTCACCGGTAGCACAGCCAGGCACCCAGACACGAATTTCACCAGTGGGCGTGGCCATTTCAACCAATTCGGGAATAGCGACTTTCATTAACGTATTAAAGGCCTCGGGATCGCGGAAAAATTTGGTAACCTCAATAAGTAGGTCCCGATAAAGTGTATCCAGTTCTTTAGGATTACTCTGTAAACGCAGTAGATAGTTTTTAATATCGCGACTATTGGACATTGTGATGCGGCGCTCGATACGCCGCAAGATCGTGTTAGGCTTATACTTGGTGAAATCAATTTGAAAGCGGTCTTCCAGGAGATTAAAAACGACAGAAAGTTCATTCTCTTCGGTAGCGCCAGAGGCAGCGGTGGATGCTTGTTGCTGCTTGCTGATATAAGTCATAATTTTATGCGGCATTTGACTCGGCTCGGTAATAATATCCACCTGGCCGGTCTCAATAGCACTGTGAGGCATCCCGTCAAATTGAGCCGATTGTTTATCCTGAACAATGACGAGCCCCCCCATCTCATGCACCCGCACTATCCCGCGCGAGCCGTCACTACCGGTACCGGAGAGAATTATCGCGATAGATCGGTCTTGAGCCTCGTCGCCCAAAGAGAAAAAAAACTGGTCAATCGGCCGGTGAAGACCTTGCGCTGAATCGCGCTCTGAAAGGAGCAAGGTGTTTTGAAAAAGGATCATGTTCTTGTTGGGGGGAATCAGGTAGATGGTGTTCCTTTCCACGCTGATCCCGTGCTCTACCCGCTGGATGGCCATTTTGGTATGACGCCCGAGCAGCTCATCCATCATACTCTTAAAGTCAGGCGACAAATGCTGCACAATAACAAAGGCCAGACCGGTATTGGGCGGCATATGGTCAAAAAAACTTTCTAAGGACTCTAATCCGCCTGCCGAAGCGCCAATCCCAACGATATAACTAGGTTGTTGGTAGGATTCGTTGTAATTCTGAGTCATCTATGAAATCCTTTGTAAAGGTTTGCGGACCCGTTACCGCAATCGATTATTATTTGAGGTAGGGAGTAGATGAGGTGATTGGAACTTAAATTTGCCCAATAAGGTCATCGAGTGAGATTAAGGAATTTTTCTGCCGGTCAGTCACCGGCTTGTCTGGCAGTCGGGCAGCTACTTTAAGCCGCTCAATATACTGGCCAACCTGTTGTCGTAGCGTCTGGCTGGCGGCCGGATGGGCGAAAACCAGCTCCAGCACCGAGGTGTTCCAGGCCGGTCGATGATTCTGAGCGCTGTGGCTGCCGTCGGCACTGCTTTGCACCAGCCCCCATAAAGCCTCGAGTACGGCTGGGGTCAACTGCTCGTTGTACCCGATCTCAATGGCTTTACGAAAGTCATCCTCAGCCGCCCCATGATCGGCCAAAGCTAATGTCACCCAACCCAGAGCATTGAGCGTGGTGACCTGCCCCCATGTATCGCGGATGTCCCGGCAGCGCGCCGCGCTCTCTTGCAGCAGCGTTTTGGCTTCGCTGCGTTTACCGGCTGCCTCGCTGACCCGGCTGAGATAAAGCCCTAGATTTTTCAGCGTGTGAGCCACCGCCCAACTGTCACCCACCTCCCGGCTGATAGCCAGACACGCCCGTAGGTCGCTTTCAATCTTGGGCGAGTATCCTTGCCCGGCCGCATAGCGCGTCAGCCCCAAGACCGCCAGGGCATAGCCGCGATAGCGGCTCTCACCCAGGGCCTCCAGTTCGTCTCGGCTCTGGCGCAGCAGCGACTCGGCCTGCTCCAGTTCGCCCAGGTCGTGGGCGATCATCCCCAAGATCACCCGGGAGCGGGCGGCATACAGCGGATCGGCGGCTGTACTTAGCACCGATAAACTTTCGGTCAAACGCTGTTGGGCCAGGTCATAATGGCCCTGTTGATAGGCCAAAAAACCCTGCTGATGCAAGTCTAAGCCGCGATCCCAGGTTGGGCTGGGGGCGCGGAGGGCGGCCAGGCTTTTGTGATACAAGCCGGCGGCTTGTTCAAAACGGCCTAAATACCAATATTGGTTAATATCGGCTACGGTCACCTCCCGGCTGGGGTCGATGGCGTGCTGCCAGCCAGCCCGGATGTTGCCGGCTTCGGCGCTTAACTCGGCCAGGACTTTGGCTTCATCGGCAGCCTGGTACTGTCCACCGCGCTGCTGCAAAAAATTAGCATAATAATGACTGTGCCGGTTAAGCGTTGCTTCTGGCTCGGCCGGGGTCTCGGCCAGCTTTTCCCAGGCATATTGGCGCAGCAGTTCGTGCAGAGTGTACCGGCCGGAAGGGTTGTGGCGCAGCAGCGATTTATCGATCAGCGCCGCCAAAATAGGCCGGGTGGCTCCGGCCACTTCTTTAGCCGCCTCTTGTTGAAACCCGCCCCGAAATACAGACAGCCGGCGTAACACCTCCTGCTCTTGGGGCAAGAGTAGGCTCCACGAATGTTCAAACATGGCCCGTAAACTACGATGTCGGGCCGGCAGGTTTCTAAGCGAGCTGGATAGAAAATCAAGGTTGGCCTCGATCCCGGCTACAATCTCGGCGCAGGTTGACAGCCGCAGCAGGCTGGCGGCCAGTTCCAAGGCCAGCGGCACCCCATCAACTAAACGACAGATCCTGATGACGGCCGGCATGTCATTAGCCGGCAGTTCGACATCGCCGCGGACTTGCTGGGCCCGTTCCATAAACAGGGCCACCGCACTATAATTTTGGAGGTTGGAAATTGGCGATGGCCGATCAGCGGTGAGAGATTGACGGTTGAAGCCAGGTAATAGATCTGAAGCCAGAGGGATAGTTGACTCGGCGGGAGGATAGGTTAGACCGCCAAGTTCAAGCACCCACTCTTGTCGCAGATGCAGCCGTTCGCGGGAGGTGACTAGCAGCTTTAAGTTGGGGGTCTGCTGCAATAAGCGGTCCAACCGGTCGGCGCTTTCGATGAGATATTCAAAGTTATCTAAAATGAGGAGGGTGGGGGAGGCTTGCCGGAGATGATGGATCAGATAAGTCATGGGGTCCTGAGCGCCCGGTGCGGGTAGTTGTAAGGTAGTAATGATGGCCGGTATCAAAACCTGCCAGGCCGAACCGGCCGGCGGGTTAGCCTCGGCCGGTGGAGCCAGGGCCACCAGGTAGATACCACCCGGAAAACCGGTTGCCCCAACGAGCGAATTGGGTTGAGTATAGCGGGCCGCCCCATGCAGGGCGAGGCGGGTTTTGCCCACGCCGCCCGGCCCGACTAAGGTGAGCAGACGGCAGTTGACATTATTCAAATTGGCAACCACTTGCTTCAACTCGATTTCACGGCCAATGAAGGCATCGGGTTGGGGGGGTAGATTGTGAGGCGGCGGGGCATCGACCGTTTTCAGCCGCTCGTAGAGGGCCTTGGTTTCGACGGTGGGTTCAACGCCGAACTCTTCGGCCAGAATTTTGCGGCAGGTATCATACTGGGCCAGCGCCGCGTTGCGCTGCCCGCTGCGGGCCAGCAGCATCATCATCTGCCGGTGGGCCGACTCCCGCCAGGGGTCGGTCTCTAGCAGCCGGTTAGCGTAAACATGGCCGTTTTCAAAATCATTCTGATCGAGATAGTGGTTGACCAGGGTTTCCAACCCGTCCAGCATTAATTCGCGTAAATGTTCGCGCTGATTGATTACCCACTCCTCAAACGGCAGCGAGTCTTTAACGTAGACGCCTTCCAAAAAATCACCTTGATAGAGATCGATGGCTTGTTTCAGAGAATGGGTATCCGACGTTGAGTCATGAGCCGCCAGCTGGGTTTGGAAATCGGCGGCATCTAAGTGAACCGACGTATCGCTATTAAAAGCCACCATCTGCCGCTCGATGCTCAGGTACGGGTCAACCAGCTTCCGCAGCGTTGATAAGGATTTGGTGAGATTGCGTTTAGCTTTGCCTTCGTCCATCTCGCCCCAAAATAAATCGGCCAGCACTTCCCGGGTTTGAGGCTGCCCGGTAACGGCCAGGAAATAGAACAATGCTTCGGTCTTGGCTGTGCCGAAGCCGGTTACAGGGGTGTTGTTGAAGGTAACCTGGGGCTGTCCTAAGACTTTGATGTATAACTCAGTCATAACTTGTTAGTTTCTCTCAAAAATCACGTATTTATCGGCAGACAGGGCGACTGGCGCTTTTGCGAGGAATTTAGAGCCAGACACTGAACACGAATCTCAATTTTCGCACTTTTTTCGCATTGGGCTACTATAATAGGCAAACTGCCCGGTGTGTGTCCAGATGATATTATAGACGTAATTTCAATCAATGAAAACGCTCGCCAACTTTTTCTTAGTTGCCATCTTAATAGGGGTTTCAACCACCCACATTTACGCCCAAGCCGGTGAGGATTTGAAATTTACCCGGCTGCAAAGTGGGCATTCCGCGCAAATGTTGATGATACGGCCCGAGCAGCAAGAATTAGGGGCGTTCGGCGCTCGAAGCAGCCTGGGCCATGCCGCCCAGGCGCCCCAAGGTCAAGAAGATGGCTCGGTCTTGTGGCAAACTGTTTGGTTTAGAGTGATTGTCGTGCTGATCGCCGTTGGGTTGGTGGTGGGGGCCGTCAGATGGCGGGTGATAGTCAACGAGCATCAGAAGCAGCAGTTGCGAGCCCAAATCGAGGCCCGAACGCGGGACCTGGTTAAAAGCAACGAACACCTTCTGCGTGAAATTGTGGAGCGGGAAAAGGTTGATGAGGCCCTGCGCCAGCGAGAAAGCCGCACCCGCGCCTTATTGAGCGCCATCCCTGATTTAATGCTGAATATGAGCCACGATGGCACGATCTTAGATTTTGAAGCCTCGCGGGCCGGCACTTACGCCGCCCCGGAAACCCTTGTTGGCCACAAAGTTCAGGATATTATGCCGCCCTACATCGGGGAGTTGGCTATCAAGCAAATTGCCCAAACGCTCGCATCCGGCGAAATGGCCACGGTGGAGTACCAATTACGGTCTCGAGAAGGGGTTTTGGAAGATTTCGAGACGCGGATGGTCGTCTCCGGCCCGGATGAGGTGATCGGTATTGTGCGCAACATCACCGATCGCAAACAGGCTCATGCCAAACTGGAAGAGAGCCGAACCCGGCTGCGCGAGTTATTTACCCAAACCCAAACCGCGCTGGCCGAAACCGAAACCTACGCCCAACGGCTCAAATTGCTCAACTCATTGGGGCAGCAGTTGAATCTAGCCACCGCCGAGTCTGAAATTTTCGATATCGCTACCCGTTTTATTCGACAAATCATTCAAACCAACCGGGCCAGTATTGCCCTGTTGACGGACGATGATCACTATCAGGTGTACGGCCTCAGCGGCGACAGCGGCGGCCTGGATTTGAGCGAACCTATTCCCCTGGCCGGCTCCATCATCGAGGAGTCTATCCAGCAGCGCCAGGCCATCAACATTCCCGATCTGTCAAAAGATGAATACGAGGCTCGTTCCAAACTGCGCGACGCGGGCTTTTTGTCATCGCTGGTGATCCCGATGATTTTAGGCGATCGGGTCATTGGTACGATCAATGTGGGCAGCAAACGCCGCAGCGCCTACGATTCACGTGATGAAGAACTGCTGCGCCACATCGCTGCTTTTGTGGGCGTAACCATCGCCAACTTGCGTTGGACGCACGAGTTGGAGTCAGCGAAAGAAGGCGCTGAAAGCCTCAACCAACAGTTATTTGAGAAAGTCACCGAGCTGGAAGTGGCCCACAGCGAACTTCGCCGTCAACGCAACTATCTCGCTGCATTGCATGATACCGCCCTGGCCTTGCTCAACCGTTTAGACCTAACCGATCTGCTGGAAAGTATTTTGGATCAGGCCTGCCAAATGCTCGACATTCACGATGGCGTTTTCTATCTGGGCAGCCCCGACACCCTTATGCTTGAGCAAGTTGCGGCCGTCGGCTTTCCGACCAAACTCCCCCAGCGGGCTTTGGCTGTTGGTGAAGGTTTGGTTGGTCAGGTGTGGCAGTCCGGCGAAACTATCACCATTCCCGATTATGGTATGTGGCAAGATCGTCTGTCCGGATCGGCCTACACCGTGGCTCATTATACAGTCGGCGTACCCCTTAAAATTGGTGAGACAGTGGTTGGTGTGATTGTGATGGGCTCAACCGACCCTGATCGCATACTGACCGTCGATGAGATCAATTTGTTGGAGCAGTTTGCCCGGTTGGCGGCCATCGCCGTGGATAATGCCCGGCTCTACCACCAAACTCAACAGGCCAGAGAGGCAGCCGAGGCGGCTAATCGGGCCAAGAGCGCCTTTTTGGCCAACATGAGCCACGAATTACGCACCCCGCTAAATGCGATCTTAGGCTTTGCCCAACTTATGGAGCGCGACCCGACTCTATCTGAGGCTCACCAGGAAAACCTGCGGATTATTAGTCGCAGTGGCGAGCATTTGCTGTCGTTAATCAACGATGTGCTGGAGATGTCGAAAATTGAGGCCGGCCGGGTAACGCTGCACGAGCATAATTTTAATCTGTACCGCCTGCTCGATGATCTGGAAGATATGTTCCGGCTGCGGGCCGAGGAAAAAGGGCTCCAGTTGATTTTTGAACGTGGATCGGATATCCCCCACTACATTCGGGCCGATGAAAGTAAATTGCGCCAGGTCTTGATTAATCTGCTCGGTAACGCCGTTAAATTTACCGAGGAAGGCGGCGTTTCCCTCCGCGTTCGTCTTGACGAAATTCCCCCCTCCAAAGAAGCATCCCTGGCTCCCCATCTCCACTCACCCAGCCAACCGTCCACCTCTCCCACGCTTCAACTCCCTAACCAACTATCTGACGAACCAACTGACGCTCCCACGCTCCAACTCTACTTCGAAGTTACCGATACCGGCTCAGGCATTGCCGCCGATGAGTTAGATCGACTCTTTGAAGCGTTTGTCCAAACCCGCAGCGGCGAACAGATGCAAGAGGGGACCGGCTTGGGGCTGCCGATTAGCCGCCAATTTGTTCGCCTTATGGGGGGCGATTTTACTGTGACCAGTGAAGTCGATCAGGGATCGATTTTTTCATTTAACATTCACGTCAAACCGGCCGACTCAAGTGAACTACCGGCTAAACCCTACACGCGCCGAGTAGTAGGATTAGCGCCCGATCAAGCCACCTATCGCATCTTGGTCGTCGAGGATACCTGGGCCAACCGCAAACTTTTGGTTAACCTGTTGGAGCCGTTGGGATTCGAGGTCCGCGAAGCAGTCAATGGGCAGGAAAGCCTGGACATTTGGGAGGAGTGGGCCCCGCATCTAATCTGGATGGATTTGCGCATGCCGGTCATGAACGGCTACGAGGCCGCTCAGCACATTAAAGCTTCAGCTAAGGGCCAGGCTACCATTGTTATCGCCCTCACTGCCAGCGCCTTTGAAGAGCAGCGGGCGGTGGTGCTGTCCGCCGGGTTTGATGATTTTGTGCGTAAACCTTTTCGTAGTTCGGATATTTTTGATAAAATGGCCAAGCATCTCGGGCTTCGTTACCAATATGAAGCTCAAGATGCTTCAGAAAATGGCCGCGAGAGGCGAGCTACACTAACATCGGACGATCTAACGGCGCTACCTGAAGCGTGGCTGACCGATTTACACCACGCTGCCATGCGCGGCAAGGATAAGCTTATCTTTGATCTGCTTGATCAGATCCGGCCCGAACATGAAGGGCTGGCCCAGGCCCTAAGCCAATTGGTCCATAACTTTAGATTTGATAAAATTGTTGAGTTGACGACTAAAGATTAGGTTATTTCTCAAGGAAGAACATAGATGATAAACCATCCGGCTGAACCTCATATTCAACCCAAAGGCGATATCCTGATTGTTGATGATACACTGCCCAATTTGCGAGTGCTGTCCAGTATGCTAACCGAACAGGGCTACGAGGTACGCGGCGCGCCTAATGCCCAAATGGCCTTGATGATCATCGAAGCCGAACCGCCGGATCTGATTCTGCTGGATATCAACATGCCCGGCATGAACGGTTACGAGTTATGCGAGCAGATCAAAACTAAACCGAACAGCCGGGATATTCCGGTTATTTTTATCAGCGCGCTGGATGAGGTACTGGATAAGGTCAGAGCCTTTTCCGCCGGCGGGGTCGATTACATTACCAAACCTTTCCAAATAGCCGAAGTTCTGGTGCGGGTCCGCAACCATCTGACCATCCGCAGCTTGCAGCGCCAGCTTCAACAGACCAACGCTGACCTTCAACAAGCCAACATCGATTTGCAAAAGGCGAATGTTGATTTGTTGGAAGCCAATCTGGCTTTGCAGGCCACTAATCAGGAGCTCGATGCTTTTGCGCGCACATTAGCTCACGATCTCAAAAATCCTTTCTCTTCGATTATCGGAATCACCGACCAACTTAAAGAGGATTTGGCTCAATTACGAACCGAAAATCCGGCCGCGCTTGAGCTGCTGGCGCAGATCGAGCAGGGCGGCCAGCAGGGCGAGCGCGTTGTCGATAATCTGCTGCTGCTGGCCTGGGTGCGCAAAGGTGAGGTTGAAGTTAAGCCGGTTGATATGGGGGCTATCGTCCGGCAGGTCCAAGCCAGTTTAGCCGGGCTGATCGAGAGCCATCAAGCCGAATTGATTCTGCCCCCCAAGTGGCCGACGGCGCTGGGGTACGCCCCCTGGTTAGAAGAGGTGTGGGCTAATTACCTTAGCAACGGTTTAAAGTTTGGCGGACAGCCACCTCGGCTGGAATTAGGGGCCACGCCGCTGGCCAGCGGGCAGGTGCGCTTTTGGGTGCGAGACAACGGGTTAGGTCTGTCGTTAGATGAGCAAACTCAGCTTTTTGCCGATTTCGCCAACGTTGAGGAGATTCAGGCTGATGGTCAAGGCTTAGGATTGGCCATCGTCCGGCGTATTATCGAAAAGCTAGGCGGCAGCGTCGGGGTAGAGAGTAAACAGGGCCAAGGCAGTTTGTTCTACTTCACCCTGCCGACCAAAAAACTTTAATTCACTAAATATTAAATTATTGTAGGGCAAAGAGGAGCGTCAAAGATGACAAAGTATATTGGTATCTTAACCGCCGGCGGTGATAGTCCTGGATTGAACGCCGCCCTGCGCGGGATAGGCAAAGCCGCCACAGGATATTTTGGCATGCAAGTGATCGGTTTCAAAGATGGTTTTCGAGGGTTAATGGAAAACCGGATTATTCGCCTGGAGCCGAGTACCTTATCCGGTATTTTAACCATCGGCGGGACCGTGCTGGGTACCAGCCGCGATAAGCCTCATCGAATGCCGATTGGCGGCAAAATGTTAGACATGACCGAGGTCATTGTCGATAATTATAATCGGCATAACCTGGATGTATTGGTCTGTATGGGCGGCGGCGGCACCCATAAAAATGCCTATCACTTGATGCAAAAGGGCCTCAATATCATCACCCTGCCAAAGACCATCGATAATGATGTGGCTAAAACCGACGTGACGTTTGGCTTTGATACGGCGTTGGGGATCGCCACCGAGGCCATCGATCGGCTGCACAGTACCGCCCACAGCCATCACCGCATTATTGTGGTGGAGATTATGGGTCACAACGCCGGCTGGCTGGCGTTGGGCGCGGGCGTTAGCGGCGGAGCCGATGTCATCCTGATCCCTGAAATCCCCTATGATATTGAAAATGTGGCCGAAGCCATTCGCTGGCGATCTCGGGCCGGAAAGAACTTCAGCATTGTCGCGGTCGCCGAGGGGGCCATGTCAAAGCAGGAGGCGAAAGCCATTCGTACGGCGGAGGAGACTAAGACTAAGGCCAAAGATAAAGCCGCGCAAAAAAAAGCTAAAGCCAAATTAAAGGAACTAGAGTCGCGCCATTCGGGCAACACCCTGCGTCTGGCCAACCAGCTTGAGCAGTTGACCGGCCTTGAGGCGCGGGTTACTATTCTCGGCCACCTCCAGCGAGGCGGGACGCCCTCTGCGGCGGATCGCTTACTGGCCACGCGACTGGGCACAGCCTGCGCCGATTTTGTTAACCAAGGTCTCTACGGGGTCATGGTCGCGGCCCGGGGTGAGGGCGTCGAGCCGGTGCCGGTGGAAGAGGTTGTTGGCCAGCGGAAGTTGGTGCCGCCGGACCATCCCTGGGTTAAAAGCGCCCGCTTAATTGGGGCTAACTTGGGGGATTAATTTACGAGACCTCGGTTAACCCGATTAACGCTTCCCACTCGCTCTCAGACAACTCAACGTTAGCCCGCTTTTCAATAATAATATTGCCAAAATGGTTGATCTGGCCGACATCAACAATTCTTCTTTTGATCAGTTCCAGAATGGCCAGCAGTGTTACGATAACTTCAATTTTATTCCGATTTTGACTGAGCAGCTCCTGAAAAGCGATCTGCTTTTTAGTGGTAATTAGCCGCCAAATGTGCGACATCTGCTGGCCGATGGTAACACTCTGCGGTGACACCATCTCATCGACCGCCGGCGGCTCTGGTTTGATGGTCAGGGCGCGCCGGGCGGCAGCTAGCAGCGCTTTGAGATTACCTTCGCCCGGAACGAGCTTTGGCTCAACTTTGATCTGCGGCACCACCCGCACAAAACTGCGCTGGTCTAGCGCTTCGATGTCTCGCAGGTGACCGGCTAACTCCTTGAACCGCTTGTAAATGATGAGCTGGCGAGCCAATTCATCGCCGACATCTTCCTCAGCCTCCTCGGCCAAAATGGGCGGCGGGCGGGGTAAAAGCATCTCCGATTTAATTAAAATCAATTTGGCGGCGATAACCAGGAAATCGCTTAGTTCATCCGGGTCGGCTTGTCTGAGATCATCGAGATGGGCCAGGTACTGATCGGTAACTTGGGCCAGGGCGATTTTAGTGATGTCCATCTCTTCCTGCTCGATCAGGCTGAGCAGTAAATCGAGTGGGCCGGTAAAATCCGGTAAATCGACCCGGTAAATCGATTCAAAATCATCTAATTCAATCATGCCAAACCTACTTCTCAATTCAATATAAGCCGATTATACCTCAACTAAAACGGCCTTCGCAACTGAGGATTTAGCTCATTTGTTCGGTTAAGTTGTCATAACATCCGTTTTTTCGCGATTCAACTTGTCATAATGTGATTTTTACACTATATGCCCTCCCAAGCCTCATAAATTTGGCAACTAGGTTTAACTTAATTAATTTATTATGTTATAATCTATTATGTAAAAGCGGCTTATGACAGGATTAACCAAATTCTTTAGCTAGGTAACTCGGATAACAAACGCAGCCGTGGAAAAACAGATCGTAGCAAAACCAACAATCTTTATCAGTTACAGTCGTAAAGACGAAGCCGAAAAAGAGCAACTTCTGGCTCACCTCAGTGTATTGCAACACGCCGGTCTCACCCAGGTTTGGAGTGATGATCAAATTGGGGCGGGCCACGACTGGCAACAGGAGATTCAAGATGTTATCAACCAGGCTCGGATCGCCATCTTCCTGGTTAGCGCTAACTTCTTAACCTCAGAATTTATCCTGGGCCAGGAAGTCCCCACCTTACTTCATCGTCGTCAAATTGAGGGGTTAATCGTTGTGCCGATTATTGCCAAGGCGTGCGCCTGGCGCAAGGTCGCCTGGCTATCGCAGTTGCAGGTGCGCCCCCCCGACGGCCGGCCGATTTGGCACGATGGCGGCCGCCACGCCGACGAGGCCCTGGCTCAGATTGCCGAAGAGGTGGCGGACATGCTTGAGTTTGTGTCGCCCCTGTCTGAATTACTGCCCCAATATCCTTTTACACTTCCAAATCGAAAACCATCGTTAAGAGATTTCCGCCAATGGTTACAGGGAACAAGATCATGAAAAAGATACTATGTGTAGATGACGCGCCTGATATGCTTAAATTGCTGGCTCGAATGCTTGAAATGCGGGGCTATGAAGTCGCTATGGCCACCAACGGCTTAGAGGCCATCCGCAAAGCCGAATCGTGGCAGCCCAACTTAATTATCACCGATATTATCATGCCCTATATGGATGGCCTCGATGCCATCACCGCCATCAGAAAAAATCCCCAAACCGCTAAAATCCCGATCATCGTTTTCACCGCTTCGATCGATGCCGATGATCGCAAAAGGGCGCTGGAACTAGGAGCCGACGAACAGATGCCGAAACCCTTTGACTTTGTAATTTTAGACAATTTACTCCAGCGGTTTCTGGGACCCAACTCATCCATCCAGAATCTGGAGCAGTCCCGCCAAGATGAAATAAGAGAGGCCAGTATTAAAGTGCTGCTGGCTCAAAAAATGGACTTGGCTTATCAGGTCAAGATACACCAAACTAACCCTGACCTGGCCGCTACATTAGTGTATTTTACTACTTTGACGCGAGATATTGTTCATAGTTTGCGGAATCGCTTTGGTATTATGCAAAGTTATCTTCCGCAAGCCCGGTATTGTCTTCATCTGCTTGAAGGTCTAACCTTACTTCATTTGAAACCAACCCTGTCTCAAAATTTTTTCGACGGAACCGTTACCGAGATTGCGCTGCCAGATTTGATGAAATTTAGCGCCAACCGCTATAAAGTCCTCATGGCCGAACATCGACGTAATGGTAAGCCGCCCGGTCTTACCCTGAAAGGATGGCTGGATAGTGAACTGCTGTCACTAAGTTTGTGGTTATTGTTTCAAGGCATCTCCGGACGGATCCCTAGTATTGATCAGGCTGACATCGATCCGCCCACAAAACATCTCATTCAAATCAGAGACAACTGCAACGATAATCCCAACTTTGGACTGGGGCTAACCATCACCCTGCCGTCTTATCCGGCCAGCTACCTCCTTAAATTAGATGATCTTAAATATGTCCTGCAAGGCAACGCAACGGCGTTGGGACTAATGCTGCTGAAAAAGACGGTCTTTCTCAACGGGGGGACCTGCCGTGTAACCAACAGCGGCGAGATCGATCTAAAAATACCGTTCGCTTCATCCCAACCGGATAACGTTGAAGAGATGGAGTGGGCCATCAGCCAATTCGTTGCCGAACTGCCTACCGTTTCCCGCCCCTATGAAACGTATCAATCCTATCTGCAAAATCTGAGTCACGGCTTGATAGAGGCTATGGTTCGAGAATTGGATCATATTGCGGTGGAAGCCCGTCATGACGATTACCTGATTACCAATCAAAAATTTCTCAATACGGTTTTGCGTAACTGCGCCTATGCCCGCCTGCTGTTAGAAAATCTACGCTGGTTAGGCGCCGGTACGGACCCGGCCTGTGAAGCGGTTGATCTAACCCAGGCCGTTCAATCGGTGCGAGAAATTCTGCGCAGCCGCATCCGCGATCGCGCCGAAGATCAGGCTGAAGGGCTGGTCGATGTGGAACAAGACTTTGCTTCTGACTTGCCGCCAATTTGCGCCAATCGCATCGCCGTTGAACAGATTTTGCTCAACCTGATTATGAATGCCCTGGAAGCGATGCCGCATGGCGGAACGCTCAGACTGGGAGCCTCGCTGCGTGGTGGTCAAGTCTGCTTAGAGGTCAGCGACTCCGGACACGGTATTCCGCCGCAAAGCCTGCCGGCCATTTTCGAGATAAGGTTCACCACCAAGCAGCGCAAAGATTACGGAACCGGTCTCTATGTCGTCAGGTCTATTATCGATCGCCTGGGCGGACGAATTGAAGTGGCGTCCCAACCGGATGTAGGTACAAAATTTAGCCTCTACTTTACCCCTATTTCCACTTGAAAGAAAAGATAAGACGTAATGACACGAATCGCGGAAGTATTGATAGTTGAAGATGACGCCGATTGGCTCGATATCTACTCGGCCCGATTGGCCAGCCCGGAGTATAACCTGACCAAGGCTCGCACCGTAGCCCGCGCCTCGGAACTATTGAAACAGCACGTTTTTGATGTGGTGGCAACCGATCTCAAACTGTTGGGGGCCAATACCGGCGGGTTCGATATTTTAGAAATGGTGCGCGAGGGCAGCCCCGACACCCAGGTTATTATCTTTACGGGGTATGGCGGTAAGCAGGACGCCTTTGAAGCCATGCGCCGTGGCGCGTATGATTACGTCACCAAACCGCTCGATTACGAGCACGTCCGGCGGGTGATCAAATCGGCCATCGAAGTGCGCGAGCAAAAGTTGTCTTATCTGCGTCACGCCTCGCCGGCGCGAAAAATTGATCTGCCTTTTCCGGAGAAGTTTGTCGGCAGCAGCCAGGTAATCAAAGACGTCTTGAGCCGGGTAACCGAGGTAATCGAGTCCACTGAGCCGGTTTTAATCGTGGGTGCGTCGGGTACGGGTAAGGCGCTGATCTGTGAAACGATTCATCTGGCCAGCAAACGCAAGCGCTTTGTGTTGGTTAGCTGCGCCAGTTATTCTGAAACGACAATGGAACGGACCTTATTCGGCTTTCAAAAAGATGCCTTTCCAGGCGCGCAAGCCGATGAACCGGGCCTAATCGAACAAGCCTCCGGTGGAACGGTGGTGCTAGACCGGGTCAACGGTTTGAGTCTGCGGCTGCAAAACCAACTGCTGTCGGTGCTGCGTTACCAGCGGGTGCGCCGTATCGGCGGCGCCCAGGCCAGCGACATCGATGTGCGGGTGCTGGCCACCAGCAGCGTCGATTTAGAAGCCTATGTGGAGCAGGGATTATTCTCGCAAGAGTTGTACGATTTCCTATCAGACACCGTCATCAAGCTGCCGCCGCTGGCCGAACGCAAAGATGAACAAACCGACGACGTGCTGCTAGTTACCGGCTACCTGTTGGACAAATACGCGCTCGACGGCAGCCCCCCGCCGACCATTTCCCCCGAGGCCAGCGACCTGCTGCAAAGTTACGATTTTCCGGGCAACGTGCGCGAGTTAGAGGAAGCTATCCGCATTGCCATTCTTAAAGCCGAGGCAGGGGTGATTGCGCCCCATCACCTACCGGAGGCCATGCAACCCCGCCTTCAGCCCGCCGCTCCAATCGAGATTACCCGCAGCCCCTACCCGCCGGAGAGTTTTTGCCCCCGCGAAGGCTGTTACCTGAGCGACCGGCTGGACGAAATTACCCGGGCCTTTGACGAAGAGAATTACATCTATTTGGCCGTCGGCGTCAGCACGCCGGGATGGTACCAATCGGCCATCGCCGATTTGCTGGCCCAGTTCAATATGAAAATTTATAATGCCGCTGAATTTTCGGCGAATGAAAACTTTTGCCCTGTCTGCCAGCCGCTTCTATCCAGCCGCCTGGCCATTATCGATATCTCTACCACGGCCTCAACAGTCTTTTATGAGTTGGGGTTGGCCCACGCCATCGGCCTGCCCTGTCTGGTCTTAAAGCGTGCCGGTCGAGCCGTGCCGGCCTATTTTAGCCAGATGAAGATTTTCCAATATACCGACGAGAGCGATCTCCGCAAATCCATTTTGACCTGGCTCAGCGAGTTGGTGGCCTAAACTATGAAGGCTAAGGGTGAGGTGAAGAAACACCCAATTCTTCGCCTTAGCCTCAGCCTGTTTAACCCTAAAGTCATCTGACTACGACTACTGACTACCGACCGCCTCGTCTCAGCCAGCGCTTAAATTTCCATCGATCCGGCCACTGCACCACCGCCCCCAGCGCCGGGAAAAACCGTTCCAAAAACAAATACGTCGCCAACAAGCGCGAGGGATAGATGGCGCGCCGATTTTGCTCGATGCCGCTGATGATGGCCCTGGCTACAGGATCGGCGGCTTGCGCCGGCCAGGGAACCGGAATCGAGGGGCCGGCGGCCGCGAAAAAGTGGGTGCGGGTAGCAATCGGGTAAACCAGCGCCAGCCGATCCGGGTCGTCCAGTTCCAGGCGATACCCCTCAGCGAACCGGTGCAGGGCGGCTTTGGTGCCGGCATAGACCGCATAGCCCGGCAGCGCCAGATAGGCCATAGCCGAGGCGGTCATCACCACCTTGTAGGGGCGCGAGCTGTTGAGCTGTTTCATCTTCACGGCAGCGTAGATCGGCGAGAAGACATTAACCCGAAAAATCCGTTCTAACCGGGACCAGTCAGCCAGGTCAAGCTGCTCATAATAGGCGAAGCCGGCGTTGGCCATAAAGAGATCAATCGAGCCGAGCGCCTTGACCGCCTCATCAAAAAGGCGATCCACGTTTTCCGGCGTCGAAAGATCGAGCACCAAAGGGGTGATTGCGGCCGGCGCCGTGGCCAGCGCCTGAACTGTAGCGGCTAACGGCTGACCATCAATATCGACGGCTAAGATGCGCAGCGGCCGGCTCGACCACCGGTTCAGCAAAGCCCGGCCGATACCGGAAGCCGCGCCGGTCAAGACGATGGTTTGGTAGGTAAATTCCGGTTTACGCCTAATTTTAAGCCGCCACATCAGGTTTTCTGCCCAGAATAACCGGCTGGTAAAATCGATCATCGAGCCGGACAACATCAACGAAGCCGGCTTCAGCCATCAGCGTCGCCAATCGATAGGGGGAGACGGCATAATAGCGAGTGCGCATCACTTCGGTGGCCACCTCATTATTGCCGCTGTCTTTCACCAGATACATTGATAGCTCATAGATAGCGCCTTTGAATTCCCACACTTGAAAAATAATATAGCGGACGCCGTTTTCTACTCGCAGCCCGTAGGGTTTGACCTGAGTGCCTTGCCGCTCCACCTGATCGTAGTCGCGTACCGTGATCAGGCTGCCGCCGCCCGGTTTAGAGCAGGCATAAAACTGCCGGAAGGCGGCTAGCAGGTCGTCATCGGTTAACAGATGGGGAACCGAGTTGTCGCAGGCTATAACAATATCAAATTGGCGTTGGTGGTGGGTGTACGCCTGGCGCATATCGGCCACCGACCAATCGATCTTCAGCCGCCGCTTAAGCGCCTCCCCTTTGGCGCGTTCGATAGCGGTCGCCGATAAATCGGACGCGACGATGTGGTAGCCCAGTTGGGCCAAACCGATGGCCTGGGTGCCGATGCCGCACGATACGTCAAGAATAGTTTGGGTTCGATCACCCCAAAATTCCTCGATCAGGCTGTTCAGTTGGTTGGCCTGCCGCTGGATGCTGGCCTCCCAATCGGCATAAACAAGATGGTAGAAGGGCGACAATTGATCGTAAAAGTCACTGACACGCATAACTCACCGTTTCAAACGGGTAGCCAGATAGATACCCGATACAATCAGCACGATGCCCAGCCCATGGAACCAGTGCAGCCGCTCGCCCAGGAACACCATCGCCATCAGGCTGCCGAAAATCGGCATCAGATGAATAAATAGGCCGGCCCGGTTAGCGCCTAGCAGTTCGACGCCCCGGTTGAAAAACAAGTAGGACAAAATACTGGGAAAGATAGCCACGTAGAGCACCGCTAGGGTGGTGACGGTATCAAAGTGCATCATCCGCCCCGATAGATTTTCCCAAATATAAAATGGCGTCAGATAGAGCGTGCCGATGATGAAGGTAATAGCCAGAAAACTGAGCGGATGGAGGCCGGGCCGCCGGCGCAGCAGCGCTGAATACGCCGCGTAGCTAAAAACAGCCACCATAATCAGCACATCGCCAAAGTTGAGCGACAGCCCCAGCAGCAGGGTTAAACTGCCTTGAGCCACAATCGCCAGAGCGCCGATTAGCGATAGGCCGATACCCACCGCCTGCACGCCGGTTACGCGCTCGCGGAAAAACAGAAAGGACATTAAAACAATCACCACCGGCATGCTCGACTGCATCAGCAGGGCATTCAGAGCGGTGGTATATTGCAGGCCGGTGTAGACCAGGGTGTTAAATGTTGTCACCCCCAAAATAGCCAGAATGGTAATAATTTTCCAATGGCGCCCGATAATAGCCCTATCTCGCTTGAGATAAGGCCAGGCAAAAGCCATTAGCAGCGTGCTGCCGCCAAACCAGCGCCAAAAAGCCAGCCCGACCGGCGGCACATCGAGCCGAACCGCCCGGCCCAGCACAAAATTGCCCGACCAGAAGAGGGTGGCCAGCACCAGCAGCAGCACCGGCCTGTCAAATAGCTTGTCAAAGATGGCGGCAGCGTTGAGGGGGCGAATTTCCCTTGCCTCTGTATCCATAAACAGATTCCTTTCCGCCCCCATTATATACCCATTGTCAAGTTAAGTCCTGACAAATTCTAATTAACCTGAGGTCGATAATTATAGCAGTTACGCAGTTCAAAAGGTGACAGTCACTTTTGGCCGAAAATGAACGTCCGTTTAGCCCAAACCAGTCTATTTATCGCGTCTAAGTGACTGTCACCGGGTTTGATACCCCCAACTGCGTAAGTCATAACCCCGACGAGCCGGCCCCAAAAAGGGCTTTAGACAGAATTAACAAGATTTACAAGAGGTTTAAAGATCAGTTTAATCCGGTTAATCTTGTCAATCTTGTCTAATTTTCTGGCCCAAAATACAAGAAACGGGTTGCGAAGATACGATGTTTAACCCGGCTTCAGCCCGATAAGTCAATGGCTCGATAAAACATCCGCGCCTTGTGATCATCAGCCCAATCTGTCTGGCCGGTGGTTTGCAGCGGGCGATGGGCCGCTAATCGGTCGTCTTGCTCTTCTAAAAAGGGCATTAACTGCACCTTCTGCTCTTTTTCAATAGTGGTTGTACAAAAATCCCATGATAAGCGCACGATTTACTTCCCCCTGACACGTTTACTTACCCGCCATTATATCAGGGCAATGTGAAATCAACGCGAAAAAAGTGTGAATTTTTCACGAATTTTTAGAGCAGCGCTTATGCGGTTGTGTTTTCCCGCCGGGCGACTACGGGGCGGCGGGTTCGGTTATCGTCTTCGCTTAGCGGTGCGGCGATCCCGAGCGTTATTCTTGGGGGTATTACCGCACCGGCTGCGCTTGAGGCGCTAACGGCTCGCGCTCCGAGCGAGTGGCCACCAGCAGCGGGACTAACCCATTGGCTAAACTCCAGACAATGAGGTTGCAGACCAAAAGAACGGCTAGTTGTTTTTTAACCAATGATCAATTATCCCGAGCTGTCCATAGATAAACTTTGAATTCGGCCCGGGGTTGAAACCCCAACCGGCGATAGACGCTTTGTCCCTGTGGGGTGGCAATTAAGCTTACCTGGCGAAAGCCCCAGCGGTGCGCATCTTGCAGCGCCGACAGCGACATAGCCGAGGCGATGCCATAACCCCGGGCCTGTGCCACCGTGGCCACGTGATAAATGCCGGCTAACCCGCCCCCGGAGACCAGGGTCGTTGTTGCCACCGGTTGGCCGTACCACAGCCCCAAGTAACGCTGTCGAGGTAAATAGGAGTCAAAGCCAAGACTGGTCTCAATCTGGTACAGGGCTTCGGCGGCAGCGCGGGTCATCTGAGAATTTTCGGCCAGGACATCGACAAACTGTTTCAGGCGGGCCTTATTCACCACGCGTTCCACGGTAAAACCGGATGGGACCGGCGCTTCCTCTCGTAGTAAACCTAAATCAAGGGTCATGCCGGTGCAGCTCATAACGTGTTCAAAGCCATGAGCTTCCAAATAATAGCCCAGGTCCACGGGCGCTGTGGTTGGCCCCACCGACCAAAAGATAGCGGTGTTGCGAGCCCGGGTATCCTCAATCACCGTCCGAATATGCGCGTGAGCGCTTTCGGCTGAAGAGAAATTAGCGGTCGGCACCACGTTAAAAATATAGTGGGGAAAGGAGACGTTGGTGCGTAAGCGCATAAGTTCAGCTTCGCGAATGATCTCTACCTGCGGCGACCGGCCAAAATAAGCTATCCGGGCCGCGAAGTTTTTATCAATTTTCGTAATTGGAATGGAGTAGGTTGAGGTTGGAATCTTGTATGCCATTTGTCGTTTTCCTTTTACTACCGCACCACAGGTGACGGTCACTTAGGATCAGCCATTAAATACTTGAGCCATCTGGCCGGAGATTGGAGATAGGGAGATTGGCCTTATAAATCGCCTCATCACCTCATCGCCTTATCGCCATCTTCACTACGGTTGAAGTTATTTAATGGCCATTCCTGAGTGATAGTCACCTGGTTTTTATAAAACCGTACGGCCAGGATAACGGCTAGCTGCGAAAACATTGCGAAGAAAGCGTGAAAAAAGTCAGCGCTCAATCCACCCATCTTCCGCATAAATTTCGCACACTATTCGCAGTCGAATGATATCTTAGGGTCATCAATCAGTCACACCGCCTCAGCGGGGATGGTTCAATCCCCGGATTGGCCCCAGTGTGGCCATTCAGACTGAGCTACCTACGAGCGACTGAAGTCGCCATCGCCCTAACGGAGGTGCAATATGATCCACCAATTTGACTTAACAAGAGTAAAGCGCGCCAAATTCGGGCAGGCTCAGTTCAAAGGGATATGGGCTAAGTGGGTCAATAAGATGAGGGGCCGCCCGAACGATCTCCTCTCTTTCCAGGATATGCAAAATACAATGCGACTCTATAGCCGAATCGATAGAAACCTTCAATATATCGAACTCGATCAGATTGTCGGCAGCGTCGGCCGAACCCACGACTTTTCGCGTGAATTCTACCCTCGAGACAGCGTGTCCGAGGCACGCTGGGAGAGCGTTAACCGCTTATTTTATGGGGCGGGCTTGCCGCCGATTGAAGTCTATAAAGTCAGTAACATCTACTTTGTGCTGGACGGGCATCACCGCGTTTCGGTTTGCCGCAGTTATAAGACGGAATTTATCGAAGCATATGTGACGGAATTTCACAGTCCTATCTCGATTAACAATAATGACGATTTAAATAGCATCAGCAGCAAGTTACGTCAATCAAGACGATCAGGTACCCATCTGGTTTTGACTTGATCGATCATATGAGTTACGCAATTCAAAAGGTAACAGTCACTTGGGGGTGATAAATCGACCTTTTTAGGCTAAATGGACGGTTATTTTCGACAAAAAGTGTCTGTCACCGGGTTCGTTACACCCAACTGCGTAAGTCCTACGATCATTGACGGTTAGCGCTGATAATTAGGAGAATACCATGTTACACTTAGAAGAATTGGCCAGAGAATACCAAAGAGAAACCATCCGCCAGGCTGAGCAGCGACGGCAGCTTGAAGAGGCCTGGCGCGACTCCCCGGCCTCCCCATCCGGCTCCTCAAGCCCCTCGCGTAAATTGGGGCATCTGCTGTTCGTTAGCGGATTAAAATTAATCGGCTGGACCGAAAAATAATCGCATACCGGGGGGAAGGTAGGGCTTGGTTTAACTCAGGGTCTCGACAAAATCGCCGTTGCGGCCTATGGAGAAGCCCTATTCGTTAATCGGAGAATTTCGATTACACATTTATGGTCAAAAAAAGGGTATCAGCAGCGGTCTGATGCCCTTTTTTTATCGCCGAGAGCCTTCCGTTACAAACTACCCCCGTCGCTTTGCCCCCAAAAGCCCCTCGGTTACAAACCGATACCTATCGTTTTGCCACCAAAAGCCCCTCGGTTACAAACGGACCCCCTGTTTTTATCGCGGAAAGCCCCTCCGTTACAAACGGACCCCCTGTTTTTATCGCGGAAAGCCCCTCGGTTACAAACCGATACCTATTGCTTTGCCACCAAAAGCCCTTCCGTTACAAACGACCCCCCTGTTTTTATTGCCAAAAGCCCTTCCGTTACAAACCGCCCCCGTCGCTTTGCCACCAAAAGCCCCTCGGTTACAAACCGGCCCCCTGTTTTTATCGCGGAAAGCCCCCCGGTTACAAACCGACCCCCTGTTTTTATCGCCGAAAGCCCCTCGGTTACAAACCGGCCTCCTGTTTTTATCGCCGCGAGGGGCTTCGAGAATGACACCCCGCCTCATTTTGGGGCTGCCCCCGGTATTTGAGCGAGCTTACCGGCGTAATTGTGAGCGAATCGCAGGGGAGTGCGACACAACCTCGGTGCAGCAACGGCAATAAAAATTCCGTAGGACAAACTTAAGTTTGTCCTACAAACCCATTTTCAGGGGAGTGCAATAGTCTCGATTGAGACGACACCGGCAATGAAAATTTATCGGAGCGACAAAGCTTGCTTTGTCATCCACATTGGGGTCAAAGTAAACTTTGACGCTCCAAGACTGTATTTGCAGAGGAAAGTAAGGGGTAGCTTATTTAGTTTGCAATAGGATTGTGAAAGTTTGTGATTTATGGAATAATTAGGAGGGTAGAGTTATTAGAAGCGGTAAGTTTGATGACTGAATGATTCGGTTGAGGAAATTCTCTAAACGTCTTTGGGTTTTCTAATGGTACTCAAAGCCAATATCTGACAAGGGGTGCAGGATGCTGACTTTGAATAGATACATTATCGATCAAAAACTCTTTTCGATTCGTGGCACTTATCTCATTAAAGATGCGAATGGGGGTGAAATAGGAAAAGTGGACGGTAAATTGTTGAGTTGGGGGGCTAATTATCAGTTCGTCGATACTTCAGGACAAATGCTGGGCCGGCTCAGCCAAAAAGTCATCCGGATCAGACCCACTTTCCAAATTCTGGATGCCAACGAGAAGTTAGTGGTCACGATGAAACAGAAACTATTTAAGCTCATTGGCTCAGAGTATTGGTTTGAAGACCCAACCGGCCACGAAATTTTACGAGCCAAGGGTAAATTTCACGCCCATGCCTATACCTTATTTGATAATCAAGGCGGGACTGTCGCTGAAGTCAATAAAAAATGGGTTTCGCTACGAGATAGCTATGGGGTTGAGATATTCTCCTCAACGGACCGTCTCATCGTTCTCGGAGCAGTTATTTGTATCGATATTGTGGAACATAGCGCTCGTAACCAATCCGAATGATTGACCTCGTTCCACTAACGGGTTTCGGGCCTCAACTTGCCCTACCCTGCTACTTAATTCGTAGGTTGGGGCGAGGGACGAGACTCAACAGCTCCCGTATGTTACCGCCGAGTTTCGTGCTTCGATCCGACCTGTTACTATTTTGACCCGTTTTAGAAAAAAGGGATAATAACCCAATGAAAATCATAGGCTTCATCTGGTTAGAAAATATTGTCGAAAAACTTGAAGTCAAACACAATGTCTTGCCAGAAGAAGTCGAACAGGTCTTCGCCGGTAAACCAAAAATAAAAAGGATGAACAAAGGGCATTTTCAAGGTGAGGATGTTTATCGGGCTTTGGGACAAACAGCCGCAGGACGTTATTTGGTCGTGTTTTTCATCTATAAGTTGACCAACGAAGCATTAATTTTAAGCGCCCGTGATATGGATAAAAAGGAACGAAGAGTATATGCAAAATAAAGAGAATGTAACTCAAGGTAAAGAACTGCCAGAAAATTTTGACTCTCTTGAGGAGTTTTGGGGGTTTTGGGACACACATAGCAGTGCCGACTATGAAGATTTGATGGAGACAGTAGACGTAGAGATTGAATTAACTTCCAGCAAGATATATTGCGCCATAGCCAAAGATTTATTATCTCAGGTGCGAACTCAAGCCCGTCAGCAAGGCGTATCAACAGAGACTTTGATTAATTTGTGGCTTCAAGAAAAACTTTCTGTCTTGGCCTAACGGGTTGCTGCTTTGTGTTTAATTTTTCGATGACAATCTGTCGGAGACATTGGTACGAAATCTCACATCCTCGGTACGTTACCGTTGGGGATCATGCCTCAACTTGCCCTACCCTGCGGTTTAGCCATCCAGACTAAAAGCGGGCAGGGTAAAATAAAACAAGCTGCCCTGCCCGGCCTTACTCTCCACGCCAACTTCGCCGCCCAATTTTTCAATAATACGCCGCACGATGGCCAGCCCTAAGCCCTGGCCCTGGCCCACTTTCTCTAGCCGGGTAAAGTGGGTGAAGAGGTAATCCTGGGCATCGAGCGCGACGCCGGGACCGTTGTCGGCGGCCCAGAAGCGGATGGCGCCACCGGCCAGCGGCGTGGCGCCCACCTCGATGCGAGGCGGTTGGCCGCCATATTTAATGCCGTTGCTGACGTAGTTGATCCACACCTCTTCGATCCAGGGCGCGTGGCCGCTGGCCAGCGGCCACGCTGCCGGTACAACGAGTTCGGCCTGATACTGGTGGAGCATAGTGGCCAACCGCCGCCGGACATCGTGAAAAATAACGGTCATATCGATTGGCCCGGTTTCAACCGCATTGCGGCGAACTCGGGCCAGCATCAGCAGCGCATCCACAATACGCAGCCCCTGGTGGCCGCTGCGCATAATTTGCTCAACCAGTTCCAGCCGCTCGGCCGGGGGGAGGGGATCGTCGTGAAAGGTTTCGCCCAGCAGTTCCGCATAGCCGATGATAGCCGCAAAGGGGTTCTTTAGATCATAGGCCATCGTCCGGGTAAAGGCATCGAGTTCTTCATTACTGGCTTGCAGCGATTGGTTGGCTTGCCGCAGTTCGGCATTGGTTAGCGACAGTTCGTCATTGGCCTGCTGGAGCTGCCGCTGCAAAATCCGGATAGTCAGGTGATTTTGAATACGGGCGATGATCTCATCAACCTGAAACGGCTTGGTGATGTAATCGACGCCGCCGGCGTCAAAGGCTTTTACCTTATCCAGCACCGCGTCCATCGCACTGATGAAAATAATGGGGATGTCACCCGTTTGGGGGTCGGCTTTGAGTTGGCGGCAAACGTCGTAGCCGTCCAGGTCGGGCATTTTGATGTCGAGCAGAATCAAATCGGGCGGGGCGCTGCGGGCGACCATGAGGGCCATTTGACCGCTGGGGACGCCGCGCACATCGTAGCCGCGCACGGTCAGCAGGGCTTGCAGATAGCGCAGGTTGGGCAGCGTATCATCGACAATTAAAATGTCGCCTCGGCGGGCGTCGGATTGGCTCATGGCGCGTTCCCGTTGATAGCCGGCAAATAGGGGTACACACACATTACGCAGATTTATGGGTGGTGTCAAATAGACATCAGGAAAAATGCGCACGTTGCTAATGGCCTCATTTCGCCGGACCGCCGACCGTTGACCGTTGACCGCCGAAGGCCCCCAAAGGCATTTGTCTTCCACGGCCGGCGGTGGTCTGAGGGCTTACTGGCCCGCCTCAATTGAGGTGGGTTCGGTGGGCTATCCGCTCCAGCTCGCCCAGCGGATCGAGCTGGTTGATGGCCTGTTGCAGTGAGGCCTCGTGGCCGATCAACATCAGCAAATCGCCCTGTTTCAGGCGGGTGTCGCCGTGAGGCACCAGCACTTCGCCGCTGCGGCGCAGCCCCATCACCAGGGCATCGCCCGGCAGCAGCACCCGGCGCAAAAGCTGGCCGTCCCAGCGCGGGCTGTTGAGTTCGACCTCGCGGATTTCGACGCCGTCGGCCTGATCGGCCAGCAGATCGAAGGCGGCCGGGAAGTTGAGCGCCCCTTCCAGCGCCAGCACGGTAGCCAACTGCGGCTGAACCACTCGCACCCCCATGGCCGCCAACTGGCCCGCAAAGCGGGGGTCGCTGGCTTGAGCCACCAGGTGCGGGATATCAAACGTTTTTTTGGCCAGCCGGCAGACCGTCAGATTGAGGTCATCGTAGGTGCTCATCGCGATCAGCGCTCGAGCCGAGGCCGCGCCGACTTTAGCCAAAACATCCGGCTTGGTGGGGTCGCCCGCCACGACCGGCAAATCTTGGCGGCGGGTGGATCGCTTTCGACCGCGATCAAACCCAACCACGGTCACGGGTTCGCCGGCCTTGAGCAGCCGTTCGGCCAGCAGCGTCGCCATTTCGCCCAACCCCACAATGATAACGCCCCGGCGGGTCTCCAGGTCAGGGAGTGGCAAAATGCGATTAAAGACGAGGGGTGAGATGGTACAGGTGACTATAGCCACCAAAATAATAGCCGAGTCGATGGCTTGATTGATGACGCCCATCTCCAGAGCAATCGCCGCCGCGGCGATAATCAACGACAACCGAGCGGAGAGCAAGCCGCCTGCCGCCAGCGTCTGTCGCCACGAAAACTGCGCACGATAAAATAGGGCCGCGACAAATTTGACGACATAGGCAATCGCCAGCAACAGCGGCACCAACAGCATCGCGTCGGATGAGGTCAGGAGCGAGGGCAGGTCAAACTGAACGCCGACCATGATAAAGAAGATGGGGATGAAAAAGCCAAAGCCGATGGCATCCATCTTCATCCGCAGTTGCGAGCTTTCCCGCTGGGCCAGTAGCGAAATTACCGCTCCGGCCAGGAAAGCGCCCAAAATCACCTCGATACCCAGCCATTGCGACAGGGCGATAAAGGCCACCATCAGGGCCATCGCCCCGCGCACCTGAATTTGGGCTGTGGCGTGCGATAACTCCTCAATGAGGCGGGGCAAACCGGGAATCCTGGCCACGATTCGTCCGACGCGGACGACCACGGCAAAGGCGGCCAGCAGCAAAAACACCAGCAGGACTTCCGGCGTTAAGCCCCGGCTCATGATGACGATGTCAACCGTAATGAGGATCAACGTGCCGAAATCGGCCACCAGGGCCGATATCAACAGCGTTTGGCCGAAGCGAGACCCCATTAACTTGCGCTCTTTGAGGACCGGAACCACGATGCCCAGCGAGGTGGTGCTTAAAATGAGGGCAATGATGAACGGTTCTTGAACCAGGCCAAATTGCAGCAGCCCTTCGGCGGCCAGAAAGGCCAGGCCGACCGTGGTCAGGAAGACCACCAGGCTCAAGTTGAGCGGATTGGCCAGCCGGCTTTTTCCCGACAGCGTATCGACGCCGTTGGTGATGATCGAAAAATCGACCTCCAGGCCGGAGATGAACATCAGGTAAGTAAAGCCGAAGATGGTTAAAAATTCTAGCGCCTGGCTGGGTTCGATGAGGTTTAGCCCGCTGCGGCCGACGATCATCCCGGCGATAATCTCGCCGACGACGATGGGGAGCTGCAATCGTTTCAATCGCGAGGCCAACAGCGGCACTGAGGCCGCCAGGCTGGTGATGAGCAACAACGACAGAAAGGGAAACTCTTGGTGGGACATGGGCGCTTCCTTTTTGCCCCCAGTTTAAAGCAAAAACTCCCCGGATGCGCCCGACATCTGGGGGGAAAATCTATAGGCAAAGTGACCAGTTTTTGGCCTGGTTAGGGCGCTAGGGGACCCCTTTGGTTCGTAGTAACGGCTTTAGCCGTTTATTTGGACAGCACCGCTAAAGCGGTGACTACCAACAAGGTTAGCCTTCGATTAGCCAGCGCAGTACCGTGACCCCGCCGGTGCCGAACATGACACAAGCCAGCAAGACCACGACCAAACAACTGACAATATAATGAAATTGGAAGAATTGGGTAAACCCGCCCGGCGACTCTTCTTCGGCGGCATAGTAGAAATTGGCCGGAACCCCTGCGCCGACCGGAGCGTCGGCATTGGCCGGCACCAGAGCCGATAAGGTGTCCAAACCAGGGTAGGTTGTCGCTGTACCCTGCGCGATCGACTTGGTGCGGCGGCTGACGTGCCTGGACTCGGCTTCCTCTTTTAGGCGGCTCAAGGCCGGGTGAAACGGCTCAATTGTTTCCAAGCGCTGAATGTAGCGGTTGGCCAAGAAAAACTTCTCTTTAGCCAGCGCTTTAACGGCCTGCTTAAAATAATCTTCGGCCACCTTCTCATCGACAATCACGTTGCCCCGCAGTTCGTCGCGGAGGCGGCCCACATGGGCATCGATGGCATCCATCTGCTTCTCGATGCTGCGGGCCGCGCGTTGATCGGTCTCTGTTTCTAAGGCGGCTTCAAGCTGGGCTCGATTGGCCAGCAGTTGTTGAATGGTTATTTCGTTATAGTCTCGTTGTTCTGGGGTTAATGGTACCATTGTTACTTTAACCTTTACGCTTGATAGGCCCGTTCCACGATAGACGCCAGATCAGACCAGTCATAATTTTGCCGGATGTGCGCGGCGGCGGCTTGCCCCAGCCGGCGTTGTTGGGCTGGATCGCCTAATACATCAACCACGGCGGCAGCGAACGCTGCGTCATCTTCGGGCGGAACCAGCACACCCGACATCCCGGCTTGAATGTACTCGCGGTTCTGTCCCACAGCATCGGCCACCACCGGCAGCCCGGCCAACAGCAGATCGATCAGCTTGACCGAGCATTTGGTGCGGTTGATGACCGTGTCGTCGTAGGGGAAAACCGCCACGTTGGCCGCCTGAAAGTGGGCCGCCAGGTGATCGACCGGCAGCCAGCCGGTAAAGCGGACGTACTCGGTCAGACCGGCCTGAGCCAACTGCTGTCGCAGCCGACTCTCTTCACCATTAAGCCCCTGCCCGACGATAAGCCAGCGCGCTTCCGGCATCGATCCGGCCACTTGGCGAACCAAGTTGACAATGCGCTCTAATCGAAACTCCAGAAAGCGGGAGTAGAGCAAAACGGTGGGCGATTGGCCCAACTGCCATTTAACGCGCACGGTCTGCGGCGTCAAAGCGGCGCTTGAGTTGTTAATCCTTCCTTCTAATATGACGCCGTTCGGTACGTAAAAGATACGGCCGGATCGGCGCTGTCCCACTAATTTTTCCAACTCGCGGCTGGCGACCGTCACCGCATCGGCGTGGCGCAGTCCCCATTGCTCCTGCCGGGTGAATAGGTGCTTTTGCCAGCCGGGGTACGGCAGTTTGTCGTTCCAGGCCTGCTCCCAATCATCGCTGTCAAGCACCAGCCGGGCCGAAAGTTGGCCCCAGCGACGCAGCCGCCGGCACAGCCAGTGGCTCAACCCGGCGTAAGCCTTCGGTTTGAAAAAATGGATCACATCGGGATCGAGCGCTACAGCATACCTGACCAGGGTCAGGGTCAATCGAATTTCAAAGATCAGGGGGAGATTGGGCGGCAGCATGACATTGATCACCTCAACCCCGCCGTCTTCCCAACACTGTCCGGTCCGGTCGGGATCGTCCCACGGCGGGATCAGCACCGTGACGCGATGCCCGCGTTTAACCAGCGCTCGCGCCAGTGGCAGCGCCCGGACACTCATCGTGCCCTTGGGCTGCAACCCAAACGGACCTACAAAGACAATGTTCATCGTTTTAGTATAAAAGGTGATTTTAACGAGGTGAATATTTTCTGGCAAATCGGGGGACGGTTTATCTGATTCAGGGAGCCAGGTGACAGTCACTTGAGCACCCTAAATCGACCTGTCTGAACTTCTTAAATGCTGATTTACCGACAATAAGTGACTGTCGCCTTTATACTAAATGCGAACTCTCCGCCAAAATACGACAAAGGCGAGCAGCACAATGGCCGCTGAAACCGTCCCAATCGCTGTTAGACCGCCCCATACCCACAACGGCCCGCCGATCAACGCTCCCACCACCCGGCCCACGCCGGCGACAGCGATGTAAGAGGCCATCATCGTGGCCCGAGCCTCCGGCAAAATCTCCGTCACCAGCGAAATAGCCGTGACAAAGGTGAACTCAAATATGACAAAGACCAGAAATAGACCGACTAACGCCAGCGTGAGGCTCTGAGCCATAACCGGCAGCAGTAAATAACCCAGCGCCGATAGGAGAAGCCCTATCCTAACCGCTCGCTGCAATCCAATCCGGTCGGACAGCGAGGCGGTTACAACTTCGCCCGACAGTTCGGCCACGCCGATGACGGTGGTGGCCGTCCCCAAGGCCACCACCCTCAACGCAAACTGATCCTCCAGCCAAGCGCCGTACACCACAAACAGGTTATCGTTGGCCATACTGGTTAAAAAACCGAACGCTAACATGCCCAACACCGCCGGACTGCCCGACAACTGCCGCCAAGCCTGGCCAAAAGTGATGGCCCCGGCACTTCGTTGGCTGCGGCGAGACCCTCCGGAGAAGAGCACCCCCAGCATCGCTAGACTGACCAGCCCCAGGCCGCCCATAACCAAAAAGGGGGCGCGCCAGCTAAATCGCTCGATGAGCAGGCCAATCGCCGGAATTCCAATTAACGTCGCGCCGGCCCAACTCATCTCAATCAGCCCGACCACCATCCCGCGCCGCTTAAAGGGGACCCGCTCGCCGATGTAAGCTTGCAGCGCCGGATCGAAGATGTTCTTGCCCAGCCCGGCCAAAAACAAGGCGATCAAGATCGTCAGGTAAAACGGCAAAAAGCCCCCGGCCAGCATACCGATCGACATAATGCCCAAGCCTAGCAGCATCATCGTCCGGTAGCCCCAGCGGTCGCTGACCGGGCCGAACAGCGGGCTGAGAATGCCGGTCAACTGATTCAAAGCAATCAGCGAGGTAATCGATACCAGCGGCACACCTAACCCTCGGGCGAGCGCCGGGGCAAACGGGTAGGCAAAGCGGCGGGATGTGTTGAGCAGGAGTCGCGCCAGCGCCGCCACGGTCATCTCCAAGCCCAATTTCCGGCTCGATGACTCCGGCGCCGGTGTGGTGAGTTGTTCGGTCATAGACATTTTTATCCGGCAGAGGCAAAAATAGACCTGACATTTTAGTCGCAAGCCGCAGAATTAGCTAATGATGCCCAAAAAAACAGGCGTTACAGAAAATCTACGCTGTAACGCCTGTTTATTACGATCAACTCAGACTTCAACTGCTAAAGCGCAGCCGCCGCAGCAGTTGAGCGTTGACAGCGACCACGATGGTGCTGAGCGACATAAACAGCGCCCCTACCGCCGGCGACAGTAGGATACCGACCGGGGCCAGCACGCCGGCCGCCAGCGGCAGCGCCACGACGTTGTAGCCGGTGGCCCAAATCAGGTTCTCGAACATTTTGCGGTAGCTGGCCCGGCTCAGTTCGATGATTTTGACCACGTCTAGCGGGTTGCTCTGCACCAGAATGATCCCGGCCGACTCGATAGCCACATCCGTGCCGCCGCCAATGGCGATGCCGATGTCGGCTCGGGTCAGGGCCGGGGCGTCATTCACCCCATCGCCGACCATCGCCACGATTTTGCCTTGTCTTTGCAGTTCGGCTACTTTTTTGTCCTTGTCTTCCGGCAGCACCTCGGCGAAGTAGGTGTCGATGCCCAACTCGTCGGCCACGGCTTGAGCGACCGCCCGGCTGTCGCCGGTTAGCATAGCAACTTCGATGCCCAAGGCGTGCAGCCGGTCGATGGCCTGCTTACTTTCGGGCCGGATAACGTCGGCCAGAGCCAGTGCGGCGACCGGCTGCTCCGCTTCAATTAAGTAGACGACAGCCTGCCCTTTCTGGCCGGCTTGTTCGGCAAATTGGGCCAACTGATCAGGTAACTCGATATGTAATTTTTTCAACAGATTCGGCCCGCCCACGTGGACGGTTTGACCATTGTGGTCGGCCTGCACGCCATGCCCTTTGATGACCTCGAAACCGGTCACTTTGGGCAGCGACAGGTTCTTTTCTTGGGCCGCCTGGCGGATGCCTTTGGCGATCATATGCTCCGAGTCGCCCTCAATGGCGGCGGTCAGGGCCAGGGCGCTGTCTTGGTTCCAGTCATCGACCACCGCGATGCCCACCACGCCTTGCTGGCCTTTGGTCAGCGTGCCGGTCTTATCAAAGATGATGGTGTTCAGGTTACGAGCCGACTCCAACGCCAGCCGGTCGCGGACTAAAATACCGTTACGGGCCGAGAGGGAGGTAGAGATAGCGACCACCAGCGGGATCGCCAGCCCTAAAGCGTGCGGACAAGCGATGACCAGCACCGTGACGACCCGTTTTAAGACCTCGATGTTAAACCCTATGGCCACCGTCCAGCCGATGGTCGTTAGCACGGCCACGCCAATAGCCAGGTAAAAGAGCCAGGCCGCGGCCTTGTCGGCCAAAAGTTGAGTGCGCGACTTACTCTGCTGCGCCTGATCCACCAGCCGCATAATCCCGGCCAGAGCCGTTTCGTCGCCGGTGGCGGTCACCCATATCCGCAGACTGCCGTCGCCGTTAACCGTACCGCCGATGACCTTGTCGCCCGGCTGCTTTTTGACCGGTTTCGACTCGCCGGTGATCATAGCTTCGTTCACGTCCGACTGGCCTTCAATGATCTCTCCGTCGGCGGGCACGGACGCGCCGGGCCGTACCAGCACTTTATCATCACTTTTCAGTTCGCTAACGGTGACTTCCTCGACGCTGCCGTCTTCGTTGAGGCGTTCGGCCGTGTCGGGCATGAGTTTAGCCAGCTCGTTGAGCGCGCCGGAGGCTTGCCGCACACTGCGCATCTCCAGCCAGTGGCCCAGCAGCATCACATCGATTAGGGTAACCAACTCCCAAAAGAAGCTTTCGCCCAGCGGCACAAAGAGGGTGGCGATGCTGTAGACAAAGGCCACCGTAATCGCCAGTGAGATGAGGGTCATCATCCCCGGTTGGCGGTTTTTGATCTCCGGGACGGCCATCTGCAAGAACGGCACGCCGCCGTAAGCAAAGACGATAATCGCAAACAGCGGTCCGATCCACTGACTGCCGGGGAAGACGGGCATCGAGAAACCCAGCCACATCTGGAGCATCTCGCTGTAGAGTAGCACCGGGATGGACAACACCAGGCTAACCCAGAAGCGGTTGCGGAACATGAGTTCGTGACCAGTGTGATCGACGCCGTGGCCGCCATGGCCGGCGTGAGCTTGGTGACTGCTGTGGTTATCGTGCGCCGCGGATGCCGAGTGACCAGCCTGGTTGTGATGAGCAGAGGGAGTGGCGTGGTCATCGTGGCCAGCGTGCGCATCAGTTTTGTGGTTTTGGTGGGCAGCGTCCGCGAGTTGATCGTCGGACTGTTCCATTGAATGCATGTGAGCCATTGGGTAATTCCTTTCTTTTTCGCTAAGCGGGTTCGCCCCATTTTTGGGCCATCCCTTACAGTTCAGAAAACGGAACAACCTCAATATCAGAGTAGCTATCTAGAGCCGGACGCAGATGATGGCAGTGACGTACATTGACCACCACCAGGGTTCGGCGGCCCGGATCGCGATGGCACAGGTTAGCCACCTGCTCGATCATATACTGCTGGTGACTGTGCCACTGCTGCTCCACATTGCCGCCGGCTAACCGGGCGATAAGGCTGTAGAGCGAATTGGCCCAATCGTGCCGCCAACCTTGGTTCATCACCGCCGCGTTGGGGGCGCTGCGCACAATTAGCGCCAACCCCCAACGCAGCCCCTCGATGAACCGGCCCCGCCAGCCTGTCGCCGTCGGTTCGGCCGGCGGATCGGCCTCGGCGATGGGGACGACCACCATATCGGTCTGGTAAGCCAGCGGCAGCAGCGCCTCACCAAACTCCGGCGGTAGATCGCTGAAATCTTGCTGCTGCCACTGCTGCGGCGTCATCTCCAGGCACAGAAAGTCCGGGTCCAGGTCATCGACCAGCCGCACCAGCGCCGCCAGATCAAAGGGGATCGGCTCGTGGTGAAACTCGGCCAGCGTGCCTAATACGGCGACGCGGCTTTTTTCGGGGGTGGGATCGACTCCGGTTGACCCGGTCATATTAGCAGCTACTCCTTCTTGAATGATTGTTACGCTTTCAGTGTACCGCAGCCGCGTCACTTTCTCGACGGCGGAACTACGGCTCAGCGTCTAGGTGGAATTACCTAATCGTTAGCCCCGTAACCGTGGCGAGTGGCCCACAAAGCCGCCTCGGTACGGGAGCTGACGTTCAGTTTACCAAAAATGTTGCGCAGATGGGCCTCAACCGTGCGCACGCTTAAAATGAGCGTTTGAGCGATGTCTTTGTTGGTTAGCCCGCGCGCCAGCAGCCCCAGCACATCGGTTTCGCGCTCGGTTAGCGGCTCGATGAGGGCGTCGCCGCCGGTGGTCTGGCCGCGGGCCAGCGCCGCCAGCGCCCGCCCGGCCACGGCCGGCGGCAGCCAGATTTCGCCGCGCCCCACGGCGATAATCGCCCGGGCTAAGTCGGCCACCGATTCGTCACGAGAGATGCAGCCGGTGGCTCCAGCCCGCAGCAGCGGCAGAAGCTGGTTGAGATCGTAGTTGTCGACCAAAAAGAGCAGGCCAATTTCGGCTGGTATCGTTTTGAGTTGTAGCACAAAGTCAGGACGGGAGGGGAGGTCAATGAGTAACGTGATAGGCCGGCCGGGGTGGAGTAACGCTGAAATTTCGGAAGCGTGGCTGATGGTCCCGGCCACCACAATATCCGGCTGCCGGGACAGCAGAGCCTGCCAAGCCGCTCGATAAAGGGTGGCTGCGGCTAAAATAATGAGTTGGGTTTCAGAGATGCGGGCTGCGATTTCGGTCTCCGCGATCAGACTGAGGGACCGACCTATTCGTTATGGTCGCTTCCCTCTTCATGATGGTCACTCTCATCGGCGTGGTGGTCAGCCTCATCCGGCTGGCCCTCACTGAATGTGCGGACGTAACTGATCACCTGCCAAATTTCTTCTTCAGATAAGGTCCCTTTCCAAGCCAGCATAGCCGAGTTAAATGGCGGCATAGCGCCGCCTTCGCTAATGCACCAAAATAGGTAACCGTCGCTGAGGTCTTGCATCATCGCCTTGTCAGCCAGACTGGCCGGCTGCGGATCGAGTGCGGCTGATGCCGGACCGTCGCCTTCGCCTTGGGGACCGTGACAGGTAACACAATCTGCTTCGTAAATCTGCTGTCCAGCGGCAATCGCTTCGGCATTACCGGCCAGGGGGATTGGTCATATCCTGATAGGTTGCCGGCGCCTCGGCATGCTCGTGGTCCACCCCTTCGGCGCTGTGTTCGTCCGTTCCGTCAGCGTGATGGTCCCCGGTTTCCTCCTGATGATCAGACTCATCGGCGTTGTGTTCGCCGGCAGCGACTTCGCTTGGTGCCGGCTCACTCGACGGTTCTGTGGTTGCCGTCGACGGGTTGAGACGTTGTAACGCCACATCAACCGGCGTTGGCGTGGGCAATGCTTCCAAAGAAGAATTACAGCCCACAAGCAGGATAAAAGCCGAGCTACAAACGATAACAAGGTTTTGAATAGTAGTCATGAATACGATCTCCTCACTAGCACCCTATCTCCTCAATTCCTACAGGCTGTAAAACAGCCAATAATTGTAGCGCCATCGATAATATTCTGTCAAATGGGCGGCTAGAGGGAGTAATGGAACATTTCTCCGTTTCACTTTCAACTGAGCCGCAACTTATTGGATCGGCTCGGTATCGGTCGAGGGGCCGTACTTGCTGTACTCAGCATCGATGTAGGCCCGAATTTCTTTGAGGTCTTGGCCCTCTTGCATCAATCGCATCACGTCACGCGTGATATCGACACAGATCGTTCAGCCAAAGGCATGGTTTTCAAATTCTATCGAGCCATCGGCCCGAACCGCTTTGATATAGCATTCCAGGTTGTTCTTATGGCCGATAGTGCTACAGCCGCAATAACACGGAAAAGCGCTCAACACCTCCGGATTGGCGATGGCAAAGCGATAGGCTTCTTTAACCTCAGGCGCGGCCTGGCTAACAAAGTCCGGTAGGGCTGACTCTGGAGCCAGCGTCAATTCGATCTGGGCCGGGGCGGCGCTGTCGGCGCACGCTTCGACGATAACCACAGCGGCCAACAACAGCAGAGTCAGGCACAAGGTTAAGCGTGGTTTCATGATAGTCTCTCTTTTAACTCAACATCTTCAACTGAGATCACGGCTCTATCATGGCCCCCAGTCAGATTTAGCCACCAGCACCAACTCCGGCGTAACGGGATCATTGGTGCGCACTTTAACATCAAAGCGATGCGGGCCGTCCATACCGGCGTGCATCATATAATCCATGTAGAGTTCGGCTTCTTGACCGGGATTGATGACCGTCGAACTGACGATCGCGCGGGGCGGTCAGCAGCCCTCCACAAGTTGAACTTGCGGCTCGCCCAATATTTGCAGCGGGGCGTCACCTTCATTGCGCAAGGTGAATGAGGTGCGGACGGTATTGTTGAGTTTTTGGTAGCCTTCATCAATAACCGTTTGATCAACGACAATTTGGGGAGTGCCGTCTTCCGGCACGCTGTTGTTAGCGGTCAACAGCAACGACAGACCACCGACGACAGCGATTACCCCCACCGCCACCACAGCCCATAACCACCAGGGGCGCTGGGCGGCAGGCGGCGCTACCGTTTTTTGATGTTTTTTCCGTTTAGACAATGGTATTCCTCCTCAAAAATTGTTACTAAATGGCTCTTTTGGAACTCAGGAGGTTGACAAGATCGTAAAACGTAATTCTTTTTTACGCATTACGTTTTACGTTTTATGGTGTCAACCTCACGAAATCCTTTTGAGCCTAATAAATTACTGCGTTGCCGGTTGGGCGTGCGGCCCGTGATCCGAAAGCTGCGCATCGAACCAGGTATGCAGTGCCGTGACCATTTCGGCGTCATCGGTGGTGTAGAGGATTTGAGCACCGTTCTCGATGTCACTGTATTCCAGATTGATGTTTTGATAGCCCATCATAAGCTGATGCAGTCCGGCCATATTTTCACCGTGGATCATCTGCGGATCGTGGAAGTCGCCCTGGCTAAAGCGCTCGACTTCTTCAGCCAAATGACTGCGGATCAGCTCGATTTGGGCGGCGTCGCCGTCATCGGAGATGACCTGCTGTAAGCCACCGCTCTCCGTCTTTTCGAAGATGTGGGTCGTACGCTCTAAATCAAACGGCATAACTTCCGCGCCGCGATCGGCGACTTCCGCCAGCCGTTCCGGGGCAGCATGCTGAACCGTATGAGACTGGCAGCCAACCAGAGCGACTATCGTAATCAATAGTAATCCTATAAGCCTACGCAAAATCTTTCTCCTTTTATGTCTATGGTGTAACGTGACCGTTTAGAAAAGTGAACTATAAAAAATGGAGATGAGGAGATTGGGAGATTAATATTGGAAATCTCCTCATCTCCAATCTCCCAATCTCCAATCTCCTACCCTACTTGCACCACATTCATCATCCCCGCCTCGGCGTGGTAGATATTGTGGCAGTGATGCATCCAGCCGCCGGGATTGTTGGCCACAAAGCGCACACTGACCAGTCCGTGACTGGGCACAATGACCGTATCCTTGCGCACGCCGTTTTGGCCCACTTCAAAAAAGTGACCGTGTAAATGCATCGGGTGGGGCATCATACTCTGGTTGCGGTAGTTGAACTGCACCGGTTGATCCTGCGCCACTACGATGGCGTCGGTGTCGGGCCAAATTTGACCGTTGATGCTCCACAACGGCGATCCATGCCCGCCAGAGAGGGTCTGGTCAAATACGACCCTGTCATCAGTGGAGTTTGAGGCGGGATAGCGTTCTTCCGGCGCGCCGGTCATTTGAGTGAGATCGTTCCAGCGGATATTTTGCGGCACGCTGTCGCCGCTGTCACGGGAAGCCAGAGCATCGTCATATTGTAGCAGGCCAAGGTTTACGTAATCATCGGCGCTGTCCGCCAGGGCATACAGCCGCCAGCGGCCGGGATTATCGGCTGTGACCTCTACATCGTACCGTTCCCCCATTGCGATGCGTAATACATCAACGGTGAACGGTTCAACCGGGCGACCGTCGGTGTGGGTGATGGTGAGCGTGTGACCGGCCAATCGCACATCGTAAATGGTGCCGCTGCTGCCGTTGATGAACCGCAGCTTGAGCTTGTCGCCCTGTTTGGCGGTGAGCGGCGCGGCGATCTCGGCTACCTGACCGTTGATGGTGTAGGCATCGTACACCGGCTCGACCAACGGGGCGTTGGGATCATTGGCCGCGCCGCCGCCCATCATTCCCCCCATCATACCGCCCATACCGCCCATCATCCCGGCCATATCGCGGTTGACCATCCGATTAACCGCCGCCGGCCCGCCGCCATCGACGGTGGCCCAATCTTCCAACACCAAGGTGTATTCGCGATCATAATCGCCGGGGTTGCTTTTCGGCTCGATGATAAAAGCACCGATGAGTCCGCGATCAAGCTGGTGGGCCACGTGCGGGTGATACCAGTAGCTGCCGGCCGGAAAGGCATTGAACTCGTAGACAAATGACTCACCGGGCTGCACGGCGGGTTGGGTCATCTTCGGCACGCCGTCCATGGCGTTGGGAACGGGGATACCGTGCCAGTGAACGGTGGTAGGATCGGGCAAGTTGTTGGTGAGGGTGATGCGCACCCGGTCGCCCTCGGTCACACGGATTTCCGGGCCAACCGGCAGGCCGTTGTAAGTCCAGGCCTGAAATTCGCCGGTCCCCAGATCGATGGGGGTGACGGCCGTGGTCAGATCAAATTCTTTCAGCGCTGAGCCGCCGGTTACACTACCGGTCAGGCTCGGTTGGAGAGTGGGTGTCGCCCCGGCAGCGGTGATGGCCGGGACAGCGGTGCTACCGGCCGGCGCGGCGGTGGTTGAACGGCACGCGCTCAACAGCGGGCCGCCCAATGCGGCCAACGCCGCCGCGCCGCCGGCGTAGCGCAGAAAGTCTCGACGAGAATGTGATTGGGTCAAAATGAAACTCCTTGTATTACTCGTATAGAATGATGGTTCATAGCCAAAGCGCGCGAGGCTAAAGCCATCGCGCTGAAAGAACAAAGGACGCTAAAGCGCCCTATTTGAGCGCAAACCTAGCCCGAATGGGCTTCGCTCTCTTAGCACGGGTTCAGGCCCGTGCTCGGGAACGGCTTTACTGACCAATTGTCCGGCGCATTTCGTCGTATTGCGCTCGGGTCAATTCGCCCCGGGCATAGCGTTGGTCCAGAATGTCACGGGCTTTCTCGGGTGACTGGGGCGCGTTACCTGAAGGTGGCTGCGGGCCGGCCGGAAACAATACCGTGATCAGCCAAACGGCCAGCAAGATGACCCCTCCCCAGGATAACAGCATCCAGGTTAAACCCCAGCCCATCATTGCCTACCTCCCAGTTTAAGCCATGATATCGTGCAATTTTTCCTGGTACTCGTCGCGGTTCAACTCACCGCGGGCGTACCGCTGGTCTAGAATATCGC
Organism: Anaerolineales bacterium; assembly: GCA_020634935.1. GTDB lineage: Bacteria > Chloroflexota > Anaerolineae > 4572-78 > J111 > JAGRBY01. The sequence continues at coordinate 58,722 of JACKAT010000015.1, forward strand.
GGGCCGATAGCGTCTGGCCGTGGTAATGATCATCTGCCTGGCTACGGTCTCTTGAACCGGTGAATTTCTGCACCGCCCAGACAACCAGCACGACCATACCGACCAAGATAGCGATATTGAACAATATCCCAAATAGGCCATACAGACCAAATCCGGTTCCTAACATCGTTCCGCCCATCATTTTTCAGTACCTCCTATAAATTGGGTTCGTATTCCTTCTCAATCTATCGGTAGCACTGCACTAAACCGTGGTAAAGAAGAATTAGACAGAATTTACAAGATTATCACGATTTTATTTGTCATAATTAAGGTAAATCTTGTCAATTCTGTCGATTATTAGAGCTATTTTGTGTTTCCACGGTTTAATGTTGCGCTACCAATCTATCTGTAGTGTAGCTTTACAACATGAAGCTACCTTGAAGCTTGTATAAAGATTCTGTAAAGATTGGTATTTATTCGGTAGACAAGGTGACTGGCACTTAATCGCTATAATAGCCGCGTTGTATGCCACTCAATGGTCTCGATTTGAGCCAAAGTGCCAGTCACCTGAGTCGTTACAAAGATTGAACTATTCTTTACACAACCTTTAAAGAACCCTCATAAAAACTTCAAATTGGTACGATATCATAAAGCTGTAAAATCGAAATTGACCCGACCCGGCCTATCAAAATTGCCGGCGGATGCCAATATATTCAATTAACTTATAACAAGGAGTACTTTACAATGTTTAACAATAAATGGTTTTCAATCGCAGCCGGTAGCGGGCTGGCCGTTCTGTTGCTGGTCGGTCTCTTGACCGTGGTACCGGCTTTTGCTCAAGGTGGGGGAAAGTCGGGCGGCCCCGGCGGCATGATGGGGGGAACCGGCAATAATGGCGGTTCTGGCCCGGGTTGGATGATGGGCAACAGCCAGGGTATCACCGGAACCAATCAATTTGGCTTCGGCCCCGGCTGGATGATGCAGAATACGCAGGGTTATAGCGGCACCATGCCCTTCGGTTCCGGCATGATGGGGATGATGGGCAACTTCGCTAATGGCGATGGCAGCTTTGCCGGGATGATGAATGGTTTCGGCGGCATGATGGGCGGCGGCGGGATGAACGTCAACCCCAACAATCCGTTCTATACGGCCCCCACCCCCCTCACGCTCGACGAAGCCACGACCATCCTCGACGCCTACCTGGCCGACCTCGACGATACCAACTTGGCCTATCAAGACATAATGATTTTTGACAACCATACTTACGCCCAAATTGTCGAAAAAGACAGCGGCGCCGGCGTGATGGAGGTGCTGATTGACCCCACTACCCAAGCCGTTTACCCGGAAATGGGCCCCAATATGATGTGGAACCAGAAATACGGGATGATGTCCGGTTTCGGGCGCTACGGGATGATGGGCGGCATGATGGGCATGATGGGCGGCTTCAATAATGGAATGATGGGTAACCGCTCTAATCTTGATAATGCCGGCAGTCCGGCTGAGTTGACCGTCACCCCGGAACAGGCTGTAACCGACGCCCAAAGCTACCTTGATACGAATTTCAGCGACAAAGCCTTCACAGCCGAACAGGCCGCTCCCTTCTACGGCTACTACACCCTCGACATCAGCCAAGACGGCGAAACGGTGGGAATGCTTAGTGTTAATGGTTACACGGGCGCGGTTTGGCCTCACACCTGGCATGGCAAGCTGTTAGTGATGGAGTCTGAATAGCCCAAATTCACAGGTGTGTGTATCATGGTTATGATCCGGCTGAATTGCCGAAGTTGTTATCAAATTTAAACCCGTCAGCGTGACTCTTCGGAACACCGCCGGCGTGACAATCAGTAGACCGCAATGCCCCCTTCGATGCGGTCGAGACCGGATCGACCTACTCAGGGTGCGGCGGTCTACTGAAAATATCTGACAACCGGCGACCGACATCTGACGACTATATATTTAGGGAAGGATTTACAAATGACTCAAGAATATGGATTAAGAACCACCCTCGATGTACCCTATGAAACCGCCATCGAGAAAACAACAGCCGCTTTAAAGGTAGAAGGGTTTGGCATCCTGACCGAGATCGACGTTAAAGCCACGCTCAAGAAAAAGCTGGACGCCGACTTTCGACCCTACATCATTCTGGGGGCTTGCAACCCTAACCTGGCTCACCAGGCCCTGCAAACAGAACTCGAATTGGGACTGCTGCTGCCCTGTAACGTCATCGTGTACGAAAGTGACGAGGGACAATCGATCGTCTCCGTCGTCGATCCGATTATGATGATGGGCGTTGTTGAAAACGAGGCGCTGGCGATCGTCGCCAACGAGGCCAAGGCCCGTTTACAGCGCGTGATTACAGCGTTGAATAACTAATCACCACAGCTACCGGTCCTCCGGCAATACTCAACGGCCGGAGGGCCTTTTTGGTATCCTCGCCGTCCAATTCGCAAGTGGTATTGACTTGCCTTCGCCATCGGCCTATCATGACCCTTATATAGACCTCTATAGAGTTTTAAAGTTAGTGGAGTTAATGAGTTTTTTATAAATGATCGGGCTCATTCTTGGGCAAAATTTGGCTCATGTTTCACCTGAGAACTCACTAAACTCCATAAACTCATAAAACTCCAAAAACTCTATAAACTCTAATAAAATACAAAAATCATGACAGCGCCAAAAATTTTAATCATCGATGACGAGCAAAGCATTATCAATCTGGTGTCGGCCTACTTGCGGCCCGAGGGCTATGAGGTTCACACGGCCACCGACGGCCCGACCGGGCTGAAAGCCGCCCGCACTATCCGGCCAGAGTTGATTGTGTTAGACATTATGCTGCCCGGCCTGGACGGCATCCAACTGCTCACCCAACTCCGGCGCGAGTCCGATGTGTACGTGATTATGCTCACAGCCAAAGCCGAAGAGACCGACAAAATCGTGGGGCTGTCGGTGGGCGCGGATGATTATTTGACCAAACCCTTTAGTCCGCGTGAACTGGTGGCCCGCATCAAGGCCGCCCTGCGCCGCTACGGCCCGTCGAGCAGTTTGCCTGACAGCCGCCTGCTCACCTTCAACCGGCTGCGCATCGATCCCGACGGCCGGCAGGTTTGGAAAGATGATCAGCCGGTGGAGTTAACGGCCATCGAATTTGATCTCCTGCTGGCCCTGGCCGAACACCCTGGCCGGGTGCTCAGCCGGGAACAGTTGTTGCAGCGGGTCTGGGGACACGATTTTTACGGCGAGGCGCGGGTGGTTGATGTCCATCTGGGCCACATCCGTAAAAAGATTGAAACCCATCCGGCGCAACCGGAATTCATTGTGACGGTTCGAGGCGTAGGTTATCGCTTTGAGGGTGAACCCTGATGCAATGGCTTGATCGGCTGAACACCAGTCTCGGCTGGAAACTGTTCATTTCATACCTGATCGTTATTTTGGTTGGGGGTGTGACCCTGGCTCTGGTAGCCGAATCAGCCGTGCCGACAGCTTTCAACCGGCATTTGCTGGGGATGCAGCAGATGATGACCGGCAACCAGATGGGCATGCACCAGGTGGCGGCGGACGACCTGTTTGTTAATTTCCGCACGGCCGTGACCGAGGCCTTGCTCTGGGCCGCCGGGCTGGCAGCCATTAGCGCCGTTATCGTCAGTATTTTTGTTTCCCGAAGGGTTGTTAACCCGATCCGGCAGATGATGCAAGCCAGCCGGCGGATCGCCGACGGCCATTACGACGAGCGCGTGGCCGAAACCAATCGAGACGAATTGGGGCAGTTGGCCCGCAGCTTTAACCAAATGGCCGGCGCACTCGAACAAATCGAGACGATGCGCCGCCAACTCATTGGCAATGTAGCCCACGAGTTACGCACCCCCCTCACCAATATCAAGGGTTATATGGAAGGTTTGATCGACGGGGTTGTGCCGCCCGACCCGGAAACTTACCAATTGGTCTATCGCGAAGCCGACCGTCTCCAGCGGCTGGTGACCGATTTACAAGAGTTGAGCCGGGTTGAAGCGGGGGTGATCGAACTGGATCGGCAATCACTTTCGCTGGCTGCACTAATCGAGCAAACCGCAGCCCGATTGCGCCCGCAATTCCAAGAGAAGGAGGTCTCGCTGCGGTTGGGCTTGGCAGCCGACCTGCCAGAAATTTTGGCCGATGAAGACCGATTGGGGCAGATTCTGTTGAATCTGGTGGGGAACGCGCTGCAATACACCCCCGGCGGCGGTACGGTGACGATTACGACCGCATTGAACTACAACGAAATTCATGTCCTCATCAAGGATACCGGTATTGGTCTCCGCGCCGAAGATATACCGCACCTGTTCGACCGTTTCTACCGGGTCGATAAATCGCGCAGCCGGGCCGGCGGCGGCAGCGGCATTGGCCTGACCATCACCAAACACCTGGTTGAGGCTCACGGGGGCCGCATTTGGGCTACCAGCAAGGGGTTAGACCAGGGCAGTACCTTTACCTTTACCCTGCCTGCCAGCACAAAAAAAGGTGACAGTCGCGGTTCTGGGAGGTAAACCGGCGACTGTCACCTTTAACTCGTCCTGTCATGTTATTAAAACGTAGCCGGGCGAGATCCACTCAAGAGTTCGACCCAGCGCTCCGGGGTCAGGCTGAATTTGGGTTTGGCCGGCGCTTCGACCTCGGTTTGGCTGTTACCGTTGCCTGCCTGCCCGATACTTAACAGGTTAATCCAATACTCAGGCGTAAATTCGACTGGGGAGTAAGGATAGCCTTCGATGGTAAAGCGGATGGGCGTATAGGGGTAAACGGCTTGTTCGGTTGCGAAAACGGTGTTGATGGTGGCCGGGCGAGATCCGCTCAACAGGTTGACCCAGCGTTCCGGGGTCATGCTGAACTTGGGCTGCGCTTCGGGCGCGACTTTGAATTCAATCGTGATTTGTCGTTGTTGTTTAACTTGCGTAGTCATTTTAATAAATCCTTTCTTAGTTAGTTAGTTAGTTTGTTTGTTTAATGGCTCGACGAATTAATTTTGATTTCTTGTCCTTACTATACCAGCTTAGCGTATCAGAAAGGTTTCGAAAAGCGATCCAAAACGCGATCCAAAAAGAAATTTCGGTATTTTTGCCGGATTTTTTTCAATCGACCCAAATCGGTTTCAATTCTTTGTCGTTTTGACCGATCCCCGGTTACAATACGGGCGTCCTCAAGTCAACCCAAAACCGGGGGCATGGGGGGAGCTACCCTCTAAATCACCCCTTTTCCTTGCTGTAAGAACGATGCCTGGCCTTGCGGTTTGCTGGGTAGTGACCCGAAAGATAACGATGCCAACATTCTCCGAACCATCGCTGCCGCCCTTCTTTGAACAACAGCAGCTCTCCATCGGGGCGCTGAAACAAAGCGGCCTGCCTCTGGAAGAAACGACCTATTTGACCATCGGGGGCGGCATCGGCAGTTTTATCTGGGCTGACCATCTGGTTATTCACGGCGTTGACCCGGCTACCATTGTCGCTCTGGGGCTTGAGGCCAGACCCTACGCCCGCTTGCGGCGGCTGTGCCGTAACTCGCAAATTTTCGAGCACGACCGGCTGCGCAGCGACTCCGGCGGGACGCCCGATAATATCTGGGGCTGGCCCGGTTACGCCCTGCGTGAAATGGGGCGCGATCTCCGGCGCGGCCGGGCGCGACAGGCGGCCCGGCTGGCCTGGCAGATTTTCAGCGAGCCGGTGTTGCACCATCCCTTCACCCCCCAAGCCGGCGACGTGTTTACTTCTCTGGACCGGGAAGCCCGGCGGATTGGGTGGTCCAGCATCCGGCGCTTTGGTCTGGCCCAGGCTGTTCGCAAAACCAACGATGGGCGTTACGTGGTGGCTTACTCGCCGACGATGGCGCTCAAAGGTAGCTGCCGGTTGATCCTTGCGCGTTACGTTCACCTGGCAGTGGGCTATCCGGGCGTGCGAGTGCTGCCGGAGCTGGATCGCTATCGCCAACAACGGGATTACCGCCGCCACTTTGTAAACGCCTATGAACCCCATGCCCATGTGTATCGGCGTCTGCGTCAAACGGGCGGCACGGTTATTTTGCGGGGGCGGGGTATCACCGCCTCGCGGATCATTCACAGATTGCACCAGGAACGAGAGCGCAACCCTAATATTCGTATTCTGCACCTGATGCAAACCCCCAAGCCCCACGGTCCGCGCTATTACTATGCCCGCCGGCTCACGCAAAATCATTTCGATCACCAACCCTATAACTTTCCCAAAGCCTGTTTTGGCGGCGACCTGCGCCGGGTTATGGAACGGGCCGATGATCAGGAGCGAGCCGGGTTGGTTGGCCTGTGGGGCGGCACGACCACGGCCAAACGCCCGCTGTGGGAGCGGATCATCACCACGGGTTTAAACGAAGGCTGGTATCAAATTCGCTTTGGCCGCCTGGCGCGGGTAGAACCGGCTCAAAACGGTTTAACCGTTGTGGTCCGGGGCGACGCCGCCTGGTTGGAGGAAATTACCCTTCGGGCCGATTTCATTATCGACGCCACCGGTCTGGAGATCGCCCCGGAGCGCAGCCCGCTCTGGCGCGATTTACGGCAATGCTACCGGCTGCCCAAAAATCAAGTCGGGCAAATCCGGGTCACTAACCATTTTGAGGTGGCGGGGCTGCGCAACCTCACCGGCCGGGTGTACGCCGGCGGCATTATGATTCTGGGCGGGCCGTTTGCTCCGGTTGACAGCTTTACCGGGCTGCAATACGCGGCGCAAAAATCAGTGGAAAGTTTGATCGCGCAAGGAGCGCCGGGGGTTCGCCGGCTGGGGCCGGTGCGCTCGGTGGGGCAATGGACGCGCTGGGCGGCGGGAGTCAGCCCATGACGCCCACTCTCTGGGGTCGCTGGCAAACGCGGCTGCTCTTACTGAGCACCGTCGGGCTGCTCATTACGCTTGGGTTTGGGGTGTTGTTCGGAAATTGGGTAACGCCGTTGGCCTTGTTGGGCTATGTGCTGCTGTTGGGGCTGGTCTGGGATGTGGTTTATCAGGGGGTGCAGTCGCTGCGGTGGGATCGCGACTGGCCGCCGTTATTTATGGCGGCCGGCGGCCTGCTGGAGGCGCTGCTGCTGTGGGGGCTGGTCAAAGCCGATGTTTTGTGGGCCGGACTGGGCCTGACCGGCCCGCCCGGCGTCTCGCCAGAGCTAACGCTGATGCAATTTGCTCTGCATTATGGAACGGTGTTTGTGGTGATGTTTAGCCTGATGCTCGGCCCGATGAGGGTGATTTTTTTGCAGTGGCGTTTTCGAGGCGGACAGTTTTTTTGAGAAAAAGAAGGCCTCCGGGTCTACCACGCCCGGTGTTTCCGCCGGATTCGAGGCGTTTCCAACGAAAAACGCCATGTTTCCAACGTAAACTTCGTCTTCGCCAACTCTAATCTAATTGTTCCAACGTAACATGCGTCTTCGCCAACTCTAGCTTAATTGTTCCAACGTAACATGCGTCTTCGCCAACTCTAACTTAATTTTTCCAATGTAACATGCGTCTTCGCCAACAAAAACGCCTCATGTCCAGCGGATTCACCGGCCTCGCCGTGGCGAGGCGCCCTTATTTCCCGGATATATCGCTCTCGGCAATGGATGACAGGTTTATTTCTCAGCCGGAACGCCCTCGGCGGCGCGTGACACCTCTATTTCTTGGCGGCAGCGACCTTGGCCGGGCGAGGGAGTCATATTTCCCAGATTTATCGTCTTTAGCAGCGCATGACGGCTCTATTTGCCCCAGCCAGCGCTCTTAGCCCTATCATCCGCCGCCCGCTGGCCGCCGGCCGCCGCCAATCCGGTGCGTTCATTGAGGTCCAGCGGTCAATGGTCGGTCGTCTGTGGTCAGCGCCAGAACGAGCGGAGTCAAATCGAGGCGGCGCTTAGGAACGCAGGTTTTGCTTGTTTTGGTGTAGGCTGGATGGCAATGCCCGAATGTCTTTATCGGGCAGCCAACAAGTCTTATGGCGATAGACTCCCGCTAAAAGCATGCGGGAATGACCTCGGCAGCGTTTCTCCTCGAAACACATATAGAGCCTATTTTTGGTGAGAGGGGGTATATTGGGCTAAAATGGGGGGAACGCTGCCGGGATTGGTTGCCGGCTCTTCTGGGGAAAAAGCGGAGTAGCCAGTCATCGGCAAATCAGGCCGCGGGATCAAGACCGGGGGGCTGTCAGAGCTTAACTTCAACGACAATGAACAGGTGGGGTAGCGGAGAGCAAGTCCCTCCGCTACCCGCCAGGTATTTTCAGAGAGGAGAGTGACCGTCTCTACTGAGACGATATCGACAATGAAAATTGTGCTTTCGACACCACTCCATCCCCCCGCTGCCGATCAGGGCAGGGCTTTAGCATTAGCCGATTGCCACCATCGATAGTGGGTTGATCGGAGTTCCTCACGTGAGGGGAAGGGATAGTAAACTAAATTTTCAGTGTTGCCCACAAAAATACCGTTTTTAATCGTTCGATAGGGAAAAACAACCGACCCCGCCCGGCTGACCATTTTGTTTTGAACTTCTTTGTCATTCAAACTGATCAAACATTCGCGTAAGTGGTTGATATTGGCATAAGGCAAATCGCGGACGGCCCCAAATTCAGGATCGGTGGCCAGTTCACCCAGTTGCAATTCCACAAAAGCAATAGCGGGCAAATGGATCAGGCTGGACGGATCGTGGGTAATCATCTCATAAAAACTGCGGGGGGCTTTGGTGCTAACCACTAAAGGCTGTACCGGGGCGATTTCCTGATACAAATGTAAGTTTTCGGCTGACTCCGAAATGTTACTGTCGGTATCCAGACCCAAAACTAAACCGTAGGCCGTAACCAGATATAGCTTGCGAAAAACATCCGTTGGAACATGTTCCAGAATACGGTAAGTAGAGATGTAAACGGATTTTTTGGGGGTACCATCTGGATGGGGAACGCATCGGTCAAGCCCATCTTCAATGCGGAAAAAATCACTACGAAAATTGGGGTCAAGCTCAATAAACATCGCTTCGCCGCGCTGTTTGCTATGAGAACCAACCGCATAGTAATTTCCAAACTCTTCAGGGGATAGCATTGAGGCGATCAACGCCTCTGGAATTAATGATAAATACAGATGCATGGTTATAGCTCCTCTCTCGTTGAGATATTAGGTTTTGTCATATATGTTCTAGAAAACATTTTGAATTTATAGAAGCGAACCTTTATAATTTCCATAAAGGGTAGGTTACCGCTGTCCAAAATATGATCTAAATAGAGTAAAGAGTTTGTGCTCTGAAATTGAGGCTAATATTACTCATTTTTGCCAGCATAGCAAGATTTACGCGGAATTGTATTACCCATAGCCGTAGAAACTGTAACCTTGAGGCTGTATTTAACTCCCAAATCGTTTAGTCGTTTGAGCCGTTGGGCGCGATGACTTGAAATAGACACCTACATACTGGCCTACTGGTCGCTCCAGACAAACGCACCTGGCGTTACGACAAAATAAACGTCACTCTTTAAAAAAAATTTGCAAAGGTGCATCGATGAGCCACGACTCAAAGCAAAAGGCTGGAGAAACTACTCCTTATCGTGCTTCAGAAGCATTGTATCAGGCGCTATATGAACAGGCTACCGATGGTATCTTTATCGTCGACGCAGCAGGACACTTTATTGAGGTCAACCCGCATGGTTGCCAGATGCTAGGCTACACCCGTGATGAAATTTTGAGCTTCTCTATAGGGGACCTGAACTCGGCCCAAAACCCGGCCTGCGGTTTGCTGCGCCTGGATGAGTTGCAGGCCGATAAACCGCTGCTCCGGGAACGCCATTTGTGCTGCAAAGATGGCCGCCTGTTGCCGGTGGAAATCAGCGCTTGGATGCTGTCAGACGGTAATTTTCTGGAGATAGTGCGCGACATTACCCAGCACAAAAAAACAACAAAAGCCTTGCAGGAGAGTCAAGCCCTGTTAGCGCAGGCTGAAGCGATCGCGCGATCAGGGACCTTTGATTGGGACCTGCTGACCAATACCGCCATATGGTCGCCTGGCATGCACCGGCTGTTTGAAATCCCGGTTGAACAGTTCAAGGGCGACCCGGCCACAGTTTTGGGGGTAGTCCACCCTGATGATGTGAGTAAACTGGCTCAGGCGCTACAAGATATCATCAGAGACAAACAGGCTGAAAGTTACATCGAATACCGGATCGTACCGCCCAGTGGGATCACGCGCCACATCTGGGTCCAAGGTACTCTGGTACAGGATGAAAACGATGTCGTCACGCGTATGATCGGGGTCTGTCACGACATCACCGAACGCAAGCAGGCGGAGGAGGCGTTGCAGAAAAGTCATGAGGAATTGCGGGTGTTTTTCTCGCAAACGATTGACGGCTGTTTTTTTATGATGCTGGATGAACCGGTGCGTTGGGGTGAGACGGTCGATCAGGAGAGCGTGTTAGACTACGTCTTCGCCCGTCAGCGCATTACTCAGATCAACGAGGCCATGTTGAGCCAGTATAACGCAACACGGGAGCAAATGCTGGAGCTTACCCCCAATGATTTTTTCCAACACGACCTCGCGCACGGTCGGGATCTCTGGCGGCAGCTCTTCGATGCGGGCAAAATTCGTCTGGAGAGCAATGAGCGCAAAATAGACGGAACCCCGATGTGGATTGAAGGCGAATACATTGTCCTTTACGATTTAGAGGGGCGCATCACCGGTCACTTTGGTATTCAACGCGATGTCACCGAACGCAAGCAAATGGAGGTAGAACGCCAGGCCCATCTTCATTTTTTTGAAAGCATGGATCAGATCAATCGAGCCATGCAGGGGACTAACAATCTTGAGCAAATGATGAGCGATGTCCTTGATGTTGTCCTGGCAATCTTCGATTGCGACCGAGCGAGTCTGGTCTATCCATGCGAGCCGGAGGCGGTTTCGTGGCGGGTGCCAATGGAGCGGACCCGGCCGGAATATCCCGGCGCCCGCACTTTGGGCGGCGAGATAGTAATGGATCCGGATGCTGCCCGGACGTTCCGGATCGTGAGGGCTGCAAATGGTCCGGTGAAATTCGGCCCACAATTCGAGCACCCACTGCCGCCAGCCGTGGCGCAGCGTTTTAGCATTCAATCCTTTATTGGAATGGCGTTGTATCCCAAAGGGGATGAGCCATGGGGGTTCGTATTGCACCAATGCGCTTACCCCAGGATTTGGACGCCGCAGGAGGAGCGGCTTTTTCAGGAGATCGGCCGGCGGCTGAGCGATGCGCTGACCAGTCTGTTGGCGTATCGCAACCTGCGCGAAAATGAGCATAAACTGGCCGAATCTGAACGCATCGCCCACGTTGGCTACTGGGACTACGACTTTGAACAAAAACGCATGACGTGGTCCGATGAAACGTATCGCATCTTTGGTTTGCAGCCGGAAAAAAATAGCATCGATGCGGTTCTGTATGAGAAACTCGTCCATCCTGAAGATGGGCCCATTATAGAGCGGATTGTGAAGGGTGCAACAAGGGCAGGCCGGCGCTTCAGGATAGAATACCGCGTAATCCGGCCCAATGGCGATATCCGGTTTGTTCATAGCCAGGGCAATTTGATAGAGGATGAGGCCGGTCGCCCCCGTCGCCTGTTTGGTACCAAGCAAGACATCACTGAACGCCGGCAAGTGGAGGACGAACTCCGGGCGAGTGAGGCCCGCTTCCGTACCTTTGTAGACCACGCGACGGATGCCTTCTTCCTGCATGATTCCAGGGGCGTCATCGTGGATGTGAATCATTGGGCCTGCGAGAGCCTGGGCTATAGCCGTGAGGAACTGATTGGAATGACCCCGTATGATTTGGACGCGGAGATCGACCAAACTTTCTTCGACCAGCTTAGGATCCAACTGGACGCCGGGGAGGTGGTGACGTTTGCCTCCCGTCACCGTCGCAAGGATGGAACCGTGTTCCCGGTTGAGATCCGCATCCGGGCGTTCTGGCAGGGGCAGGACCGATTTGGCGTTTCTCTGGTTCGGGACATTACGGATCGCAAGCGGGCGGAGGAGGCGCTCCGGGCTGGCGAGGAACGCTATCGCGTCCTGTATCACGATAACCCGTCCATGTTCTTTACCTTGAATGCCGAGGGGGTGATCATTGCTTTGAATGACTTTGGCGCCAGCCAACTCGGCTACACCATGGACGAGCTGGAAGGTCAGTCGGTCCTGAAAGTTTTCTATGAAGAAGATAAGGCCGCCGTGAGCCAACAACTCCAGACCTGTTTGCAAAACCCGTGGCGGATATTTCATTGGCAATTTCGCAAAGTCCGCAAAAATGGCAGTCTGATGTGGGTTGAAGAGTATGTCCGAGCCGTCAATAGACCGGATGGCGGGGTCTATGTTCTCGTTGTCTGTCAAGACATCACCGAACGTAAGCAACTCGAAGCGGAAAACGAGCAACTGACGGCTCAATTCTACCAGGCCCAGAAAATGGAGGCCATCGGCCGCCTGGCCGGCGGCATTGCCCACGATTTCAATAACTTGTTGGTCCCGATTATTGGCTATGTTGAGTTAAACCTGCCTGAAGTAGCCCCTGATAGTAAACTGTATGCCGATTTAACCCAGGTTCGAAAAGCGGCTGACCGCGCTGCCGACCTGACCCGGCAAATTCTGGCCTTTAGCCGTCAACAGGTCTTAGAACTAAGCCTGCTGGACCTTAATCTGATTATTGACGAATTCAAGAAAATGCTCCAACGGCTGATCGGCGAAGATATTGAATTACATACCTTTCTGGCGTCGACTCTGCACCTCATCAAAGCTGATAAAGGACAAATTGAGCAAGTTTTAATGAATTTGGCGATCAACTCCCGCGATGCTATGCCAACCGGGGGTAAACTCACCATCGAGACGACTAACGCCTTTTTGGATGAGAACTATGTGGATAAATATGCCAGCGACTTGGCTCCAGGTCCTTATGTCATGGTGGCGGTGAGTGACACGGGGCATGGCATCGATGTCAATACGCAAAAGCGTATTTTTGACCCGTTCTTTACCACCAAGCCCAGTGATCAGGGGACCGGATTAGGCTTGGCCACCATTTTTGGGATAGTCAAACAGCATCAAGGGCATATTTGGGTTTATAGCGAACCGGGGAACGGCACAACCTTTAAGATATACCTGCCCAAAGCCGAGGATACAGCTCAAACGACTACTCTGACCGTCACAAATTTTAGCTCGATTTATGGTACGGAGACGGTGCTGGTAGTAGAAGATGAAGACCTGGTGCGCAAGCTTGTGTGCGAAGCTCTTGAGGCGTGTGGCTATGATGTGCTTGAAGCTCGAAGTCCCGCCAAGGGCCTTGAACTGGCCTCTAGTAAAGCCACGATCCAACTGCTGATAACCGATATCATTATGCCCGAGATGAACGGCAAAGAATTTTACCAGAAGTTGAGAGCTATCCATTCGACCACTAAAGTCTTATATATGTCAGGGTATACCAATAATGTGATCATCCATCATGGTATTTTAGATGAAGGCGCCAATTTTCTTCAAAAACCCTTCACTGTTCATAACCTTACCCAAAAGGTTAGAGAGATTCTGGACTGAGGTGGTTAGCTGTTCAAAAATGTATTTTTACAGGTGGTCTTGCCGGTAGAATGGGTTTACAATTAAACAGATATGTCCTCCAGCCAAACCGTTCTCCCCCAAACTCATCTAGCGCGCGGCTCATTGCCCAGAAGGATGGCCAAGCCTTACGGCGAGCCGCCCACAAAGTCAAAAGTTCGGTGGGGCCGTTCAGCGCCCCGGCGGCTGATGAGGCTGCCTGCCACCTTGAACTGGTGGGCGAACAAGGGCATCTCAGCCAGGCCGAAACTGCCTTCAATCGCCTCGAACAGGCTTTAACTTTACCGTTTGAGAGCCAAGAACTACAAGATGCCGATTTGCTCCTACTGCAAAAAGATCCGCGACGACCAAAATTGTTGGCAGCAAATTGAAAAGTACATCTCCGAACATTCCTGGGCTACTTTCAGCCACGGTATCTGTCCCGGCTGTTATGAGCAGTATGTCCAACCTGAATTAGATCCGTTCGGGTAAGCGGTTGAGGGGGGGCCATCCCTGATTTTAACTTTATTGACGAGGTAAATCAGTTAGAATGGCTTGCAGCGGGTCATCCAATGGTGCCTCGAATTGAACTGGCTCATTGGTGCGGGGATGCCGGAAGCTAAGCCGCCAGGCGTGCAGAAAGTGGCGATCAAGCCCCAGCCGGTTACGACGGCGACCATAGACTGTATCGCCCACTACGGGACAACCTAACCAGGCCAGATGCACTCGAATCTGATGAGTGCGCCCGGTTTCCAAACCAATTTCTAACAAACTGTAATCGACATAGAACTCAAGCACCTTAAAGTGAGTCCGGGCCGGTTTACCGTCGGCGCGAGGCGCGAATTTTTGGCGGTGGCGCTGATCACGACCTAGTGGCACGTCGATAACGCCTTCGGGCGCTTCAGGCTGGCCGTAGACCAATGCCAGATAGATCTTGTCCACCGTCCGCGCCTTGAACTGGCGCTGGAGCTGGCGCAGGGCGTCTGGGGTGCGAGCGATAACAATCAAGCCAGAGGTGTCTTGGTCGAGACGGTGAACGATGCCGGGCCGGGAGGTCGCTTCGGCTCCGGGCTGGGTCATTTCCGCCAGATCAGGATAGCGGGCCAGCAAGGCGTTTACTAGAGTGCCGCTGGTATGACCCTGCGCCGGGTGAACAACCAGACCGGCTGGTTTGTTAACCACAATAAGGTCGGCGTCGTCAAACACGATATCAAGCGGTATATTTTCGGCTGAAGGTATATCAGTGGCTGCGGGAGGTAATTGAAGGGTAATGAGGTCGCCCGGTTGAACAGCGCTGTTCGGTTTAACCGGACGGTTGGCAATTAAAACTTTATTTTGCTGAATGAGTTTCTTTAGTTGTGAACGAGATAAATCAGGGAATTCCTGCGCCAGATAATGATCTAGACGCGGGGCCGACCGATCGGCTTGCAGGTGAATCTCGCGTTCGGCAGGCATAAGGCGTTAGGGCTGTTGCTGTTTGCGAACTTTATCCAGGGCATGCATGGCAATGCTGGAGCGTGCTCCACCGGATTGCTGGAAAGCCCGCCGGCGTTGCACCAGGCGATGATCGACCAGCAGTTTGACCGGGAACGCCTGGCGATCAACATGCGCTGTTGATCGCTGGCGAAAACCAAAAACCAGTTGCCGCACCCGTTGGCTGAGATCACCTACTTTTTGACCGTAATCTTTGATTTTATCGAATACTTTTTTACGTAATATGGTTGACTTGAGTCGTTTTTTCATAAGCCGTTTCCTTTCGACAAACTAGAGCCGGGGGCGGCTGAGTCCAGATGTTCGTCGGTATTCCAGAGATGGTAGGCTAAGATCGTCACTCCTAAGACAATCGAAATGTCGGCGATATTAAAGATTGGCCAGAAACCAATATCCACAAAATCGACGACATATCCCCGAATAAGTCTATCCAGCAAATTGCCCATTGCCCCACCTAATTGTAAACCTAAACAGAGTCTGATCCAAACATTCTCTGTAGGCAACTGGTGGTGAAAAGCAATAATGCCCGTGATCACGATAAAGGCAATTCCCATGAAGACGGTTCCTAGCTGGGGAAACATGCCAAAAGCGGCCCCCGTATTCGTGATAAACGTCAACTTAAACAGGCGATCTATGGCCGGATACAGACTCCACGAACTCCACAATGGAATATTTTTTACAACTAAAAATTTAGTGGCTTGATCTAATGCAAAAGTGATCGCTGCCACGCCAATAATGGTAGGCAATGGCCCACCGGTCTGTGGCAACAATGATGTTGTCGGCTTGCTGATGGGAAGTTCCCCTTTCATCCCTGACCCATTGTAACCCAACTAGAATCGAATAACAACCTGCCTTTTATCCTACCCAACCGGAGATTTTACACATATCCTTAAAAATAACAAAGTGGTTACCCAAATAAAGCGATAATAGATAGGATATATGGATAATGACCCAGTTTGTTAACATCACAACGGGACCAACTACTGATGGTTTGACTCTAAAGAATAGTCATAAAGTCAAGCTGGACAAAGACTCATGCTTATGATACACTCGTAATTAATAAAAACCTCAGGCTGTAAGATAGGTCTACAAATGGTGGAGAATATTTTTAGATCCAATATGATCAGTAGAAAACCAGCCGGTCACCTAAATTCTAAAAGTTTGATTACATGATTTACAATCGTCAATTCAATCAGAAAACTTGAATAACTTAAGAACAAGAGGCTTCAATGAGTCACACAACTCGTATTTTATGTATAGATGATGAACCCGGTGTCGTAGAATTGGTCAGCCTGATTTTGAAAGCACCAGATGTTGAAGTTGAAGGGTCTAATAGTGGTTCGGCTGCTTTGGAGATTATGCGCCAATCACCACCGGATGTGGTGCTGCTTGATATTATGATGCCTGAAATGGATGGTTGGGAAGTATATAAGGAAATGCAGGCTGATGACAGCCTCAGGCACATCCCGGTAATTATTGTCACTGCCAGAAATAGTTCATTTGAAGAGATCATTGCCCGTGAACGGGCTGGGGTGAGCGACTATCTGACCAAACCCTTTCTCCCCAATGATCTCAGAAAAAGCTTGGCTCAGGTGCTGAATGCAGCAAAATCGTAAGGGTGGGAACATCTATGTCCAAGAAAAAACGCATACTTTGTATTGAAGATGAAGCTGAAATGATCGACTTAACCCGGCTGGTTTTGGAGCGGGAAGGGTTCGAAGTGCTGGGGGCGGTGGGCGGCTCAGAGGGGTTAGACATTGTCCATCGCGAAAAGCCTGATCTGGTTCTACTTGATCTTATGATGCCCGATATCGATGGCTGGGAAGTGTATCGCCGCATGAAAGCCAACGGTGACTCAGCCCAAATTCCGGTGATTGTCGTAAC
Organism: Anaerolineales bacterium; assembly: GCA_020634935.1. Lineage (GTDB taxonomy): Bacteria > Chloroflexota > Anaerolineae > 4572-78 > J111 > JAGRBY01. The sequence goes on from JACKAT010000015.1 coordinate 75,596, forward strand.
GGCCAAAGCCCAGAGTATCGACAAGGTGTTGGGATTACAAGTGGCTAAAGTTGATGATTACATCACCAAGCCCTTTGGCCCTCAAGAGCTGCTTGATAGTATCAACCGTATTTTGAACAATAAAAACGCTGTCTAACCCTGCGCCTCACCTCCCCAACCTCTTTTTCAATTTTGCCCAAACGTCTGTGTAAATTATAATTACGGATGTTCACGCCCCGGTAGCTCAACGGATAGAGCAACTGCCTTCTAAGCAGTAGGTTAGAGGTTCGAGTCCTCTCCGGGGTGCTTCTTTTTTTCTCAGAATGAGTTAAAATCCTCATAACTATACCTCATTTGATCCTATTTCATTTTCTTAACGCGTAGAACAGTTAAACTTCGATATTTTCTCGGCAGTTAACGGAGGGTCTCTATGTTTGGTGATCGATTTACGCAAGCCAAGATCAAGACAACGGCTACAGAAATTCATCTTACGCATGGCGGCAGCGGGCAACCGCTGCTTTTGTTGCACGGGTATCCTCAGAGTCACGTCATGTGGCACCTCGTTGCGCCCCGGCTGGCCGAACATTTTCATGTCATTTGCCCGGATCTACGAGGCTACGGCGACAGCGCCAAACCGGCCACTACCCCCGATCATTCTTCCTACTCCAAGCGAGCAATGGCCCAAGACATGGTCGAAGTGATGGCTGCGCTCGGCTACGAGCAGTTTTACGCTGCCGGTCACGACCGCGGCGGCCGCGTGCTGCACCGGATGGCCTTGGATTATCCGCAGCAGGTTGAAAAAGCCTGCGTGATGGATATCGCGCCGACCTACTATATGTTCAAGCATACCGATCAACAGTTTGCTACAGGGTATTACCATTGGTTCTTCCTGATTCAGCCGGCGGGTTTACCTGAACATCTCATCGGAGCGGACCCGGCCTACTATCTCACCGAAAAGCTGAGCCGGTGGAGCGGCCCGGACGCCTTTTTTGATCCCAAAGCCGTAAAAGAATATATTCGATGTTTTGAAGACCCGGCGACCATCCACGCGACGTGCGAGGATTATCGGGCCGCGGCTAGTATTGATTTGGAGCATGATGAAGTGGATATGGCTCAAAAGATAACCTGCCCGCTGTTGGTGCTGTGGGGCGCTCAAGGTTTTGTTCATCGAACTTACGATGTTCTGGCTACCTGGCGCGAACGCGCAGCCAATGTCCAAGGCCGGGCGTTAAACTGCGGCCACTTTCTCCCTGAAGAGCAGCCCGATGCCGTTTACGGCGAGTTGATGGATTTTTTGGGATAACTAACCGGTCTGGTTTTTCCACTACCTTTGCACTTTAAAGTATTATGGCCAGAAACCCGGTTTTTAGCGTTAAAAAGAGGCGCTTTTTGCTTCAAAAGGGTATCCATTAGGCCTCAAAAACAGGGTTTCTAAAAAAGTGCAAACATAGTGATTTTTCCACCGAGACGTGATCATGGAGTGAACAATGAGCCACTTCTTCGCCTATCTGGCTAAAATGAAATTCATCCAGCGCTGGGGCTTGATGCGCAACACCAGCCCCGAAAATATCCAAGAGCACAGCTTGCAAGTAGCGATGATCGCCCACGGCTTGGCAATCATCAAAAATCGCCGTTTTGACGGCCAAGTCAATCCGGAGCGAGTGGCCACACTGGCCCTGTTTCACGATGCCAGCGAAGTCATTACCGGCGATCTGGCCACGCCGATCAAAAACTTTAACCCCAAAATTAAAACCGCCTACAGTGAGATCGAGATCGTGGCAAAACAGAAATTGTTCGACATGCTGCCCGATGAATTGAAACCAGATTATGAGCCGGTTTTTTTCAAACAAAAGGACGATGAGGCGCATTGGCCGCTGATCAAAGCAGCCGATAAAGTTTGCGCTTACCTGAAATGTCTGGAAGAGTTGAAGGTTGGCAATGAAGAGTTTGCCAAAGCGGCCCGGGCTATCGAAGCGGATATCAATAAACTCGGACTGCCGGAAGTGACCTACTTTATGGAAACCTATGTACCCAGTTTTGCCTTGACGTTAGATGAATTGAATTAGTATCTATTCAGCAGATCAGGTGACTGGCACTTGATCGCGGTAATTGCCGCGTCGTAGGCCATTCAACGGCCTCGATTTGAACAAAAGTGCCAGTCACCTGAATAGTTACTTGAATTAAAAAAAGCCGGGTCGTGGTATACGCGACCCGGCTCTATTTAAGGATGAGGAGGTGACGCAATCTGTCTAACAAGCCTGCTTTGATTGCGTCCACTATTTAGACGCAGAGATAATCCGTCTCTTACGTGTCTTTTAGAAAAAATTCACGAATTTTCAGAGTTCAACCAAAAGTAAGTAAGGTTAAACAGAAGCCGCTGCTTTTTGGCCGAACACCTCAAGCTGGCCTTGGGCATACATCAACTCCGCATTCAACACCGAGCCGCCAGCCGCCCCCCGGATAGTGTTGTGAGCCAGGGCGACAAACCGCACATCCAGGACATCGCAGGGCCGCAGCCGGCCTACCGTGGTGGCCATTCCCCGACCGGCATCGCGATCGAGACGAGGTTGGGGCCGATTGTTTTCAGCGCGGATGACCAGCGGCGGTTGGGGCGCGAAGGGCAAGTTGAGCCGCTGCGGCAGTGGATCCCAGGTTTGCCACGCTTCCAGAATATCGCCCAGGGAGGGTTTGTTCTTGAAGCTGGCCGAAACCGTCACCATGTGGCCATCGCTGACCGGGACGCGGTTACAATGGGCGCTGATTCTAATCCCGGCCATCTCTACTTCTCGACCGTTGGAAATCCCCATCATTTTGTTCGGCTCTTGCCCCATTTTAACCTCTTCACTCTCGGCGACAAAAGGCAAAATGTTATCGATAATATCCAGGCTAGGCACGCCGGGGTAACCCGCCCCGGACACGGCCTGCATCGAGGTGGCGATAACCGCCTCAACCCCAAAAAGCTTATGCAGCGGCGCCAGGGCCATCGTCATAGGAATTGAGGTACAGTTGGGATTGGTGACGATGAAGCCGCACTTGAAGCCCTGCGCGGTTTGTTGCGTGGGGAGTAAATCCAGATGTTCCGGGTTTACCTCTGGAATGAGCAGCGGAACATCGCTGTCCATGCGGTGTGCGCCGGCGTTACTGAAAACGCCATAGCCGGCCGCAGCATACTGCGTTTCCCATTCTCGCGCCGAATTCGTCGGCAAAGCGGAAAAAACCAGATCGCACTCTAAATCCAGCGCCATATCCTGTATGGTCATAGCGGCTAAATGGTCAGGCATCGGCTGAGTCAAAATCCAATTGGTGGCTTCACGGTAAGTTTTTCCAGCCGATCGCTCCGACGCGGCCAAAACGGTCAGGTCAAAATAGGGATGATCAGTTAAAAGTTGGGCAAAGCGCTGCCCGACCGCACCCGTTGCACCTAAGACGCCTACTTTTATTTTGCTCATAAGACTGCCTCCATGTTTACGTGAATCTAGGTTTTCTTGGTTTACGAATCAATGCGCTCTCGCCAGACGTTTTTCGATTTCCTTTTGCACGGCGGAGAGCGTTGGTTCCAAAACAATCGGCCGGTTGGCCAGTTTGGCATTCGGCCAGTTGCCGGTGTGGTAATCGACCGTGGCCGTTGGATCTTTCAGTAGGTTGCCGGTCAAAATACCCACCACCGTTTCATCAGACGCGATGGTGCCGTTATCGACCAGTTTACGCGCCCCGGCCACCGAGGCCCCCGAGGCCGGCTCGCAGCCGATGCCGGTGCTGTCGATCAGGGCTTTGGCATTCATAATTTCTTCATCCGTCACTGAAATGGTAACGCCATTGGTCCACCTCAGAGCCCGAACTGCCCGCTCATAGCTAACCGGATTACCGATGGAGATGGCCGTCGCGATGGTGTGGGCTTTGACTGATTTACGCTCGCTGAAGCCGGTTAGGGAGCTTTGGTAAAACGGACTGGCTCCTTCGGCTTGAATCGTCGCCAAACGCGGTAGGGTATTGATCAGGCCCAATTCGTGCGCTTCATACAGGGCTTTGCCGAATGCGGCCGTGTTACCGAGGTTCCCGCCCGGCAGGACAATCCAGTCAGGGGGCTGCCAATTGAAGCCCTGCAAAATCTCGAATACGATCGATTTTTGGCCCTCCAGCCGGAAGGGATTCAGAGAATTGAGCAAGTAAATTCCCAACTCATTGCAAACCTGTTGGACTAGACGCATCGCATCGTCAAAATCGCCATTGATTTGCAAGGTATGAGCCCCATAGGCTAGGGCCTGGGCCAGTTTGCCCGCCGCAATTTTGCCGGCAGGAATAAAAATAAAGGCGGGTAGACCGGCTCTGGCAGCGTAAGCCGCCATTGAGGCCGAGGTATTGCCGGTCGAAGCGCAGGCTACCGCTTGGGCGCTCATAATCATGGCCTGGGTTACGCCTACTGTCATACCGCGATCTTTAAACGAGCCGGTGGGGTTTTCGCCTTCATGTTTCAAATATAATTGATCAACACCGACCCACTCTGATAGGCAGGGGTGCTCGTATAGCGGCGTGTTGCCTTCCGGGCGACTAATAATAGTGTGGGTTGGCGCCGGGAGAATGAGTTCCCGGTAGCGCCATACCCCTGAAGCTGTGACTGGATCAACCTGAGGGCCGGGCGCGCTCCTGACTCGCTGATCAAATAACGCCCGACTCACTTGAGAGCGTAGGGTGTCGAGATCGTGCCACACATCAAGCAACGCTCCGCTATCGGACAGATAGCGAACTTGGCCAGCGGGATAGGTTTCTTGGCCATCGATCGACCGGAGTGAAATGGTAGCTAGCGCTTCATTTAACGATTTTTCTTGAAGCATTGTTTTTTTTCCTTAGGTTAAACGGCGTTAAAGGCTATTCCTCTAACTCATTGTCGTCATAATAGTCGTTATCGTCGTACTCGTCATCATCGTCGTATTCGTCATCATACGCTTCGTATTCGTCATCATATTCTTCGTCAGTATAAGCTTCAACGCCATCTTCTTTATACTCGAAGTCAGACTCTTCTTCCTTCTGGCCCCAACCCAGCCGATAGAGCCAGACTAAACCGGCCATTACTGCTCCGGCAAACGACAACCCGAGGCCGCCCACACATCCTAAAGTCCCCACCGTGCTCAGCATAATCGGCAGATTAGACGGCTCGTCAACTCCAGTTGAAGTTGCGTTTTGACTGTCACCAACGGCCGGCCGCGGCGTAGACGATGGGCGAGGCTGGGTAGTGGCCGTTGGGGGCGGCGTATACGTTGGCGTCAACGTCGGCGGTGGGGGAATGGGGGTATTGGTGGCCGCAGGCGTAGGCGTATCAGGTTCGTTGGTTGGTTCGCCGGTCGACTCTTCCGCCATCTCTTCAGTTGGGTCCGTTGCTACTTCCTGGCGAGCGACCTCCGGCTCGTCGGTTGCCTCAACCAAGGCCAGGGCTTGAACTTCCATAGCCGCCGGTTCTTCCGTCGGCGCCGGGGTATCGGTAGGCGGTACGGCGGTCGGTTCTTCGGTTGGCTCCTGGGTTGGCGTTGCCTCAACCTCAACCGCTATCGGTTCACCATCCACCGGTTTAAGACCGAGATCATCCATCCAAAACTTGTCATTACTGGGCGGAACCGCATAGCCGCTTTCAGCCGCCCGCACCTTCCAGGTATCGTCGATGCGTAAAAAAACGGTGATGGTGTCGGCCTGAGCAGTGACCGTTACATACTCTACGTTGCAGATTTTGCAGTCATTGCGCCAGTTGTCTTCGGACCAGACCACGTTTGACGAGCGGGAGTCGGTGCCGCCGGTCGGATCGATGCCGATCCGGCGGCCAATTCCGCCGGTGGCTTTATTGATCGAGGCATCATTGGCCAGGGAGTCGAAGACCAGCCAAACAATGTTGGCATAGTAGTTGCGCCCTTTTTCAACCGACACCTGCTGCATGATGCCCCCCACAAAGTGATCCGCAGTAACGATGTACCCGGCCGGACATAGGGGCGCGTGGCACTCGCCGCCGCCTTGCAGCACATTAAAATCGGCGCCGCCGGTTTCAATAAACGATTGCCAGTGATCCAACCCTTGATCAAAGTTGCAGTTCTTTAAAATATTTTCCTTTTGCTGGCAAACATCCGGAAAATCTTGAGCGTAGTTGGTTGGTTGCGGTTGGAGAAACAGGAGGCAAACCAGCAAAATAACAAATTGTAAACCTATTTTTAATTTGATTTTGTCTATAAATGTTCCCATAGAAAAAACCGCATTTCTTCCTTAAAACAGCCTGCGTCTAACTTTAAAATCACAAATGAGTTGTGCAGTATACTCTAAGCAGTTGGAGATAGCAAGTGAATTTGAAATAAAAACCGGCCACTTAGATGAATGTGGCCGGTTTACGCGTTGATGAATTTCTTATGCCGGTTTGGGCCTGATGGGCCAAATTGGGCTTAAATTCGCCGCATTTAATCATCGTTATGGGTATCATCTCAATAAGTCGGGGTGGCGTAGGGCAAACTTAAGTTTGTCCTACAAAAGCCCTTACTTTTTGAAAAGATACGTTATGGGCCACTGCCATTCACTACCGAGACGGTGTGGGCGACACCACTTGGGTCGGAATCGGGGTAGGCGGGTCGGTGGGTTTGGCCGTGGGTAGTTCCAATCGTGGCAGCGGGGTGTTAGTGGCTGTCGCGGTGGGTTCAGGAGTGGGTGTTTCGGTTGGTGTGGGTTCTTCGGTGGGTGGGCTGACCACTTCATCTGAGCCGGTCGTTGGATTTTCAGCCGGAATAGCCTCACCACCGTCGCCGCTGCCGGCGCCAAAAAACAGCGAGGCCACGGCAATTCCACCTAAACCTAATACCACTAACAGCCCCACCAGCAACAGGATGATTAACCGCATATTGACGCGAGGACCGGCTTTCTTGGCTTTCGGCTTTTTGGCCGCCCCCTTTTTCATCGAACTGGGCAGCGCCAATTCCTCTTCATAATCATCGTCGCTAACAACAAAATCATCGATGAATGTGGATGGCTCTGATTCGTCGTCCCATTCCTCTAACACATCACTCAGCATGTCGCCAGCATCGAAGGTGCCGGCATGCAGAGCTTCCATACCCCGTCGCGCCACCGTGTTGTTGGGGTTAAGCGCCAATACATTTTCAAGGCAAATCTCGCGGTCCTCATCAGAGTCGACCACAGAGGTTAACCACAGCCAAACGTCTTCATTCTCCTCCTGAGTTTCCAGCAGTTCCTCAAGGATTTGACGCCCTTCCTCTCTGTTGCCCATTCTAATATGTTGAATGGCTTCTTGTAAGGTTGACATTAAGTGGCTCCCATTTATTTTTGCGAGGAAATTACTTTACACCGCATTATAACATCAATTCAATGGCGATGACAAGTTATGTGAAATAAGTTAACTGTTCGGTTCGATTTTGATGTTCCCTAACCGAAAACTACGTTTCAACAGGTCAGCCGGAGCCGATTCAACCGCCGGATCGACCCAGGTTACATGCAGATCAAACAAGCCCACCGGAATTTGAGCGGTAACCGGCAATGTGATTTTATCTTGAAACCAGTAATCAGCCGGCCACTGCTCCGTCGGCCATTGATTCGATACCGGCGGCAGCGGCGCCCAGCGATACACCTCGGCGGCGGACGGATCGGTTAGGAAGAAGTGTAGTTGGTAATTCCGGGCCGGTGGGGCAACGACCTGCCAGTGCAGCGTGACTAAAAAATCGTCGCCGGCTCGTATGGTTCGATGATCGACATCAAATCCTCGCAAGGCCAGGCCGGTCGTGTCGATAGCATCCCCGTGGCTTAGATCGACCGGATTGGGCAGCCGGTTGACGTTAACCGGCCGGGGTTTGTCGGCCAGCCGAGCGGTCACCATTCCCAACGATACCTCCGGGTCGCCGGTCGATGTTGGCAAGGGCTGCCCCAACTGCCGATCAACGACTTGGGCGGTCAATTGATAGCGCTGCGGCGGCAGATCTCCCGGCAAATTAAATTTGAGTAATTGCAGCGCCACCACGCCGGGCTGCCAGTCATCGGGGTCATAGCCGTTGCCATCGCTCTCCTGCCACAGATGCTCCTGACCGTCTAACAGCCGCACCAAGAAGGTATAATCGGTACCCGGCGGTAGCGTCCGCAGCGCTCGCCAGACGAGCAGCAGTTGAAATTGGCCGCCGCCGGTCACATCGCCCAGGAGGTGGTAACCGAGCAGTTGTAGATCGTGATTAACCTCGACGTTGATGGGCGTGAGTTGGTTTTGCAGTTGGATCAGCGGGTCGATGTCCGGCCGGTGGTAGAGCGAGAACTCACGGCTCGACTCGTCGGGCGCGGGTTTAAGCAGGTTGGCCCACATCTCGGCGGCGGGGGCGGAGGCCGGAAAGATGTAACGGGGCGATAGGCCGCTTTCGGTGGGCGGGAAGGCCAGGGTTTGGGTCCCGTCGAACCAAATGACAAACGGCGGCATGCCCTGGAAATGCAGGGCGAACCTGAAGGGATCGAGATCGCGATAATACTCGGCGGAAATCACGGGCAGGTCGTGGCTATCGGACTGCTTGAGGTAGCGGGCCACCGCGGCGATATCAGCTCCATAAATTTGCCGCGCCTCGGGCGAATTGGCCCAGCGGACGAAGTAATCGTAGCCGGTGTGGAGGGTGGTCAGCAGGAGCAGCAGGAGCAGCAGGCTACGGGTTATGAGCTTTGGAGTCGATGCCTTAGCCGGGCGACGTGGGTCTGCGGCCAGGCGACGCTCGATCAACTGCCTGATCGCCTCGAGAGCCACGGCCCAAATGATATAGACGACGGGCAGCGCCCCGATGGTTCGGAGAAAGTGCGGGCTGTCATCGGTGATGAAATCGGGCAGCAGCATGAAGCAGAGGGTGCTGAGCAGCAAAACCGCCGGGCCGGCGACGGGCAGCGACCGGGGCAGCCGCCACAGCATCAAACCCAAGCCCAAGTAAAAGAGCAGGCCGTTCACCCAATCGAAAACAGGCCGGCCGTTGAGGTTGTAGCGGTCGGTGGTGTCGCCCTCAAAGGTGAACATCCCCAACGTACGCCCCGTATTGCGCAGCGTGGGACCGAACTCGCCGTTGAGCAGATAGGGAATCGTCGAGACCTGATCGGCGCGGCGGCTGAAGCTCTCTTGATGCTCGATGAAATAGCCGAGCAGCGGGGTAAAAATAGCCGCCCAAATCATAAAATGGAGGAACAGTCCAATCCAGTGCCATTTCGTCATGCGGCCACGCAGCCAAAAGTAGCCGAATACCGTCAACACGATTAACGGGACGAAGCGGCTGGATAGGTAGGTGTACATCGTGATGCCGGCGGCCAGACCACTGAGGGCAAAGAAGGTTAGGGTGAGTGGTTGGTTGGTTAGTTGGCTGGTTTGCGGGTGGGGGGGCTGGTCAGTGGGTTGGGAGGTTAATGGGTCGGTGGGCGGGGTGGTTGGTTGAGTCGTGGATGAATGGGGCAGATCAGAACGAGTGGTTAAGGCCCGCCAGAACAGATAGAGGGTGAGTAAGAGTAGCGGGGGCAAAAGTACGGCTCGCAGCGTTAAACGACTGACGAAAACGGCCCAGAACGAGATACTGAGACCGGCCATCGCCAATAGGGCGACTCGCCGATTGAACAGCCGGGCCGTTAGAGGGTAGGTGAGAGCGATGGTGAGCATGCCGGCCATAATGTTGACCAGCCGCAGTTGAACCGGCCCAATGCCAAAGGCCCAAAAAGCCAGCGCCTCCACGTAGATAATGAGCGGCTCGATGCCTTTGTTGATCTCGTAGAAGACCCGGTACTGGCCGTCTAGCGTTTGAATGGCGGTCACGCCATTGTAAGCCTCATCGTGCGACAGGCCCGCCGGAATCGAATTGATGGCGGCCATGCGCAATCCGAAAGCCATGAGCAAAACCGCTACAATGAGCAGGTTGTGCGGTAATTTATCTGCTTTAACCATAGATTCGGATTGATCATCAGTTGGCGGCCCAATATAGCCGGGAAGATGACGATACTTGCCTTCGTAAATACCATACCTACGCGCTCAAAACGTTCTATAACGGCATAAAAATCGTACACGACCTGGTCGTGAGTCATTTTTTGGCGGTCGTGGGTCATTTTATCGTGGTCTTGAATCATTTTTTGGTGGTTGTGAGTCATTTTATCGTGGTCGTGAGTCATTTTTTGGTGGTCGTGAGTCATTTTATCGTGGTCTTGAATCGTTTTTTGGCGGTCGTGGGTCATTTTATGGCGGTCGTGAGTCATTTTATCCGGGAAATCTACGCCATTTCACCTTATCGATAAATTAGGATGGGCAAAAAAAATGGGTAGTCTCCCCATTAAGTGTTGTTGAGCTACCTGAAGGTGAAGAACCGCAGAAAATCCGCGCGTTTCTGTCAATCCGTGGTTCTAAACTCGCACCAACACTTTGGCAGGGGACTATCAAAAAATGGAATTTAGCCATTCCCTTTGCCCCTAGCATGATCGTTTACCAAAAGGGATATGGTTACGGTCGCCAGGCGGGAGTTTGCTCATCACGAGACGGCGATTTGGTGAGATTGGTGACTACTTCGCCATCAAGAGTGGTGGCGAAGATGTCCCAGTTCCCTTCCCGGTTGGAGTAGAACAGAATCTGCTGGCCGTCGGGCGACCAGGTCGGGCCGTGATCATCGGCCAGAGGCAAGTTGGTGATATTACGGGCTACACCGCCGCTGGCATCGACCACATAAATTTCGACATTACCGTCACGGTTGGATTCAAAGGCAATTTGGGTGCCATCGGGCGACCAGGCCGGCGCCAGGTCATTTTCGGGGGCGGTGGTGATCTGCCGGAAGTCGGAGCCGTCAATCGCCATCGTGTAAATGTCCCAACTGCCGCCGGCTTTACTGTTGAAAGCAAAGCGCGTGCCATCAGGCGACCAAACCGGTGACAGGTTGCCGTTGCCATCGTTGGTTACTTGCACCAGCGTGTCAGGACACGTCGATGGTTCGCTCAGGCAGGCGGTGTCCATAATGTAGATTTCCCAACTGCCGTTTCTAAACGAGGAGAACGCCAAGTGCTGCCCATCCGGCGACCAGGCCGGAGTCCAATCATCGGCGGGATGGCGGGTGACATTGGTTAAATTTTGGCCGTCGCTGTCCATAACATAAATTTCTCGATTGCCGTCTCGGCGGGAGACAAAGGCGATTTTTTGCCCATTGGGCGACCAGATCGGCCCGGTATCGTCACCGCCGGCCGGCGAGATCGGGGTGGGGTCGGAGCCGTCGGCGTTCATCACATAGATCAACCAACTTTGATCGATGTCTCGGCCCATGAAAGTGATCGAGGGCAGCGTTCGGGCCACGACCAGCGGCGCGGTAGGCGTTGCGGTGGGGGCCGGACCGGCGGGAGTTGGAGTCAGGTCCGGTTCGGCCGTAGCGCTATCTCCGGCGTCGGTGAGCGGGACAATTTCATCCGCGTTAGACTCAACCGTGGCCGGCGGCGTTGGGCCAACCTCCTGGGCGATCAACGGCAGCGGCACGCCCAGCAGTTGAGCCGCGGCCAACCCGCCGCCCATCACCAGGGCGCAAGCCACCACCAATAAGGCCGCGATTACGGCCAGCCACGGAATCCGCCGGCCGCTGTCTCGTCTGGGGCTGGCCAGCGACGGCGCGCCGGGTGAAATGGGCCGGGTGGTAAAGTTATCGGGCCGGCTGGCGCGCAGTTGGGCCGAGGCGCGGCCCCAATTGACCTCTCCCAAAATTTTGGAGGGGTTAGTGTGCTGCCGCAGCCAGAAGCGGAATAGTTCAACCTGGAAACGATAACTGATCGCGCCCATCGGCACCAGTACTCCGCGCTCGACTAGCGATTGCAGCGATTGCAGCACGACATCAGGCAAAACCTCCGGGCTTTGCCGCTGCAGGAAGCGGATAATTTCTTGATTGGTAATCGGGCCGTGCGCCCCTTGAATGGCGGCCATACCGGACAGCACGCCTCGCTCAGCCCAGTTCGATTGATCCCACGTTTGGCGGAACGGTTCAATGGGCGAGTCAAGAATTTCGAGCAGCGTATTATCAAAATCTTGTTGATTAACCCAGCCATCGTGGACCTGCCGATTGAGCAGCACGTGGCAGAATAAACACAAATAATTAGGGTGATGCGAGTTAATCTCGGCAATGCGTTTGGTGATGCCGTAATCAAAGCGGAGGGCGTCTTTAACGGGCTCGGTAATCATACTAATGGAGGCATCAATCGGAATGGCGCCCAGGGTAAACGTCGGCGCGCCGTCGATCAAGGGGTGCCGGATACGGCGCAGCCTGTCCTGGTTAAGAGCGAATATAAGATGGAGATTGGGACACTCATCCAACAGCGGCATTAGCGAGGTTAAAAAACTGGCCACCAGCGCCAGGTCGTCGCGCACCATCAAGTGTAAATCATCGATATAAAGCACCAGGTGCTGGTTGGGGGTTAGCCGCTGGCCGGCTTGGGCAAACAGATTACGCAGAACCGCCGCCACTTGGGTCGATGACGATAATTTAGGCAGAGCGTCAATCAGGCTGTGCAGTTTCAACTGAGGAGCCAACTGCCCCAAGACCGATTGCAGCACTGTGCTGACCGTTTGATCTTGATCCTGACCGCTTGCTCCCGACCGGCGGCCGGTACTTTTGCCTAACGGCAGATCGGCCAGGGAGACCAGTAAGTTGAAAAAGCCGTTATTTTGCAATACGCCCACATGCCGCAAAAATGACGTTTTGCCGATGAGCGGCATGGCATTTAACACCAATATGCGGTTGTTGCTATTGACTTGTAATTCTATCCAATCGGCAGCGTCCTGACGACCAAACAGCATGGCCGGATCGGTGACTGGTTCGCCGGGACGGTAGGGGTTGGTAAACTCGCTCAAAATCAAACTCCGCCTTTTATCCTAACACAAGCCCCGTTAGCAGGCTGCTCTAACGGGGTACCGAATTATACCACGAGGCAAATAATAGGAAAATGACAAGGGGTCAGGTGAGGTTAGCTGCTTTTGAAACTTTGTCAGCGATCAACAATCGGGCCGCAGCCCCATTGTGATCAACCATCTGCCAGCGCGCGTCAAGATCATATTCGCCAAAAATCGGGAGCGGGTAACGCGGCGGGAAGTCGCGTTGATCGGTGATGCGGTAGAGCCAGTCGATAAACGGGCGGATCGGCCAGGGACCGCGTAACTGGCCTTCGATGACGATAATCAACCGTCCCGGTGGGTTGGCCGTGAGGACGCGGTGGATTTCGGCCACGGTGTCCGGCTCAAAAATATAGTTGGTGGGGAAGGTGGCGACCACATTGGCAAAGTAGTTATCGGGCAAGGGCAAACATTGAGCTTTGGCTCGACAGAGACGCACCGGCCATCCCTTTCCGACCAGACGACGACTGGCTAGTCGGGCCATGTAGGGTGAGAGATCGATTCCGACCGGATTGAGACCCGCCGCCGCCATATCGACCATCAGACCACCCGTGCCGTAAGCCAGTTCCAACGTTGGGCCCGGCTGTAAAAATTGAAAGACCAATCGTCGCCAGGCAGCCCACTGGCCAAACGACACCAGCCAGGCAACCGTGTCATAAGTAAAGGCCATTTGATTGTAGAGCAGGTAGAAGCCCAGTTTGATGAGCCAGCGTGGTAAAAGCATATCGGATTTACCCAGTAGAACTAACCTTAAACAAGTAAGGAGCGTCAAAGTTTACTTTGACGGACAAAGCAGAGCTTTGTTGCTCCACAGATACTATTTTTTAGACAATCACTCGCAACTTTTTAGGGAATATTTGGTAATTGATTTCAATCGCTTGCCGGTCAAAGACTTCGCCATCGGCATGGATGGGTGTCGGTGGCGTGGCGGTAATAGATAAGGTTTTAGTTTGCTGATAAGTGACCAACGGGTGGTTGATATGCTGGCCGCTGAGCGTCTTCGGCAGCAGCCGGAGCAGTTGCCAACGGCTCATGCCAACGGCGTAGACAACATCCAGCAGCCCATCATCGAGGCAGGCTTTGGGGGTCATATAAAACGAGCCGCCGGTGCGGGTGTTGTTGCCGATGGAAACCAACGTCACCGGTCCTTCGTAGATGCCGTGATCCCACTTAACCCGCATCGACCAGGGTTTGGCGGTCAAAATCGTTTTTATCGCCGCCAGCATATAGCGGGAGCTGCCGGCATACCGCATTTCGTTCTGGGCCACAGTCACCACCGGTTCCAGACCCACGGCGGAGTTGTTGGCAAAATAGCGGTCGTTAACCAGCCCCAGGTCGATCAGCCGGGTGTTACCTGCCGCCAAGCGCTGGCAGGCCGCGGTTACATCGCGGGGGATGGCCAGGGCATCGGACAGATCGTTGCCGGTACCCAGGGGAATAATGCCCAACAGACTGCGCGGCTCAGCCGGATCGGCTTGCATGAGGCCGTTGACCACTTCGTTGATCGTGCCGTCGCCTCCGGCCGCGACCACCACCGGCCAACCCTCCGAGGCGGCTTGTCGCGCTAACGCCAGACCGTGTTCCGGGTGTTCCGTAATAGCCAGTTGGTAATCAAGCCCAACTGTTCGCAGCGCTTGTTCCATCAGATCAATTTTGGCCTGACGTTTGAGAAGACCACCGTGAGCGTTCAAGATAACTTTAACTTTGGTTGGCACGAACGCAACCTCTAAATAACACAAAGGCCGTTTCCCCAAGAACGGCCTTTGTGGACTCTGCTTTAAAAAGCCTTGGTCGATGACGAAGGCCGCCCTATGCCGGCAAGACTCCCACCGCTTTGCCGGCTTGTTCAAACACATTCATAGCGTGTTCTATTTCTTTGAGACTGTGTCCGGCGGTGACATTAGCCCGAATGCGGCTGGTGCCAACCGGGACAGCCGGTGAGACGATCGGCAGCACAAAAATATCCTGATCTTGCGATAATTTAGCCATCATCCAGGCCCGTTCGTCGTCGCCGGCGATAATGGGTACGATGGGCGTTTCCGACTTAAGGGTATTGAACCCCCGCTCTTGCAAGCCGTTGATAAAATAATTGACGTTGCTTCTTAAGGTCCTAACCCGCTCCGGCTCCGCTTCGATGACTTCAAATGAAACTTTAGCTGCGGCGGCTACGGGCGGCGGCAGCGCTGCCGAAAAAACAAAGGCTCGGGTACTATGTTTGAGATAGTTAATCAGATCACTTTTGCCGGCAATATATCCGCCGATAGCCGGAATCGTTTTACTCAGCGTCCCCATCTTGATATCGATGCTGTCCTGATCTTCGATACCGAAATGTTGCAAAATGCCGTGGCCGGTTTCGCCCAGCACGCCCAGCGAGTGAGCTTCATCAACCATCAGCAGGGCGTCGTATTTTCGGCACAGCCGGATCACTTCCGGCAGGTTGATGACGTCGCCGTCCATGCTAAAGACGGCATCGACCACTACTAACTTACCGGCCCGCTTGGGGGCATCACCCAGCGCTCGTTCCAGGGCCTCCATATCATTGTGCTCAAACCGCACAAATTTAGCGCGAGCCAACAGGCAGCCATCAACGATGCTGGCATGGTTGAGCTTGTCGGAAATGACCACGTCATTGCGGCCCAGCAGCGCCGCAATAGTCCCCAAATTAGCCACGTAACCGCTGGACAAAGCCATCGCGTCTTCGGCTTGTTTGAATTGGGCGATGGTGCGCTCCAGTTCTACGTGGAGCTTGGTCGTTCCGGCTAAAACGCGGACGCCGTGCGTTCCGGTGCCAAACTCCTCCATAGCCGCATGGGCCGCCGCCTGAATTTTGGGATGTCCTAAAAGGTTCAAATAGGCATACGAAGCAAACTGCAACATCCGGCGGCCGTTGATTACTACGTGCGCCCCATCAACTTCTTCGGCAGGTTGGAGGTAGAGGTAGAGGTCCTGCTCTTTGGCCGAACGCACTCGCTCTTGCATTTGGGCGATGCGCCAGGCAATTGGGTTTTGCGCCCCGTTCTCGCCGGAGGATTTGCCATTTTTTAGCGAAGTCATAAAAAATCCTGATTGCTTAAAGTTTGAAGGTTAGCCTTCGATCATAAAACAAATTTAACAGTTAGAAAGGAAAAAGTATAACACCCCCCCTATGATTTGCAAAATGTCGCCGAGAAATGGCGACAAAGTGACGGTCACTGGGTCACAAATACCCATCTGATCGACGAAATCAACGGTTTTATCCCTGCAAAAGTGACCGTCACCTTTAGCTAATCAAATCCCAACCCGCGCTCTTTTAGACTCACAAACCTCTGATGGCCGATGACCAAATGATCAAGCACTTCGATGCCTAACAGCAGGCCGGCTTCCACTAGCGAGCGGGTGACGTGGACATCTTCGGGTGAGGGCGTCGGATCGCCGGAGGGGTGATTATGGGCTACGATGATCGAGGTGGCATTTTCCCGGACGGCGCTGCGAAAAACTTCGCCCACCCGAATGATCGACGAATTGACGTTGCCGACGTAGACGGTAGGGCTGTCTAAAACTCTGTTTTTGGTATCGAGCAGGATAGTGCGGAGATTTTCTTGGGGTAAACTGCCCATTTCCAGCATCAGAAAATTGGCCGCATCGGTGGGCGATGTAATCTGGGGGCGGGCATCGGGCGAACTTAACAACAGCCGGCGGCCCAACTCTAAAGCGGCTTTGAGCTGCGCCGCCTTGGCCAGACTGATGCCTCTAACGTTGAGCAACTCGTTAATATTGGCTTCGGCTAACCCGCTCAACCCGTCGAAATCTCTGAGTAATCGTGTGCCTAAGGATATGACATTTTCACCAGGCGAACCGACTCGCAGCAAAATAGCCAGCAGTTCGGCGTTAGATAAGGCTGCCGCGCCGTAATTTTTAAGTCGCTCGCGAGGTCGTTCATCGATAGGATAATCGTGGATTCGGAGATGATAGCTTGGTAACGGATTGAGAGTCATCGGGTTGTTCCTGGTTGATGGTTAGGTTATGTTTGATTAGTGTTAATGCAGGTGACTGGTGGGGTAAGCGCCAGCCACCTGATTTGATGCAGAGCTACTTTAGTTTAATAGACGTGGGCTTCTAAACATTCAACGCCGCTGGCCCCCACGACAGCGCTGTGTCGAACACCGGCCGGTAATTCTAACCGATCGCCAGGGTTCAGGGTCACGCTTTTGTGGCGCGTAGGGAAATCAAACTTAATGCTGCCCTCTACCACGTACAGTAATTTGTGAAAGCCATGCGTGTGGCCGGCGAAGACGTAATCCGCGGGACTAGACCAGCGGTAAACTTTGGAGTCATAATCGTCCATCTGTTCCAGTAACTCGTCCGCTGTGGCGGCTTCCTCTTTTATCCAGGGAGTAATTTTTAATTCCATGTGGCTATAACCTTAATTTCCTAATTATAATTAGGGTATTGTTACCGCTATTCTACCCATTTGAAAGACGCTCGTCAACTGCTTGGCAACGTCGTTGACAGTCTGGTATGAGTCAGATATACTGACCGGACAAATCACATCGCTTTACACCCCTAAGGAGACTGCCGGTGAATACTGAAGAACGCGTAAGACAAATTTTCGAAAAGTTGCCTGAAACTTTTGTTCCTGAAAATGCGCAGGGCGTGAGGGCGACTATTCAATTTCATTTAACCGGCGATGGCGGCGGTGACTGGTTAGTTAGCATTGCCGACGACCAAGTTTTGGTTGAGGAACGTCAGATCGACACAGCGGACTTGACCTTGACGATGAGCGCCAAAGATTACGCCGCTATTACCTTGGGCGAAGCCAGCGCGATGGTCCTGTTCGCCTTGGGCCGAATTAAAGCCGATGGTAATCTATCGTTGGTCTGGAAATTCCGGGAAATGTTTGACCCCAGTCGGGTTGACTCATGAATGAGTAGACCTGATCGGTCTTAAAATGATATTAAGGTTAGGGATACCTGACGTGATTGTCTATAAAGACCAAAATTTGCTTTAAATGCCGTCCTAAGCCAAAATGGGAAATATTATGAATGATGCAATCTACCCTCTGACCTTTTCACCTGTTTTTAGAAGCTACATTTGGGGCGGCCGTAACTTAGAAACCAAATTAGGACGAACGATCCCAGCCGGGATTGTGGCTGAAAGCTGGGAAATTTCGGGCCATCCTTCATCTCCCACAAAAGTGGCCCAAGGGCTGTTCACCGGCAAAACGCTCATCGAAGTCATGAATGTGCTGGGCGTCGATCTGGTGGGTAGCCGCTCACAGGAAATGTTAAAGCGGGGTAAGTTTCCGCTGTTGATCAAATTGCTCGATGCCAACCAACCGCTTTCGGTCCAGGTTCACCCCAACGATGACTACGCCAACACTCACGAGAATGGCGAGTTGGGCAAAACGGAGATGTGGTATATCCTTTATGCCCAGCCAGGCGCCCGTCTCATTTATGGTCTCCGACCGGGTGTCACGCCGGAGTCGTTTCGAGAAAATCTGGAAGTCGGTACCTTGGAAACGTGTTTGCATGAGCTACCCGTTGTGCCTGGCGACTCGGTTTTTATTCCAGCAGGGTCAATTCACGCAATTATGGATGGTATCGTGCTGGCCGAAATTCAACAAAACTCCGATACGACCTATCGGGTCTACGATTGGAATCGAGTTGACGATGCGGGCAAATCGCGCCCGCTGCATATCGATCAAGCCATCGACGTGATCAATTTCGAGCAAGTTGAGCCGGGGCCTTACCTATCGGAAATGATCTCTAAAGATGATAGCTGTCGTCGGGAATTTATCACCCGCTGCCCCTATTTCAATGTGGAACGGCTGAAGTTTAGCCAGGGTACCCACACCTTTTCCGGCGAATGCGACGGCAGTACCTTTGAAATTTGGGGCGTCATGTCAGGCCGAAGTGTGGTGATATGGGACGGTAATCTCATGCCGCTCTCGGCCGTTCGCTTTGTGCTGCTGCCCGCCAAATTAGGTAAGTTTGAAATTGAAGTCACCGGTCCGGCCACCCTGCTACGCACCTACGTTCCGGAATAATCTCCGCCACCTGTGCGGCCTAAAAATTTAACTTGCGGGTGGGTAGCACCCTAACCGCGAGTTTAATAATGTGTATTGACTCCGCTGGCACACAGAGAAAAGAATATAATGAACAAAGAACTAGAGTCTAAGGGCAAAGCCGCCAAGAAGGCGGCCAGAATTTTGGCAAATTTGGACACAGCGACCAAAAACAAGGCGTTAGGTATTATCGCCGAAACCATTATGGAGCGCGAGCCGATTATTTTGGGAGCCAACGATCAAGATATGGATGAGGGGCGTGCCAACGGCTTGAGTGATGCTCTGCTGGACCGCCTTCTGCTTACGGCGCCTCGCTTAGAGAGCATCGCCAAAGATGTGACCTCGATTATCTACCTGTCCGATCCGGTTGGCGAAGAGTTTGAGAGCAGCCGCATGCCTAATGGGCTGCAAGTCACCAAACGCCGTATTCCCATCGGCGTGGTCGGGGTCATTTACGAGAGCCGGCCCAACGTGACCATCGACATATCCGCCTTGTGCCTCAAAAGCGGTAACGCGGCTATTTTACGGGGCGGCAAAGAGTCGATTCACTCTAACCGAGCGCTGGCCGAAACCGTGCAGTTAGGCTGTAAAGCCGCCGGCTTACCGGCCGAGACCATGCAGTTGATCGAATCGACCGACCGCGGTATGGTCAAGGAGATGCTGCGAGCTAGTGGGGTGATCGACATGATAATCCCTCGGGGCGGGGCGGCCTTGCACCAATTTGCTATCGATAACGCCACTGTGCCGGTGATTACAGGCGGGATTGGCGTGTGTCATATTTATGTTGACTCGGCGGCTGATTTTACCAAGGTCGTACCGATTGTGGTCAATGCTAAAGTGCAGCGGCCATCGGTCTGTAATGCGCTCGATACGCTGCTGGTGCATCGGGCTGTCGCCCGCCAAATTCTCCCCCGCGTGGCCGATGCTCTGGGCGATTACGGGGTTGAAATTCGCTGCGAACCGCGCGCGATGGACATCTTGGAAGACCACCCGGCGGTCAAACCGGCCGGCCCTGACGATTTCGATACGGAATTTCTCTCACTGGTGGCGGCCGTGAAAGTAGTAGATGATGTCGCCGACGCCATCGACCACATCTACCAACACAGCACCGGTCACACCGAAGCCATCATCAGCGAAGATTACTCCTCAGTGATGCGCTTCGTCAACGAGGTCAACTCGGCGGTGGTGATGGTTAATGCCAGCACTCGCTTCAACGACGGCGGCCAGCTTGGCTTGGGCGCGGAGGTGGCCATCAGCACCCAGCCGCTCCATGCCCGGGGACCGATGGGGTTGAATGAGTTGACCACCTACAAATGGATTGTCATGGGAACCGGGCAAACGCGCCCTTAAAAATTAATAGGAGCGACCAAGCTTGCTTTGTCACCCCCGATCAAAGCAGAACTTTGATGCTCCTTCAGGTCTTTACTTTCATAGAGAAGAGGATTTTATGGCTGACGACAAAAAAGCCCAATTGAAGTCAAAGTTAACTGAAGCGCGAAATCAGTTGAAGGAACTACTTAACGCTCTTAGCGAGGAGCAACTGACCACACCGGTGATCACCGACGGTAATGCGTGGACGCCGATTAACGTGGTTTCTCATCTGGCCGAAAATGAGCAGGGTATGAGTATTCACATTTATAAAATTCGCAAGGGTCGGGAAACCGTGCCGGCGGGTTTTGATGTCAATGTTTGGAACGCCGGGGTTAAGGAGCGGATGGGCAACCCCTCGCGGGCTGAACTGATGGTGATGCTAGATGAGGCGCGGGCTAAAACCCTGGAAGGGTTGGAATCAATCGAGCCGCACGAGTGGTCGCTCACCGGACGCCATCCGATTGAGGGCATCACCACTATCGAGCAATATTTCGGCATCATCACCTCGCATGATTTGGATCATATCGCTGACATCAAAAAAGGGTTGGGGGTGGCTTAATAGCCCAAGACGCCGCAAGTTTTTAGCAGTGTCATCGGTCCATCGAAACAAGGCTGAGGCTAAGGCGAAGGCTAAGAAAAAAACCTTTTATGAGGGCCAGCCCACGCGGGCGGCATTTGTGGTTTCTCAGCCTTAGTCTTAGCCTATTGATGAAGTTATGGACGTTAAATAGGAAATTTCGTTCATCTGCCCATATATAGCCCCTTGCCAACCAAACACCACAAAATATAGTATCCTCTTGTTTCATTTGCTCCCCCCCAATTTTTATGTATACTATTTATGGAAAGTCGAATTCAGTTAACTGCCAACTATTAGGGCTTGCCGGCGCTAGCCGCCGATAAAGTCTAGATAAACTCCGAGGCCCCATTTTTATGAAGCGCCCGGCTAAAATTAGGCTAAAACCCACATATGGTCTGGCTCGTTTGGGAGCGCTGGCCGGTTTGGTGATACTGCTGGCGGTGCTGAGTGATCCGGCTTGTCCGGCTCAAGCCAACCGTAATCTCCCCGTCGATCTGGCTTACAGTACCGAAACCACCTGGCTATTGCCCGGCTTGCCCGATCTGAGCGCCACGTCCGGCTATATTCCCCACAACTTTTCTCACGGCGAAGCGATTTTTCAAATCGGCGGCGAAACGATCCACGGCTTCCGGCCCGGCAAAGTCTACCCGGAAATGTACATTCGCGATATTGCTTGGGGCATGGAAACAGCCCAGTATTACTACCCTGACGAATACCTGCGCGAACCTATCGAGGCTTATTTGCGCCGCCAATATACCGCCGAAACCGTCAGTCTCGACGGCGATTTTGGCGTCGTTGCGGGGGCCGGGGCTATCGGCGGGATTCTCACCCCCGACGGGCGGCGCAACAAACAGACCATCACCACCGACGAAGAGACCAGCCTGATCCACGCGGCCTATCTTTACTACAACATGACCTATAACAGCGACTGGCTGCAAACGCCCATTAACGGCTTGACGGTCATCCAGCGGCTCAATCTGGCTGCCGACTGGCTCTACCGCTACCGGCTCGATCCGCAGTTGCAACTGCTGTGGCGCGGCCACACCACCGATTGGGGCGACGTCAAATTTGAGCGCGGGCCGGGCTACACCGACTATAATCCGGCGCAGGATCATCGCACCGCTTCCATTTACGATCAGGCCCTCGCTTATATGGCTCTACTGGAATTGGCCGAGATGAACGCCGCCGTTGGTGATATTGAGCATGCCGACGCCTGGCAGGAAAAGGCCGAGGCCCTTAAGAGCCAGACCAACGAACGGCTTTGGCAGCCCGACAAAGGTTTCTTCCTGACCCACGCTCACATTACCCCGCTGGAGCACGATTTCGACGAGTCGGCGATGGTCAGCATTGCTAATGCCTTGGCGGTTTACACCGGTTTGACCGATTTCGACCAGACCGAAGCGATTTTCGATCAGCTAGAAGCGGTTCGGCTGGCCGCCGGCGTCAATAAACCGGGCTTGTCGCTTTACCCTTTTTATCCCAACCAATGGCCTGATCGCTTTTTTGATTACTCCGGGATGGGGTATGGTAATTACCAGAACGGTGGGGTGTGGGATTGGTGGGGCGGCGTTCAAATTCAAGCCGAGTTCCAGCACGGTTTCTCCGAGGCCGGTCGTAACCATCTTTTCCAGGTAGCCAACGATTGGCAAGATCACCCCGGCAACATCATCGAGTGGCAGTCCAGCACCGATCCGCGCCATGAGGGCAGCCACTACTACAGCGCCGCCGCCGGCACGATGGGCAGCGCCATCATCGAAGGTTTTTTTGGAGTGTCACTGACCGGCAGCGGTCTGACTCTCCAGCCGCGGCTGGGTTTAAATGATGGCTATATTCGAGTTTATCAAGCCGCTACCGATCGTTATGCGGCTTACACCTATGATTGGAATCAAAATGTAAACCAACTCAACTATGGCACTAACGCGGCCGGAGTCGTGACTTTCAAATTACTTAAACTGCGCTCGGAACAGGTTAGTCAGGTAACTATTGACGGCAAAGCGATTAACTTTAGCGCCGAAACGGTGGGGCTTGATACCTACACGGTCTTTAGTGCGCCCAGCGGGGAACATGCCGTGAAAATCGTTAAGGGCCAGCCGGGTGTTCAACCGGCGGCATTAACGCTTCCCTCCGGCTCCGAGGAAATAACTGAGCCAAACAGCGTTCCATCCACACCGAGTATTGCGCCTAACGTGGCGGCTCCGCTTCAAGATGAAGTAGACCAAACTAGCCAGCCGCCTGCGCCTGATCCCCAACGTGAGGCCCAGTTAGCTGCCCTGGCCTATCAACAGGCTAAACATCGCCATGATTTGCAGCTAGCCGCTATTCAAGTGGTTAGTGGTATCTTGGTGCTGGTCGTTTGTTTGACGCTCCTGTTTCTAGGGGTTGTCCGCCGTTTGGTCCGAGTTAATTACCCCCAATCTATCCCCAAACAAACCCTCCGCAAACGATAGACATCGGGCTATGAATCCAAGCAACCGCGTCGTCATTTTAACCGGGGCCACTCAGGGTATTGGGCGGGCAACGGCGCGAACGCTGGCTCAAGCAGGCTGCTTTTTAGCTTTGGCTGCCAGAACGCGGGACTCCCTCGATACCTTAGCCGCCGAACTCAACACCGGCTCAACCCAAGCGATCGCTATCCCCACCGATATGGGCGATACCGTTCAAGCCGCTAATCTCGTGCGGGCCACCATCGCCACTTTTGGCCGGCTGGATATCGTCATCAACAACGCGGCGCTTGGGGTGCGTGATGAAGTGGTAGACCTGGACGAGTCCCAGGCTCGGCGAGTTATGGATGTCAACTACTTTGGCCCGGTTGCCCTCATCCAGGCGGCTATCCCTTATCTAAAAGCAAATCGTGACGGTGGGTTGATCATCAACATCTCCTCCATTGTCGGCCGGCGGGCGATGCCCGGTATTGCTGGCTACTGCGCCAGTAAAGCTGCGCTGGAAAAGATGGCCGAGAGCCTCCGGATCGAGCTTAAACGAGACAAAATTCGCGTCAGCACGGTTTATCCCGGTGTTACCGCCACCCGCTTCAATGATCATTCATTAGGCGACAGCCCAGCCGGACGAGGACGGCTGGCCGGCGTCCCGGCGAAGCGTGTCGCTCGAGCCATTCTGCGCACGATTCACCATGAACGGCGCGATGTCTTCATTACCCTCTTTGATCGAACCTTTATAACCGTTGGCGTGCTGTGGCCCTGGTTGATGGACCAGATGTTAGGCCGATACACTAATCGGTTATAAAATATCCTTATAGACACTAATGACCGGGTCACTTTGCACCATGTTTTGCAAGTTGAGAGTCTGTCTGCTATATTAGTTGGTCCAACTACCCAAATTCGTTTGTTAACTTCGTGGCTTGCCAATGCCGAAAAACAACCTACAACCAACCCGAACTGCGTTTATCAGCCGGCCAAGTGACGGATGCCTTATGGCCGTAGTGGCACTAATATAGTCCATTCAACGATCTCGATTAGAGTAAAAACCCCGGCCTCCTGAATAGAGTGAACCTTGTTGCCCGACTTGCTGTTTAGCGGCTTAGCCGGGTTCAACAAGCGGTTCGTTTTTTTAGCGTCTCAGCGAAATTAAAATGACTCCCCTGCCCTGCTATGTTTCCGATAAAGCATCAAATTGTTATATCCTTGCCAATTGATTTTCGCCGAGCGGAGTAGCTCAATGAACCATCAAACAAAGACCAATGCGCAATTGTTAGAAGAATTAGCCTTCTTACGGAGTCAGGTCGATGAACTGAACCAGGCTAATCAGCAACTGCATCAGCAAGTTGCCGAGCAAAAAGAGCTAGTAAATGATCTGCGCCAGCGCGAGTCTCTGTGGCGCGCCTTGCTGGAAGATTTACCGATCGATTTTTGGGCGCGTGATCTCAACCAGCGGATGATTATTGAAAGTGAAGTTAAAACCCGAGTTTGGGGCAATATGATTGATACCACCCTTAACGATAATACCCAGCTTGACCCCAAAATAATTGAGCGCTGGCAGGAAAATAACAAACGGGTCTTGGCTGGTGAAACGATAACTGAAGAAGTGGAGATGGTCACGCCTTGTGGCGAGTGGATGTTTTTACGTAAGCTGGTTGCACCAATTTATGTTGAGGGCGTGTTACAAGGTATAATGGGCGTTAATGTCGACCTCACCGAGCGCAAGCTGGCTGAGGAGGCCTTAAAAAAGAGCGAGGCGCGATTTAAATCCCTCTACGCGATGGTCCGGCTGATGTGTGACAATGTGCCGGATATGGTTTGGGCTAAAGATTTGGACAAAAAATTTATTTTTGCTAACCGGGCCACTTGTCAGAAACTACTAAATGCCAAAGATACCGACGAGCCGGTCGGTAAAACCCACCAATTCTTTGCCGATCGAGCAAGAAACACCCACCCCGAAAATCCGACTTGGCATACCTTTGGCGAAATTTGTGCTGACTCTGATGAGATCGTCATGACAACGCAGCGCCCCCAGCGTTTTGATGAGTTTGGTTATGTCGATGGGGATTTTCTCTACCTGGATGTTTACAAAGCCCCATTTTGGAATGAGCACGGCGAAATGATCGGCACGGTTGGCTGCGGGCGAATTGTCACCCGAGACAAGGAACGAGAAGCAGAACGCCAAAAAACCGAAGCCGACCTTCAGGAAATTAGAAAAAGATATGAGTTAGCCACCTCGGCCGGTCATGTTTGGGTGTGGGATTGGGATTTGGATACCAGCCGGCATGACGCCGGTTTGGTCATGGATTTGGGTTACACTAAGGAAGATATCCAAAACGAAGTGGATTTCTGGTACCAAATTATTCATCCTGATGATCACAATATCATGGAAGCAGCCATAGAAAATTATCTACAGCACCGAACCGATCAATTCGAATACGAATATCGTATCCGCCATAAAAATGGCGACTATCGCTGGTTTTTAAGCCGTGGCAGCGCCATTCGCGATGATCAGGGGCAGCCTATCCGGTTAATGGGTACCACTACCGACATTACTAAACAAAAACAAGCCCGGCAGCAGTTGCAAGCCTCGCTTCAAGAAAAAGAAGTACTACTGCGAGAGATCCACCACCGGGTAAAAAATAACCTGCAGCTCATCTCAAGTTTGTTCGATTTGCAGATTGATTACCTGGCTAATGATAAGGTAGTGAAAATTCTTGAAGAGTGTCAAACTCGGATACAGGCCATGGCCCTGGTCCATCAAACCTTGTATTGCTCTGAATATATTAGTAAAATCAATGGGTCAGATTATCTACATAACCTCATCAATCAACTTCACGCGGCTTATGTCGGCCACGTCAATAACGTTTCGTTCCATCTTGATATAGAGGATATTAATTTTCAAATTGATACGGCGCTCTATTGTGGCTTAATAATTAATGAACTTGTCTCAAATGCCCTTAAACATGCCTTTCCTAATGAACAGCCGGGTCAAATTCACATCCATTTGTACGCCGAAAAAAACCGGGTAATATTAACTGTAGCCGATAATGGCGTTGGTTTACCGGTAGATCTCAATCTGGTTCGGCCAGAGTCGCTGGGATTGTTATTGGTGGATACGTTTGTTGAACAACTCGAGGGGACGCTAACTCAGCTTCCTGGTAAAGGCGCTATCTTTCAAATCTCATTTCCGAATCCCGTCGAACCGGAGAAGATCTTGTGAACAGACCGCGTATTTTTATTACGGAAGACGAACGGTTAGTTGCCATCAGCCTTCAATGGAAATTGAATAGCTTAGGCTACGACGTGGTAGGTATTGCGGCTTCAGGCCAGGAAGCCATCGAAAAAATTATGGAAACCCATCCCGATTTGGTTCTGATGGATATTAAACTAAAGGGTAATCTCGATGGTATTGAAACGGCCGAGCAGCTTCGATCCAAGCTGGACATACCCATTATCTATTTAACAGCCTACGATGATGATGCAACTCTACAACGGGCCAAAATCACCGAACCCTTTGGTTACTTGCTCA
The DNA here is from genome assembly GCA_020634935.1 of Anaerolineales bacterium. Lineage (GTDB taxonomy): Bacteria > Chloroflexota > Anaerolineae > 4572-78 > J111 > JAGRBY01. Next base: position 102,416 of record JACKAT010000015.1, read on the forward strand.
AGCCTTATCAAGCCCGAGATTTACGCACGACTATTGAAATGGCCCTCTACAAACACGCTATCGAGCGGGAATTAAGGGCCAAAGAACAGTGGTCCAAAGCTACCCTCAGCAGCATTGGCGAAGGAGTCATTACCACCGACATTCATGGCAAAATTACTTTCATGAATTCGGTGGCCGAGCAACTAACCCAGTGGGAGCAAGCAGAGGCGGTTGGCTATGATATATCAAATGTTTTAAACCTGGTCAACGTCAGGTCAGGGCAAACCGTCGCTAATCCTATTATCAGAGCGATGGCGATTAAACGGATTGTCAGCTTGGATAAGAACACCACACTCATTGCTAAAAATGGCCGTAGTGTTCCTATCGATGACAGCGGCGCCCCGATCATCGATGACCAGGGGCAAGTCAGCGGCGGCGTGCTCGTTTTTCGAGATGTTACGGAACATCGGCAGTTGGAAGAGCAACTGCACCAATCAAAAAAGTTGGAAGCTTTGGGCCAGTTAGCCGCTGGAGTGGCCCATCATTTCAATAATTTGCTCACCTCAATCATTGGCTTTGTCACCTTTGCCAAAGATACTCTGCCGGAAAATCATCCGGCCGCAAATGATTTGGAGCGCGTTTTAGAAGCAAGCGACAAAGCCGCCACGCTAACCCACCAACTGCTGGCTTTTACCCGCCAGGAGCAAATCCAACTCCAAATAACCGACTTTAATTCGTTGGTCGAAAAAGTCTGGAACAACTTGGTTGCCTCATTTGAGCAGTCCATTTCAGGCCAGGCCATCCTCGCGCCGGATGTTGGGCTGGCCAAGCTTGATGCCAACCAGTTTGATCAACTGCTAACCCATTTAATTCGCAACGCCTGCGATGCGATGCCAACGGGAGGGCAATTGACGCTCGAAACGCAAAAAGTATGGCTTCAGGAGAATCAGTGTCAGCAAGTTATTGACATCCCCCCGGGTGAGTACGTCTTATTGATCGTAATCGATACCGGTTTCGGCATGACTGACGAAGTTAAGGCTCATCTATTTGAGCCTTTTTTTACCACAAAACCCGTTGGCCAGGGGACGGGTTTAGGTTTAGCCACCTGTTTGGGGATTGTGAAGCAGCACCATGGCTACATCTTTATTCAAAGCAACCCCGCCGCAGGGACAAAGGTTAAAGTTTACTTTCCCAGCCAATCAACCGCTGTTTAATGGTTACCTATCTTCTCTCGTTTTATATCACGTCGTTTGACTAACTGAGCCAGGATAATTCCCGTAATCAAGATAACGGCCGACCCCACCAGCATTGACAAATTTAGTTCTGGCTTACCCGCCAACAGGTCACCTTCCAGCGATGCGCCAAATAAAACAAAAGATAAGATACCGGGTATAGCGCCAATGACCGTTGCTAGAGCGAACTTCGGCCAATTCATTCTAAAAAAGCCGGCCAGGTAATTGACCAAATCGAACGGCACAAACAGCAGATGTAACATCAGAATTGTTTCAAAGGTATGGTTACGCGCCCCGTCCATATAGCGCCGGATAAGGCCTCCTTGTTTCGATTGGGCCTCAACCACCCCCCATCCGAAAAAGCGCCCCACCAAATAACACACATTCGCCGCCCCGTTAGCCCCAATGGTCACCAATAGGGTGCCGGCTACCGGCCCATACAACATCCCCCCCGCGATGCCCAATACAAACGAGGGAAAGAAAACCAGCGGTTGCAAGGCAAAAAATACAATAAACAGCAGAGGCCCGTACACTTCGGTAGTAAACAAATCTTGCAGCAATATGACCTTCATGGCGGGTGATAAATTATAGAGATCAGTAATCCACCAGTACAGGCCCACCACCGCTAACCAAAACAATAATGCCAGAATTTTGGTAATGTGCTGGGGTCTTAATGGGACCAGCCCGGCCGATTGTGTCTCCAAATTACGCTTTCTCGTGATGATACCCATCATTTGTCCCCAGGATTAGAACTTTAATTATAGTCTATCCGATCAATAGTTACCAGTTGTGGCTGTTTTTGCTGTCCCCAACTACAGCTCAAGTGAGCGTTGCTCAAAACAGCACTCTAAACCTAGACTATCAGCAAACTGCGCCAAAAATGCGAAATCATAGCCCCACACCCTCCATGAAGGATTTCTTCATTTTGGCTTCATGGAGACTTCACCTTCCTCGGCTACACTAACTCCATCTTAGCCAGCACCATTACTTTAAATCAATCCACAACTGCAAAAAGGAGATCCCATGAGGATCAACCAATCAGGAACGATCAACGCAATCTTTGATGCTCCTGTCTCTATGTAATCCGCCCACGCATTACACTTACGCAGTCTTAAAGGTGACAGTCACTTGCATGCATTAAACCGACCTACTCAAGCATCACAAACATTGATATATCGACAATAAGTGACTGTCACCTGGTTTTGGCGTAAGTCCTGATTCTAAAAGACAATAACTTCCCCCACCCTACCTCTTATCTGGTATAATAAGAAGAGACACATCCCAAGACAGAGTATCGCCATGCGCATCCTTATCGTCGAAGACCAAGTGAAACTGGCCGCTTACCTCAAACAGGCGCTGACCGAGCAGGGTTATGCGGTTGATGCGGCCCATACCGGGCGCGAGGCGCTGGCCTGGGCCGAGGTCGTGGCCTTCGACCTCATTGTACTCGATATTATGCTGCCGGAGCTGGACGGTCTGACTGTCTGCCGCATGCTGCGCGGTCGAGGCTGCCAGGCGGCCATCTTGATGCTAACCGCCCGTAACGCGGTCGATGATCGCGTCACCGGCCTCGACGCCGGGGCCGATGATTACCTGGTCAAGCCGTTTGAACTCAAAGAACTGCTGGCCCGGCTCCGCGCGCTAACTCGGCGGCAGGCCGGCCAACCGGCGGGCCGCAATCTGCTGCAAGTGGCCGATCTAACGATGGACACCCGCACCCGGCGCGTAATGCGCGGCGAGACGCTGATCGATCTGACCAGCAAAGAGTACGCCGTTTTGGAGTGCCTCATCCGCGAACCCGAACGCATCCTCAGCCGCACCGAAATTGCCGAGGCGGTTTGGAACTACGATGTCTACAACCAATCCAACGTGGTCGATGTCTACATCCGTAACCTGCGCCGTAAGATCGATGATCCGTTTGAGCACAAGCTGATCTTCACCGTGCGGGGAGCCGGCTATCGGCTGTCGGCGCAGGATGGGACTTGATGTCACTGTTGAGAACGCTGCGAGGGCGCTTTGCGCTGTGGACGGCGGGGCTGCTGTTAGCGGCGCTGGTCCTCTTTAGCAGCTTCGTTTACCTGCGGATGGCCCGCAGCTTGACCGGCTCGGTCGATGATGCGCTGCGGCTGGTCGCCACCCAGATCACCGCCGAAGTGGATGTGGCCGGCGGCGACTTCGTCGCGGTCGAGGAACTGCTGGAGGATATCCCCAACACGCCGCTCAATGAATACGGCTTCTCGTTTCGTTTGGTCAACCGGGCCGGAGTGACCCGCCAGACATATGGCCCCTATCGCGCCCTGCCACCGCTCCAACCGGATGCCCCCCCCACCGGTTCCTTCACCACTATTTCTGATCCGCTGACCCGGCAGCCGGTGCGGGTTTACACCGTGCCTGTCTTTCAAAACGACCAGTGGGTCGGCGCGGTTCAAGTCGCCCAAAACCTCAGCGGCGTCAGGCAAACGCTCAACCAACTGCTCATCACCCTGCTGATTGGCGGGCCGCTGCTGGTGGCCGTGGCCGGCCTGGGCGGCTACTTTTTGGCCGCACGAGCCCTGACCCCAATCGATCAAATCACCCAAACCGCCCGGCAAATCTCCGCCGATGACCTATCGGCCCGGCTGAACCTGCCCCCCACCAATGACGAAGCCGGGCGGCTGGCCGCCACGTTCGATTCGATGCTGGCCCGCTTAGAGGCGGCCTTCCGGCGTGAACGCCGCTTCACCGCCGACGCCTCGCACGAACTGCGCACCCCCCTCACCGCCATGATCACCATCATCAGCAGTACCCTGGCTCGCCCCCGCACCCCTACCGAATACGAGCGGGTGCTGATCGATTTGAGCGAAGAGACCGGCCGGCTGCGCACCCTGGTGGAGGGTCTGCTACAGCTCACCCACAGCGACGCCCCCGCCCGGCCCGCCGTTAAAGAGCCGGTTGACCTGTCCACCCTCCTGGCCGATGTGACCGACTCGTTGCGAGTGCTGGCCGAAGAAAAACACCTAACCTTGACCCCCACCGTCCCCGCCGGTCTGACCATCCCCGGCGACAGCGACGCCCTTATCCGCCTGTTCGTTAATATCATCGCCAACGCCATTAACTACACCGAGCGGGGGCAGATTGACGTAACGGCCGGCTCTACCGCCAACGGCTTCATTGAGGTCATCGTCACCGATACCGGCGTCGGCATTGCCCCCCAACACCTCCCCCATATCTTCGACCGCTTCTATCGGGTCGATGCCTCGCGCAGCACCAATGGCGCCGGCCTGGGCCTGGCCATCGCCATGAACATAGCCCGCAGCCACGGCGGAACTATTATGGTCGATAGCAAGATAAGCCAAGGTACAGCGGTTACGGTTCAGTTGGCCGCCAACTAAAATTGGTGTTAATTAAGAAAGCTGATAGCTGAAAGCTGACCGCTAACAGCCGAACGCTGCCAAGTCGGCTATGCCGCAATGTTCTTTTGGGCAACGATATGGGTTGGGGTGACGCGCACCAGCAGTTCGCCTTTAACGCCGTTGCGCTTACCGTAAGCTTCGGCCAAATGCGGCCCCATATAGCGACCGGCAATCCGGGTGGCCCACTGCCGCAGCTCAGCCAAATCCTCGCTGATGGCGACCTCACCTTCGATAATCACATAAGCAAACGGCGGCACCTCATCATCGATACAGAGGCAAACCCGTCCATCGCGGGTGATATTAGCCGCCTTGACCGACTCATGCCAGGTAGTGAAGATAATTGTGTCGCCGTCCACATCAAACCAGATTGGCGCCACGTGCGGGCGACCATCCTCGCGTACCGTGGCAATCTTGGCCGTCCGGGGAACTTCCAGCAGAAACACCTTGACCTCTTCCTGGGTCATCTTTTCCATGTATCAATCTCCTTTGAATTATAGACGCTGTAGGACAAACTTAAGTTTGTCCTACGGGATTTTCATTGTCATTGCTGTACCGTAGATTCTGTCGCACTATCAACTTTTTCATTCTAGATTCGGGGTGGCGTTGAGGCAAATAGGCGGGGCAGGGATGTCAGAAAACCTCTGCCTCGAAATAGTCATACACCCGCTTCGATAATCGGGCGACCAGCAGCGCCGCCTCATTGTCGGGGTCGGGCCGGGTGTCGGTGCAGGCGCGGGTGAAGATGACCAGGCCGTAGGTGTAATCGGGGGTAGTAATGAGGGCCGCGTCGTTGACCGCGCCGCGCAGCATGCCGACCTTATTGGCGATGGTCAGCGGTTGGGGCAGCCCGTACTCGGCGGCGAAGGGGTGATAGGGCAAATAGCGCGGAATATAGGTCATAAACTGCTGGCGGCCCATCAGCGCCAGCGCCGCCCGGCTGACGGCGGGATTGACCACCTGCCCCCGGGCCAGCGCCAGCAGCAGGTGCAGGAAATCGGCCGGGGAGCCGGTGTTATCAACGGGTGAGTCGAAGACAAAGGGCCGGCCCATCACGGTCTGAGCCATACCCAGATCGTGCAGCCGGGCGTTGACCCGCGCCAGCCCGCCCACGGTGTCGAGCAGCCAGTTCGAGGCGGTGTTATCGCTAATGGTGATCGACAGCGTCGCCAGATCGTGCAAGGTAAGCTGCGCCCCCGGTTGCAAATCCTTGAGCACGCCGGACCCTTCGACCATGTCCTCCGCTTGGAGTGTGACCGGCGTGGCCGGCCGCAGGTCCCCGGCCGCCACCTGAGCCAGATATTCAACCAACACCACCAGCTTGATGACGCTGGCCGTGGGGAAGATGTCATCCGCGTTAAAGCGGACCACCTCGGCGGCATCCACCCGGCGGGTGGCCAAGCCCACCTGGCCGCTAAAGCCGTCGGCCTCGCGGGCAATATCGTCGAGCAACAGGGTCAGCGGATTAGGGGTGTTTGGCATAAGTGGCTCCAAGCCATGCACATGCAAAAGGTGACAGTCACTTAGGATCGGCCAAAAAACAACGTCCGCATGGGTCATAGCGAGGAGGAACGACGAAGCTATCTCCGCGTTCGGAAGTGGGGATTGCTTCGCTTTGCTCGCAATGACATGCCGAACTTAATTGTTTTTCATTCCTTAGGATCGCGAATCAATAACGTTCCTCTTTGGGACATGGGAGATAAGGAGATAAAGAGATTCTGGTCGCTTCAATCTCCTTATCTCCCGTCTCCTTATTAGTGGACTTGGGGAAGTTATTTAACCATCATTCCTTAGTCGGACAAACTATCCATAGCGTTACCTCAGTAATAGAAAGACACTATACCCTATCAGGAGCACCAGATTAACACCTACCATAAACCAGAACACTTGTTGATATGTGGCCTTTACAGTTTTATGACGCCAGTATTCCTGGGCAAGAAGGGCTCCAGGCCAGCCTCCAACCAGTTCCAGAAAATGCAACGTGTCTTCTGGAATCCGCCTTGCCCGTTGCTGAGCATTTACCTTATCCCGCCCATACAGCCCATAGGTGATGCTGCTGCTGATCCCATACAGCGCAAGAATCCACAGTGGTAACGGAATGATCCATGTTCCAAGAAGCAGCATCACAAAAAAGAGGCTGACCACAATCACCGTACTCAGGCGTTCGGGGTGAGTTTCCTTCGTTACGAAACGAATGTTGATGGCTCGTGTTCGCTGGTGTTCATCCTGGCTTAGGGTGTAAACAACCATCACCTGCTCTGCCGGACGACGTTGTCGATGCACAAGACCACTGATATGAAAAAAGACCGGACTTCCGCCCTCATCCGGTGTGATAAAGCCAAAACCTTTGTCATCCTTCCAAGTTGTGATGGTGCCACGATGCTGGGTGGTCATAAGATCATACTCCTGAATACAGTCAATAGCGGTAATAGGGTCTGAACTGGTTCCAAATGCCACACATCAACTAAAGCCCCCAACTATGTCTAAGAGCCACTTTTATATCGAATAGATGACCCATCAAACGTCATTCTTCCAACACTTCTATCACTCTATTATGACACAAACCGAAGCCATAATCAATAGGACGACAAAGCCCACAGACAAACCGGGGGAAGGGAGAAGGGAGAAGGGAGAATGAAGAATGGAGAACGGCTCGATGTTGACTATGCTGGGGGATCGTCGGCGCATGCGGCGGCAGACCGGTGAGGGGATGATCGGTGGGGTTTTGCCCCCCGAACCCCACCGGTCATGCCGGTCAAAGATCGACCCACGCCTCCTTACTGGAGTCGGGTCCGATCATCGCCTTTGATCGGATAT
>JACKAT010000016.1 GCA_020634935.1 Anaerolineales bacterium
CTTCAGGATAAACTTTATTACCCCTAGACCCGCCCCTCGATTTCTCGCAACACTGCCTCGGCCGCAGCCTTCAAATCACGTAGTTCGCCCCGCTGCCACGCGACCTCGAACGGAGCCTGGCCCAGCGTATCACGCAGATGTGTTTGAACGCGGTTCAGTAAAACCCACTGTTTCATCCAGTTGGTTGCTTTTACCGGCTGGTTAAAAACCAACCCTAGCAGTTCAACCGCCGTTTCCGAGTGCCCATCGTGCGCGTAGAGGAGGGCCGCCGCCGCTATCGACAAGGTCATAAAAGGTTGGCTAGAGGTATTGACGGCCAGGCGCAAGGGCTGAAGGAGATAGTGCCGCACGGCAACATAGTCGCCGCGACCGCTGGCCAGCAGCGATTGAGCAAAGTTGATTTGCAGCTTGAGGAAAGGGTTACCGGCGCCGGTTTGGCGAAACGGGTCGGGTTCGACCGCTTCGGCCTGGCGTAGGTATTGTTCAGCCTGGGTATAATCGCCCGCCGCGCACCTAATCCAGCCGAGGATAGCCCAACACCAAGCCTGGGTCGAGTAGTCAACAATATTCAGGGCCTGAGCCAGCGCCATTTCAACTAACGCCTGCCCGGCGGCGGTCTCGCCGCGCATAAAGATCATATAACCGCGATAGAGATTGCTGGAGGCTTGGCCTACAACGTAGTCCGTTTTAAGCTGGATGACATAGGCCTTTTCAAAGTAATCACTGGCCCCATCATAATCGCCGGCTTGATAAGCCGTCATCCCCAGCGCGCGCAGGGTTTCCGATTCGCCCATTTGGTCCCCAATATCGCGCTGTAGCTGGTAAGCCTCATTGACGTAGGTCAGAGTCAAGACGTTTTGGCTGAGGAGTTGGTAGGCTTCGCCCAATTTGCTCAGCGTTTGGGCCAGATAATATTTTTCGTCCAACTGCCGGTAAACAGCGGCGCATTCCTCATAATATTCAATCGCCTGAGGCGGGTTTTGATCGACATAGTGGGCGATGGTGGCCAGGGTATGCAGGCAAAAGGCCACCTCCGCCCGGTCATCGCGCTCACGAGCCAGTGCCAGCGACGCCTCAAGCCGCTGTTGTAACCCGGCCTGGCTATCGGCGGTGCTGTAGAAACGCACCCCTAAGGCCAGCCAAACCGGATGCGGCGGCTGGTTCAGCGCCGGAGCCAAGCCCTGTCTGGCCCGGTCGAACAGGGCCTTGCCGTCTTCCAGGCGGCTCTGTAAGAAACAGAACAGATACATGGCCTCCAGAGCTTGCCCCAGCAGGTCGTGTGTCCGGTTCGCCACCGCGTCGGTCCATCCTTCACGCACATTCTCAAAATCGACCTCGATCCGTTTTAGGGTGGCTAACTGCGCCGCCCCCTTCAGGCGAGCGGTCTGCTCGGCCAGGTAAGTTAGGTAGTAGTGGGTGTGAGCCTGACGGGTCGAGTCAACTTGACCGGACTGGTGTAGTTTCTCGGCGGCGTACTGGCGCAGCAGTTCGTGGATGTGATACCGGCCCTGGTCGGCCTCGCGGGTGATAAGGGCCTTGGTGACTAGTGATTGCAGGTGGCGCAGCCCGGCCTGGGCCACTTTGTCGGCGGACTCGCGGGTGAAGCCGCCGCGAAAGACGGCTAACTTCATAAAGACCTGCTGCTCCGCCTCGGTCATCATACTCCAGGCGTGGTCGAACACGGCCCGAATGCTGCGCAGGCGTTTCGGCAGTTCGCTGCCTTCGGCTTCCAATATATCGAGACTCCGCTGAATTTCTTCGGCAATTTCCGCCGATGACAGCACGCTGACCCAGGCCGCCGCCAATACAATGGCCAGCGGCATGCCCTGCACCAAGCGGCATACCCGCGTGACATGCGGCAGGTTCGTCTCAGTCAGGCCGAAATCCGACCGGACCCGTCGCGCCGTTTGCTGAAATAGTTCAACGGCGGCCGACCGGACCGCCGGGTCAAGCGTATTGGCCTCGGGCAGCTTCAGCCCTTGCAAGATAAACAAGGTCTCACCGGCCAGGTAAAGCCGCTGCCGGGAGGTGACCAGCACCTTCAGGCGGGGACTCGCGGCCAGCATCTCGCTCACCAGCCCGGCTCCACTGTCGATCAGATGCTCAAAGTTATCCAGTATTAGCAAGACCCGTTTGTGGTGCAGGTAATCCAGCACCTGCTGCTTCTGGCTGCGTCCGGTGGGCTGAAACGAGTAACTCATCGCCTCGGCTACGGCCGGGATGATGGCCTCGCCGCTGTCAATCGGGGCCAGCTCAACAAAAAAGACGCCATCTGGGAAACGTTCGGCCAATCGGCGCCCCAATTCAAGCGCCAGCCGCGTTTTGCCCATACCGCCCGGCGCGACGATGGTAACCAGCATCATCGTCGGGTCAAGCAGCAGCTCTGACAACGCCGTGAGTTCAAATTCGCGCCCAATAAAGGGGGTGGTCTGAGCCGGTAGATTGTGCTGGGGCAGGTCATCGGCGGGGAGAGAGGGACTGACATAGGCGGGCAGTTCGGTAAAGGCGGTGGTGGCATCGAATTGGCCTAAGCGGATGCGCTCGAACAGGCCGGTTGTCTCGGCGGCGGGCGAGGTGTCCAGTTCAGCCCGTAAAACCTTGACACACGCCTGATATTGGCGGGCAACTGCTGCCGGTTGGTTGGCAGCGGCATATAAGGCCATCAACAGCCGGTGAGCGGGTTCGTACAGCGGGTCCAAGTTCAACAGCCGTTGGGCATAAGGAATGGCCGCGTGAGGTCCCTGGTCGGTCATGTGCAGCAGCAGTTGAATCAGTTTCTCCAGCGCCAGGGCCACTTCTTGCCGCAGCAGTTGGGTTTCTTGGCTCTGCCAGGTGTCAAACTCCAGACTATCCGGGACGGTAAACCCGGCCAGAAAATCATTTTGAGCTAAGGCCACGGCTTCAGTTAGCGGGTCGAAGCAGGCTAGGCAAACTTTATTGGCCGCGTGGTCGTGGTGGGTCCAGGTGTTCAGCAGCGATTGAAAGTGGGTCGTATCCACCCAAATCTCAGCCTGCGCCGGCAAAGCCACGGTCTGCCGGTCCGTGGCCAGCCAGCCTTTGCCCAAGGCTTTGTTCAAGACCCACACCATGCGGCGCACTTCACCCAGCGCGCTGGCCGGGTCGTGATGGGGCCACAAAAACGTCGCCAACGACTCGCGGGTATGAGGTTGACCGGTCACAGCCAGATAAGCCAACAGCGCTATTCCCTTACTGTAGCCCACCACCACCGGCGCTCCGTTGACTTCAATATGAGGCGCGCCAAATAAATAGAAGGAAAGTTTAGACATCATCCCCTCATCCAATTGGCAACATTATAATATGCCCGGCCCAAAAGCCATAACGCCAGCCCTGCCAAAATCAGCACAGTGTTGGCACGCTGACCGGCGGCATTTAGCACGATAGCGGTATGCCGACCGGCTATACTGAGGGTAATCAATATCAATGAAGGCTCAACGAAATGGCCTTAAGCGCCGTTTCAGGCAGGCCGTTAATTCAACTAAGGAGATAACTATGTCTACTAATGGACACCAAAATGGCAAGACCCCGATTATCGTGGCCGATAACAGCCAGGCCATCTTGGTCATTAACGAAGTGATGACCATACGGCTCAGCGGTCAGGCGACCGGCAACAAATTCGCGGTAGTGGAGTCGCTAACCCCACCGGGGAATGGCGTGCCGCTGCTGCATACGCACCCGCAGCAGGAAACGTTTCATATCTTGGAAGGTCGCTATGAAATCTACGGGCAAGATGAGGCTGGCCATAAGGTCGCTACCCCGGCCCCGGCCGGTTCCATTGTTCACGTTCCCGGCGGCGTACCGCACGGCTTTCGCAACGTGGGCGATACCGTGGGCAAGGTGATGATGACCTTTGAACCGGCCGGTAATATGGAACGCTTTTTTGAGGAAATCGGCATTCCGGTTGAGGACAAAGCCCATCCGCCTACCCCGGCCGGCCCGCCCGATATGGAGGCGTTGTTGAAGGTGTGCGCTAAGTACAACATCTACTTTATGGAAGCGCCGGTGTAAGTTGGGGAGAGGGATATTTATTCTACCATGAAGGGCATGAAGAGCATGAAGGTTTTTTTCTTCATGTCCTTCATGTTCTTCATGGTTAATCTACTTACAACACAAAACTGGTCAACCCGTCCTTCAACCGAACGACGTTAAAATTGAGCAGTAGACCGTGTTTGATCCCGGCCAGTTTCATATAGGTTAGAAGCTGGGCCTTATGAATCTCTCGCACGGCCTCGACCGCTTTTAACTCAAGGATGAGCGTATCTTCCACCAACAGATCAAGGCGATAACCGCAATCGATCCGAACACCTTTATAGATCACCGGGAGAGGATGTTCCAGTTTGAAGGCAATCTGGCTGGTCTGAAGTTCGTGAGCCAAGCATTGCTGGTAGGTAGACTCAAGCAGGCCCGGCCCTAAGTGGCGATGGACTTCAATAGCACAGCCGATGACCTGCCGGGAGAGATCGCTGAATTCGTGTTTGGCGCCTATCATTGCAGCTCCTTTTGCTTACCATGAAGGGCATGAAGGACATGAAGGTTTTTTTTCTTCATGCGCTTCATGTTCTTCATGGTGAATTCCCCATGGTACCGCATGTAGGAACAAAGAACAATCTGCCTGCTCACAGCACCAATCTGCCAATGCATATTTACGAAATTTCTGGACTACTCCTTACGCGTGCGATACCGCACTATCGATTCCTGATCACCCGCCAAACGCTTGTATACCTCTGACCCAAGTAGACGAGCGACTAGCTTCTGAAAATCAGGCTCATTCATATAGCGGGCAAAGATTTCTTCGTTTTGATCCATACGCTCAACAAATAGGGACTCTAACAGCCGGTTAAACAGCAAGGAGAATTTATCCGGGGAATTGACTTGGGCCGCTTGTTTCAACGCTTCGGACTCGGCTGCTGCTTCGATAATTTGATCGAAGAAAAGCTGGTCGGCTTGGTTGAAGTCGGTGCCGAAACGTTCGTTCACAATATCAATGACTTTTGAGAGGGCGACCGGGCTTTCACGCAGAACAGCGGTGCCAACTTCTGTCGGGCCATCGAGCGGGCGAGCATAGCCTTTACTGAGATTAATTGAGCCTTCACTGATCTTTTGCAGGCGATAATATTCGAGATAAACATCGTTATCAAAATCATACTGAGGCCCGCCTGACCGGCGCGGCAGTTTGGCGGCCAGATGTCGAAGAAAGGTGTAGAGCCGTTCCAAATCGGAGTCCTGGTAGGGAATAACCTGACTGAGAAAGAGATACAGATTGCGAAAAGCTATCAATTCTTTCCGCCAGCTTTCGGCTTCTTCTTCATTGTCTTTATACAGCGCCTTAAATCGGTCTACAGCCGGATCAAGGGTGGCGTTCATGGTTTGATGGTCGGCAGTGCTTTGCTTCTGCTTCGGTTTGAAATAGACCTCGCAAAAGCGGTCAACTTCTTCCTGTAAGTAGATACCCGAAGCATCAAGCTCGCTTTTAAGCTGATACAGTTGTTCCGGTTCGGCCTCATCGCCCAACGTTGCTCCTTCATAGAACTGTTTGAAAGCTTCCCGAATTTCTTCCCGGTCATTAACGAAATCGAGGACAAACGTATCTTCTTTAATGGGATGAATACGATTGAGGCGAGACAACGTTTGGACAGCCTGAATTCCGGCCAGTCGTTTATCAACATACATCGTATGCAGCAAAGGTTGATCGAACCCGGTTTGATACTTTTCAGCTACTAACAACACCTGGTATTCACGGGTAGCGAACTGTTCCGGCAACTCAGTTTCGCGGATGCCCTGGTTCATACCTTCCTCGGTGTAGGTCTTGTCCTTGATCTTATCATCCTGCACCACCCCTGAAAAGGCCACCAAAGTTTTGATGGGATAGCCCTTGGCCTTGATAACCTGATCAAACTGTTGTTTGTAACGCACGGCCTCAAGGCGCGAGCCGGTAACAACCATTGCTTTAGCCCGGCCACCAATTTTGTGGCGCGTAAAGGCATAAAAATGCTCAACCATCACCTCGGTCTTTTGGGCAATGTTGTAGGGGTGCAGCCGCATAAACCGGGCCAGGGCGCGCGCCGCCTTCTTGCGCTCAACATTAGGGTCATCTTGAGAGGCTTTAATCAGCCTGAAATAGGTTTGGTAGGTGGTGTAGTTGCGCAGCACATCCATAATAAAACCTTCTTCGATAGCCTGGCGCATGGTGTAGCGATGGAAGGGGCCGCCGTTACGGCCAAACACTTTAAGCGTTTTATGTTTGGGTGTGGCTGTAAAAGCAAAAAAACTGAGATTAGCTTGCCGGGCGCGTTGGGCCATTTTGCGAAAGAGTTCGGCCATATCCGGGACACCCTCTTCTTCGGCCAGACGTTTAGCAGTTTGGTGCAGCATCTCCCCGCCCAAAATACCTTTTAACTCGGTGGCGGTTTCGCCGGACTGCGAGCTGTGAGCCTCATCGATGATAACCGCACAGCGTCGAGTAGGTAAAATACCGGTGCCTGTCTCCTGGCGTTCTTCGGCCAGTTTTTGCAGACGCTGCGTTACAAACGGGAATTTTTGCAGCGTAGTGATGATAATCGGCACGGCGCTTTCCAAGGCTAGCGCCAACTGACGCGAGTCTTTGTCGATTTTTTCAACCACCCCGTGCCGGTGTTCAAATTGATAAATGGTATCCTGTAGCTGTTGATCAAGGACGCGGCGGTCGGTGATGACGATGACGCTGTCAAAAACGCGCTCATCCTGCGTACTATGCAGCGAGGCCAGCCGGTGGGCCAACCAGCCAATGGTGTTGCTCTTGCCGCTACCGGCTGAATGTTCGATGAGATAGTTATAGCCAACACCTTCGCTTTGGGCTGTGGTGACCAGTTGGCGTACAGCCTGAAGCTGATGATAGCGGGGAAAGATCATGGTTTCTTTTTTGTATTTGCGCCCCTCATCATCATATTTTTCCTCAACTTGCAGGTGTAAGAAGCGAGCCAGTAAATCGAGCAGGCTGTCGCGCTGGAGCACCTCTTCCCACAGATAGGCGGTGCGATAGGTGCGCCCCTGCGGATCAGGCGGGTTACCGGCTCCGCCTTCAAAACCCTGGTTGAAGGGTAAAAAGTGGGTGGCGCTGCCGGCCAGCCGGGTTGTCATCCAGACTTCTTCGGTATCGACAGCAAAGTGAACCAGGGTACGGCGTTTGAATTCAAAGATGGGCTCGTGCGCGTCGCGGTTCTGACGATATTGATGTTTGGCATGTTCTACGGTTTGGCCGGTTAGCGGGTTCTTCAATTCGAGGGTGACGACCGGAATACCGTTGAGGCTGAGCGTTACATCGAGCGATAATTGAGGCCGGCGCTCGCTAAAGTGCAGTTGGCGGGTAAGGCCAAGCCGGTTGGCCGCGTAACTGGCTTCGAGTTCCGGGTTGAGGCCGTGAGCGGCCTTGAAATAAGCCACCCGCAGGGTGCGGCCATAACATTTGAAACCGTGGCGCAGCGTGTGCAGCGCACCGTATCGATCCAGCCATTTACTTAAATCGGCCAGAACTTGAGCAGCGGTTTTGTCGCTGTGTAGGGCTTCTAACTTGGCCCAATCCTGGGGCTGGGTAGCTTGGATAAAGGCGATGACTTCAGCGGGAAAGAGCGCGCGAACCGGGTCGAAGGCGCTTTGGATTGAGTGATAACCGCCATCGAGCAAATGGGTTTCAATAACGCTTTCGAAGGCGGCTTCGCTATGGCGCGTTGGGGTAGTATAAGTACTCATTTTCTTTCCTGTGAGCGACTATATTGCTTTTTTTTGCGTTCACGTGCTACCAGCTCTAGTAGTTCTTGGGCAGCCTGAACAATAACGAAACAGAAGGGTTTGAATAACTGTTTTGCGTCGCGTTGGCAGTAACCCTCGATAATTCGCCTTAATTGCGCATCACTGGGCTTACGATTCCCCTGTAACAAAGCACTTTCAATGGCTTGTTGCCTCATTTCCGTAAGAGAATTATGGCATAAATTCAAAATTCTGATGGTTTCTTTGGCACCTTGGTCAGTCTCTTGAAGGGGCGCGATTTGTCCATCCAAGTCAAAGTGAAAACGTCTCTCACTATCTTCATTGAGCGGACTAATAGGCAATTCGTCACCCGCTTTAGGATGCGCCCCATACGGACAATTTTGAATATCGTTACCAGGATAAGCGGCTAACAAGTTGTTGTAATCGACATCCTCATAATTCTGACACCGGCTTTGGGGTTTAAAGTGCTCAATGTGAGACTTTTGCGCAGTGATACGGAGACCCGTATAGCAGCATAATCCCCCTTGTTCCAAAATCAACTGTTGTTTAACAATATGCTTTACATCGTTCGGCATACTTCGATAATCACAGTTGATGCGGCGACCATCTTCAATGGGCTGCTCGTTGAACCAAAGCTGTAAATCGTGGGGTTGCCCCCTTTTAATGATGTGCTTCATGGGCTTTTTTCATCGTATTCCTGGTCGCTGAGAAATTCAATCATGTCAATTCGAGTTTGTAAGCTTACTAATTTTAGATTCTCTCCCCCTATTCTATCACGAAGATTGTCAATTGCGAGGGCAGCTTCATCATACTTCTCATCTTTAACCAAAGCCTCGATATGTTTTATTCTATCCTCCGTATCAAAGTCGGTATCGGACGTTCCCATTATATGACGTAATATCCAATTGCTATCCATTCCAAGGGATTGGTGAGGTCGCAGAACTGTTCCTTGCTCAATCAGACTGATGTTGTCAGGTGAGACTTCGCCCACAATCTGAGGCGAATGGGTTGTAGCAATAAATTGACAACTAGGAAAAGTACTCGTAAGCCGATCACAAATTGTACGCTGCCAGCTTGGATGGAGATGCAAATCAAGCTCATCAATGAGTACAACAGCTTTGCCATCTTTTAGCGGATCATCTAATTTGGGGTTAGCCTGCACCAACCGCCGAGCCAAGTCGAGTACCAGCGCAATTACGCTTCGTTCACCATCGGATAGGTGGCGAATATCGAGTGTAGCGTTATTTTTATCGATAATGAGCGTTGGTTTTGGTTCCTTTACAGCCCGCAGGTTTGTACAATCATTAAGAAAATTGGTCACAGCTTCATTAAGTGTCTCCAGTCGACGAACGGCTTGCGCAGTACCTTCAGCGGCTAATGCTTCTTGAGCTCTCGTCCATTCGGCAAATTCAAGGATTTTCAACTCCCGATGGTCTAAAGCCTCGGCGAAGGCGGCGGACTGTCCTCCGGCGCTGGCCTGACGGCTGGGCTGCTTATCATTAGGCAGTGAGCGATGGGTAGAAAAGTAAACGGCTAAGGGCTGTTCGTCATATTGCTTGGAAGATTTACTGATCTCCTGACCATTGGCTTTGAGTTCATTGCGCTCAACCAGGTCGTAAGTTTGCCGGCGGACTTCACCTTCTCCAGAAGGATCGATAACATACTCATGCCGGGGCAGATGGATCAGATGGTCAAAATCTAGACCAACCGCCTCAAATTCCAGGTTAACGGTTAGTGCGCCCTGATTGAAGGTAATATCATCCGCTTTAAATTCAAGGGGTTTGCTTCTAGAAGCGGTAAACTGGGGCAGGGCATGCGACAGCATCACCCGTAGCACATCCAGCACGGTAGACTTACCCGCCCCGTTAATACCAACCAACAGGTTCATACCGGGTTGGAATTCAAACTCGGCCTGGTCAAATACCCGTACGTGAGCCACTTCTAACTTTTTGACCTGCATATTTATCTACTCCGTAATACGAATTTGACCTGATACGGCTGCCGCAATGAGGGCCACCCGACGTTCATTAAGAAGAGCTATTGTTTGCTTTGTAGCATTTTGTAAATCATCAATAATTTTAATCTTTTTATTGATATATCTGACTATTGCCTTTTGTTCGCCAATAGGGGGAACTGGAAGTAGCATCTCTTTCAAATCTGAGAATCGAATTCTCGGAGCACGCTCCCTTACAGCGGGACAACTTGCCTGTATAAAACCCTGCAACGCCATCTCACGAAGTAAATACCCATAGTAAGAATTATAAATATTATCATTAATTGGGTCACAAATAATATATTCAGGAGTACATTTCCCATCCGAATCAGATACACCAATTGCTCCTGCAAAAGCGTCCATTGAATGAAGTACAAGTTGTCCTTCGCGAATTCCTTGATACCCTACTTCCTTAATTGCATTTGTAAATCCTTCAGTTCGGCGATTACGGCGTAACGTTACTTGCCCATCACGGAAACACGTAACAATTTCATCTTCTTCACGTGTAGGCAATGAAGATTGATTAAACAGATATCTCCCGCGTTCAATTTTCCAATTCTCTGGTATGGTGTCCAACCAAGGTATGTTCACTCTGCGTAGTAATACCGATTGACTCAAGCCATGGGTTACAGACTCAGAAATAGTGACACGGCGCTTTTCGGCCAGCAGAATCAGCAGTTCCTCTTTAGCAGCAATCAGCGCGTCGAGTTGGGCGGTTTCGCGGTCGAGATAGGTGGCGATGGCGCGTTGTTCGGAGAGGGGGGGACAAGGTAATAAATGCCCTATTATTTTTTCAGCATTTAAATTAGGTTGTCCTCCTCCACTGGTAAGGCTGAGAAGATAATTGCGTGATGCTTGAAGCGTATATGAAGTATACTTTGGTTCAAATATAGTCGGTTGAGCTAGTACACATACAGCCTGGTTTACAGTAGCAGGTATACCAAGAGTTCCAACTCGCCCTACGGTTGCCCCATACATAGCAATAAGAACACTACTGGGGGGGTAAATCTTAAGCGAAGAGAATTCATTTAGAGCAAGTTCGCTGACTGACTTTTCAGTAGATGCGATTATATTTTCTCTGAGTTCAGAAGTTGTGACCCATGGTACTGTTCCTCCATAATAACGTTCCTGTCCTGATGGAGGGGTTGTTCCACTACCAATCAAACTGAACCCATATCTAATAGGTACAAGTTGCCACTTCTCTGGCAACTCTCCCCAGTAAGTTGCAGAGTCAAGTTGCGAATATTCACTCACCCTGTCACCTCACGCAGCAGACGAATGATTTCTTCCTCCATCCGCTTAATGTCGGCGTCAATCTCGGCCAGAGGACGAGGCGGCGTGTACTCGTAAAAGTAGCGATTGAAATTAATCTCATAGGCGCTGCGAATTTTGTCCCGGTCAGCCCAGGAGTCTTCTACATGCGGTCGCACTTGTTCCTTGAAATGGCGAATGACTTCCAGTTCATTCCGCTCGTGTTCTTCCTTATTGACCGCTAGCTGTACATTTTCATAATCACGCAGTTGCGTATTAGGTTCGAACATTACTTCAATTTTTCGACGTTCGAGCAAGAACCAGCCCCAGACGCGCGCGTAAGGATCATTGCTAGGTTTACGTCTTTTGAGAATAACTGGTTTTACTTCAGGAACCGTTTCCACATCCGTAAATACATCGCGAAAGCGTTTTAACTCCGGCTTTTTCCAGCGGCTGCCCCGTTGTTGCAGCAGGTTGGCCATAAGCCGGTCAAATTCATTCCAGTTATCGCGGGGCTGGCGGCCCAACTCGCGGTCAATCGCTTGTACGTCGTCCAGCAGGTGGGGATAGGCGTCCAAAAAGTTACTTTTACGCTCAACGCTCATGTGGTACAGCAGTCGCAGCGGGCGTTCAATCGGCACCCGGTTATAGCCAAAGTGGGCGTTATCAAAGATTTTACTAATCTTGGTTTCCTCAAACCGACCGTACTCACACACAACCGTCTCAATATCCTCATCGCCCATATAGCGGCGCTTATCGCCCAGGCTGCGGCGCATCGGTTGCCAGCGTTCGCGGGCATCAATCAATTGAATTTTGCCTTGGCGATGCGGCTCTTTGCGGTTGGTTACTAGCCAAACATACGTGCCAATGCCGGTGTTGTAAAACATCTGCTCCGGCAACGCGATAATGGCTTCCAGCCAGTCATGTTGAATAATCCATTTGCGGATCTCGCTCTCGCCGCTGCCGGCTCCGCCGGTGAAGAGGGGCGAACCGTTAAACACTATCGCCAGCCGGGAACCGCGCTCCGCCGCTTCGGGCTGGTAAAACTTGCTGACCATGTGCTGTAAAAAGAGCAGCGCCCCATCGTTTACACGCGGCAGGCCTGCCCCAAAACGGCCCTTAAAGCCCTGCTTCTGGTGCTCTTGCTTTATCCGTTTCTGCTGGCGTTTCCAATCTACGCCAAAGGGCGGGTTGGCCAACAGATAATCAAACTTGTCAGCCTCAAACTGATCGTTAATTAACGAGTCGCCAAACCGAATATTGCGGCTATCGTTACCCTTCATCAAAATATCAGAGGCGGCAATCGCGTAAGCACGAGGGTTGAAATCTTGACCAAAGACCAATAATTCAGCCCCGGCATTCATCCGCCGCAGATGGTTTTGCGCTTCAGACAGCATGCCGCCGGTGCCACAGGCCGGGTCCAGCAGCTTGAAAACTTTGCTTTCCGTCGTCAAAACCTCATCATCAGGGGCGAATAGTAAATCAACCATTAAACGAATGACTTCACGCGGGGTAAAGTAGTCACCGGCTGTTTCGTTGGCAGCTTCGTTAAAGCGGCGAATCAAATCCTCAAAGAGCAGTCCCATTTGGATATTGTCGACGACATTAGGGTGTAAATCGACATCACAGAATTTGGACACCACCAGGTAGAGAATGTTGGCCTCGCGCATTCGCTCGATTTCACCGGAAAAGTCGAAGCGTTCAAAGATGGTCTGGACGTTTTTGGAGAAGCCTTGAATATAACTAACCAGGTGTCGATCAATATGGTCGGGGTCGCCCTTGAGTCGTTCAAAATCAAGCGGTGAGTGATTGTGAAAACGTTGCTCGGCGACGTTGTTCAGCAGGCTATCAAGCGCTTCGTCAGCAAATTTATCTTTGACTTTGTCATAGCGAGCCAGAACGTGAGGTTTAGTCGGAGCCAGCACGCAATCAAAGCGACGCAACACAGTCAGCGGCAGCATCACTCGCTCGTACTGCGGAGGGCGATAGGGTCCGCGCAGCAAATCGGCAATTTGCCAGATAAAGTTTGAAAGTTGATGATGGTCAGGCATATATAATGATCCAAATTGATATTTAACTACCAAGAACCTGGGCAGAGCGTAGTTCAAGAGGCGAATGATATCAAAATTGGGGATGAATTGGGACAAGTTGGTCGAAGTCAGTCCCCAATATTGTAACCGAAATCCCCCCAAGATGACAAAGAACGCCAGTCCGTTCGGGCTGAAAAAAGCGCGAGGCTAAAGAGCGCCAGTTCGTTCGGGCTGAAAAAGCCGCGATGGCTTCAGCCTCGCGGCCCTTTCGCCCTAAGCGCCCAACCGCACCCATTCAGTGACTCGATTGATCCCTCATAGTAACCCAACCTCAACCTAATAATGATCCAACAAAAAAGCCTTAATGATCCAGGCACGATCATTAAGGCATGCAGCCCCAGTCTCGGCGAGACTGAGTGTGATTCTCGGCGAAAGTCGGAGCGATTCTCGGCGAGAATGGGGCGGTTACTCGGTTAGAATGAAGAGGGTCTCACCACAAAGGACGCGGAGAAGGCCCACAGAGCACCAAGAAAAACCTCTGTGTCCTCTGGGCCTGCTTGGTGTCCTCTGTGGTAAATTCTTCGCGCCACGAGCCGCTTATCCCCACTTTCCCACCGCTACGCCACCGTCAAGATGTCGCGCAATTGACCGCTGCGAAGGTCCTTCCCAAAGCGAGCGCGAACTTCCACCCGATACGCGCCCGGCGGTAAGTCGGGCGGAACGAGGAAGAGCAGCTCTTTGTCGGTATTGATGCCCAACTGATTTATGCGGATGGGGGGTTGATCGACGTCCCGCCGGCCGTTTTTCATCGCCAGTAAAAAGATACCCTGCTCCGGATCATTCGGGTTGACCTTAAGTTTATCCCCTAACAGCCGCGCCATATTACCGGGCAGCAGTCGATCGTGGGCCGAAGGGTCGGCCACATTGATATACTCGTGCAGCATCGGCGTCGGTTTCACTGGTTCCACTTTATGGGGGCGGGCCTGACGCGCAAACGCTTCCTGCATCTCAGGATTAGGTTTAATCGTCATCTCAAAGCAATTCCGGCCTTCAACATAGCGGTCGGTCACGGCGTCGAACCCGCCTTTGATGGTAATCCCGTAAGTACCCATCGGCGTAACCACTCGGTTTCCGTCCAGCAACAACGGCAGCAGGGTCTCGGTTAGCGCCTCAAAGACAACCCGCATTTCGGCCTGGCTCAAGTGGGGATGACGGGCATGCATCATAGCCAGCAGTTCAACCGTATTGACAGTTTGGCGGTACTTGACCCTGGCTCGATAGTCGGAGCCGTTGGCTAAACGGTATTCGTGAAGGTTGTAGTTGATCGACATGGGTATGCTCCTGTCGGGTGGATAAGACCTTATAGGTTTCCGACAAACGTTTAAGAGAATGTATCGTTCCCAGTTAAACAGAATTAGGGGCAACCGAGTGTTTGGAAACCTATAAGGTCTGGTCGAGTAGTTAATCATATTAACGATACCGCAAAAACATTGAATTGTCACGTTGGATTTATCGCTTGCGTTACGTTAATACCGCATTGGCGAACGGTCCTAAACCCCGGCAGGAACTGCCCAAATTATCCATTTGTGCTACAATAACCGCTTGATAAAATGTAATCGGATCCCCGAACGCTAAGACCTGACAGGTTTTCGACGATAACGTTCGGAGTAAGTTATGGCCCGAACAGCCTAATAATTACGCCTAATATGACCTCCGAAACCTGTCAGGGCTGACTCGTCCGTTGATCAAAAACATGGTCATGCCTTTTAAACCACTCTCTAAAAACCACATACGCCTCTTCGGCCTGGCTCTTATCCTGGCCGGACTGCTACTCAACGAGTGGACCCTAACCGCCCTCTTTTCCTCTGACGGCATTCTCAGCCCGCACAGCGTGGTCATTATCTGGATCGCCGATGTGATGCTGGTGTTGATTGGGCTGGTGCTGGCGATCTCCGGTTCGTTGAGTACGCTGCTCAACGCGCTGGTGGGGGTCGGCATTACCGCGCTACTGCTGTACGGGTTGGAGTTGTTCTACTACCGCCTCAACCATCCGACCGCGCCGCCTGAAGCTAACGCCGCGCCGCCGCCGGCCATTAGTCGCGAGGGCAACTACACGCAGGATTTCTTTCGCCCGGATGATCTTCTAGGCTATACCGTCCGGCCCGATGGTCATATTACGTCCATCAAAAAGATGGGCGATGAGGTTATCTACGATGTTGTCTACTCAACCGATAACTATCACCGTCGCATCACGCCCACTGACAACCCCGACCAACGTCACAAATTCATGCTCTTCTTCGGCGACTCTTTCACCTTTGGCGAGGGGGTGCAAGACAACGAGACCCTACCCTACTACGTCGCCCAGGGCATGCCCGATTACCGGCCCTACAACTACGGCCTCAGCGGCTACGGTCCACAGCAGATGTTGGCCAAACTGCAAAGCGATGACCTGGCTACGGAAGTCCCCGAAACCGAAGGCATCGCTATTTACGTCTTCATCGATGCCCACGTTGAGCGGGCTATCGGCTCGATGTACGTCTACAACAACTGGGGCGACCAGATGCCGTACTACACCACCGACTGGCAAGGCCATCTAGTCAGGCGCGGTAACTTT
The DNA here is from genome assembly GCA_020634935.1 of Anaerolineales bacterium. GTDB lineage: Bacteria > Chloroflexota > Anaerolineae > 4572-78 > J111 > JAGRBY01. Next base: position 15,650 of record JACKAT010000016.1, read on the forward strand.
ACCACCGGCCGCCCGCTGGTGTCGTCGCTCTATTGGTGGCTCGGCCAGCGCGAGATCGCTAAATATTACCACATCAACCTACCCAATGAACTCACCAGCCGCCACTACGGCCAGGCCGCCCGCATCATCGCCGAAGCGCGTGACACCTTCCGGGCCAAATACCACAGCGACGACTTCTACGTGGTCATCTACCCCGATGAAGGCGACTACTTTGAGGATATGGAACCGTTCTTCGACCAGTACGGCCTCAACATCCTCAACTACGACGAACGCATGAAACTCAACCCCGACGAAGGACTGGCCTTCAAAGGCGACGGCCACCCAACCGGCAGAGCAAACCAGATTGTCGCCGGCTGGATTATCGAAGACTTAGAAGGGAGAGTAGAAAGATGAGGGATGAATTATGAATTATGAAGTAAAATCCTTTCATAATTCATAATTCATAATTCATAATTCCCATGGTTCGTTATCTCGCTCTATTACTCCTGCTACTCATCCTGTTGGCCGCGCCCGCTCTCGCCCAATCGCCGACGCCGGACCCGCGCTTTGGGATGGTGCAAACGTTCGATGACTTTGAGGCAGCGGCGGAGTTGAACCCCGGCTTCACCCGCATTAAGCTTTACTGGGACATCATTCAGCCCAACGGGCCGGACGATTGGCAGCCGTCGAATGTACCTGACCCGCTGATCGAGGCGGACTTAGCCGCCGGACGCGAGGTCGTGGGCCTGATTGTCCGCACCCCGGCTTGGGCGCGCGATCCCAACCATCCGGCCAACGATCCCAATAATCCCACTGCCAAAGATGTGCCGGATATGGCCGCGTGGGGCAATTTTGTCCGGCGGCTGGTCGAACAGTACGATGGGCGCATTCACCACTGGATCATCTGGAACGAGCCGGACGTGTGGGACTCTAACCACCCTGGCAGCACCTGGAACGGCACGCCGGAAGATTACGTCGAACTGTTCAAAACGGCTTACTTCAATATCAAGGCCGTCGATCCAACGATGAAAGTCTACTTGGCCGGGCTGACTTATTGGTGGGACGATGAGTACAAACAGCCGCAGTACCTGGCCCGCTTACTCGACATCATCACTGCCGACCCCGAAGCGCCTAAGTACGACTACTACTTTGATGGAGCGATCTATCATCTCTACTACAAACCCCATCAGATTTACGATGTTCTGTCCAACATTCGCCGCCTTCTGGATCGCTACGGCATGCAGGATAAATCGATCTGGCTCAACGAGACCAACGCCCCGCCCAGCAGCGACCCGCTCGAACCGCCGCATCGTGAACCGCGCTTCAAAGCCTCGTTGGATGAGCAAAGTTGGTTTATGATCCAGGTTCACGCCCTGGCTTTCGCCGCCGGAGCCGAGCGTATCCAGATTTACAAGCTGTTCAACAGCACCGACCATCCAGAGGATGTCCAACCGTTCGGCTTGCTGCGGGGCGACAAGTCACGTCGGCCCGCCTTCGACGCCTACCGGGTGGTAACCACTTATCTGGCCGGGTTCGAAAAAGTTACCTATTTCGACCGGGGCGATGTGACCACCGTCGTCTTCGAAAAACCGAATGAAACCGTGACCGTCCTGTGGAACGTGGCCCGCACCCCCCGCGATGTCACGGTTAACGCCATTGCGAACGAGGCGCGGCTGGTGTACGCGACCGGCGAAACCGAACCCATCACCGCCGAGCGCGGGCTGTACCACTTCGACCTGCCGCCGGCCACATGCAGCGACGGCGACTGCTTCATCGGCGGACCGCCCGTGCTCATCGTCGAGACCGGCTCTCCCGATCAGCGCCAGCCAATAGCCGTCCAGCCGACCGTCACGCCGACACCGACCCCACTGCCCAGTCCGGTCGATATTCTGTCTGTCTCACCCCGCCGCCGGACTGCCTACTTTATTGCCAACCTGATTGGCTTTGCCGTGGTGTTTGGGGCGTTGTGGTGGGTGAAGTCAAAGTGGTTTGGCGCGTAGAATAATAGGTAGTTGTCAGCTAGGAGATAAACTTATGACCAAAATAACCCAAAACGTCGTCGCTCTGGCCGGGGGGGTCGGCGGCTCGAAGCTGGCTTACGGGCTGGCTCAGATTGTGGCCCCGGAGCATCTAACCATCATCGTCAATACCGGCGATGACTTCGAACATCTTGGCCTATATATCGCCCCTGACCTGGACACGGTGATGTACACGCTAGCGGGCGTCAATAACCCGGCCACCGGCTGGGGCGTCAAAGACGAAAGCTGGAATATGATGGCGGCGATGGCGCGCTATATTGGTCCCACTTGGTTTCAACTTGGCGACCGAGACTTAGCCACCCACTTACTCAGAACGACCTGGCTACACGATAATTACTCGTACAACCAGGTCACTAAAGAGCTGTGCCGCCGCCTGGGCGTACGCTGCACGGTCCTGCCGATGACGGAGCAGCCGGTACGGACCATGGTCCAGACGGAAAGCGGCGAATTGGCCTTTCAGGAATACTTTGTCAAGCTGAAGTGCGAACCGGTTGTCACCGGTCTGCGCTATGCCGGAGCGGAAGGCGCCCAGCCCAGCCGCGAAGTGGTCAGCGCCGTCCGCCAATCGGACGTGATTGTCTTCTGCCCCAGCAACCCGCTGCTCAGCCTTGACCCTATTCTGGCGCTGCCGACGATGCGCCGTGTTTTGGCCGCCTCGCGCTCACCCAAAATTGCGGTGTCGCCGCTGATTAAGGGGCAGGCGCTCAAAGGTCCGGCCGCTAAGTTGATGAAGGAGCTAAACATGGATGTTTCGGCTACCGGTGTAGCTCACTATCTACGCGAAGTATTGACCGGCTTTGTCATCGACCACGCCGACCAGGCCGAAGAGGAAGCCATCACCAACCTGGGCCTGCGCACGCTGGTAACCGGTACGGTGATGACCAACAATGAAACCAAGGTCCAACTGGCCCAAGAGATTTTAGCCTTTGCGGGCATCTCATGACCGCCACCATCGACGCCCAAACTCTGACTGACATCAGCCTGGCCCATCTACCCACCGATCCGGCCTCGCTGCGTTTTAGCCCGGTGAAAACCGGCAAGCACAACGCCTCGTTCTGGGTCGAATGCGACGCCGGCCGCTTCGTGCTGCGTATCGCACCGCCGGACGACGCCGGTCTCCTGTTTTATGAACGGCTGATGATGCGCCAGGAACCACGGCTTCACGCGCTTATCCGAGCCAACACCCCTATCCCGGCAGCGGAAGTCATCGGCTACGATTTCAGCCGCCGCCTAATCGACCGGGATTATATCTTGTTGGCGGCGCTGCCCGGCCAACCGCTCAGCGAGGTATCCGGCTTGACCGCCACCCAGTTCAGCCGCACCCTGCATCAGGTCGGCGAATATCTGCGCCAACTTCACACGCTCACCGCGACCGGCTGTCTGGATCTAAACCCAACCCAGTACGGCTACCTTGGCGAGCATCAACCGATGCCTCCTCAGCCGGATTGGGGCTCAGCCTTCGAGCTGATGTGGCACAAACTGCTCGACGATGTCGTCGCCAGCGGCGGCTATACTCAGGCAGAAGCCCAGGCGATGCGCGATCTGCTCGAACTGCACCGCCGCCATTTCGAGCGACCCGTGACCGCCAGCTTGCTCCATATGGATGTCTGGAGCCAGAACATCCTCATCGATGACGCCGGCAACGTCACCGGCCTGGTCGATTTTGACCGGGCGCTGTGGGGCGACATCGAGATCGAGTACGCGGTGCTCGATTACTGCGGCATCAGCGAACCGCCCTTCTGGCAGGGTTACGGCCGCCCCCGCGACGAATCGACGCCGGCGCTCATTCGCCGCCAATTCTACCTGCTGTACGAAATCCAAAAGTACATCCCCATCCGCATCTGGCGGCGCAGCGACCCGGCCGGAGCCGAACAGTACAAACAGCGCAGTTTTCAACTGGCCGCCCAGCTTCTCCCCAAACGCTAAGCAGCACTTGCGTCTCTATCGACAAAAACTACAATAATCAAATTGGGAGTAAGGAGTAGGAAGTATGGGGAGATCCCCTACTTCCTACTGCCTACTTCCTACTCCATACTCCTTTCAATTGAGGTTTTTCTTTGAATGCATCCGAGCCGTCATCCGTGCGGCGCTCTCTTTATATAGGGGGCTTCGTCGCCCTCTTCATTATATTGGGCCTGGGTTACAGCACCCTGACGCCCCTCTTCGAAAACTCCGACGAAACGCTGCACTACCCTTACGTCAAACACATCGCCGACGGCAACGGCCTACCGTTGGCTGTGCCTGACCAGCTTTGGAACCAGGAGGGCACCCAGCCGCCGCTCTACTATGCCCTTGTGGCGGCCACGACCTTCTGGATTGACACCGATAACCTGCTCGACCAGCTCCAGCGCAATCCCCACTGGCTGTTCACCGAGGTCCGGGCCTTGATCAACGACAACCAAAACCTGGTACTGCACGGCCCAATGGATGCGTTTCCCTACACTCGCACGGCCCTGGCCGTACACATTGGCCGCTGGTGGAGTTTGATCTTCGGCGTCGTCACCGTCATCTGTACGTTCTCCATTGGCCGGCGCTTCTTTCCCCACAACCTGCCGCTGGTCATTACCGCCACCGCCCTGACCGCGCTCACCCCTCAATTCCTGCGCGTCTCCGCCACCGTCAGCAACGACAGCCTCTCCGCCGCTTTAACTTCGCTCACCGTCCTGGTCGCCCTAAAAGCCACCCAACTAACCAACAAACCACCTAACCACCCAGCCAACCACCCAACCAATCCCCCATCCAACCCGCTAACCACCCAGCCAACCACCCACCTAACCCATTACCTCCCCCCTCTCCTCCTCGGCCTGCTATCCGGCCTGGCTTTACTGACCAAACTCAGCAGTTTGATGGCGGCAGCGCTGGCGGCTTACATTATTATCTGGCAGTTCTTGATCAAAGGCCGCCTCGACCGCCAGAGTGTCCTAAAAACCATTCGCTGGCTGCTCATCATCGGCGCGGTAACGATCGCCCTGAGCGGCTGGTGGTTCTACCGCAACCACACCCTCTACGGCGAGTGGTTGGCCACCGAAACCCACCTCAATCTGGCCGGGCGCGGTGAACTCTCGCTGCCGGAAATCTGGGGCTTGCGGGCTGAAATCGCGCGGGCTTATTGGGCCACCTTTGGCTGGGGGCAGATTCGCCCGCCGGAATGGGTTTTTGCGGTATTGAATGGGTATACCTGGTTAGGTGTGTTGGGAGTATTGGTGGCAGGGTTAACTAAAATGGATAGGCTGAAACAAGTTGACCTTCCCGTCATCCTCTTTCTCCTCTTCTGGCTTAGCCTCAGCCTGATCCTCTACGCTCGCTGGGTGATGGAGGTCGGTTCGGTGTCGCATACCCGGCTGATCTTCCCGTCGATCACCGCCATCTCGCTGCTGCTGGCGTTAGGCTGGCATACGTTTCTGCCGAAGCGGCTGGCGCTGGGCGTTAGCGGACTTGTCGCCGCCGGTCTGATCGCGCTCAATATCTATAGCCTTGGCTGGTTGATCTATCCGGCTTTTACGCCCAACCAGCAGCCGGTGACCGGCGGGCTGCCGGTCAATTTGACCTTTGCCGACAGCCTCCAAATCACCGCCGCTCAGGTCGAACCCCTTCAACCCAATAACTCCAGTGCGGTGAATGCCGGTGACACGGTAGTGATCGCTGTCCAATGGCAGCCGCTCCAACCCTTAGCCGAAAATTACAGCGTCGCGGCCACGCTGCTGGCCCCCGATGGGCAAGTGCTGGCCCAACGCGAAACCTACCCCGGTCTCGGCCTGCGCCCCACCCATTATCTCACGCCGGGCGATACCTTTACCGACCTCTATCCCCTCCACCTCGACCGCGATGTGGCCGCGCCGATGGCCGCTCAAGCCATCGTTACGCTATTCGATTTGAACTCGGAGACGAGAGCCGGCTTCCCGGCTATCGATGCCAACGGCAACGCTGTTACACCCATCGTCGGTTATCTCAAAGTTGTACCCACCGTTTGGCCTGAATATCACCCCACCTATCCCGCCGCCGCCAACTTCAACAACGCCATCGCCCTAACCGGCTACGACCTCGATCCGTTGACGCTGTACTGGGAATCGCTGGCTCCGGTCAACGAAGATTATAACCTCTTCGTGCATCTGTTCGATGATGAGGGTAATCTGGTCAGCCAGGCCGACGCCCCCCCCACCCAGGACGCCTACCCGACGCACTGGTGGGAACCGGGCGAGATCATCGCCGACCGCCACCCCCTCCCTGCCGCGTCCGGCGCAACCCGCGTGCGGATCGGCTTCTACAGCCTGATTAGCGGGCAGCGGCTGCCGCTGATTGAATCAACGCTGCCAGCGCAGGACAACGGCATCGAAATCGAGCTAACGCCGGTGCAGGACCAAGAGAAATGACCGGCTCTACTCCGGCTGCGCCCGTTTTTACCCGCCTGTCCCCCAAAGCCCAGCCCGGCTTGTGGCTGGCCCTGGGCGTCTACCTACTGTGCGCCCTGACTTACTTCTTCATCGTACCCATCTTCGAAGCGCCGGACGAGTGGACCCACACCGGCCACGTCAAATATATTGCCGAGGGCAACGGCCTGCCGGTGATGCTGCCCGGTCAAGGCATCTGGGGCGGCCAGCAGCCGCCGCTCTACTACGTCATCGGCGCGCTGCTGGTTCAGCCTTTTGAACTGGACGCCTTCGACGGCTACGCCGAACGCACCCGCAATCCCCATCGCTCGCTCGGTTACGCGCTCGACCCCGGCAACAAAAACAACTACCTCCATGCGCCCGATGAAAGCTTTCCCTATCACGGCCTGGCCCTAACGGTTCACATCCTGCGCCTCTACTCCATCACCTTCGGCCTCATCACCCTCATCTTCATCTACCTCACCGCCCTCGACCTCGCCGCCCACCAATTCCCCCATCCCTATTCTTCATTCTTCATTCTTCATTCTCTATTCCCTACTCTCGTTGCCCTATTCGTCGCCTGCCAGCCGATGTTCGCCTTCATCACCGCCTCCGTCGCCAACGAACCGGCTAATATGGCCTTTTGCGCTGCCGGTCTCTGGCTGGCCCAACGCTATGTGTTGTACGGCCCTAGCGCTCGACCCTATCGCGCCATTGCCCTGGGTCTTGGGCTGGGCCTCATCTCGCTCTCAAAGATGACCGGCCTCTCCTTCGGCTTGGTGGCCGTGGTCGCCATGCTGATTACCGCTGTTACCACCCGCCAGCAACCCGGCGCAGCCAGATTGCTGTGGCGCGACGGCGTGATCATCGGGCTGCTGTTTGGACTGGTTGGCGGCTGGTGGTACGGGCGCAACTTCCAGCTCTACGGCGACTTCTTCCAAAGCGGTCTCTACAAAATCTACTTCAACGTCGATCCCCAGCCGCTAACCCTCAGCAGCTTTCTCTACACCCTGTCCACCGGCGAAGTCTCCTTCTGGGCCACCTTCGGCTGGCTCAACATCGCCGGCCCGGAATGGCTCTATGCCTTCTACCGCCTCCTGCCCCGCGTCGGGCTAATCGGCCTGACGATGGCCGCCACAATCATCATCATCCACCGGAATGATGAACGCGGCATAATGAATGATGCATCTAAACCCACGACAACAAGTCTGCGCCCCACCACTCAACACCCAAACTCCAACTCCAACTCTGCTCTCCCTACTCCCTACTCCCTGCTCCCCCTCATCCTCCACCTCGTCTTCCCCCTGGCGCTGGCCTTGTCACTGGCCCGCCTGGTCAGTATCGAGGGCGGGATTCAAGGGCGGCAGATACTCCCGGCGCTTGGTTCGATAGCCATCATCACCATTTGGGGCTGGTGGATGATAACCCTACCCCGGCTGCGGCTGCCGGTACTCGGCGCGGTGATCATTCTGATGTTTGGGCTGGCGCTGTGGCTGCCCTTCAGGGTCGTTGCCCGCGAGTATCATCCGCCCGCGCTGCTCACCGAGGCCGACCTACCCGCCGACCGGCCCCGCCTGGATTGGACCTTCAATGATGAGATGAAGCTCATCGCCGTCGATGTCGGCGCGGCGGTTGTGCGCCCCGGCGAGCGCGTGCCGGTGACCGTTACCTGGCAGGCGCTCAAGCCGATGACCACCGACTACAGCGTCTATGTCCATCTCATCGGGCGCGGCTATGACAGCGCGGGCCAGTTCAACACCTACCCCGGCCTGGGCCTGCGCCCGACGACCACGCTGAAGCCGGGCCAGATTGTGGTCGATACCTACCCGGTCCTGGTCAACGGAGGAGCCGAGGCCCCTACGCGCCTACTGGTCAACGTCGGTCTCTTCAATATAAATGAGCCGGGTCGCCCCGGTCTGCCGGCTATCGATCCAACCGGCAGCGAAGTCGCGCCGACCGTTGCTCAGCTCAAGCTCATTCCCAACGCCTGGCCGGCAGCGCCCTCGCCGCCGCTGGCTGAATTGGGCGATAACATCCAATTAGCCGAAGCCACCTTACACAACTGCCACAACAGCGCGTCCGCCTGTACCGTCACCTTCACCTGGCTGGCTCAGGCGCAGCCCGCGGCTGACTACACCGTCTTCATCCAACTGTGGCAAGACGGCGAGCAGATTCGCGGCTTCGATGGGCCGCCCGTCGCCGGCGACTATCCGACCACCCTGTGGGCCGCCGGCGAGGTCATCGTCGATGCCCATCCGCTCGATTTGGCGGGCCTCCCCCCCGGCGCATACCGGCTGAAGGCCGGTCTCTACAACTTCCAAACCGGCGACCGGCTGCCTGCCTTCAAAGACGGCCAGCCGCTGCCGGATTACGCGGCGGAGAAACAATTGATAATTGACAATTGATAATGGATAAGTATAGGACTTACGCAGTTGGGGTATCGAACCAAGGTGACAGTCACTTCTTGCCGAAAATGCCCGTCTGTTTAGCCCCAAAAGGTCGATTTATCACCGCTAAGTGACTGTCACCTTTTTGAACTGCGTAACGCCTAAAGTACTTAGCCCTCATGTCATTTCGAGCGACGAAGGAGCGAGAAATCCCCCAAGACGCTGTTGGCAACTGACTATCCAGGGGATTTCTCGGCAAAAAACGCCTCGAAATGACATGCTTGAGTAGTTATTGATGATTGGAGATTGGAGGGGGAGCGCGCCAGCCTTTACACGGCATATAGCCGCTGCGCCGTGCCGCTTAAGATGGCGGCGGCGGCGGCCTCGGCTTCAGTGGGGCTGAGAAAATGCTCGGCGATAAACTCGTCCAGGATGCGGCCCAACCCCCAGCGCCCCCAGCGGGCGGCCAGCCAGAAGATCTCCGGCATGGTGAAGGCGTCGGTGGCGAACATGACCTTGCTCAAGGGGGCCATCCCCAGAATGTCGCGCAGCATAGCCGGGATGCCGGTGGTGGCGAACGGGATCGCCAGCGACAGGTCGAGCCAGACGTTGGGGTAAATGGCCGCCAGATGGGCCAGTTCGCGATAGTAGGGCCAGCCGGCATGCAGCAGCACCAGGGGACAATCGGTCTGCTCAATCAGAGGGCGCAGGTGGAGCGGATTGGCCCAGCGCAAATCGGCGTCGCGGTCGCCGAAGCCGGTGTGGATTTGCAGCGGCAGGTCTTGAGCGGCGGCTTGCTCCACGGCCAGGCTGAGCAGATAGTCGCCCAGAGGTTTGCTGGCCAGCCGGACCTGGCCGGTGCGGCGGGCGGTTTCTTTGAGCGGGGCAAAGGCGGCGGCGGCATCCTGCGGCCGCACGGTCTCGACCGCCAGGCCGCTGCGATAGGCGATGATACTCTTGAGCGCAACATAGCCCTCGCTGCGGGCGCGGCTCACCGTGGCCACAAACTCATCGCGCATCTCCTCGAACGTTTCGTGCCGGACCATCAAATCTTGAGCCAGTACCTCCAGCCGCAGAATCGGCTCGACGCGACAGGGCAGCAGGCGTTGCATTTCGGGATGGGTGTAGGCCAGCGGGCCGGTGTAGCCATAGTCGCACAGCAGCAGGCTGATGTTGGCCTCGCTAAACAGCCGCCGGCACCAGGCCTCGTAAGGTTGGGCGGCGCGAGCGGCTAAATAGGCGTCGAGCGCCGGTTCGCAGTCGAGCCGTTCGGCCAGCCAGCGCAGGCCGGTGCGGAAGAAAAGGCTGTTCGGCACGTGCTCGGCGTGGATGGTCGGGTCGGTCGACTCGGTGAACCACTGCCGGAAGCCAACCGGGTCGGCGGTCGCTTCCGGCTTGAGCAGCGGGTGGGCGTGGTGGTCGATAATGGGGCAGGCGGTTAAGTCCATAGCCTCAGCCTCGTTCTTAGAATTTGTAAAGATGATGCTTAAGCTCAAAATCCAGGTCGGCGGCGGCGAAGGCTTTGTACTCCGAGCGTTTGACGGTCAGGTAAGCGGCGCTTAACATCGGGCCTAAGGCGTCCATCAGCACGCTGTCTTGGGCCAAGGCGTCCAGCGCCTCGGCCTGGGTGGTGGGATAGCGAGCGATGCCCCGGGCGGCGCGCTCTTCGTCGCTGTAGTTGCCGGGGTCGATCAGCGTCGGTTCGCTGGGGGTAAGCTGGCGGGCCAGGCCATCCAGCCCGGCCGCGATTAAGCCGCCCAGGGCCAGGTAGGGGTTGTTGCTGGGATCGCTGGGTTTAAGCTCCAAGTTGACGCTGTCCGCTTCGTGGCCCCGCAGCCCGGAAGCGACGCGAACGGCGGCCTCGCGGTTATCAGGCCCCCAGGCGGTGTAGGCGCTGCTCCAGAAATGGGGCTGCAAGCGCCGGTAGGAGTTGAAGCTGGGGGCGGTCAGGCCCAGCAGGCCGGGCAGGTGAGCCATTACCCCGGCTATAAAGTGGTAGCCCATCTGGCTCAATTGGTAGCGGTCGTTGGGATCGTAGAACAGGTTAGTTTTACCCTCACTATCCCACACGCTCCAGTGAATGTGAGCGCTGTTACCGGCTTGTGCGGGGTTGGGTTTGGGCGCCAGCGAAGCTAACAGGCCGTGCTGCGCCGCCACATTGCGCACGGTTTCACGGAACCAAATCTGGTTGTCGGCAGCCTGCAAGACGGGCGCATGGCGAATGGGCAGTTCGTGCTGGCCGTGGCCCAATTCCGGGTAGTAGGCGTCGATGGCGATGCCCTGCGCTTCCAAAGCAGCCACAATCGCATCGATGACCTCGGCGGCAGCGGCCATCGCCACCGAACTAAAGCAGAGGGCCGTATCGATTGGCGCGTAGCCTCCCTGGTCATCGGCTTTGAGCAGGCTGAACTCGTTTTCCAAAGTGGCCTGGACCGTCAGCCCCTGCCCGGCGGCGCGGTCGATCATCCGTTTGAGGAAGCTGCGCGGGCAAGCGCCCCACGGCTGGCCGTCTAAGGCCAGCATATCGCACATCATGGCCGCGCTGTGGGGCGCATAGGGCAAGATGACGAAGCTGTCGGGGTCGGGGACCAGCCGGATTTCGCCGACCGGCCCCATGCCTTCTACAGCTTGCAATTGGTCGAGCATATTCATGGCCTGCATCGCCACGGTTAGCCCCAGCCCGCTTTCCAGCCGGGCGGCCAAGCTGTAGCTGGGGGCCAACTTGCCGCGAATGGTGCAGCCGTTATCGCAGTAGAGAAAGCGCACCAGCCGCACGTTGGCTTCTTGCGCCGCCGCAATGATTTTTTCACGTTGGGTCATAAGAGTCTCCTTTGAAACTAAGAGATGTAGGACAAACTTAAGTTTGTTCTACGGAATTTCCATTGTCGTTGCTGTACCGAGGTTCTGTCGCACTCCTTTGAAAATACCGTCTTGGAGCGTCAAAGTTTACTTTGACCCCATCGTGGATGACAAAGCCAGCTTTGTCGCTCCAATACATTTTCATTCCCGGTGCCGTCTCAATCGAGACTATCGTACGCCTTTGAAACTATAAAAGGAGCATCAAAGCGGGCTTTGGCGATACCTTCTATGACAAAGCCGGCTTTGTCGCTCCTATGGTTGACGTTCCATACGTAGCCCGTGGGACGTAGCCCGTGATGGGTTGGTTGGCCTCGGTTTTGCGCTGTCCGAGCACACGCCGGGTTTAACGATTTGGATTTGGGGGAAGCGGTATTTGAAGATCAAATTATACTGATAGGCCAATATCCGTGTCAAATGCGGGGTTAAGGCTGGGAGCATTTCCATTGGGGGGGTAATTTTCTTCGCTGCCGGACTTCAGTCTAAGGGAAGGTCGTCCCGGCTGCTATCAAGCATCCCTTCCGACGAGCCGTTAGCACTGCTGCCGGTGGGGGGGGTCTCTGCCGGTGGGTTGGCCGCGCTGGCTCCGGTCGATTCGCTGCGTTTGCGCACCACGTCGTAACCCCAGTTTTGCAGGGCCGGAGAGAGCAGGTAATTATACCGCAGCGACAGCAAGTTAACGGCGGCGGCCTGGATGTGCTTTAGCAGCAGTTCGGCTTTAGCCCGGCAGGCGGCAATGGCGGCTTCGCGGTCATTTTGCCCCTCATCCCGGGCGTTGACGCTGGCCAGCAAGCCTTGCCATACGTCGATGACCTCGGCCAGGGTGGGGCTGGTAAACCGCTCGGCCTCCGAGCGGCTGTGCTCTTTGGCAATGTAGCTTTTCATCACCAGCAGCCGTTCATCGCGGCTCTGGGGCGTCATAATATTTTTGGTCCTTTGTTTGACGGTAAAGCCCCACTCGGTAGCTTTGGAGGGGGTGGCCGGGTAGGCGGCATCGATGCTCTTGATCATATAGGAGACCAAGGTCTTGCTTTGCTCATCGAACCGGTTTACCGCTTCGGCGGCGACGGCGTGGCGGGTCTTGGCATCGGCAATGTCTTGTTCGGATTGATCAATTTCAACCAGTAGCTCGGCCATTAGGGAGGTGTAGGGGGTCTGTTGCGCTCTGGGGCGATATTGCTCGTAGGCGACAAACTTGCGGGCGATGGTGATGATAGCGCCTCGATTATCTGATTTGGGATAACGCAGCTTGTAGTCACTTTGATCGTGGTAGGCAATCGTCATAAGAGGTCTCCGGGTGAAGATAATTGAAAATAGATGGTAGATAAAGGTGATAATAGGTAAAAGTTTAAGCCTCACTTACCATCATAAACACCTTTTTATTTTTTGTCTACTACCGCCGTCAAATTTTTGAAGACACAACCCAACCGGCGTCTAAAAACAGCGTTACCATTAACGTTCCGCCAACTCGCGAAGCTTCTATTTTGCCGCTAATAGCTCGCCGCCAACTTGCGGCATCGCTATTTTGCTACTGATAGGATATCGCCAAATTAGCGGAGCCTTGTTTTTATTGCCGGCAGCTCTCCGCCAACTCGCGGAGCCTTGATTTTATCGCCGACAGCTCTCTGCCAACTTGCGGAGCCTTCATTTTGCCACGGAGAAAGCATCATCAAATTAGCGGAACCGTCATTTTGCTGCGGAGAAGGCATCGCCAAATTAGCGGAACCCTCATTTTATGGCTAACAAGGCATAGCTAAATTGGCGGAATTGTCATTTTGCCGCCAAAGTACCCGGAGCGGAGGCGATCATCCCGGGCTGATCCGCTCCCGGTTAATTCAAAGCTAACCCCATAACCCCCAAGATAATAAGATGGGCCGCAGCAATACGACGTAGGGCATGCCCCTCTTTTAGCCAGCCGGTACCCAGAATGACGGCGATCAAGACACTCACTTCACGGGCAGGGGCGACATAACTTACCGCTGTAAAGGTCAGGGCGGTCAGCACCAGAATGTAGGATAAGGGATTAAGACAGGCCACGCCTATGACTTCAAAACGATGGCTTCTCCATTCAGCCAGAACTTCGCTCCAGTGGCGGCGGGCATAGGGAGCCAGCATTCCTACGCGGCCTAGTGTTGACCCATAATCCAGTAATAAGGGCGGAACCCGTAAGGTGCTGACGGCATACTTATCCCATAGGGTATATCCGGCGATGAGGACTCCCGTTATTAATCCAAAAATGAGCGACCGTCGAACGTTGCTCTGGCCCAGCAGTTGTGGCCCGCCCGTTAGAATGAAAACGCCGGTGATGATCAGTAAAGCGCCGATTAGAGCCAGAACCGTCGGGCGTTCATTAAACAATAAAATAGCAGCCGTCGTTGACAGCGTAGGGCCGGTGCCTCGGGCGAGCGGATAGATCAGGGATAAATCACCCTCACGGTACCCTCGCTGAAGGGTCAAGAAGTAACCTAAATGGAAAGCGGCGCTCCCGGCGATAAACAAGACGTCCATTGCATCGAGATGAGGTCGTTGGACCAGGAGAAGAGTCAGGATAAGGGGCAAATAAATAATTGTTGAGAGGAAAGCGAACAGCCACACAAAAGCCGCGCCCCCGCCGGCGCGTTTGGCCAAAAAGTTCCACGAGGCGTGGATGAAAGCGGCAGAAAGAACCAACGTTAAAGCTAACCCGGTCATGAAATCCTCCTTGGAAATATAAAAAGGGATAGAGACGCCAAAACAGGCATCAACCTATCCCCTCTAGCTTTTTATACTTCCAGGTGTCTGCTGACGGACAGCTTTACACAGCGCTCGGACCAGACCTAAATCATTTAGCGGAACCCTAGCTGTACATAGGTTAAGCTTAAAAAATCGATTAAATTATGGCATTGGAGTATAAGGGGATTGGGGTTGAAGTCAAATCGTCGTAATTGATCACCCAGGAGTAACGACCATTCCATTTTTCAGCGGTCTGTGGCCGGCCTTCGGCGGTCTGATGGCGTTAGCCCAGACGGTCGTTTAATACTGCTTCATACACCCGCAGCGCCTCCTGCCCCACCACCGCAAAATGCCAGTGCGTTTCAAAGAAGCGCCGTATCTGCCGGGGCCGGTGGTCATCCAGCCGGTCGATGGCCGTGCGCAGCGCCTGGGTGAAACTAGCCACATTGCCAACAGACCATAAATGACCGACCGCGCCATCGCCGGTGATGGTGCGAAAGGAGGGGATATCGGTCACGACCGGCACGACGCCGCAAGCCAGGGCATCGAGCAAGGCGATGCCGCTGCCCTCTCTGGCGCTGCCCTGCACGAAGATGTCGGCGCTGTTGTAGTAGGCGGCAATCTCGGCGTGAGGAATTGGCCCTAACAGGGTGACGGCAGCGGACAGCCGGTCGTTCTGGGCGATACGCGCTTGCACCTGCGGCAGGATATCGCCGTAGCGATAGGCCAGATACAACCGCGCGTCGGGCGCATCGGCCAGCACCCGCTCGAAGCCGGCCAGGATGGTCAGCGGGTCTTTGTTCGGCTTGAGGTTGCCGGTCCACAACATAATCGGCCGGCCATGTAAGCCGGTCTTGGCTCGCGCTGCGGCTCGTTCCGCAAAGGCCAGCGGCGATGAGGTCTCCATCACAGCGTGGACCAAGGCCGGTGAGGCAATGACACCGCCGGCCAGCCACGGCCGGGCCAGGTCGTGATTAGTGAAGAGAAAGCCATCGACGCCGGCCAGCGCCCACTGTTGCAGCCGGCGCGACGCGGCCGGCCAGGGAACCTCGGCGTGGTGTTGAACGACGATGGGGCAGGGGCGGGGCAGTAGGGTGCGCAGGTGGCGAATTTGCAGCGGAAAAAGCAGGCCGTTGACGTGGACCACGGCCGGCTCCTGAGGGCGAATGGCGGCCCTGACGCGCCGGTGCATGGCCAGCGGAATTTGCCAACCGCGCAGGCGCGGCCCCCACCGGTCGGGGATGAAGTGGTAGGTGACGTTGTTTTGGGTTACGGTCGCCGGACGCGAGTAGCGTTGAAAGACGGTGACTTCAGCGCCGGCTTGGGCCACACTTTCGGCCCAGGCGGAGAGCGAAAAGTAGTGGCGCAGCAGCGCCGCCGGGGTCTCGTCAGCCGGATCGAAGGCGTAGTTGAGGATGATGAGGTGGGTCATGTTGGCCTCCTATGCTGGAGCGTCAAAGTTTACTTTGACCGGCTGACAAAGCCAGCTTTGTCGCTCCAAATTGCTGGAGCGTCAAAGTTTACTTTGACCGGTTGACAAAGCCAGCTTTGTCGCTCCAAATTGCTGGAGCGTCAAAGTTTACTTTGACCGGTTGACAAAGCCAGCTTTGTCGCTCCAAATCACCGGAGCGTCAAAGTTTACTTTGACTGACAACGGTTGACAAAGCCAGCTTTGTCGCTCCAAATCGCCGGAGCGTCAAAGTTTACTTTGACCCTATCCTGAATGACAAAGCCAGCTTTGTTGCTCCGATAGCCAGCTTTGTCGCTCCGGTGGTTAGGTCATTAGTGATTTGTTCGACGCAGTTGAAGATCATGGTGCAGCAGCAGCCCCAGCGTCACCACCACACCCACAACCTTGGCGATTAACTTGGCCACAATCACCCCATAGACCCCCCAACTCGAGACCAGCCACAGGCTGACAGCCACTAAAATCACGACTCGCAGCCCCTCGGCCAGCGCGGCGATTTGAGAACGCTCAAAGGTGTAGACTAACAGCAGCGGCGGCAGGGTCAGAATATCGAAAATGGCCAGGCCGAGCAGCCATTGAAACAGCCGGACGGCCGGGGCGAATTCTCCGCCGTAAATCAGCGGGATAAACCACTGGCTCACGGGGATGAGAATCAACAGCAGCAGGCTGATCAACGCGCTGCGAACCAACCCCTGATAAAGGTAGGTCCTGATAGCCCGCCCCGACTTCAAAGCCGAGGCCATCGGCAGCAGCACGGTGTAGAGACTGTGGTTGACGATTTCCGTCCGGCGCGATAAGCCCAGAGCCAGGGCATAGATGCCGACGGTGATGGGATCGAGCCACAGGTTGATTAGAAACATATCCAGGTAGGCCAGCAAAACTTTGCCGATGTTGGCCAGCCACAGCCAGCCCCCAAAGCGAAACAGCGCTTGGGCCGGCTCTCGCCAGTTGGTTTCCAGCTGGGGCTGCCCAGCAAACGCCACTAACGACGGCCAATCGGCGGGCAGGGCGCGATAGCCGATGAAAAAGCCGATCAGGCTGGTACCCGCACTCACACCCAGCAGCGTTGTGACCAGGTTCAATTGGCCCAAGAGCGCCAGCCCGGCCGCCAATACTAAACTACCGCCGGAACTGATGATTAGCACCATCGAAATCTGGCTAAATTTGCCAATTGCTTGCAAAATAGCGTTGACCGATCCGCTCAAGGTGGTTGTCACCACCCCCACTAACGTCAAGGCGAAAAGCCAGCCGTAGCCGGGCAGCCGCAAAAGATAAGGCACAATGACCGGAGCCAGCAAGAGCGAGAGAGCGACGCCCACTCCGGCCAGACCGAGCTTGAGCCAAAAGAAGAGGCGGCTCTGGCGCACGGCTTCGAGCCGGCTGCTGGCCCAGGCGACAGCGATGGTTTTGACCGCCGCCTCAGTCAGGCCGGCATCGACCGCCACGCCAATTAGGCTGGCTGCGGCCAGCAGCACCGAATAGATGCCGAAATCGGTTGGCCCCAGGGTGCGGGTGATGATAATTCCGGCCAAGAAGTTCAAGCCGATGCGTACGGCGGTGCCGGAAAAAATGATGAGCCAGTTGCCGGTCACCGGATCAAATTTGAGCCAGCCAGGACGCTGGGTCCAATAATCAAGGAGTTTAGTCATGAGAGTGGCAATGGTTGTGCCGGGGTTTAGCGCTCACCCGGACGATTGGGCGATTCCTGCCTTACAGAATTTAATCGTTGCTCTGGCGGAACATCACCAGGTCCATCTGTTTAGCCTGCGTTATCCGGCCAGGGGGCATTATGATTTTGGAAATTTCAGCCACACCGCTATCGGCGGCGGGCAGCAGTTTGGCTGGCGGTCGGCGGCCATTTACGGGCAAACAGCCGGGGCCATTGTCCGGCAGCATCGACGCACCCCGTTCGATCTGATCCACGCTTTTTGGGCCGACGAACCGGGTTTGGCCGCGGCGCTGGCGGCGCAGATCATCCGCCGGCCGCTGGTGGTGCGGCTGGGCGGCTGGGATTTGACCAATCTACCCCAGATCGAATATGGAGCGCAGCGTATTTTGTCGCGGCGGCTGATGGTTGGCTATGCCTTGCGTCAAGCCGTCGCCATTCAGGCTAACTCAGCTTATCAGGTTGGGCAAGCCGAGCAGCTCGGTTTACCGGGCCGCAAAGTCACCTACATGCCCGCCGGCGTTGATATCGAGCGATTTCGACCGGTGAGCGCCGTTCGATCGCCCGGCCCGCCGAGCTTAGTTCAAGCCGCTTCGCTGATTCCGGTCAAAAATCAGGCGCTGCTGTTAGAAATAGTTGAGCGGGTAGTTCAGCGCTGCCCCACGGCTACAGTTCATCTGGCCGGGAGTGGACCTTTAGAAAACCCACTCCGGGCGCTGGCCGAGCAGCTCAATATAACTCAGAATGTGGTTTGGCACAAAAAGATTGCCTACCCACAAGTGCCTCAGCTTTACCATGACCGTCATCTGTATGTCCAAACGTCGTGGCACGAATCGCAAGGGATGGCGGTTTTGGAAGCGATGGCCTGCGGGCTGCCGGTGATAGGGACGCCGGTTGGGGTTGTGCCGGAAGTGGCTTGCCAGCCGGCGGATTGGGCGGTCGAGACGCTGGCGGCGCAGGTGTTGGCGGCGATTGAGGATAGCGAGCGCTACCACACCTGGTCGCAGCAGGCGCGACAAATGGTTGAGACTCGGTTTAGCTTGGCGGTGGTGGTTGAACAGTTGCTGCGGCTGTATGAGCAGGTAGTATAGTGAACTAGCTTAGCAAAGCCATCACCGCGCCCGCCGGGTCTTGAATAACACAAAAGTTCGTCTCGCCCATCGAGCGCGGCCCATCAATGATTTTGCCACCGAGTTCTAGACAGCGCTGGGCGCTGGCGGCCACGTCTTCGACCGTAACATAGATCAGCCAGGCAGGCGGCAAGCTGGCGTTGCTGCCGCGAGCGTGACAGATACCGGCGATAATGTCTTCGCCATCCGGGGTCGAGATGTTGAAGTCATGATAATCACCCATATCATGGGACGCCGCCTGCCAGCCGACTACTTCACTATAGAAATTTTTAATTTCCTCGGCGTTTGCCACCGTCAAATCGTGCCAAACTATCAGACCTGTTTTAGGTTTATCGCTCATTATTACTCCTTGGTTATTAAGTTGATTATATTTATGGGCCGCAATCGGCTTCAGAATTGAGAAAAGGCCCGGCTTTTAGGACCGAGGGTTGAGGGAAACGCGGGTTAGAGGCGTATAAATAGAGCCGGTGGGTTTAAGTTCGCTTTTGATCAGGCTGATATGGTCAACTTCAAATGTAACGAGCCGGCCCACGGCTTGCTCTGTTGCCAGCATTTGGCTCAACTGTGGGATGTGACGCGCCGGCCCGCCGGAGTTGACGCGACCGATGGTTAAATGGGGGGCGTAGGGCCGCGACTCTGGGGTGAAGTTGATAGCCGTCTGGAGTGCGACGCCCAAACGGCGGTGAAGGGCGATCAACGGCTGGGTTTCGCCGTGAACGCCGACCCAGAGGATACGCGGGCGGCGCATATTGGGAAAGCAGCCCAACTCCCCCAGCGTTAGAGAAAATGATTGGGCAGTCTGGGTTGAGGTTTGGAGGGCGTTATTGATCTGGTCAAGTTCGTCGCTTTGGATATCGCCCAAAAAATGAAGGGTTAGATGGATATTTTGGGACGCTGTCCAACGCACGGTGTGGGGTGGAGCCAGCCCTTTGAGCCGGCTTTGCAATTGGGTTATGATCTGACGGGCGTTGTCCGGCAGTTCGACGGCGATAAAGGTGCGGATTGTCGTCATAATAACGGCGATTATACCCGCAGCCGCCCTTGGCGACAAACGGAAAAGACCCCAAATCGACTCTAACCGGTCCGACTGTGGCGCCGGAAACAGAGGGCCTGCCTTCAATCGCGCCAATTATCGCGCTGGATTCTTTTCGGCGTTCTGTATTTGGTCTAAAGCGCTGGTCATTTGAGCCGTTAAACTTGACTATACCCATTTATTGCGTTTCATATGAGGTATAGTAAAATCCGATGTTAGTTATCTTTGGGAACTTTGTAAATGACAATGAGATGGACCATTGTCAAGCTAATGGAGGGCTTAATGTCTCCGGGAAAAATTCTGCGGGTATGGCTTCTGGTGTGGCCGATTTGGTTAGCGGCGTGTACTGCGAACAATGTGGTTCTGGGTCCAGATCAAACTTTGTATCAAAATGGACAGGATGAGAATCGGATTGTGTTGGAAGCGGCTCGCGATGGCGTATTTGCCGGGCAAGGGGAGCAGCGCCGAGCGGTGCGGGTGCTGGAGCAGGCGCCGCTAGCGCCGGATCAGGCGGCGGCCGTCGATCACGACGGCCGGGCGCTGGTTCGGGTTGGCGAGCAGTTGACAATGGAACTGCTCAAAGGCAGCGAGGTGCGGGTAGAGGAATATCTACCGGAAGCCGAGACCGTCGAGATGGAGATACGGCAAAATGGCGGTATCGTCATATTTGATCTGGCCGAGGATGCCAACCGGCAGCAGCGATTAACCGTGCAAACCACTTATGCCTTGGTCCAAGCGACCGGCACCCGTTTTGCCGTTATTACCGAGGCGGAGAACGGGCTGGAATGGATTGTGGCGCTGGAAGCCAAGGCCGGCGATCTGCAAGTAACGGCCGGAGACGCCACCGAAACATTAACTACAGGGGAAGCCCGCTGGGTAACGCCGGTCGGAGCGCCGGGGCCGGTGATCGCTTCCGGCAAGAATGGCGAAGCCTGGTTAGGCCAGGCCCGCAACAGCGACCCGGAGGTGATGCTGAGCGAACTGTTGTTAGCGCCGGCCAACATTCTGGCCGATACCGGCGGGATCACTTACCTCGTTCCGCCCGGTACGCCGTTTGAGTTTGGCCGGGATACGCAGGGCGCAGTTACGGTGACATTTGATCCGCAGGGAATTTTTGGCAGCCCCAGTTATACGCTGGAAGATTGCAACGGGGATGGGGTGCAGGATGTGGCCGTGGTTAACGGCGTGATCGATCTGGATTTCAACGCCGTGCAAGCCCGAGTCCAGGCGCTCGATGTGGGAGTGTTTAACCGGACTGCGGCCGGTAATGGGTCGTTGCAGGTCTTTGACGCGGTCGATGATGAAATTGGGCGGGTACTATTAGATGCCGGCCCCGGCGAAATCAAAACGCTCAGCCTGCGGCATCAGCGCTTTTTCTATCGCGCTCGCCTGGCGCTGGGCGATGCCTGTTTTTTAGGGCTGAGCTTGACGCCCCCCGGCGAAACGCGAGATGTGGTCGATCAAATTCAGGTACGCCCCATCACCGAGAATCTGCAAAGCGATGCTGTGGTCAATATTCTGGCGACTTCGGCCGATCGCTCATCGGAAAACGGTAGTTTCCAGGCGCCGTTTGTCGGGCCTGATAGCTCCATCGGTCCCATCATCATCGATGGCGAGACCGACGATTGGGATGAGTTGGCTCAATGGGGTCTCGGCTGGACCACGTTAGATACTATCACCCACGATGAAGGCTGTTCAACGCGATTTCCCAATGCTGGCAATCTGACTGACTTGAGCGCTCGGATGCAGTTAGCCTTTGACAAAGAATTTCTCTACGCAGCATTCATAGTTAATGATGACGGGTTGGTAACCTATACGGGAGCGGATGAGCGTCTTTTCCTGGGGGACTCGCCTCAATTACTGCTCGATTTGGATTTGAACAGCGATTTTGACGAAGCCAAACTGAGCGCCGATGATGTTCAAATCGACTTTTTGCCCAATACCGGCGGGCCGCGCGCCGCCTTCTGGCAGTTAAGTTCGCTGGCTTCCAGACCGTTAGTCAATGCCGCCGTGGCCGTAACGCCGACTGACAGCGGCTATTTTCTAGAAGCGGCCATACCCTGGCAGAGTCTGGGTTTTGGACGAAGTCAAGGCGATAAGATCGGCGTAGTGGTCAGTGTCAGCGACAACGACACACCGGGGAGCAATGCCCAACAATGTATTATTTCCACCTCGCCTAATCGAGACTGGCAAAATCCGACGACGTGGGGAACCGTTTTATTGATGCCGGTTAGATAAGGCTTAATCAAAGTGATTACCGTTCGAGAGGCTCAACTGACCGATGCCAGACGCATTGCCGAGGTACACGTGGCCTCCTGGCAAGCCGCCTACCGAGGGATACTGCCGGATACCATGCTCGATAATCTATCGGTCGAAAATCGGCAGGAAAATTGGCAGACGTGGTTGGTTCAAACCAAGGGCCATGTCCTGGTTCTGGAAGCAGACGGGCAGGTGGAAGGGTTTGTAATGTGCGGGGCAACGCGGGATAAAGATGTGAATCGGCAGGAAGTGGGGGAGATTTACGCCATTTATTTGCACCCGGAAAGCTGGGGCCGGGGATACGGCCGGGCGCTGGTTGAAGCCACCAAAGCGGTGCTGCATCAGAATGGGTTTTCAGAACTGTTGTTGTGGGTACTGGAGGGCAATGAGCCGGCCAAACGTTTTTATGAGCGGGTCGGCTTCAAGGCCGACGGCGTCACCAAAGTTGAATTTGAGCCGGATGGCACCCAGTTGTTCGAATGTCGCTACCGCCAGCCGATTGAGATAGCTCATCAATTTATCTAGGTGAAACGGTGATGGTCGGAATAGTCCAGCCGACCTGGTCGTTGTCAAAGTTATTGGCTGGCCTGGCTCGGTCTCCAATTGGAGGGTTTAGTCTATTTGGGCCTAAAACAGCAACCTTAATACAACTTTGAACACAACTATGGACGTGAAGTTATTCAAGAGATACAATTTAATGGCAGGAGTTGATATTAGAGTTCCATTAGTTAATCGATTTCCCCAGGCCAAGGTTATTTTCAGCAATCTGACCCTCATCATATTGGTCATTTTCATATACCGCCCCAGTTTGGGCTGGTGGTTTGAACTAATTGACGCCCCCTTGTTACTCATTCAATCTATCTTGTACTCCCCGTTAGATTATTTTACGTCGCCCGCTAGCTATGAGCTGCTCACCACCAGCAATCTGACACCCTGGGTTATTTTTTCCTGGGATATTGACTACACCTTATTTGGACTCAATCCGGTGGGTTTTAGAGTCCATCATTTGCTCTCATTTATCATTATGATGCTCCTAATCCACCGGTTAATTTATAAAGTTACCCGGTCATTATTAGCCGCATTGCTTTTTTCTTTGGCCGTCATCGCCTCGTCGGCTGCTATTGAACTGGCCATAACCTTAATTAATCGCCATTATATCGAAGGCATGATCCTATGTTTGTTGAGTCTACTTTGTGTCTTGCGCTTTAATGAAAACAACCATTTTGGCTGGATCATCCTTGCTGCTATATTGTATGGTTTGAGCACCACCGCCAAAGAGGTTTATGTGCCCCTGCCGGCCATTATTTTTTTTCTCCTCCCCGGCCCCCTCAAACGCCGAATTATTTTGATCCTACCCTACGCGGTGGTCACCGCGCTGTACCTGATATGGCGATTTTATATGCTGCGAGGGAGCCTGGGCGGGTACACCTCTGCTGATATACCAGAGCTTTTCGGATCGCCTTTACCTTTATCGGAAGCTATTTTCAACATCATCTCTACCTTTTTTGGAAACGAAACCGCCTCGCTCTTAATTGTATCCGCTGTCATCATTGTATTCCTCTTAACCTTTACCCGGCTTGACCTGTTGACCAAGTTGGGTTTAATTGGCGGAGCCATATGTCTCGTTGTACCCCTTATCAGCTTATTACCGGTAGTTCGTGTAGGTTTGTTACATCAACGCTGGTTCTTTTTACCAATAACAGCTTCGCTGATCACTACGGCCTATCTTTCCCGGTTAATTGTATCGAATATCGGCAAAACCGTGATCTATATCATCATCTTCATTGCCAGTGTGTCATCAACGCTTCACTACATCAACTATCCTCCCTTTATATTGGTTGATAAAATGCTGCCAACAGCTATCCTCCAAGGTCATAATAGCGCTTATATAGACATAAGAGCACCATACAATCGAGCTGCATCACGACTCTATAGTCACTGGGTATACTTGACGAAATTGGATAAAGGTTTTTGGGGCACACGGGTTATATCTGTACCAGGTCAAATGGAATATCACGATTTAGCAAACAGAATTCCTATCGACAGCAACCTGCAAGCTCTTGGCTCAACCAAAAGGGATATCCCTCCAAATCAAAAAAATCTGGACTTGATAAAAAATATATCCCAACCTAATCCCAGCCAATTACGCTTTGAATTTTCTGATAATCTGCACGACACAGATTGTTTTATTTACATATTCGGCAAAAATAACGGAAACGCAACTCGTAATCAACCCTGCCAAAATTGGCGAATTTCTATTTACAATCTGAATAGGATGGTCAGAGAAATTGGTTACACCCTCGATGACGCTTCTCTGGCCATCTGGGTAGATAATGGTCAGAAACGCTTATTTTCTAAACCCTACAACTTAAGCACCCTCTTTGATCGATACGGCATCGTACTGGATGATTCGATCCGGGGGCCGGTTGATGCCCCACCTAATCGCTTTGTGCCGGTCGTTGAACGCATCAAGGCTCGTCTACCGCTTGGTATTCGAAATATTTTGGACCGGAATGTCTTTGAGGTCACAGCATTAGAGGATATCGTTCATTCGCAGGATGGTTCAACACCTCCGAACACAGCCGCATCAACGCCAAACGATTTCTTCTTGGGCAAGAATTGGTATCCTCTGGAAAGGTTTGACGGAGAAATATTTCGCTGGGTAAACAACGACGCCGAGATTGTGGTCACTGCACCGGCTGGCGCTCAACGTCTATTAAGGTTGGAGGTCGAACCAGGCCCGGGGCTAGGCTCCCAACCGTTTACTTTGTACCTGCAAAACAACAAAGGACAAGCCGTGGCTCAGACACAAGTCCAAAAGCGAGAGATAGTTTCGATCTCGCTGCCGCCATTTGATGTGGAGGGAACCCAACTATTCCGGCTGCACGTCGAAGGCGGCGGCTTATCGACTCCTAACGACCCCCGTACTTTGAATTTTCGGGTTTTTCAGTTAGGCTGGCTTCAACCCTGATATCTTTCTACCTCTACTCCTTTCTCCTTTCTCTAAAAAGAAAATTCCTGAAAAATATATCAAGATAGTTTAGATATGGTGATAGAAAAGATTACGTTTTTTGTAAAGAAATACAATCAAATGGCAGCGTTTCAGATAAATCGATTTCCTCAGGCCAAGGTTATTTTCAGCAATCTGACCCTCATCATATTGGTCATTTTCATATACCGCCCCAGTTTGGGCTGGTGGTTTGAACTAATTGACGCCCCCTTGTTACTCATTCAATCTATCTTGTACTCTCCGTTAGATTATTTTACGTCGCCCGCTAGCTATGAGCTACTCACTACCAGTAATCTAACACCCTGGGTTATTTTTTCCTGGGATATTGTACTCCTCTTAACCTTTACCCGGCTCGATCTGTTGACCAAGCTTGGGTTAATTGCCGGAGCAATATGTCTCGTTATACCTCTTGTCAGTTTATTACCGGTAGTTCGTGTAGGTTTATTAATACAACGCTGTTTTTTTTTACCCATAGCAGCTTCGCTGATCATTACGACGCTTATATTCTAAACCCTACAATTTAAACGCCCTGTTTGATTAATAGGGGGTCAAGTTACAAGAGGCTCTTCGTGAATAGTAGTCCCGATAATATCATGACCCATAATATCAATATATCTGACGCTAAAAAGCCATTTTTATCGGTTGTTGTTCCTTTATATAACGAAGAAGAAACAATAACAGATACCCTACCAGCTATACACAAACAATGCAGCGCCTTAGACGTTAGCGATTTCGAAATTGTAGCTATTGATGATGGTTCTAGCGACGCAACCCTTGATATACTTCATAACCTATGTAAATACCATAACCAAATCAGGATAATAGCCTTCAATCGCAACTTTGGGAAGGAAGCAGCAATTCATGCCGGCCTAGTCTATGCCAAAGGTGATGCGGTCATAGTTATGGATGGAGATGGCCAACACCCTGAGCAATTATTACCCAAGATGATAAAACATTGGGAAGAAGGGGCAAAAGTTGTGGTGGCTTGCAAAGCGGTGCGCGGCCAAGAAAGCATCATCTCCAAGTTTTCAGCGTTTGCTTTTTACTGGTTATTCAAGAATCTGACCAAACTTGATATCGAGAATATCTCTGATTTTATGCTTCTTGATCGAGTGGTCGTTGATCATTACTGTCAATTACCCGAAAGAAGACGTTTCTTTAGAGGCATGATCATTTGGATGGGATTTACTACAGCGAAGATTTACTTTGAGGTTCCACCACGCGTGAGCGGCAACTCATCCTGGAGTAAGGTAGCATTATTCAAATTGGGGTCGACTGCGATTTCCAGTTTCACATCAAGCCCATTGCACCTCATTAGCATACTCGCAGTCGTTTACTTTGCCTGCACCTTAATATTCGGAGGTATCGCCCTCTTCGATAAACTGTCTGGTCGGGCTGTAACAGGATTTACCACCGTGATTATCCTTATTCTGATGACAGGGACATTCATTATGTTTGGCTTAGGACAACTGGGGCTCTATATCGAAAGAATGTATGAGGAGTTAAAAAACAGACCACCCTATTTTATAAATACCTCAAAAAGCACAATAGATTTTAATCAGGATCTAAAGTGAACTCTTTTTTCGCTACTTTAGTTTCACGCGTGACAGGGACCTTCTTACTATCAGTAAGCTAACATCTGATAAAATGACCAGAGGAGCCGGTTATACCCTTGATGACGCTTCTCTGACTATCTTACTAACATGACCCATAAGACACTAAATTTATAACATGCCATTAAATCGAAACACTACGCTTATTATTCATTTTATTCTTGACCAATTACTACCGCCAATTATCCGAGATAATCGGTTAGTCATGAAACTATTGTTGCGACTGGCATTGGGTCGCGGCTATTTATGGTTCATTGACTTTAAAGGCGACATAAACAAGTTCACCGAAGATAGTCTTAAAACTTATTATATAAATTCAAGCTCCTCACATATTCAAAGACCCACCGACTTAAATCCTGCTTGTGTTGAAAAGATAGAGAATTTATCCCTTGGCAGGACTGTTTTAGATATTGCTTGTGGTCGAGGATATCTAGCCAAGAGATTGAGCCGTAAATTTTCTGTTACTGGCGCTGACTACACCATTCCAGAAGCATTAAAACGTTCCTCTCCTGATATTCAATGGGATGAGGTTAATATTGAGCGGCTTCATTATGGGGATAATAAATTTGATACGGTCATTTGCACCCACACTCTGGAGCATGTGTTCGACATTCACCAAGCCATACGTGAATTACGTAGAGTTACTAAAAAAAGGCTTATAGTCGTCCTGCCAAGACAACGCCCCTATCAATATACTTTTGACCTACATGTTCACTTTTTTCCTTACTCGTGGCAGGTTGAGTTATTATTCGGAATAAACGGAAAAAACAACAATAAATATTGTGAATTAGTTAATGGCGATTGGCTTTACGTAGAAGAATTTAAACAGTAGTTAACTGGTCGGGTGGCAATAGAGTGCGGATAAATAGACGAGAAAAGAACCAAGTTACATTAACCGCACAGCGACTAATCCCTGACAATATTAGGGCAGGCCGAAGCAGGATGCATATTCCTCATAGTATGAGCGTCATCTCTCCCATACCTTATATTCGCTTTGAAATAATTACTCGGCAAGGTCATATACAGTTTTTGAAGCTCAACCTGTGGGAGGATGACTGGTTTGAACTAACAAAACCATATAGTCCGTCTTAATTCGACTATACTCTTGACTCAATTCTTTAGCTCTTGAAGGGATCCCTAAAACGGCCTCAGGGTCCAGCAGAGCCAATAGTTCAAAGATGATCAAGTGAGCGTTTATTTCTTGTAACATGATACGCGTACGCAAATGGGCTATTTTATCTAAAGTATCCCGATTTAAAACGGGAGTCAGGTCATCTTGTTTCAAGGTCAGATGGGGTATATTGGCGTGTTTTTCAAGTTCATTATAAAGCGTGGCAACGTTTGGTGAAATTAGTTCTAGTAATTCCATGACTTGAGGCGTATAGGCCAAACTAAATCGATGGAACTCATGCGGGTCAAACAGTTTCTGTGATTGACCGGCCTTCAATGAAAGTTTAAACTTTTTAGCAATCAAATTTACAAAGGAGGGAATGTTTGATATTAAACTGTGAATATTACATAAAATAGAATTTTCCGGGTGCTGTTGATAGAAATCCAAAATAGCCTGATTGTAAGTCTGCCAGGCTTGCAGCCCTATGTGTGGCGCAGCTAGAATTTCAATATCTGTGCCGCGTCTCACTAAAGATGATATAACTTCAAACGGATGACGATAGACAAAGATATAGGTGGCATCCGGCAGGAGATCGTGCCAAAAGTCCAGGAAAAGAGCCGTGCGGGGGTCTTTCCACCCCCAAAGTTGATAGGCTTCTCGCTGTTTAATAAGGTGCAAAGCCATGTCACGCTCTGTTGTCATAATTTGATTTGGCGTTAACCGGGTTTGAGTAAATGGGGTTTCACCAAAACGGCGTAGAATATTTTCATGAAGATACAGGAAATCGAAATCCTCAAAATGACCGTGCTTATTACCTTTATAACTACCAAGCAGATTTTCGCCAATATGGACTCCAGTTTCCTGGATTACATTTGTCACTAACGAGGTGCCGGAACGATGCATTCCGGTGATGATCAATTGTTTCGACATTTTAACAGAATTCCCAAGTCTTATAATTTTAGACCAACTTATTACGGATTAAGGTCTTTAATTTTCGAACAGAACCGCTCACCAACCAGGCTTTGGTCATGAGTTTCCAAGCCCGGGTATTAAATATTGTAGTAAGTTGCAATTGGTAATCATTACGCTCAGCCGTCAACGCGGCCATTTCTGTTCGGAGCGCTGTCAACTCTTGTTCTGGAATGAGGGTAGCTGGTGAAGCTTCTATAGTATTAGGGTTAGAGACCAGTAACAAGGCCGCTAACTGGTCTCGGTACAGAGCGGCACGGTTCTCATCAGGAAACAACGCCTCAATTTGTTGAGCGTGAGCTGCCACGAACTCAAACAAGGAGAGGCTTTCAGTCATTGTGAGCTGTGACGGCCAAAGTTGATTGCGAGTAGGGTCCAGACTATCCAGATCATTAACCATATTATCCAGAGGCAACCCCAAAAAGGCTAGACAACGGGCCAGTTGATCTTCAGGCTGTTCGATTAATGTTTCTTCGCGCACCGCCAATTTTTGGTCAACCGGTAAATATTGAAAAAATTCGGCGATAGCTTGATTATTTTCTAACCAATATTCGGCCAAATATTTAATATCTCCGCCCGGAAAACAGCGAGCGGGGTCTACTTCGGCCGGCGGCGGTTCGAAATGAAAGGCTTGCCAACACCGCGCCATCACCTGTGGTTGAGGTTCAGGCCAGTAATGCCAGGTTTGCTGGCGCTGATTGACCTGTTCAAACAACACCTTCAGGCTGGCCACCACTTGAGGCAAATGGCGATAGATCCAAATAAAGCGCGCATCCGGGAATAAGCCATTAACAAACGGAAGTTTGTTACAGAGATGCGGATTCTTATTTAAGAAGATTAGGTTAGGCTGATCTTCTAATTTTTTGTATTTCATCATCTCTGCTCGGAAAGCTTGAGCTAACTTTTCGGCCTGACCTGGTTGAACATCGGCTGCGCCAAGTTGAAGACATTCGGTATCGCGAGTGCGAGGTGAAGCCATAGCTACCTGGCCAACAGTAGACCAAATATGTTTTAACTCAAAAGGGCAGTGAACAACTCCCTGAAATTCACCCACTAAATCGGCTAATAACGTTGTACCGCTCCGCATACAACCCGCAACAAAGAGGGGTTTGTGCAGCAAGGCTGCCGGGGGATCTGCCAACAACGGGCTTCTTGTAGAAGTGTCCGTTTTAAAAGCCCATAATGTCACGTTTTTATAATGACCAACAGCTTGCAACTCACGAGCACCGGCTTGTAGTAGCGTCTGGCTCAATGGCTCGTAATAAAAAGTGATGTCAGGCGGATCAGTAGGAGGGGTCTCATAGCCTGATATCAAGCCAACATGTTGAGTCAGTTCAACAAGGCAGGCTACAGTCGCCTGGTAGCGCGATTCGCTATTAAGATGAATCAGCATATCCAGACAAATGACGAAATCAGCTGGAGGCAAGTCCAAATTGAGCACATCGCCAGCAATAAATTTTCGCTGCGGGTAATTGAGGCGATTGCGCTCAATAATGACCGGCGAAAGATCAACTCCGGTATAAATAGCATCTGATAATACCTGAGAAACCATTTGATCGCCACAGCCTATATCAAGAATAGAGTCAGGCTGATATAATTTTTCTATCCGCTGCAGGGTCTCCTGTTTATAGGTAATGGCTGGCCCCCGCGAACCGATCCCTGAACCCAAATCAGGATTATGCCAGTAACGGTAATCCCAAAACGTCTGATTATCAAAACTGTGGCGGCGATGTTCATGTAACTGTTGATTGAACTGCTCAATTCGCTTTTGAACTTTTGGATAGGGCGAGGCTCGGAGGTAGCCAAGTACATCGATGCAGTTATGATAGTGCAAAATGATGGGATCAACCTGCTCCATTACAGTGACATCGGCCCAGTCGGTGAGATTCAAGGGAAAATTCATGGCTAAGGGCAACTCGTTAAATGGCGCCGGCTGAGCAGCAAAAGCCAGAGCCAAACTGACCTGTTCGCAAAGGAAGGTATGAGTTTCGAGCAGATCAAGACGCTCTAATAATGCGTTATTGTACGTTTCCCAAACCGGCCCCAACTTTTGCAGAATAGGGTAAGGAAATATTAAAACACCCGCGTTGCAATACCAAATTGTTGAAGCTCTGACGGGATTACATTGATAATTTTGCGGGGGCATCTCCAACTCAAAATGTTCGAATACCCTTCGAAGTATGTCATGAGGCACCGTGGGTAAATCGGCGATTTTGGCCTGAAAGACCTGACCAGTTAAATAAGGCAGGGGATCTTGAACAATTACCGTGTCACAGTCGAGTAAGATTATGGTGTCATAGGCGTTAAGTTCGGGCAGGGCCAGAAAACGAAGTTTGTTTGAGGGAGGATGATGAGAGCTAAAGCGGGGCACGATGCGGACTGACGCCCCTAGCTGCTCAAACTTATGAACATAGGTCTGATCCGCCTCATCGACAATACAAACAAAAAAATCTACTTCGGCCATTCGGCCACCAAACCAACGCATCGAGGATAGCAGGCGCAGCGCTTGAGCCAGATATTTAGGATTATTATCAGCCACACAACCGACAATAACCCTTCCTAGTTGCGGAAGGGGGGAGTGATTAAAGCTGGGGGATAGTTGGTCCTCAATATGTGTCACAGGGTCGAGTCTCCGTTCAAAAAACCGCTATCTGGTTAAAACGGAGTCTGGAAGTTTTACACAAGTGGCCTTCAAATCAATAACCCCATGAAACCGTTTAGGGCTTGGCAACACCTGAAACATCAACGCACCGGCTATTTTTTCATGTAAAAAAGAAATATGGTCGCTGAAGTAATCATTAAGGCCCAGCGCTAAACTATACCGATCAGCGGCCAAGTTAACTTCAAAACTAAAGGCGACTTCAATTTTTCTTCGACCTGGTTCTACGGCAGGAAATGATAACTTCGCGGCGATCGTGTCTGTACCATAAATGGCATAACCGCGTTCATCACGTAATTGCATAACGATATTAGGATTGGCAATGGTTTCATCCACCAAAGCCGTTATCTTTAACGTCAGCGTATCCCCTTGGTAGAAAGTATCGGTTTCTTCATCCTCGTTCCACAAAGAAAATTCAACGATCTCCCCGTGATCTGTCCCGAAAGTAGTACCATTATGGCTATTTTGTTTCCAGGTGACTTGATTTTTTCTTTCCTGTTTAATAGCACTTTGCCTTCGGGCGTAAATGTCTTTCAAATACGCTTCCGTAACCGCCTCACATTCTCCTAAGGCTAGCTGATGGCCGCTATCAAGGTATAGAGCTGTTGTACAGTAATTTTTGATCAGCCGAATATCGTGAGAGACAAGCAGAAGGGTCATCTGCCGTTCGCGTAAGCCTTCCAGATGGTGTAAACATTTCTGGCTAAAGGCAAAGTCGCCCACCGACAAGGCTTCATCTACTATCAAGATATCAGGATTAACCGTTACAGCCACCGAAAAGGCCAAACGCATTTTCATGCCGGACGAATACAGTTTGACCGGCTGGTCTATAAACTCGCCAATTTCGGCAAAGTCAACCACTTCATCAAAGCGCCGCTCCATCTCCTCTTGACTAACCCCCAGGATCGAGCCGTTGAGGTAGACATTTTCCCGACCTGAAAACTCCGGGTTAAACCCGCTGCCCAATTCCAATAAAGCCGCTACCCGGCCGGTGACCTCTACCTCGCCTGTGGTTGGGGCCAGCGTCCCGGCAATGATCTGCAAGAGGGTGCTTTTGCCGCTCCCATTAAGGCCAATCACCCCCAAGGCCTCGCCCCG
Organism: Anaerolineales bacterium; assembly: GCA_020634935.1. GTDB lineage: Bacteria > Chloroflexota > Anaerolineae > 4572-78 > J111 > JAGRBY01. Next base: position 48,006 of record JACKAT010000016.1, read on the forward strand.
TTTGATTTCAAAAGACACATCGCGCAAGGCCCAAAAGTCACGATAAAACTGGCGCACCTTGTTGCCCCGTAAGAACTGAGGGAGAGCATACCAGAGGGACTGTTTGAGTCGATCCTGGGGATCATCATAAAGGGGGTACATTTTGCTAATATTGCGAACTGAGATGGCCAATTCATGGGCCGGAGATGAGAATTCAGAACCGAGCGGGCGCGGCTCGGAGTTTGATTGAAGATTTGGTTCCGGTATGATTTCGTTGGTATTTAAGGTCTCAACAGCCATATGACTATCTTTATCGTTTGTTCTTTTACTAACAAATTGAGAATTATAGTGTTATCAAAGATATCGAGCAAAAAATAGAAGAATGGCCATATGAGTTATGTAGTTAAAGAGAAAAGTAAAGGTTATTGGGCTTGAATAATCGGAAGATAAACTGGGGAAAACGGCTCAGGACCGGAAATCACGGAACCGACGAGATAGTCTACCTCATCCTCATCAAAACTGGTCGGCGTTTCCACTTGACCAAAAACCTGAAAGGCCATTCCTGGTTGAAGGTGAGCCGGCAGTTGCGCAGATTGATTGATGGTCATCGTCTGCCCCGGATTTAGGGTTACAGGCACAGGATTTCTAGCCGCCTCACGACCATCCTCAAGACGAACATAGGCTTTGAATGTGCCGCTGACTGAACTTGCCCCATTGTTGGTTAAATCAAATTGGGCGGCAATCGGGTCGCCTGGCAATACGTCGGTCGAACCTAGAGGCGTTACGTTTACGGTTACTGTCGGCTGGGATAGACCGAACTGCAACGCTTTAAATGCATTCAACCGGCCGCCAGTCAGTACGGGCAGTCCCACGTTATCAGTGCCGTTTAAAATACGCCATTTAATTTCATTAATGGTCAAATGGGGATCTTGGGCTAGAAGCAGACCGGCTACCCCGGCCACGTGGGGAGTAGCCATCGATGTCCCTGATAGCTGACCATATTTACCGTTGGGCAGCGTGCTGAGAATGTCCACCCCGGGCGCGCCCAGGTCAACTGTGGTCGTCCCATAGTTGGAAAAGCTGGCCAGATCGTCATTTCGGTCCGTGGCCGCTACAGCAATGATGTTGTCCAAATCATAGTTTGACGGATAGTTGGCCGTCGTATCATTATTATCGCCCCGACCATCTAAGCCGCCGTTGCCGGCGGCGGCTACAAAAACACTATGAGACGCGCGGATGGCGTCGCGGGTGGCCTGACTGAAATTACTCCCCCCCCAACTGTTGCTGGAGATGTGGACGCCCATCATGGTATGATATTCTATGGCGGCAATCAGATCGCCCTCACTAGCCGAGCAAAGTATTAATAAAGAGACTTTGAACGCCTTTAAGGGCATAATCTTAACATTCCAATTAACCCCGGTCACCCCTTCGCCGTTATTGCCCACCGCGCCAATGGTGCCGGCTGTGTGCGTCCCATGCCCTTGACAAGCCCGGCCCACCGGCGACGGATCATTATCGTTGGAAGAGAAGTCCCAGCCGTGGACATCGTCGATAAAACCGTTGTTGTCATCATCGATCCCGTTATTGGGGATCTCACCCGGATTCGTCCATAAGTTGGCGGCCAGGTCGGGATGGGTTAGGTCGGCTCCGGAGTCGATGACGGCAATGACCACATCGCTGCTGCCGCTGGTGATATCCCATGCTTCCGGCGCGTCGATGTCGGCGTCAGCCGTACCGCCGCTTTGCCCAGTGTTATTCAGTCCCCATAGTTGGTCATACTGGGGGTCGTTGGGGGTTGTATCTAAATAATAGAGGCTGTTACGAACGACATACTCGACTAAGGGATGTTTTTGGAGACGTCTGATGGCTTCAACCACTGTCAAGCTGGCAGGCAATTTGACGTGGAAAATGTGGCTGTTACGAAAATACCGGAGGGTTTGGGTGTTGAACTGGCGGTGAAGTTCGTTAATGCGATCAACCTTAACTCCATCTTTCAACTTGAGCAGCACTTCGCCGGGTACAAATTCGGGTCGTTCCAGTTGCTGACTGGGTTTAGCATAGGTTGAACCACTCATCATCACCAGCAATCCAACTAGCACTAATAATACCGTCTTTGCTCTGCTTAGCATTCTTTATTTCTCCTATTAACGCTATACCATCCCTCTCGTGTTCCGAAGATTTTGGAGGCTGTTTCGGGTATCATTCATTCAGGTTCTTTAGTATGCTGGCTTGCCCCAGTCCACGTCTGAAATTTGACCTGTTCTTGGTGGCATCACTTATTTAATTTAAAAAGTTCCGGCTTTACTTTCTTTTGTCTTCTGGCAGTTTACTTAGGAATGACGATTTAACAAGTTTGACCTTCGAGCCAGGCAAACAGCAAATGGTAATCGGTTACCCAATCCCTGATGACCAATTACCATTTGCTGTTTCCAAAATAGAAAAGTTATTTAATTTCCGAGCCAACTTTTCCTACATTTATTTACATTGCAAGGGCTAATCGACCTGAAGAACCGGCAGATAGACGTCGTCCGACAAGCCCGCACCGGTAAAGGTTGAACCAACCGTGTATTCTACTGAGTCCTCATCAAAACTAACCGCTGTTTCAACTTGATAAAAAACATCAAAAGTCGTTCCTGGAGCCATAGTCGGTGGTATCTGGCCAGTCTGGGTGATATTTTTTGTCTGACCCAGGCTTAACGTGCCGGTTTTCGATGTTTTGCGTATCTCGCGACCATCTTCAAGGCGAACATAAGAGTTAAATGTCCCATCGATTGAACTTTGCCCATTGTTTGTCACAGTAACTTTAATTAAGATCGTTTCACCGGGGGTTACGACGGTCGAACCCAGCGGCGTAACATCTACTGCCACAGTCGGCTGGGATAGACCAAATTGCAATGTATTGAAGGCATTCAGCCGGCCGCCGGTCACCACCGGCAGACCTATGTTATCCACACCATTTAAAATACGCCACTTGACTTCATAGACAGTTAGATCGGGGTCTTGGGCCAAGAGTAGGCCGGCTACACCGGCCACATGGGGCGTAGCCATAGATGTTCCTGATAGATTGCCATACTTACTATTGGGTAGGGTGCTGAGAATATCCACACCCGGTGCCCCCAGATCTACCGTGTTTATGCCATAGTTGGAGAAGCTGGCCCGATTGTCATTTCGATCCGTGGCTGCTACGGAAATGATATTATCCAAGTCGTAATTCGACGGATATTGAGGGGTAGAGTCGTTGTTAGAACCTTCGTTACCGGCGGCAGCCACAAAAACACTGTTAGACGCGCGAATGGCGTCTTGCATAGCCAGATTGAACCCGCCGCCGCCATAGCTATTGCTGGAAATACGTACACCCATCAGCGTGTAATAGTCAACCGCCGCAATCAAATCGGCATCACTGGCCGAACAAAAGCTCCCAAAGACAATACTAAAGGCCTTCAATGGCATAAGCTTGACATTCCAGTTAACACCAGTTACCCCCACACCGTTGTTGCCCACCGCTCCAATTGTACCGGCGGTATGAGTCCCGTGACCACCACAAGCACCACCTACCGGCGACGGGTCATTGTCGTTGGAGGAGAAGTCCCAGCCGTGAACATCATCCACAAAACCATTATTGTCATCATCTATGCCATTATTGGGGATCTCGCCCGGATTGGTCCATAAGTTGGCCGCCAGGTCCGGATGGTTAAGCTGGGCCCCAGAGTCGATCACGGCAATGACCACCTCGTTGCTGCCGGTGGTAATGTCCCATGCTTCCAGCGCATCGATATCCGCGTCAACGGTACCGCCACTCTGTCCGAAATTGTGCAGCCCCCATAACTGTGAGCCTTGGGGATCATTTGGGGTTACGTCGAGATAATATAGCCCGTTGGGGGTAACATACTCAACCAGCGGGCTACTTTCAATCTGTGGGATAACCTCATTAACCGTTAAGTTCGGAGGAAGTTTGAGGTGAAAAATGTGGCTGTTGCGAAAATAATTGATGGTTTGGGTATTGAACTGGCGATTAATCTCGTTGATTCGTTCGATATTTACCCCATCTTTCAATTTGAGCAGCACTTCGCCCGACACATATTCAGGTCGTTCTACCTGTTGACCAGTTTTGGCATAGGTTGAAGCGCTCATCATCACCAGCAGCCCAACCATCACCAATAGGGCTATCTTTGCTTTACTTAGCATCCTTTAGTTTCTCCTATGAGCGAAGCTATAATCCAGTTAGCTTCAAAAGTAAATGGGTGTTTATGACACGTCACATCAATGGTATTAAGTAGTAAAGATTAAGCTAAACTGATTACCTTTCTCAGTTGGTAGACGAAGGAAGCTCATCATTGCCTGTAAGGGTAGGGGCTCCTTCGGTCCAGTCACCTGAGTTAATCAGGCCAACCCCGCCCTGCCCATCAGACACATAGTGATACCATTTCTTGGGATTTGCAATGATAACCGTGTGGAATGCAGTCCCACTAGAATGGGTCCAACTTAAAGTAACTCCCGTTCCATGACTATAGACATCTGCTACTGTACCAGCTAGAACTTCACTCGCACAGCCAGTCCGCATTCCACCGGCAAGACCCGAACTTGTATTGGCTGAAATATACATGCCATCACAATAACCGGGAAAACTAATATTCTTATTGATTAAGGCCTCAATACCACTATTGGCTGAGGTATTACTGGTTTGAGTCATTGCCAGAGCTAAGACGACAGCAATGGCGACTAAACTGACTAATAACGCTTTACTTTTTAACATCTTCAAACCCCTCTCATTATTTAATAAAGTCACTTACATCCCTCCCACACCATCGTGAACAAAATATGTCATAAACACCAATTTGCTTTTGAATAAATCGATCTGGATTAATAGCTAACAAATTCAGTTTTTAAGATAAAGCCACCTCCTTAGGTTTAGAACTAAAGCATTTTTTTGCTCCGGCCAACTCGACCAGCCAATTGATTGTTGCCCCGCTTCTTCCAGGATAGGCCATCTGGCGCCGCAGCCAGACCTGAAGAGGCCCGACAAAAAAAAGTGGTTTATTAATTAAAACCACTTTTTTTCTAAGTTCCGCCCGTCATCTTCGAATCCATTTCTATAGTTTTACTCTTTGCTGAAGGGAGAGATTTAGTGTTTAACTCACTCGCCAAAAATAGGGTTAAAAATGTGAAACTTATAGGAGTTACGCAGTTCAAAAGGTGACAGTCACTTAGACGCGATAAGTCAACTTGTTTAGGCTAAACGGACCTTCATTTTCGACAAAAAGTGACTGTCACCTGGTTCGATTCACCCAACTGCGTAACTCCTAACTTAATCTTCTTAAACTTGTGACCTGTTTCACTATAGCGGATCCGGGTTGTTTTTACCACTGTCCAAAGGACATAACATGTTAAGTCTTTTAGCCACAATCTCGTATTAATCTACGCTGTTTTGCTTAGGCTAAATCACTAATGATCACAAGATGAATTAAAAACCAATGAGTTGAGGCTTCTACAATTTTGCAGTCGATGTCCCTACCCAAAGCCAAAATCTAGTCTTTCAAAATATATTCAGATTTTGGATAGGTGACTTTTGGCGGAAATAACACAGTCGGGAAGGTTTTAGAGGGATATCAATACTTTCACTGTTGAAGATGTGGTCAAGGTGCAAAGTGTTGTTTAGTCTGTGGTAACATTATCAGATTAACGGAGTTAATGCAGTTAAAAAAGTAACAGTTTTGGGGTAAAATAGGTTACACCTGATTGATTGGTGGATAAAGTAGACCGGTCACGAACAATTAGGTGATATCTTATTTTTGCGGGAATAGAGCCAATTTCTGTTCAAAAATGAGGGTCAGAGGTAAATAGAGGTCGATTTTATTCAAAAATTATCAAACGAAACGGACCGAATTTGAGGGCGATTAGATTATCTTCAAACCCTTCACTAGACTTTGTCAGGAAAGAGAAAGTTGAAATGACGATCAAATTCGATTTAACGAAAGCATGTACACTCATTTAAAATCAGCAGATCGCAAACCACCCTTCGACACGGCTTAGCCTACTTAGGGGGTGCGATCTGCTGATTAAATTTTTAGCTCAATCGGCTTGTATAATCGGAAGATAAACTTTATCAGATGAGCCAGCGCCGGTTGGGACTGCCCCAACGGTGTATTCTACCCAGCTCTCATCAAAGCTGACTGCCGTTTCTACTTGACAAAAAACCCGAAAAGTCGTTCCGGCAGGCAGTGTGAGTGGTATCTGGCCGGTATGGATCATCGTCTTTGTCTCACCTGGGCCTAACGACCCCGTCTTTGACCCCTTGGAAATCTCGCGGCCGTCGTCGAGGCGGATATATGAGCGAATAACCCCACTAATCGAACTTCCCCCATGGTTCGTTATTAGGCTTTGAATCGATACGGTGTCGCCGGGGGATACGACCGTTGGACCTAGAGGCGTATCTTCTACCGTTACAACCGGCTGAGATAGACCAAACTGCAAGGCTTTCAACGCATTCAACCGACCGCCGGTCAGTACCGGCAGCCCAATATTATCGGTGCTATTCATAATGCGCCATTTGATTTCGTAGACGCTCAGACTGGGATCTTGGGCCATGAGTAATCCGGCTACACCGGCCACATGCGGGGTAGCCATAGAAGTCCCCGAAAAGCTGCCATAGGTGCTATTGGGCAGAGTGCTGAGAATATCTACCCCTGGCGCTCCCAAGTCCACGGTGTTACCAAAGTTTGAAAAGCTGGCCCGGTTATCATTACGATCGGTAGCTGCCACAGAAATAATATTATTCAGCTCATAATTACTGGGGTATTGAGGGTTAGTGTCGTTATTAGAGTTCTCATTGCCGGCGGCCGCTACGAAAACACTATCAGAGGCGCGGATAGCATCGCGCATGGCCGTGTTGAAACCAGAGCCACCATAACTGTTACTGGAGATGTGGACGCCCATCATTGTATAATACTCAACGGCAGCAATTAGGTCCGCATCATTGGCCGAACAAAATATGCCCAGGATCGCTTTAAACGCTTTCAGCGGCATAATCTTAACATGCCAGTTAACCCCAGTTACCCCTATGCCGTTGTTCCCAACCGCCCCGATCGTGCCGGCGGTGTGCGTTCCGTGGCCGCCACAAGCGCCGCCAACCGGCGAGGGATCATTATCATTGGAAGAGAAGTCCCAGCCGTGGACATCATCGATAAAACCGTTCTTGTCATCATCCTTGCCATTGTTCGGTATCTCGCCCGGATTTGTCCACAAGTTGGCGGCTAAGTCCGGGTGGTCAAGCTGGGCCCCCGAGTCGATGACGGCGATAACCACATTACTGCTGCCAGTGGTGATATTCCACGCCTCTGGCGCGTCGATGTCGGCGTCGGCCGTGCCGCCGTTCTGTCCGGTGTTATGCAGCCCCCATAACTGCCCAAACTGTGGATCATTCGGGGTTACATCCAGATAATAAAGCCCGTTGCGAGCGACGTACTCGACGAGGGGATGTTTTTGAATGCGTTGGATGGCTTCATCAACCGTCAAGTTGGCCGGCAATTTGACATGGAAAATGTGGCTGCGGCGAAAATAACGGATGGTTTGGGTATTGAACTGGCGATTAAGTTCGCTGATGCGGTCTACTTTCACCCCATCCTTCAGCTTGAGCAGGACCTCACCCGGCACAAATTCGGGGCGTTCCGTCTGTTGGCCGGGTTTAGCGTATATCGATCCGCTCATCATCATCAACAAGCTGACCATTACTATCAAGACAATCATTATTTTTCTTTGCACTTTATCTCTCCTATCCAGGCTGTAATTAGCCGATATTAACAAACAGCGGGTCTATTCTTTACAAATGAAGCGACTTCTTTGGGTAAGGCCTGCCAATACAAACCTTCGTAATTTGTTTTTATATGATTTAGGAAATGGGAATAATAACTGGCCGGGTATGTTTCTAACTTTACTTCATTTTTGTGGAAATTCATATAGTCCGGATGGGTGATGACCAGGGCCATTCCGCCCTTTTCTACGATCCAGGCCAGTTTTTGCTGCCACAAATTTATGTTTTTTTCTTTCAGGAGAATAAATAAAGTAAAGTCTTGGGCCAGCGTATAGGGGAGCTCCACATATCCCGTTTGACGAGCGGTATCTTCAACCCAAAAAGGAAAGATAGATTTTACGCCATCAGGTTGTGGCTCAAAGGGGTCCGTATCAAACGTAGACGAATCATAGGCGATGTCTAAGTCGTGGGTCCATTCCAAATTATGATGGCTGGCGGGCGAACAAAAGCCCACCGCTTGCCATTCTTTCAAGTAGACGTTAATTTTAACGGCCCGTTCTTGAAAGATCTGCCTGGATTGAAACAACTTGCCGTCATGATTCAAGCCGTGAACACCTACTTCAAACCCGTTCGCGACTAATATGTGGCGAACTTCGGGCAGAACCTGGTATCGCTCCGGGACGAAGTTAAACGAAGAGCGAAAACCAAGTTGCTGCTCTAACCCCATTAAGTCGGCGCATTTCTGCTGCCCGGCGGCCGACTCCACATCGTGCATGAGAACCAAAGCAAATTTTTTTTGCTCCGGCCACCCCGACCAGCCAACCGGCGGTTGATCGGCTTCTGGCAAAATGGGCCAAGCATCCATGTCAGCCGCCCGTTTCCGAAGCGCCAGTTGGTGCCTCAACCAGATCTGCAGCCGTCTGGGAATGAAGGGTTTTAACTGATAAAATAGTCTGTTGCGCAGAGCTACGTTGTCCATTGATCGGGGGTGCATCCTCATCGACATTAGCCCCTACGTGACCGTAGGGATATTGTTAAAACTGCCCGGTTTCTATAGAGCTTCTCGATGGAAAGGTAAAAAAGACCCGGAACGAATACGCTGAATTCCAAAAATGCCATACCAACATCAATCAAACCGATAGCTCGGCCTTGGCGACCACCTGTAGTTGCACGTAATCAGGGTACGGCGAAATATCGGCCAAGTCATGTTCAAAAATAACCAGATTGCCCCTTTGCTCAACTTCACGAAAGCCGCCGAATCGATAGGTGATATTCATCATCCGATTCCGATCCGTGGGGACAAACTCGGCCTGTAAACGAACATGGTTGGCCTGGGCCAGATTCATGATGTAACTCAGCATTATCGAGCCGACGCCTCGGGACATGACCCGGCAAGACATCAACAGCAGCTTTATGGTCCATATCTCCGGCTGGCATTCGACGAGTACCAGCCCGATGTGGCCATAACTACCATACCGATCTTCCAAACGCGCCATTAACAGTTGGTGCTGGTCGGATTGGCTAAAATGTTTGAGTTCATCGTAAGAATAGGTGTAGCCGGTGGCATTCAGTTGGTGCGTACGCACGGTTAACTCTTCAGCCCGCTGCAAGTCATCGGCTGTAGCCGGAAAGATTTCCATCACCATGTTCAGGGAGGTCAGAAATTCCTGTTTAGGGCCGGCAAATTCCTCTTCGGCCTGGTTCCGAACGATATCATTGAGATACATGCTGCGCCGCAGTTTTGAATCTTTAGTGATGAAGCGCGGCTTCATTTCAGGCCGGTCTAACAATGTATCCAATTCAGCGGCATCGATGCAGAGGACCTTTGGCAGCGAAAAATTGACTTCAGCCCGTTCAAAGGGCTGATCATCAATAAAGGCGATTGAGTCGAGCCCGATATTGATGGCACTGGCAATGGTTTCGACAGATGACGCCTTTGAGCCCCAATTGATTTGGGGATAGAGAAAGTAATCTTGCAGCCCCAATTCTTGAAGCTTGGCCATCGCCAAGTGGTGTTCGTTTTTACTGGCAATCGATTGCAGAACACCTCGCTCGTCTAATGTTTTGATAATATCAAGCACATTGTCTCGCAAAAAAACATTGTCATCTTCAATTAAAGTGCCATGCCAGAGCGTGTTATCAAGGTCCCAAACTAAGCATTTGATGCTCTTCGACTGTTTGCCATCGGCTTTTGTGCTGACAGGATTATTCATAATTTCACCTTCTACTTTTGAATGACCTGGTTCAATTGAGTTCAACCCTGAGACAGAATTGACAAGATCAAAAAGATTTTTACCTTATGAGTTACGCAGTTCAAAAGGCGACAGTCACTTTTGGCCAAAAATAAACATCCGATTAGACCAAACAAGTCGATTTATCACGTCTAAGTGACTGTCACCTGGTTCGATACCCCCAACTGCGTAAGTCCTATACCTATTTTTATCTTTCAAATTCTGCTCAAGATTCTGTCCGCTTTGATCATTTCCGAACTAAGGTTAATAACTATATTCAGCAATTTTGACTTGGTGGATCTGGGTCGTCCCTTCGATCATTTCCATAATTTTGGCGTCGCGCAGGTGTCTTTGGACCGGATGCGACTCTTGAAAACCGATGGCTCCATGAATTTGGACGGCATCATTGGCGGTGCGCGTGGCCGTTGTCGAGGCAAAATATTTGGCTACCATTGTTTCTACAAAGGAGTTCGCATCTCTGGCGTCGGTTAGATAGCCGGCCTGGAAGCATAGCAACCTGGCCGCTTTGACATTCACGATCATATCGGTGATCATATGCCGGATCAATTGGTGCTCTTTCAGGTACACCCCCGACTGTTTGCGGGTACTGGTGTGCTCAAGACAGGCATCCAGACACGCCTGGGCAATGCCAACACACCCCCAGGCAATGCTGTAGCGGCCCAGGTTAAGGGCGGCAAATGCCACCGGCGCCAAACCAAAGCCTACGGCCCCAACCAAATTCTCTTGCGGAACCCGACAATCTTTCATGGATATTTCCGCCAGCATGGTCGCTCTCAGCCCGCTCAAATCCGACATCGGTTTGGTGGAGAAACCTGGCGTTTCTCGCTCGACTAAAAAAGCACACAGCCGGCCTTGATATTGGCCCAGCACCAGAAAAAGATGGGAAATTTGACCGAGCGAGATCCACTGCTTATAGCCATTTAAGATGTAAGTATCACCATCGAGCGTTGCGGTGGTCCCCACCTCTTTGAGGTCCGTACCCGCTTCCGGCTCGGTCAGGGCTAAAGAGGTGATCACCTCACCCGCGGCGATCTTAGCCAGCCAGCGATCTTTTTGAGCGTCATTGCCCCACCGCTGAATCGTATAGCCGATCATATTCTGCAGCATAACCAACCCTCTCACCGATGACGATCCTCGGGCCAGTTCTTCGTTAAGGACGCCATAGGTGATCATATCCATCTCTTGACCGCCATAGGCTTTGGGTAACACCGCCCCAAAATACCCCTGCTCGGCCAGTTTGACGATTAGATCAGCGGGTAAACGTTGTTCTTGCTCGTAGCAATGGGCATTGGGGGCAATCTCGGCCTCAACAAAAGCGCGGAAGGCGGCTTGGGTTTCTTTTTGCTCGGCGGTTAAGTCAATTTTCATTGCATTACTCCTGGGATGTGTCCAAATTTTTACCGCAGATCAGACAATCGGCGGGCTTAATCAATAGTGATCAAGAACCGAGCACCTGATCGGCTGAATAAAAGTATCTATTCATGTGATTGACGCTTAATCGCAGACATTGCAGCATTATAGACCCCATCGCGTGATCGAATGAGCCAAAGCGCCAATCACCTGATCTTAAATTTAGCTTAGGCTAGTGAGGCCGATTTCCGTTCAACTAACTCATTCAAAGCGTTAATTGACCTAAAATTATCCAGCTTCAGATCCTCATTGCCAAGGGTAATACCAAATTCACCTTCAACGAATAGCACTAACTGCATGGCAAAAAGTGAATTGACAAAGCCGTTGGCAAAGATATCGACATCGTCCTGTAATTCATGATTTTTAATGTGTCGCCCCAAAAATTCTCTGATTTTGGCTTTATTTCCATCCATAATGGGATATAACCTACCTTTCTTATTGATTGGGATTGCTATCTGGGTAACTATAAAATCCTTGTCCACTTTTCCGCCCGTACAACCCGGCATCGACCATCTTTTTGAGCAGCGGGCAGGGGCGGTATTTGCTGTCATTAAAGCTCTCGTAGAGCACCTCGACCGAGTAGAGAATGGTGTCTAAACCAATCAAATCGGCCGTTTCCAACGGCCCCATTTTGTGACCGAAACAGAGTTTGAAGATCCGATCCACATCTTCGGCCGAAGCCACCTGCTCTTGCAGCAGGTAGACGGCTTCGTTGATGGTCAACATGAGCACCCGATTTGAGACAAAGCCCGGCGAGTCATTGACAATAATCGCTTCTTTATTCATTTGGGTTAGCAAGCGGGTGGTAATTTCCATCGTTTTATCAGAAGTATGATAACCACGGATCACTTCTACAGCCGGTTTCAATGGCACCGGATTCATGAAATGAATGCCCACCACTTGCGACGCGCGTTTGGTTGTCGAAGCCAGCCGGGTGATGGAAATAGCCGAGGTATTCGCAGCGAAAACACACTGTTCCGGACAAATCGCGTCGAGTTGGGGGTAAATCTCTTGCTTAATCGCCCATTTTTCGGTACTGTTTTCAATTACATAATCCACCTTCGCCAGCGACTCATAATCGGTGGTAAAATTGATCCGCGCCAGAATCTCATCCGGACTGTCTGTTAACGCGCTTTTGGTAAAAAAACTGTGGAAGCGGATATTTTGCTTGATTTCCCGCTTCGCCTGCTCCAAGATATCGGACGATACGTCCAGTAATACCACGTGATGCCCGGTCTGAGCCAGATTCTGGGATACGCCTCGGCCCATTACGCCGGCGCCCACAACGCCTACTGTTTGAATATCCATCGGTTTCACCTTTCCGATTTTTCGATTTTGAAGGCGCTCGCGCTTAAAAAGAACGCTGCGCCCGAACTTTTGTGCCAGTGCCGTTAGTCAACACCTGATTCGGGTTTCTAAAGGTTTGGTTGTACGCCTCAAAAGCTTTATCCACGGCGGCGTTATCCAGACCAAACTCCTCCAGTGAATAGCGTGGTTTACCATGCTTGTGCTGCCGGTTTTGAGACAAATAGTCCTGCATGTTAGCCCGGAATTCGTCGGTCATTTGATAGCCAAAGTGGTCATAGATTTGCTCAATAGTACCAATCGGGTCAGCCGTTAGATCCTCGTACATAATGTGCATCGCTCTTTGGGCCATGTCACTATTTTGGTTATGAAATTGAAGCACAAGCTCACCGGCCGTTTTGAGGAAGTGTAAAACCCTCTGACCATGCCGCTGCGAGTCAAGTTTGTCGAAATCGATCCTAAACGCGTTGGCAACCAGGTTGAGTTTGCAGGCCGAAGCGACAACCGACCGTGGATCGCGATGAGTGAAAATCAAGTTAGCATCAGCAAACTCTTGGCACAGCGCCGACAGGAAGTAGGCATGCGTGGGCGTTTTGAGCACCCAATGAGATGCCGGAGCATAGGTTGAAGACATAATTTGCAGCCAGGCTTTCAGATATCTGTACATATAGGTTTTATCTTCAGCCTCATTGAGAATCCACTGCCGATAACTTTCATCTTCGCCAACATAGGTTCCGCCAATATTGTTCCAGGTACAATCTCGCAGTAACTGAACTTCTTCATCGATATTGGTTGGGCTAGTTTCATGATAGCGGTTAACCACATCCAAATAGTCGGGCGAAACCTTAGCGATAGAGTCAAAGCCTTTTTGCACCAAGGCTATTCTTGGGTCACTCATACTATCAATATCGGCTTTTGTAGGCGGCTTTGGAGCTGGATCGGTTCTCATTTCCCACAGAAAGGGCGACCGAGCATTGGGGTCTGTAGCCAGCAAACGCTGTAGAAAAGAACTGCCTGATCGGGGAAATCCAGAAATGATTAAAGGACGGCGAATTGGCTCCTGTAACACCTCCGGATGTTGTCTGGCATAATCAAGCACTTGCTGTCGATGTTGTAGCCGGTTTTTGATCTCTCGCTTGGTGAGGATTTTGCCGACCGGCGACAGGATCGAGTCGGGCGCTTCAAGGCCGCGAAAAAGGGCTTGCAGCCCATGAATTTCAGAGGGGGTATTGGGACTGCCATAAACCTCATGTTCGGCGATCTTAAAGGCCATAATTTGCGGTTCGAATGTCGCCGGATCGAGCCGAAATAGGGGCTGACCCAAAACGGCTTCGTAAATTTTACTAACCCGGTTAATTAAGCGCACGAAGCCGCGGAGTTGAATCAAGCTGTTAGGATTGTCTTTTTGAGGACGCCAGGCCAGCCACAAGCCCAAAATAGCGGTCCCGACAACCACAAGTAGTACCCGTATAATACGCATGTTCTAATTACTCCTTTATTAACAAAAAATGTTACGATTTAACCTGAATAGGAAGCGTGGGCTGGTGATCTTGTTCCAGAGCTTTGTCGATACAATCATTCAAAACTTTAGCGGTTTGTTCAACAAAAGGTTCAACGAGCATGCCGCCCGGATAGACCGGTATAGTTTGAGTGTCTACACCGACAGTGGTCAGGTTGTCCCAGCCTACTTCTGGCCCTTGATGGCGACTATACTCTTGTATCGGACAAAAATGGGTAATTTGACCCGTATAAACCTTGGGGCTGTAATAGAGTACCGCTCGATCGTTGATCTCCCAGAGCTGGCTTGGTCTTATATTATGTCCACTGCGCTCGAAATAGTTAGAATCGAATCTTGACCGGATCAGGCCATACCAGACTCGCCCCCGATGCTTGACCACTTTGGCCTTTTCGGTTAGAAATACCCATTTCCCCTTCGTGTCTAGTTGAAAAAAGTTACGAAATTGGAATCCGGCTTTTTGTATCCAATAAACAGCCTCGGAGAATGAGCGCACGGTCATTTTTGACCAGTTGTAGGTTTCAAACAAAGCCAACATAGCCACTTTTTGACCCTCGGCCTCGAGCTGCTGAGCCATCTCCAAGGCCACAGTGCCCCCCATACAATAGCCACCCAACAGATAGGGGCCTTCAGGTTGAACGGTTTTGATTTCTTTAAGATACAGCGCGGCCATATCCTCAACCGTGGTTAGTAACGGTTCGCTGCCATCCAAGCCTTGCGATTGCAGCCCGTAAACCGGTTGATCCGGGCCTAAATAGCGCGTCAAATCCCGATAAAGCAAAACATTGCCGCCAGCCGCGTGAACACAAAAGAGAGGCGGTTTGGAACCGTTGGGCTGAATCGGCACCAGAGAAGACCAAGATACCGAGGGAGCCATATCGCCGCCCATAATCGCCGCCAATTTCGCCACGGTAGTGGCCTCCATTAGCGTCGCCAGCGGTAATTTTTTACCCAATACCTTCTCGATTTGCGCAAAGATGCGCAGCGCTAGCAACGAGTTGCCGCCCAGATCAAAGAAATCATCATGAATACCGATCTGCTCAACGCCCAGCAGCTCTTGCCAGATGTCGGCAATCTTCTGCTCGATCTCATTTCGGGGAGCCACGTATGTAGACTGTAACCCCGATCGGGCCTGACTTGATAACCCCTGGGTTCTCGTAGCGGAGGCTCGATCTGACCGGGCAGCGACCTGCTTGACCCACTGGTTGATTCTGGCCTCTAAATCTCCGGTTGAGACCACCACCTGCCTGCCGCTGCCCATCGAAGCAGCTAAAATCCGCGTAAAGGTTTCGATCCCTTCGGTTGGGGTTAAACGCATTTCAGCTAACGCCGAGACATTAGCCAAGCTTTTTTCAGCAAGGTCGGTGAAGCGCCAGCCATCCCAATTGACACTGATCCATGGCTTGTCACTTATCCGGTTATGCTTTTGCACAAACGCATCTATAAAAAGATTGGCGGCTGCATAAGCGCCGTAGCCCACGCCGCCCAGGATCGAGGCCAAAGACGAGGTCAATAAACAAAAATCGATGGCTTTATCCTGCAACACCCGTTCTAAGACCACCAACCCGCGCCCTTTAGATTGAAACTGAGGTTCGCATTCTGTTCGGCTCATCTCTTGCAGCGGCGTCATTTTGACCACGCCGGCGGCATGGATCACCCCGTTGAGCTGCCCAAAGCGCTGGTACGTCTGGGTGATTACGGCTTCCATCTGCGGCAAGTCGGCCACATCGGCGCTGAGGACTAAGACCTTGGCGCCCGCCTCTTCCAGCGCCCGAACTTGATTGATCTTGCGGCTGATCGGGTCTTGATCGTCATGGGTTTCTAACCAGCGCGCCCATTCTGTCCGGTCGGGCAGGGGCGTCCGTGCGGTTAGAATCAGTTTGGCTTTGACCGTTTGAGCCAGATATTCGGCTAAGGCCAAGCCAATGCCGCCCAAGCCGCCCGTGATCAAATACACCCCCTCGTCTCGCAAGCCCGCCAGGCTGGCCGGCGAGCCTTCCAACCGCATCGGGTCGAAAGTTTGAATCCACCGTTCTATGTCGCGATAAGCCACGACCGGTTCAACCGACTCCGTCACCAGTTCGGCCAGTAAGCTGTCAATTAGCGTTTGCGGCGGCTGTTGGCCTGCGGCCGGCAGGACCAGATCGATATTCCGGCAACGGATGTGGTGATATTCCTGGGGAATAACCCGACAGAGACCCAGGATAGTGGCCTTGGCCGGCGATAGGGCTTCATCGCCGCGCACATTGTGCAGTTGGGTTGAGATCACCTCGAGTTCTGAAGGCCGGGTTATTTGCTGGCTACCTAACGCCTGAGTTAGGTAGAGGAGGCTGTAGAAACCCAAGTTCTGGGCCGCTTCATCCCAACCGGAGGCTGATGAGGTTTCGTTATCGGACGTTACACTCCAAAAATGAACCATCTTATCAGGAAGCTGGTTTAACGCCTTAAGTTCGGCCAGTAACCGTTCGTAGTCTGCTCCTACTTGAGGGTTAATGGTATAATCGCCGGCTGTAATTTGCTCAAACGTCTGCCCGATCCGGACAGTAATGACAGCCTGATCTGCTTGGCTCAACTGGTCTAATACGGTTAAGCCGACCTGACCGTTGTCCAGGAACAGCAGCCAGGTGAGTTTTTGACTAGCTAAAGCTGTCTCAGGGCTGGCTGAAGTTAACGCCTGTTGTTTCCAAACAGGCTCATAGAACCAGTCGGCCATGTCCGATTTTTTGGCCAAAACTCTGGGTTCGGGCTTGGCTTCGTAAGTTCGTCCACGCGGCTCGATCCAGTAGCGCTGCCGCTCAAAGGGGTAAGTCGGCAAAGGTACTCGCTGCCGCTCCTCCTCTACGTATAATTTTAACCAATCCACTTTGACGCCACTTAGCCAGAGACGGCCCAAGGTGGTTAACAGGAATTCAACATCTGAGGACCGTTCTTGAGGATGGCGCAAAGAAGTCAGGACGACCTGCTCCCGAGATTTATGGGGGTGTTGCTTGACCAACGAACTCAATGTACGGCCGGGGCCAACTTCCAATAAGACCCGATCCTGCTCTTTCAACAATTCGCCCAGACCGGCGGAAAAACGCACCGTCTCGCGTAAGTGGCTGGCCCAGTAGGCAGGGTTGGTCGCTTCTGAGGCGGTTATCCATGTGCCGCTAACATTAGACAGGAAGGGAATTTGGGGCGGCTTGAGCTCGATCTTGTTTAACTGTGCGGCGAATAAATCGGCGGCCGGGGTCATCATGCTCGAATGAAACGCATGGGACGTATGCAGCCGGCGATAATCGACCTCCTGGGCAGCGAGCCGGGTTTGAAAAGCGTCAACGGCTTCCATTGGGCCGGCTACAACACACAGCGCAGGCCCGTTGATCACTGCTAAAGAGAGACCGCCATTTAACAGCGGCGTCACTTGCTCTTCGGGCAAAGGAACAGCCAACATCGCGCCCGCCGGCATCTGCTGCATCAACCGGCCTCGAGCTACGACCACGCTTAAGGCTTCTTCCAGGGTAAATACCCCGGCTAAACAGGCGGCTACATATTCACCAATGCTGTGGCCGATCATCGCCTGGGGTTGTATTCCCCAAGCCATCCATAATCGGGCTAAAGCGTATTCGATGACGAAGAGCGCCGGCTGAGTGATATTCGTCTGGCGTAGTTGCTCCGCTACGGCTTCGGCTTGAGCTTCGGTCAGTTCCGCGCCTGAGTTTCGTGTGGGGTACAACAGATCACGCAAATCCAGCCCCAGATGGGGTTTGAGAAACTCGGCGCAGAAATCGACCTGCTCCCGAAACGCCAGTTCCGCCTGGTAAAGCTCCAAGCCCATATCGATGTACTGCGCGCCCTGGCCTGGGAACATAAAGACAACCGGCGATGTTTTTGCGGCGGGTTCATAGAAAGAGGTTAAAACACGGCCAGGTTCGACGCTTTGCAACGCCTTGACCGCATCCTCAACATCAGAGCAAACCACGATCCGCCGGTAGTCAAAAGCGCGCCGGCCTAGCTGTAAGGTGTAGGCGACATCGGCCAGATTAATCGTAGGATTTTTTTTGAGATACGCAGCCAAGTTTTCGGTAGCCATTTGGAGGGCAAGGTCGGTTTTGGCCGATAGCGGCAGCAGATACCGCTCTCTAGCACTTTCAGAAGAGGTGGCCGGCGGCGCTTCTTCCAGCACCACGTGCGCATTCGTCCCGCCAATGCCAAAAGAGCTAACCCCGGCCCGGCGGGGAGTATCACCCGCCGGCCATTGGGTCAGGCTGGTGTTGACATAGAAAGGGCTGTTGGCAAAGTCAATTTTAGGGTTGGGCTGCTCGAAATGGAGGCTGGGCGGTATCTGCTTATGCTCAAGGGCCATCGTGGTTTTGATCAGGCCCGCCACGCCGGCGGCGGCATCAAGATGGCCGATGTTGGTTTTGACCGACCCCACCGCACAAAATTCTTTAGCATCAGTCCCGGCGCGAAACGCCTGGGTCAGGCCGGCGATCTCAATCGGATCGCCCAAGGGCGTGGCGGTGCCGTGGGCTTCAATGTAAGAGATAGTCTCCGGCTCGACCCCGGCTAGAGCCTGGGCCATACTGATCACGGCAGCCTGGCCTTCGACGCTGGGCGCGGTGTAACCCACTTTCAGGGAGCCATCGTTATTAACGGCAACCCCTTTGATCACCGCATAAATATGGTCGCCATCGGCAGTGGCATCTTCCAACCGCTTCAGAGCGACAATCCCCGTACCTTGCCCGGCAAACATGCCCTGCGCCTGGCTATCAAAGGCCCGACAGCGTCCATCCGGCGAATGAATACCACCCTCCTGATAGAAATAGCCCTGCCGTTGGGGAAACATGACCGACACTCCCCCGGCCAAGGCCATATCGCACTCATAGCTGAGCAGACTCTGGCAGGCCAGAGCAACAGCCACCAGCGAGGTTGAGCAGGCGGTTTGGACATTAATACTGGGGCCTTTTAGGTTTAATTTGTACGAAACTCGGGTTGTCAGGAAGTCTTTATCATTGCCCAGCATCGTCTGATAATCGCCAATCATGGCTAGCAATTCAGGATTGGAAGCCAGATTGTACAGTAAGTAGGTGTTCATACTAGTACCGGCATAGACTCCAATCGCACCCTGGTAAGTGTCCGGATCGTAGCCGGCGTTTTCTAACGTTTCCCAGGCGCACTCTAAAAAGAGCCGGTGTTGAGGGTCAATGATCTCGGCCTCGCGAGGGCTGATCTCAAAAAACGAAGCATCGAACCATTCGGCCTTATCCAGGACGGCCCGGGCTTTGACGTAGTTAGACGCATTTAACACCTCCGGGCCGATACCTGACGCGGCTAGCTCCTCATCGCTGAAAAAGGAAATCGACTCTACTCCATCGCGTAGGTTCTGCCAAAATTCATCCAAATTCTTGGCTCCCGGAAATCGACCGGCCATGCCAATAATCGCAATTCCGGTTAGAGCATCATCCATTTCTTCACCCTGACTCAAATCAGGTGTAAAATCAGTCATTCGTTGATCCTTTCACTTTCATAGCGCGTTGTCGCTGTCGAGCCAAAGCCGCTCTTTGCTGATGAGCTTTTTGCTGGATCTGCTGCTGAGAAGCTTTTCGCGCTTCCTCCCCATTACTGCGTTCCTGGCTCAAGAATTTAGCCAGGGTACTGATGGTAGGATATTGAAATAGTCTGACAATGGGGAGGTCAAAGCCAAGCTGTTGCTGCAATTTGCCGTGAACCTGAGCCAGCAGCAGCGAATGCCCCCCCAGGTCAAAGAAATTGTCATGAATGCCTACATTTTCAACCTTGAGCGCCTCTTTCCATAAATCGGCGATGGTTTGCTCGATCTCCGTTTCCGGGGCCACGTATGTTACCCCCAATTCGGGTCTGCCGACCTCCGGCGCAGGCAAGGCGCGCCGATTGACTTTACCGTTAGGGGTTAAGGGGAACGCCTCCATTATCACGAAATTCGAAGGCACCATATAGGCCGGTAGGGTTTCACCTAAAAAGCGGCGCAGCTCACTAACTTTAGGTTCATCGCCATTATTGGGAATGATATAGCCAACCAAGCGCCGATCGCCGGGTACGTCCTCACGGTCGGTGACAACCGCCATGTGGACGGCCGGATGCTGCGTCAGCACCGACTCGATCTCGCCAAGTTCGATGCGGAAGCCACGGATCTTGACCTGGTGGTCTATCCGGCCCAAAAATTCAATCGTGCCATCCGGTCGATAGTGCACCAGATCGCCGGTTTTATACAAGCGTGCTCCCGGCTTATCCCTGAAGGGATCAGCAATAAATTTTTCATTAGTGAGTTCCGGCCGTTTTAGATACCCCCGGGCCAGGCCATCGCCGCCGATGTGCAGCTCACCCGGCACGCCGATAGGCGCCGGCTGCAGTTCGGCATCGAGCACGTAGCATTGAGTATTGCCAATGGGCCGCCCGATAGAGATGGCGTTCTCACCGGGTTGCACCTGGATCGTGGTTGACCAGATAGTCGTTTCGGTGGGACCGTACACATTCCACAAGGCCGCGCACCGATCCAGCAGTTGATTAGCCAGATCACGCGGCAGCGCCTCCCCACCACATAAAATCTTCAAACTCGCTAAACCTGACCAGCCTGACTCGATCAACAGACGCCAGGTCGCCGGGGTGGCTTGCATCACCGTTGTACCCGACTGCTCTAACTCGGCGGCGAGCCGTTTTCCATCGGCTGCCGTAGCTCGACTAACCACCACCAGCTGAGCCCCTGTAGTCAAGGGCAGGAAAACCTCCAGGACCGAGATATCAAAGGAGAGCGTCGTTACCGACAGCAGCACATCATCCGGCGCTAGCCCCGGTTCCTGGCGCATGGTGGTCAAGAAGTTGACCACGCCTTGATGTTCCAGTTGAACGCCCTTGGGTTTACCGGTTGAGCCGGAGGTGTAAATCACGTAGGCCAGATTGTGCGCTTGAGATTGAGCGGGCAGGTTGTCCGAACTCTCTTGGGCAATCAGCTCCCAATCGGTGTCCAGACAAACGGTTTTGACATCGTCGGTGACCGGCAGCAAATCTTTCAGTAGCTGCTGGGTTAACAACACTTTGGCCTCAGAGTCAGCCACCATGAAGGCCAGGCGATCGGCCGGGAAGGCCGGGTCAAGTGGAACGTAAGCCCCGCCGGCTTTGAGCACCCCCAGCAGACCAACAACCATATCGATAGAGCGCTCGACATAGATGCCGACCAACGTCTCGGTACCCACCCCCAGATTTTGCAGATAGTGAGCCAACTGATTGGCTCGCTCGTTCAATTCCCGGTAGGTGAGCTGCTGGCCTTCAAAAACGATGGCGGTGATGTTCGGGGTTTGCTCTACCTGAGCCTCAAACAACTGGTGCAGACAGGCCTCTTGTGGATAATCAAGTTTAGTGTCATTCCATTCGATGAGCAGCTGCTGGCGTTCGGCTTGAGTCAGGATGGGTAGATTAGTGATAGGTTGGCTGGAGTCGTTGACCACAGCGGCCAACAACGTCTCCAAATTGCCTACCATGCGACTGATCGTCGTTTGATCGAACAGATCGGTATTATATTCCAACAAACCCACCAACCCTTCAGGAGTATCCATCATAGGCAGAAACAGATCAAACATGGCGGTGTTGGTGGTTATATCGGTCAAGCGGGTCATCGTCAGGTCGGACAACTCCATACCGGGCAGCGGCATATTTTGCAGAGCAAACATCACCTGGAACAGGGGCGAATGGCTCAGATTTCGGGCCGGTTGAACCTCTTCGACCAGTTTATCAAAAGGCAAGTCCTGGTATTCATAAGCCTCCAGAGCGACGCGCCGTACACGCTGCAACAGTTCATGGAAGGTCGGATTGCCAGCCAGATTAGTTCGCAGAACTAAGGTATTCACAAAGAAGCCGATCAGGTCTTTGGTTTCGGGCTGATTGCGCCCGGCGATAGGTGAGCCGACGGCGCAATCTTCCTGACCGGTATAGCGATAGAGCAGCGCTTGGAAAGCCGCCAAGAGCGTCATAAACAGCGTGACGCCTTCCCGGCGACTCAGGGCCTTAAGCGAAGCCGTCAATTCAGATGACAGGGTAAACGGGAAGCGATCACCGCGATACGTCTGCACCGGCGGGCGCGGCCGATCAGTCGGCAGTTCCAGGATGGCGGTATTCTTAAGCTGCTGTTTCCAATAAACTAAGGACCGCTCCAGGGCCTCACCTTGCAGCCACTGCCGCAGCCAATGGGCATAATCGGCATACTGAATGGGCAGCGCGGGGAGAGACGAAGGCCGACCGGCGGCTAAGGCTTCGTACAACTCGGCCAACTCACGTAGAAGAACCGTAACCGACCAGCCATCGGAGGCAATATGGTGCATGGTTACGACCAGAACGTGTTCCGCTGGCCCCAAGCGATACAGTTTTGCTCGCATTTTAACATCATGGGCCAAGTCAAAAGGCTGCTGAATCTCTGCTTTGATCAATTGCCGCAGTTCGGCGGGCCGATCTGTGGGCGACACCGTTTCCAGATCAACTACTTGCCAAGGCAATACAGCCTTAGGAATAATCTCCAGGGATCCCATGCCGTTTTTCATGACAAAAGTGGTCCGTAATACTTCATGACGCTGCATAATTTCGGTCAAACTATCCCCTAGAGCAGCTAGATTGAGCGATCCCGTCAGGCGAATAGCAATCGGCACATTATATGTAGCTCGGCCCGGTTCGAGCAGGTCAATGAACAAAAGGCGCTGTTGAGCAAAAGATAACGGTAGTTCGTCATCACGAGCCACAGGGGTGATGGGCGGCAAGTTGACGACAGCAGGCTTAGGTTGGGTCTCGGTCTCAACTTTTAAGGGCTGCCTCTGGCTGTCCTGCGCAACGCGAGCGGACTCACCCAGAGCGGCGCCTGAATTATCGGCAGACCACGGTAATTCGTAATTGAATTCGGCCGCTATTCGCCGGGCAAAGCCACCCAGCCGTCGAGGTAGGTTAATCGACTGCCAGGTTGTGGCTTTAGCCGGATCGATTCCCTGATATTTGAAGAAATCGGGATCGCCCACAGCCACCGATTGATCCTTCATGCGGGCGCCGTCGTAGGGGGTCAAAACCAACGGATCAAAGGCGATGTCCAAAAAGGCACACAACGCCCGCATAACCTGCTCCGGATCGGTAACCAGCGCTTCATAAGATACAAAATGATGCCGCTCCGGATCGATTGTTTCCAGAAAATCCAGAACATTGCTGTTGGTACTGGCCCACAGTTGCTCGGCAAACTTCATGGGGTCTGTTTCATTAGTTTTGTAGAGTTTGTCCAGCCGGCTGCGAACAATGGAGTCGATGACGGCATACGGATGGCGAACCAGATGAATGTATTTAGGCTTTTCGAAAAAGATCTCGGCTCGCTCCATGATGTTGATATCAAGCGTATAAGAAGGCGATTTATCCACCAGCAGCCGGGGGTTAGCCAACGCCTGCAGGCGGCCATAGGCCTGCTGAACTGAAAGATCCTGTTCGATCCAGTCGGCCAGCATCTGGCGGCTCTGATCGTCGTCAAGCGCCATTAGTTCCTTGATGGCTCTGAGCAAGCCGCCGCTCAAGTAGCTGTGTCCCAGTTCGGTCTGGTACTCGGCCATGCTGTTGAACGGCAACAGATGCAGTTCCGGCGGGCTAAACAGAGCGGGATGGCCGGCCAGCATCACCCGCAGCAGCGTCGAGCCGGAGCGCGGGCTGGACAGCAGCAGCACTATACCGGGATTTCGTTCGAGAGATTGAGCCTCGACGGGTCGGGCCGATGCTCTTCTCAGTGACACACTCTCGGTTTCTTTCACCGGAGCAGGTTCGACACCCATTGCCGCCTGTTGAACCCGTTCTACTTCTTTCAACAAGTAGTCAGCCAGGGCGCTGACCGACGGCCGTTCAAAGATTTCGCGGGGGAATAGGCTGAGATTAAGATCGCGATCCAACTGCTGGATCAAATCCATAATCATGATCGAGTCGAGACCCAATTCCATCAGGTTATGCTCCATAGGAATTGTGGCGGTCTCCATCAGCAGGGCCTGGGCAATGCGCCGCTGGAGATGGGCTTCCATCAGCCCCAACCGCTCCTGATCCGGCGCTTGGCGGATGCGCTCACTTACAGAGCCTTCGGCCGGCATATCCGCTGCGCCCAAGGTCTCGGGGTTAATTTGAGCCAGGAAAGGTCCGGCCAGCCGGGATAACTGAGATAGTTGGGCCGGTGTAATCGGCACAACACCCATCTGAGTGATATCTTGCCCCAGCAAACGCCCCAGCCACTCAAGACCTTGATCAGGCGCAATACTCCCCATACCCAGCCGAGCCATTCGCCCTTCCACATCCGTCCGAGCCGCCATACCAACCTCGGCCCAGGGTCCCCAGTTGATGCTTAAAGCCGGCTGTCCCTGGCTGTGTCGATAATGAGCCAACCCTTCCAGGAAGGCGTTGGCGGCCGCATAGTTCCCCTGACCAGCCGAACCGAGCAAAGATGCCGCCGAGGAGAACATCACAAAAAAGTCGAGCGGAGCATCTTTGAGGTAATGGTGCAGCAGCCAGCCCCCCATTACTTTAGGGCGTAAGACCTCATTTAAGGCGGTTAAGTCTAATTGAAGCAAGGATTTGTCTCGAACCAGACCGGCCGCATGGACCACGCCCCGGATAGGAGGCCAGCCTTCTTGCTCATACGTGCTCAAAAAGGCCGCTAATTGGGCTTCATTAGCCACATCGACCGCCGCGATATGCACACTCGCCCCCAGCGTTTCAAGTTGGCGAATGGCTGTGATTTGGGCAGCCTGAGGACTGCCGGCGTCGATATGTTTCCACATCGTGCGGGGCGGCAGCGGCGTCCGTCCGAGTAAGATCAACCGGCGCGCTCCTTGATTTACGAACCACTCGGCTACTTGAAGACCCAATCCTCCCAGCCCGCCGCTAATCAGGTATGCGCCGTCAGGGCGGAAATGGAACGATGAGGTAGGTGCCAATTTATCGCGACCTGAGCCCAGACGGGCCACATACCGCTGTCCCTGTCGGAAAGCGACCTGCTGTTCACCCTCGGACTGCCAAATTTCAGCCAGTACATCGCCAGCTTCCTCGGCTGGCGCGGCGGGATCGAGGTCGATCAAGCCCCCCCACAACCGGGGCTGTTCTAAAGCGATGGTCTTGCCCAGCCCCCACAAGGGCGATTGAGCCAGATGGGTTACCTGTGGTCCGGCCTCTACCGGTTGGGCGGCTCGTGTCACCAGCCACAACCGAGGCGACTCATTGCCAGCCGCTAGATGAGGGGCTGCCTCAGACTTAAGATCGGCCGCGACTGTTGCCAGAGCCTGAATCAGATGCAAGCTGCTGCCGCTCCCTAACAGTTGGGCGGTATCTAAGGCGGCGATGCCCGCATCTTGCGGATCAGGGGCATCCAGCGCCCATAGGTGAATAATGCCGCGCAAAGGGTATGCCGGCTGGCCCATCATTTCCCGTAATACCCCCTGAAATTCAGCTGGGTCAGCCGGATTAAGCCAGCGATCGGCTGTAACCCCATCAGACGGGCCTCCAAACGGTGTCGAAAGCTGCCCCCCTAACCGCGATTGGTTCGCCATTTGCGGGCGGGCGATCAAGCACTGTTCTCCCTGGGCTTGCAGTTGCCGGGCCAGAGCTGCGCCAACGCCACCCCCATCGGCCAGGATAAGCCATGAACCGGGCTGGGCAAATGTACTGCCCGTTTCAACGGCCAGGGGTTGGGGCTCCCAGTTAACCTCGTAGAGCCATTCATCGGACGGAGAGCCGGTTGATTGAGGAGCCTCAGCCATTTCATACCAATAGCGTTGGCGTTGGAAAGGATAGGTCGGCAGCGCCAGCCGCCGCCGGGCGGGGGCATAATCTTGATCAAAGCCAACCCAATCGACCTCAATACCCTGCCCGTAAAGAGCGCTAAGACTTTCCAGCATCTGCGGCCATTCGGCATGGTTTTGTCGCAGCGAGGGCAGCCACACCCCGGTCTCTGGCGGCAGGCAGCGCCGTCCCATCCCCAATAGGGTCGGATTAGGGCCGATCTCGACAAACAGTTCGTAGCCCTGCTGGTGAAGCGCAGTCATCCCATCAGCAAACCGAACAGCTTCTCGCACGTGACGACGCCAATAAAGTGCATCGGGCGCGTCACTCAAAGTCTGGCCGGTTACATTCGAAATCAAGGCGATTTTTGACGTCGAGTAATCGACCGACGCGGCGAACGTCTCGAAAGCAGCCAGCATCGGTTCCATCAAAGGCGAATGGAACGCATGCGACACGTTCAACCGGCGAGTTTTGATGCCAGCCTGTTCCAACGTCTCAACAATAACTTGAACAGCCGCGGCTAAGCCGGAGATAACAATATGGTCCGCCCCATTGACCGCAGCCAGCGAAACCTGCTGGCCCTCAACGGGGGCGTTCTCCCGATAGCGCTCGATAGCCATCTGCACCTGGGCTTCCGGCGCAAAAACCGCCGCCATCGCCCCATCTTGGGGCAGGGCTTGCATCAGCCGGCCCCGTTCGGCAATCAGCTTGAGACCATCTTCCAGGCTAAACACACCGGCGATACAGGCAGCCACGTATTCGCCGACGCTGTGTCCCATCACCGCTGCCGGCTCGATACCCCACGACTGCCACAAGGTGGCCAATGCATATTCCAGGGCAAACAAAGCCGGCTGAGTATAGGCGGTCTCATCAATGGGCGACGAGGCTCCATCAGCCGGGTAGAGAACGGATAATAAAGGTTGGTCCAGATAAGGGCGCAGGATGTCGGCGCAGCGATCGAGGGCGGCTCGGAAGGTAGGTTGGGTTTCGTACAATTGTCGCCCCATGCCCACGTATTGCGCCCCTTGACCTGTAAACAAAAAGGCTATCTTAGGTTTGTCTACGCTGGACGACTGGCGGGTCATAAGCCCATCTACTTTCTGTCCCTCAACAAAAGCAGCCAGTTTCTCTGGCAAAACAGCGGCCTCATCAGCAATGATGGCCAGGCGGTGGGCAAAATGAGAACGTCCGGTATTAGCCGTGTAACACAGATCGGCCAAAGGGGGCGCTTCAGCCGCCAAAACGTGCGCATACTGACCGGCCAATTCCTGAAGCGCAGCCTCGCTCTTGGCCGATAAGGCCAAAATGTGGCTTGGTCGATCGACCGGCACGCCTTCAGGCTGCTGTACGGGCGCTTCCTCGATAATCGCATGCACGTTGGTGCCGCTAAAACCAAAGGAACTCAAGCCGGCTATACGCCGGTCGTTGCCGGTTGGCCATGCTCTGCCTGTGGCGATCTCAATCGGTAGTTCGTCCCAAGGAATGTAGGGATTGGGTTGCTGAGAGTACAAATGAGGCGGGATCATTTCATTTTGCATGGCGAGTACAACTTTGATGAGACCACCCACGCCGGCAGCCGTTTCCATATGGCCGACATTGGTTTTGACGGAGCCTACGACCAGTTTCTCTTGGTCATTTCGTTCGGCTCCGTACACTGATCCTAAGGCCCCTACCTCAATTGGGTCGCCTAATGGGGTGCCGGTGCCATGAGCCTCGATGTAGCTGACCTGTTTAGCCTCTACCCCGGCGTTGGCCAGCGCCTGGCGAATGACCGCTTCCTGAGCCAATCCGTTTGGAGCGGTCAATCCTTGGCTGCGGCCATCTTGATTGATGGCAGTACCCCGGATGACAGCCAGAACGTTATCCCCATCGGCCACGGCCTCAGAGAGGCGCTTGAGCACCACTACCCCACAGCCTTCGCTGCGAACAAACCCGTCGGCGGCGGCATCGAACGTTTTACAGCGGCCATCAGCCGCCATCATGCGGGCTTGCGAGAGACTAAGTGTTGCTTCCGGTGACAGGATTAAATTGACGCCGCCGGCCAGCGCCTCGTCACACTCGCCAGCTCGCAGGCTTTGGCAGGCCAGATGAAGGGCGACCAATGACGAGGAACAGGCCGTGTCCACCGCCATACTCGGCCCCTGCAACCCCAGAATATAGGATAAACGGCCGGCAGCTACGCTTAGAGAGCTGCCGCTGCCCGAATAAGAACTTACTCGGGCCGGGTCGGCCAGTTTGACTTGCAGTTGGGCGTAATCATAGTTACCAATTCCAACAAACACACCCGTCCGGCTGCCGTTCAAGCTGGCCGGAGCGTGACCGGCATGTTCCAGAGCCTCCCAACTCACTTCCAGCAAAAGCCGCTGCTGAGGATCCATCGAGATGGCTTCCCGGGGAGAAATACCAAAGAACTGCGGGTCGAATTGATCGACATTCGTCAAAAATCCACCCCAGCGCGTATACATCTTGCCGGGTAGACCTGGCTCCGGATCATAGTAAGCGGCTATGTCCCATCGCTCGGCCGGCACCTCTGTGATAGCGTCAACTCCATCTCGAAGCAACTGCCAAAATTCCTGTAAACTGTTGGCTCCGGGAAAACGGCAGCTCATCCCGACAATAGCGATCGGTTCCTCTTTACCGGACACCGTTGACAGGCTTCGCCCCGCAGACTGGCCCTCACTCGTCATTCCAACCAACCCCTGTTTAAGCAGATAGTCAGTCAATTCAGAAATGGTTGGATAATTAAATAATAAAGTCGCCGGTAAGGTGCGTCCCAAGGTCAGCCCCAGTGCATTACGTAACTGGACGGCCATGAGTGAGTCAAGGCCCAATTCTCGTAAAGGCTGGTCTGAGTCAAGGGCATAGGCTTGATCCAAGCCTAGCACCTTCACCGCCTGGCTGCGAATGTGCGCCAGCAGCAGGTCTCGCCGCTTGCTCAATGGGGCTGCTTCTAACTGCTGCATCAGCTCTGACGACGCGAGCATTGCCTGACCAGGCTGTTCCTGCATCGGGACGGTTTGCACCATCGCGGCCAATAAGGGCGGAACCTGGCCGGCGGCAAATTGCTGCCCGAACCTTGACCAGTTAATGGGAAACACCCCTATCTGAGGGATAGACTGCGGGAGTAGTTGGGCCAGCACCCGCAGCCCGTCATCGGGCGTAATGAGGCTGACCCCCATAGCGGCCCAACGCTGATTGTTCTGCCGATTTAAGGCCGCAGCCATACCGATCTCAGACCACCCACCCCAGTTGATACTTAAAGCCGGCAATCCCTGCGCCCGCCGGTAGTGAGCCAGCGCGTCTAAGAAACTGTTTGCGACGGCATAATTGCCCTGTCCCGGCGAACCAAGAACAGAGACGCTGGATGAGAATAACAAGAAAAAGTCCAGCGGTCGATCCAGGCTTAAGCGATGTAGGTTCCAGGTTCCGTCAATTTTTGGAGCGATAACCCGGCTAAACCGATCCCATTCCTGCTGAAGTAACACGCCGTCATCGAGCACCCCGGCCGCGTGGACAATACCCCGCAGCGGCGGCAGCGACTCGTCAATTTGCGCGAAAAGTTGGGATAATTGATCGATTTGAGTCACATCAGCCTGGCCGATCACCACCTGCACCCCGGCCTGGCGCAGCTCATCGATCACCGCCTGGGTGTTTTCGGAAGGCGCACTCCGCCCCATCAAAACCAGGTGTTTGGCTCCCTGATCTACCAGCCAACGCGCTGTCACTAAACCTAACCCGCCCAAGCCGCCGGTAATCAAATAGCTGGCTTCAGCCTGAACCTGAACCGACGAGTCTTGACCATTGTTAGCCTGCTGCAAGACAGCGCTGCGGACCAAACGCGCTCCATAACGCGACCCGGCCCGAAAAGCAACCCGGTCTTCGGCATCAGGCGACCAAAGTTCTTCAAAAAATGTTTGGCTATTAGTGACGACATCGGCCTGGGGATCGAGATCGACTCGCACGCAGCGCAGTTCAGGATGTTCCAGCCCAATCACATGGCCCAACCCCCATAGCGGAGCTTGTTGGACCGCGACCAAGCCGGTCTCGCCCACAGGTTGAGCGCCGCGCGTCACCAGCCACAATTGCGGTGAACCAACCGGCGGATCAGTTCGCAGCAGCGTCTGAACAATAAATAACACGCTGCCGCTGTTAAGGGCCTGAATAGCTTGCAACTGGTCGGCTGATAAGGCTTCAGCGTCCATTTCTTGGCCCAGACTCCAGAGGTGAATGATGCCTTGCAACGGTTGAGCCAAGTGACCGATGGCCTCCTCGAATAACCGTTCAAAATCTTCAGGTCGGGTCGGGTCGATCTGCCATTGTCCCGGAGTTGTCATCTCAAAAGTCGAACCGGGATAAACCAGAATACACGGTTCACCCTGATTTTTCAGCCGATCGGCTGTCGCCGCGCCCACACCATGCGGGTCGGCAAAGATCAGCCAGGTACCCGAATGATTGGGCTGAGTTGGCCGGTCGCCCGGCTCAGCCTCGGTTGAGGTCAGACGGGGGGTCGGCTGCCACTCGACTTCATACAGCCAATCGTTGAAACGCGGTTCACTTTTTAGCGTTAGTGGCCTAGCTAACCCTAACCTTGAACCGGCCAGATCACCATCAACGATCTCATGCCAATACCGTTGATGCTGAAAGGGATAGTTAGGTAACCATGCTCGGCGACGGCTCGCCGCATATTCTCGGTCGATATCGGCCCAAGCGATCTCAACACCTTGCACATAAAGGGCCCCCAAGCTTTCCAGCATTTGGTGCCACTCATCTCGGTTTTGGCGCAGCGACGGCAGCCAGACGCCGACGCCTTCCGGCAAACAGAGCTGGCCCATACTCAACAGCGATGGATTGGGGCCAACTTCCAGATAGAGTTCGTACCCCAACTGGTGCATCGACGTCATGGCATCGGCGAAGCGAACAGCTTCGCGCATGTGCCGCCGCCAATACGTGGCGTTGGCTATTTCCGGCCCATCGACCGGCTGGCCGGTGAGCATCGAAATCATCTTAATTTTGGGCGGCGCAAAAGTGACCGTTGACGCCAGTTCCTCAAACGCTTCCAGAATCGGCTCCATCGAGTCGGTATGAAGGGCGTGGGATACGGCCAACGGCCAGGCTCGGATCGACTCTCGTTTTAGCTGCTCGGTAATGGCTTCGATCGGCCCTTTGGCTCCAGAGATCACAATAATCTCCGGACCGTTGATAGCGGCAATCGAGACTTCGCCCTTGTACGGGGCCAGCGCTGCTTCGACTCGCTTCTCATTGGTGAACACGGCGGCCATCTGCCCATCTTTAGGCAAGGTCTGCATCAACCGGCCGCGTTCGGCGATCAGTCGCAGGCCATCCTCCAGGCTAAAAACACCGGCCACGCAGGCTGCCACATATTCGCCGACACTGTGGCCCATGACCACCGCCGGCTCGATCCCCCACGACCGCCACAATGTGGCCAGGGCATACTCCAAGGCAAACAAAGCCGGCTGAGTGTAGGCTGTCTCATCGATCGGCGACTGGTCGTCAGCCGGATAGATCAGCGACAGCAGGGGTTGATCCATATAAGGCCGGAGAAGCTCATCACATTTATCCAGCGTGGCTCGAAATACGGGTTCGGTTTCGTACAGTTGTCGCCCCATGCCGATGTATTGCGACCCCTGACCGGTAAAGAGAAAGGCCACTTCGGGCGCTTCTGTGCCGCGAACCTTGCCGCTGACCAGACCGGGCTGGTTTTGCCCGGCGGCGAAGGCGGCCAATTTTTCACGGGCCGCCGCCGTCGACTCGGCGGCAATCGCCAGCCGGTGGGTGAAGTTGGCGCGCCCGGTGTTAGCCGTGAAACAAATATCCGCGAAAGAGGGTTGATCGTTATCTTCGATTTGACTGAAATAGGTCTCATAGCGCTGGGC
This sequence comes from Anaerolineales bacterium, assembly GCA_020634935.1. Lineage (GTDB taxonomy): Bacteria > Chloroflexota > Anaerolineae > 4572-78 > J111 > JAGRBY01. The sequence goes on from JACKAT010000016.1 coordinate 79,899, forward strand.
CAACTCGGCCAGGGCGGTTTCACCTCGGGCCGAGAGGGTCAGCAAATGCTGCGGCCGATCTCCAACAACAGGCGCGACTTCAGGCAGCGGGGGTTCTTCCATGATGATATGGACGTTAGTTCCGCTCCAGCCAAAGGAGCTGATCCCGGCCAGACGCGGCGTTTCCCCTCTAGGCCATAGCGTTCGCTCCGTGTTGACCTTCACTGGCAGTTGATCCCAGGCGATATACGGATTCGGTTCGTCAAAGTGTAGGCTAGGCGGAATCTCTTGGTGCTGTAGGGATAGAATGACCTTGATGAGACTGGCCACTCCGGCGCCCTCTTCCAAGTGACCAATATTGGTCTTGACCGAGCCCATCAGCAGTGGCTTGTCAGCCGGCCGTCCCCGACCAAACACGGCTGCCGCTGCCTGAACCTCGATTGGATCACCCAAAGGCGTCCCGGTGCCATGCGCTTCCAAATAAGTCACTTGAGCCGGTTCTACGCCGGCGCTGGCCAGCGCCTTGCGGATAACGGTTTGTTGTGAAGGGCCATTAGGCGCGGTCAAGCCGCTGGTCCGGCCGTCCTGGTTGATGGCCGAGCCTCGAATCACCGCCAGGATATTATCGCCGGCGGCAATCGCATCGGAGAGGCGCTTCAGGATAATCACCCCGCAGCCTTCTCCCCGGCCAACACCGTTGCCGGTGGAGTCAAAAGCCTTACAGCGACCGTCAGGCGACGTCATGCGCAACTTACATTGGTTGATAAAGCTGTGAGGCTCCAGGTGCAGCGTCACCCCGGCTACCAAGGTCATATTACATTCCTGGTGGCGTAGAGCCTGACAGGCCAGGTGGGTTGCCACCAATGATGAAGAGCAGGCTGTATCGACCGACATCGCCGGCCCCTTAAAGCCATAGAAGTAAGACAACCGGCCGGCGGCGGCGCTGTAGGTTGCCCCCGGGCCGACATAGGCATCGATCCGGCTGCCGGCGGCGGCAAAAGAGAGGGCGTAATCTTGGCTGCCCCCAATACCGACGAACACCCCGGTTTGGCTGCCGTCAAGCTTGTCCGGAGCCAATCCGGCGTTTTCCAGCGCCTCCCAACTTACCTCCAAAAGCAGCCGCTGCTGGGGGTCCAGATTCTGAGCTTCTCGGGGAGAGATGGCAAAAAAGGTCGGGTCGAACTGGGCGATATCTTCCCTTAAGAAGCCTCCCTGGCGAACATACATTTTCTCGTTCGCGTCCGGATCAGGATCATAGAAGGCCTCCACATCCCATCGGGAAGGCGGAATGTCGATGATGGCGTCCACTCCATCGCGCAGTAACTGCCAAAAGGCCTGGGGGGTGCTGGCCCCGCCGGGATATCGCAGCCCCAGGCCAATAACGGCTATCGGTTCCGTTTTGGCCCGCTCGACTTCTTCGAGTTTGGCCCGCATTCTTCTCACTTCCAGAAGGGCCTGCTTTACCGGCGACAGACTCTCCTTACCTTCCTTTGCAGCGGGAGAAGGTCCGCCATCGCCGGTTGGCGTACTATCTGCTAAAGGAGTTACCATCTTAACTACCTTCCTTTTTCAAATTCAAAAGTTCGTCCATCAACAACGCTTCTGCTTCTTCATCCGACAGTTCTTCTAACTCGGACACCGCTTCAACCGGTACATCGGGTTCCGCTTGAGCTGGTTCGGACTGAGCGGCCGGAGCCTCTTCTAGAGCGAGCACATTTTGCAACAGATAATCAGCCACAGCATTGATCGTAGGATAATCAAACAGTAAGGTGGCGGGCATCATTGCTTTAAAGCTGTTGCTGAGAGCGTTGCGCAGTTCAACGGCCATCAGCGAGTCTAAACCCAGTTCATTAAATGACTGGCGGGGATCGATGGCAAAGTCCGGCGCAAGTCCGAACACGACGCGAGCCTGCTCGCGAATATAATCGACGACGAGGCTGCGTCTTTTATCGGGCGCGGTTTCGGCCAATTTTTGTAATAATCCTGCCTCCTGAGCGGCGGCCGGTTTAACTTGTTTCTGCAATTGGGTCTTGCGGGTTTTCTCCAAATAGCGAGCCATCTCGGTCAATAGAGGCGGCTGCCCGCCGGCCATCGAGCTAAAGAAGGCTGCCCAATCCATTGGCAGCACTGCCAGGTGAACTGAACTCTGGCGCAGGACCCGCTCCAAAGCTTGAACGCCTTGCTCCGGGATGATCAGGTCCATACCTTGTTTAGACCAACGGCGCTGAGTTCGATCTTCCAAGGCGGCGATCATCCCGACTTCAGCCCAAGGCCCCCAACTGATACTCACTGCCGGCAGCCCTTGCGAACGCCGGTAGAAGGCCAACGTATCCATAAAAGCATTGGCCGCCACATAATTCCCCTGACCGGCCGAGCCTAAAACCGACGTAATGGACGAGAACAACACAAAGAAATCCAAAGGTGTCTGACGCGTTAAGGTGTGGAGATGCCAGGAGCCATCGACTTTGGGCCCCATCACCCGGGCAAAGCGACCCCAATCCTGCTCCTGGAGGATACCATCATCGAGTACCCCCGCCGCATGAATGATCCCGCGTAAGGGCGGCAGCGATTGGTTGATCTCATCCAAAATCCGGCTAACATCGGCCGCCTGGCTAATATCGCCTCTGGCCACCGTCACATTAACATCCTGCTGGGTCAACTCACTCAGAACGGCCTGAGCCATCTCGGACGGCTGGCTGCGGCCAACCAGCACCAACTGCCGCGCCCCTTGTTCCGCCATCCATTGGGCTATGGTCAGGCCAAGGCCGCCTAATCCACCGGTAATCAAGTAGCTGGCGTTGGCCTTGAAGAGAGCTGTATCAGCCCCCGGGTCGGTTTCCGCCGGCTGGGTGAGGACCACTTTGCCGATATGTTTGGCCTGAGCCATATACCGGAACGCGTCGCTGGCTTCTTGAATGGGGAACAATCGGCGCGGCAGCGGTTTAAGCGTCCCGTCTTCAAGGGCCGCGACGATGTCTTCCAGCATCGACCGGACCAAGGCCGGTTGCTGCTGACGAACCTCATCCAGGAAGATGATATGGTATGACGCCTCAGGCTTCAGTTCGGCGACCTGGTTTGCATCCCAAATTCCAACCTTACCGATTTCTAAGAAGCGGCCATTATCGGTCATTGCCGCCAGACTCTTAGGAATGAAATCACCGTTTAGAGAGTTAAGAACCAAATCGACGCCCTGGCCGTCTGTGGCGGCCAAAATCTCATCAGAAAAATCGAGGGTGCGCGAGTTCATCAAATGCTTAACCCCCACTGATCGCAGAAACGCGTGTTTGTCCGGGCTGCCGGCCGTGCCAAAAACTTCGACGTCGGCGCGCTGAGCTAATTGGACGGCCGCGACCCCTACCCCACCGGCTGCGGCATGGACCAACACCCGCTCGCCGGCCGTCATTTGGCCCAGATGGTGTAGGGCATAATAAGCGGTCAAGAACGTCACCGGGATGGTGGCCGCTTCTTCAAAGCTAATTTGCTTCGGTTTCCGCACCATGAAGTCGGCTGAGGTAGTGACGAACTTGCGAAAACAGCCTGGGGCCATACCAAAGACTTCATCGCCCACCTGAAGGTGTTCAACCCCTTCGCCAACCGCTACCACTACTCCGGCACATTCATCGCCAAAGTGGCCGGCATCGCCGGGATACATACCTAAGCCTTTCAGAACGTCACGGAAGTTCAAGCCGGAGGCCCGCACGCGAATTTCGATCTCACCTGGCCCTGGCGCTCGTCGAGCGAGCGGTTTGAGGGTCAGATTATCCAAAACGCCGCGTTCGGTGATGACCAGATCATACGGTTCGGTCGGCAGTTGAAGTTTGGGGGTCGCTTTATCGACACTACGAACTAAGCGAGCCACATAACGGCTGCCGCCCCGGTAAGCGATCTGATCTTCCCCATCCGGCGACCAGATTTCCTCAAACAAAAGTTGGGCGTTGTCGTGGGTCGATCCGGTCGACAGATCGATCCGGACGCAATGGAGGCCGGGATGTTCCAAAGCGATGGTCTGCCCTAAGCCCCAGACCGGCGCTCCCGCCGGCATAACTACCTCACCGTTCTCAATCGCCTGTGAGCCGCGAGTGGCCAGCCAGAGGTGGGGTGGTTTGGCGCCATTAGTTTTGGCTAAAGCCTGGACCAGGTACAAGACACTACCGCAGTTATCTCGTTGGATAGTCTCGAGCGAAGTCACATCGGCTTCCGGTAAGGGGGCCGGATCAGCACTCCACAGATAAACCAGTCCTCGCCAAGCTTGCCCCTCAGCCGGGAGGGCGTCCTGTAAAAGCTGTCCAAAATCGGTGGATTGGGCTGGATTGATAGACCATTCGGAGAGAGCAGGTGAATGACCGTCTATCGCAGCCAAAGCATCGCCAGTATGAACCAGAACGCAGCGCTCGCCTTGAGCTTGGAGCCGTTCCGCCAGAGCTGGCCCGACCCCATTTTGATCGGCGAAAATAAGCCAGTCGCCGGGTTGGTCGGGTTGGGAGACCACAGGCTCGGCTCGTGTTTGGAGCTGCCAATCGATCTCATACATCCAGTTATCAAAGTTAGGCTGCATGGCCCGGCGTAGAGCAGCTCGAGGCGCTTTCTTAAGGTACATGCCAGCGACTTCAGCCACAAGCTGGCCCTCATCGTCATAGAAGCGCAAATCGGCTTTGTAGACTTCTCGCCCACCGGCATCCCCTTCAAGGGCTGGGGTGGTCACGTGACTCCAAACCTGGCTGGGCGAGCGGCGATAGACGGCAAACCGATCAAACCCAAATGGGATATAGATATTGGCTTCGACGTCGCTAGCCGGTTCGGTGCTACCGAGTGAAGGTAGAGTACAAAGCAGCAAGCCGGGATGGAAACAGGCATCGAGCAAAGCCGGGTGAAGCTGATATTCGCCAGCCTCGGCGATTATCGATTCGGGGAGTCTGACCTGGGCTAGCGCTTCGTTGTCACCGCGCCACAGTTGGTTAACCCCCTGAAAATGAGGCCCATAATCCAGCCCGATCTCACGCAGCTTATCATAAAAAACGGCGACGTCGATCTCTTTTTGGCAGCGGCCTTGAATCGTTTCAAGCCCGATCTCGTCCAGCATGGCCGACTGATGACCCGGTCCAACCCGGATTGTGCCGGTGGTGTGAGTTCGCCATTTATCCTCGCCGATGAAGCTGGCCAGTTGAAAGGAGGTTTGATCGCTGTCTTGAGGCGTCAATACCAACTGGACCGTACGCGCCCCTTCATCTTGTAGAATCAAAGGCTCCTGGATCGTAACATTCTCCAGCCGGTAGCCATCTGATCCAAACGTAGCCGCAGCCGCCGCCAGACCCATCTCCATAAAAGCGGCCCCCGGCACGACCACGGTTCCATAGAGTTGGTGATCGAACAAGAAGGGCAGACGCTGGTAACTTATCTGATTTTCAAATTGAATATCTTTGAGGATCGAGCGCAGCCGCCGGCCCAGCATAGGATGGAGTATGGGATTTTGCTCCTTTCCTTCAACCAGGCCTACAGTGGTCACGTTACGTTCGTCGTAGCCAATGTCGTCTCGATACCAATATCGCTGGCGCTGGAAAGGATAGGTCGGCAGCATTACCCGCTGGCGCGAATAGCCACGGTCAAAACCGTCTCCATCAACAGCGGCCCCGTGAGTGTACAATGTTCCCAGGCTAGTCAGTAGCTGCTGCCAATCATCACGGCCTTGTCTGAGCGAGGGTAGCCAGACTCCGGCCTCTTCGGGAATACAACGCCGGCCCATAGCTAGCAGGGTGGGCGATGGCCCCACTTCTAAAAACAGCTTGTAATTGTACTCGTGGAGAGTCACCATAGCATCGGCAAAACGAACGGCCTCCCGAATATGCTCTCGCCAATAGGTTGGCCCTGGAATCTCATCGACCTCGATCATCCGGCCAGTGACATTTGAAATCAGGGGGAGACGCGGCGCATTAAAGGTTATTTGGCGGGCGAATTGTTCGAAGCGGTCCAGAATTGGCTCCATCAAAGGTGAGTGAAACGCATGCGAGACCACCAGCGCCTTGGATTTTACCCCTTTCGCCTTAAACTGTTCCAGCAAAGCCTCGATAGCCCCGCGCTCGCCCGATAGGACGATACTTTGAGGGCCGTTGATAGCGGCAATGGAAACCGAGGCGGCATAAGGGGCCAAAATCGCCAACACATCGGCCTCGCTGGCTTGCACAGAGGCCATCGTGCCGTCTTTGGGCAAGGCTTGCATCAGCCGGCCCCGTTCGGCGATGAGTTTGAGGCCATCTTCCAAAGTAAAAACTCCGGCCAGGCACGCGGCCACGTATTCGCCGACGCTGTGGCCCATAACCGCGGCCGGCTCGATGCCCCACGATCGCCACAACTCGGCCAGGGCATATTCCAGAGAAAACAAGGCCGGTTGGGTGTAGGCTGTTTCATCCAGTAGCGCCGGCGTGTCAGCTTCGGGATAAATCACCGATAATAACGGCTGTTCCAGATAAGGCCGAAGCAGTTCGTCACATTGATCGAGCGCGTTACGAAAGACCGGTTGGGTTTCATAAAGTTGGCGACCCATACCGGCGTACTGCGATCCCTGCCCCGTGAACAAAAAGGCAACGGCCGGCGGCTCGGTGGTTTCGGCGACGCCGCTGACAACCCCAGGTAGCCACTGACCAGCAAAAAAGGCGGCCAATTTGTTCTGAGCCTGCTCGGTTGTCTCAGCAACAAGCGCTAACCGATGGGTAAAATGCGTCCGGCCGGTACTGGCGGTAAAGCCGATATCGGCCAGTGACACGTCCGGGTGAGTGGTCATATATTGCCCATAACGGTCGGCCAGGGCCATTAACGCTTCTTCGTTTCTGGCGGATAAGGTCAGGAGATGAAGCGGGCGTTCCGGCTCTACCGAGGCTGTTTCGACCGGCAGGGAGGGCGGTTCTTCCAAGATCACATGAGCGTTAGTGCCACCAAAACCATAAGAACTGATACCGGCAATCCGAGGTTCATTGCCCGCCGGCCAGGACGTCGGCTCGGTTGGAATTTTAAAGGACAAGCCGTCCCAGGGAATATGAGGGTTGGGTGTTTTCAAATGCAAATGGGGCGGCAGTTCCTGATGCTGCATCGACAGAATGACTTTGATCAAGCCAGCCAGCCCGGAGGCCGGTTCCAGATGACCAATGTTGGTCTTAACCGACCCAATTAGCAAAGGATTGTCCGGGGAACGGTCCTCGCTGAAGACAGCCGACAAACCCATAACCTCAATCGGATCGCCCAAAGAAGTACCGGTACCGTGCGCTTCGACATAACTAACCTGTTCTGGCCGAATGCCTGAGTTGGATAAGGCGGTACGAACGCAGGCTTCTTGAGCTAATCCATTAGGGGCGGTCAGGCCGTTACTACGCCCATCTTGATTAACCGCCGAACCTCGAATCAGGGCCAGAATATTATCCCCATCGGCCAGGGCCGTGGATAGACGTTTGATAATAATCATGCCACCCCCCTCCCCGCGCACATAACCGTCAGCCCCTTCGTCGAAGGTTTTGCATAACCCCCCACTGCTTAACATATTAGCCTTGGAGAAGGCAATATGTAGCCCAGGTGCCAGAACCAGATTAGCTGAGGCTACCAGGGCCATATCGCATTCTCGGGCAAGTAAGCTCTGGCGGGCCAGGTGTAAGGCAACCAGAGAAGACGAGCAGGCGGTATCTATCGTAAAACTGGGGCCGTGCAAGCCCAATTGGTACGACAGCCGGCCAGCCGCAGCGCCATTATTGTTGCCTGTACCGGAATAGGCATCAACCCGGCGCGGGTCAGCGAAGACGAGCCGCAGATAATCTCCAGGGCTTAAACCCAAGAATACCCCGGTCTGGCTACCGGCGATTTTATCTGGGGGCAAACCGGCATTCTCCAATGCTTCCCAACTCAATTCAAGCAGCAGCCGCTGCTGAGGATCCATATTGGCCACTTCTCGCGGCGAGATGCCAAAGAAGAAGGGATCAAATTCATCGACTCGATCCAAAAAGCTGCCACGCCGTGTTGCCATCTTACCCGGTTCATTACGATCTTGATCGTAAAAGGCCTGGATATCCCACCTGTCTGCTGGAATCTCGTTAATGGTATACACACCATTGTACAATAATTGCCAATATCTATCCGGATCGTCAGCCCCGCCGGGAAAACGACAGCTCATACCAATGATGGCAATGGGTTCTTTGCGGGCCTGTTCAATGGCTTCTAGCCTACTCCGCATTTCTTTTAGAGCCGCTAATGCTCGTTTTAATTGGGATGTCTCATTATCGTTTTCTTGTTTCATTTTGCACCCTTTATAAATACTCGTTAAAAAAGATCAGTTGTTGATAGGCTATCCAGTAATGACGTTAAACCTAGGGCGTCAAATAGGATTTAATTTAAGCCCTAAATCGGCAATCATAAATCTCCTTTCAACAAATCATCAATCGCAGCCAACTCTTGGGCTAATAAGGCTTCTACATCGTCCTGGGAGACAGATTCTAACTCTGTCGAAATAGTTTCATCTGAAGATGGCACATCACCCGTTGCCAACGATTCTTTGTGAACAACTTTCTTCTCCTTAGCTACCTCCAGCGGAATACCCATTTGATCGGCCAGGTAAGGGATTAATGCGGCAATAGTGGGATAGTTCCAGAGTATCGTGGTCGGCAGCGCAAGCCCTAAGCTGGCGTCAAGGCGGTTCTTAAGTTCCAAAGTCATTAAAGAGTCCAGCCCCAGTGTCTTAACTGGCTCATCAAGGGGAATGCGAGCCGGAGCCAATTTTAGGACTTTGGCTATCTGTTCACGTAGATGTGTTTCTAATAATGAACGCCGACGCCGACCTGGTTCAACGGCTAATAATGTCGCCCGAATGTCGTCGGGCTGCCGGGACGTTTTGGGCTGACGCGACGCATTTGGGTCTTGATTTGCGTCTGAAACTGATTCGGAGCGACTTTGGTTAGTTGTAGCGGATGGGGTCCCATCCAGCCAGAAACGTTCTCGTTGCCAGGGGTAAGCAGGCAGCTTCACCCGACGGCCACCGGTTATATAAAGCCGAGGCCAATCAACCGGATAGCCGAGCGTATAAAGCACCCCTAATGAATTCAAGATAGCCGTTTGTTCAGCTTCGTTCCGGCGCAGCGAAGGCAGCGTTGCCCCATTCCGACCGGCATACTGAAACCCTCGTTCAATAGCTGATAAGAGAATCGGATGAGGACTCATTTCGATGAAAATGTTATATTCTTCGGCCAGTAACTGCTGCACCATTTGTGACAAGAGAACCGGCTGTCGCATGTTTTGAACCCAATAGCTAGCATCATGCTGTGAACCATCGATGACCCGGCCTAATGAGGTTGAGTAAATGGGTACGACGGCCGTCTGAGGTCGTAGTCCGTCAAGCAGCGTCAATAATTCATCCAACAACGGCTCCATTTGGGGACTATGCGCAGCGACATCAACATTAATGAGACGACAGAAGATATCTTGCTGCTTTAATGTCTCGACGATCGCACTTAGGGCGGCCGGGTCGCCTGACAAAACGGTTGAATACGGGCTATTACTGGCCGCAATCGAGACACGATCTTCGTAGCCGGCCAACGCAGCCTGGGCGGCCTCGATCGACAGTTCGACCAGAGCCATAGCGCCCTGGCCGCTTTTGCGCCGCATAAGCTGGCTGCGGTAGCAGATCACCCGCATCGCATCTTCAAGCGTCAAAGCTCCGGCGACATAAGCGGCGGCTACCTCGCCCATGCTATGGCCGATAATGGCATCAACCTCAATCCCCCAGGAGCGCCACAAGGCCGCTAGAGCGATCTCAATGCATAGGAGAGTGGGTTGAATAACATCGATTTCATTTAAACGATAGTTGGGCGAGGCTTCGTCGGCGGCCAATTGTTCCAGCAGTGACCAATCAACAAAGGACTGCATCGCCTGCTCACACTGTTCTAAAGTCTCACGGAAAACAGGTTCTCGCTCAAGCAGTTGGCGGCCCATTCCAGGCCACTGCGACCCTTGGCCGGGGAAAACAAAGACTACTTTATGGCCGCCTTTTCTTTGGAGATCGATCGGGGGACTGGTATTAAAAGCCTCTGACTCGCCCAGCTCATCTTGTAACAGTTCATCCAGGTAGTTGGCCAACTCCTGACGGCTTTCAGCGACTAAGGCCAAACGATTTGACAAATGGGTCGTGTGACAGCTAGCCGTATAACAAACATCAGTCAGTGAAGCCGTGGGTTCGGTGGTGAGCCAAGTTTTGTAGGCCCCGACCAGCGCCTCGAGCGCCTTAGGGGTATGCGCCGATAAGGGCAGCAGGTAGGCTCGCGCTATTTCCGAGGTGGTTTTGTTTTCTTCAACCTCTTTAATAACCAAAGAAGGAGCCTCGCTCAAGACCACATGCGCATTGGTCCCGGTAATGCCAAAAGAACTCACCCCCGCTATCGCTGTCCCCATATTTTCCGGCCAGGGCAAGGCCTCGGCCGGGATGGCCAACCCCAATTTGTGCCAAGCGATGTTAGGATTAGGCTGCTGAAGATGCAGATCGGCTGGGATGGTGCGATGCTTGAGCATCAGCGCCACTTTGATCAAACCGGCAATACCGGCGGTTGCTTCAGTGTGGCCGATATTCGTCTTGACGGAACCGACCAAACAGGTCTGATTGGCCGGACGCCCGGCGCCCATGACGGCGCCCAACGCCTCTAACTCAACTCGATCCCCCACTTGGGTCCCCGTGCCATGGGCTTCCACGTATTGAACTTGACCGGGTGCAATGCCGGCATCACGGTAAGCCCGACGCAACAACGTCACCTGACCTTGACGGCTGGGCGTAGTTAAAAATCCGCTCGAACGCCCATCATTATTAACGGCGCTGCCCTGGATCACGGCATAAATCGAGTCGCCGTCAGCTACAGCCTGAGCTAACCGTTTGAGAACCACCAAGCCGGCCCCCTCGCTGCGAACGTAGCCGTTAGCCCGGACATCGCCAAATCTACAGCGGCCATCGGGAGACAGCAAGCGAGATTGTGAATAGGCGACACTAATATGAGGTTGCAGAATAATATTAGCGCCACCAGCCAGAACCAGGTCGCTCTCGCCGCTCCATAAGCTCTGACAGCCCAGGTGAACAGCCACCAGCGAGGAAGAGCAGTGCGTATTGATGGTGACGCTTGGCCCCTGCAAGCCCAAGCTATATGAGATACGACCGGAAGCCGAATAGGGACCACAGCCGGTACTCGAATACAAATCGACGGTTGATGGGTCCACAAACATCCGCGTTTCATAATCGTTAAGCCATAGGCCGATGAAGACCCCGGTTTGCTTTACCGGCAAATCGTCATCTTCGTCCGGCTCGTCAGCTTGAGCCGACACGGTAGCCCCATAGGACGGCGGCTCAACCACTTGACCGGCATCCGCCAGGGCTTCCCAGGCTACTTCTAACAGCAGCCGCTGCTGCGGATCGAGGCGTTCTGCTTCACGGGGCGAGATGCCAAAAAATTTGGCGTCGAATTGATCGACCTGGTCTAAAAAGCCCCCGGCGCGAGTTATAATCTTACCCGGGGTAGCCAGTGTAGGATCATAAAGCGCCTCAACGTCAAATCGATTAGCCGGAATTTCCGTAATGGCATCAACCTTATCTAGCAGCAACTGCCAGAAAGACGCCGGATTATTGATCCCGCCCGGAAAACGACAGCCAATACCGATGATGGCAATGGGATCTTTTTTAGTTACTTGTGTCATCGAAGTACCATCTACGGATAATGGGCTATTTGAAAGATGATAAGTCATATGTGCCTCTAATTTAACTACTCGCTATGATTAATCGGTCTTTCCACAACTAGCTTTAATAAGCTGAAGCTTTATACCCACCTACTGACCTAAATTCCTCTCGGCCGATTTAGAAAGCGATTAAGATCAGCAATCAACGTTTGGATCAAAGCCATACGTGCATTTTGTAAAAAGAAATGGCCGCCGGAGAACATCTTTAAATAAAAGGTCTGCTGCGCCTGCTCTCGCCAGGCAGCCAGGCCGGCCTGGGTAGTTTGGTCATCTTCTTGACCACCAAAAATAGCTACGGGTATAGCCAACGGCGATTCGTCTAAGTAAACATAGGTCTCGAGCATTTCAAAATCGGCCCGTAAGGCTGGCAAAAACAACTGCATCAACTCAGCGTCTTGCCAGATGGCGGCGGGTATACCATCGTAGCGATGTCGTAATCGGTCTACAAAAATGGCATCGGGCAGTTGGTGCAAGGGGGGTGTAGGATCCGGCCAATGCGGGGCGTTACTTCCGGAAACAAACAGATAGCTCGGGGCAGGCAGCCCTTGCCGGCGCAGTTGGCGAGCCAATTCAAAACTCACTAACGCACCGAGGCTATGACCAAAGAAAGCAAATGGTTTGTCAAAAAAAGGCTGCAGCACCTCCACCAGAGTCTCAACCAGAGGTTGAAGCTGGTGATACGGCGTTTCGTTCAGGCGACCTTCCCGGCCGGGAAGTTTAACCGGACACAGTTCTATTTCCGGCGGCAGCAATCTCGACCAAGGTTGAAAGGTGGAGGTACCACCCCCAGCATACGGGAAGCAAAAGAGACGCAATCCCGCTTGGGGTTTGGGCTGAATACGGGCAATCCAGTTATGAGTTATCGAAGCGTTATGAGACATCATTGTCTAGTAAATCCTGGTAATGGACCTAATCGTTCAGTGCTAATGGCGACATCATCGATATACAGCGTCGTAGGAGTGGGTTTTAGCCCTTCACCATAATTATTGACGCTCCAGCCTTGATTGCCGCCCGGATATTTGGTCCGGACGTTTTGTTCATTCAATATTTCGATGCCGTCCTGCCAGACCATAATGTGCCCATCGAAATTCTCGGACTGTTTGAGATAAACTTCGAGGTGAAACCATTGGCCGACCGGTATTGAGGTTAAATTCTGATAGTAGAGATGAGTGTCAATACCATCCCCTTCGTGCGGGCCAGGGATTGGCCCCTTCCAAACCGGAACGATGCGCATGGTGCCATCCGGATCATTCCGTACTTCTAACTTCCAAAATACGTCTGAGCCATCGCTGTCGTCGCCATTCGACTTAAATTGAAAAATATTCCAAAAAGTACCCACCTGAACTGCTTCCGGGATATAAAACCAGGCGCTATAATAGTAAGGTTTACCAGTGTCTACTTCCGGTTTACGAAACTGCCGGCAGCCGGCTTTACGCGTGGCGTCGATGACCATCTTCATTGAATACTGACCGGAGTGAGCCTGTTCCGTGGTAACGCCTCGTTTCGGTCTCGAGCATTTACCGGAGTCAGCTTCGATAGTTTTAAAAGTATTATTAACAGCCCACTGCGATAGATCTCCAGTTTCAAAATCGGCCGACCAAACAATTGAACTGACATTTCCAAGAGTACCAGGCGGGGCAGCGGCGGCCTCGGGGCGGTTAGCCTCTTGAGCAGCCACCGGTTGATCGGCTTGATCAGAGCTGGGTACAGCAGTGACTTCTGACGGCCTATTTTCTTTTCTTTCAGCCACTTTATCACGAATTTTGGCAAGGGGTCTACCAAGCCTACATCCCGATAGGAGTAGTAAAAATAACGCGGCAAGGGTTAACACCGCTAAGTTTTTGGTGAAGAACATTTTCTCTCCCTGTTAACTTTTTTATGAACGATCAGACCAAGTTGGAAGCTAGGGTTACACCCCTATGAGGGTGCGTTTTTAAGAACAATCGGCATGTAAGAATGATAAATAGAGCCAATTCGTATCGTACTAATGACGGCATCATCGATATAAATTGAATTAGGGGCAGGTATAACGTCATTGCCATAATTATTGACACTCCAGGTTTGAAACCCGTCGGCCTGTTTGGTTTTGACGTTCTGTTCATTTAATATTTCGATCCCATCTTGCCAGACGATGATCTGCCCGTCATAGGCTCCTGATTGCTTTAGATAAGCTTCAAGATGAAACCACTCCCCAACAGGTACGGTGGTCAAATTTTGATAATACTGCACAGCATCAAGCCCATCGCCAGCATGAGGCCCAGGTTCCGGACCCTTCCAAATGGGAACAATACGCAGCCTTTTGTCGGGCATATCTCTCACATCTAGCTTCCAATATACCCTGGCCGGCTCACCTTCGGGGGCGGCCATAAATTGAAAGATATTCCAGAATGTACCGACCTCAACGTATTGGGGAATGTAGAACCAGGCGCTGTAGTAATATGTTTCGCCGCTGACCGGCTCTGGTTTGCGAAATTGCCGGCAGCCTGAGTCCATATTGATAGAGTAAATGGTCAACTTCATTGAATATTGACCGGAATGCGCCTGTTCGGTACTAACGCCATTAGGGGGCCTAAAGCATAACCCTGTATCTACTTCGACGGACGAGAAGTTATTATCAATTCTCCACTGCGACAGGTCGCCGGTTTCCACATCAGCCGACCACACAATTGGACCCGAGGCGCTGACATTGGGAGCAACCCCTATTGATGTTAAACAGGCAACGATTAATATCAGACTAATTCGTAGCCAGAGTAAATGCTTGAAGCTCATTTAGATCCTTTACCTAATCTGTTCCTGCGAAAACGACTGGTAACTAGATAAGCACTACAGCCAGGCCTATGCCCCAATTAATTATCTACGCTGTCTCGTAAAAAACTATCTTGTGGCTCTATTACCTCTTTATCACAAACGATGTTATAACCGAATTTTGTCACCAAATCGTGATCGAGATATTGATTGATAATAGTTAAAGTTGATGAATCCAGCTTATCTTTCCATTTTTCCTCTAGATAGTAGCGCTGGTAATAATCAAAATCCTTTTCGTAATCCTTTTTGGTGGATTGAATAACATTCACAAATAAACCAAATCGTCTTGGCACATTATATTTTAGGGCAATCTCATCAATGACTGCTTCCGGTTTGGCCAATAGATCTTCGTAACGTAAGTTGCAGGCGGTTGCAAAATTATTGAGTTTGAGATAGGCTCGATTTTTTTCATTCCACATTACAATCGGATTCTGGAACGGCCCGGCGTGATTTTCCCGACCAACCGGCTGCCAGGGCGAACGTAAAAATGAATTAAAGTCATCCCAAGTTTTTTCGTGGTTATGCGGGCGCCGATACAACGATAACAACCAGGAGTAGGGATTCTTGGTGAGGGTTAAAAACAGGACATGGCTAATATCTACATTTTTCAATTCTTCAGCACTGGGAGCCAATCTATGTTTCCAGCCCAAATTTTGACGAAACGTTACTCCCCAATAAATATCCATCAACGATTCGTGATTACGGATAAGCTTGCGGAGCCCTCGGGGTTCACCCCATCTTAATACGGTTACATCTAGATTGCGCCAGAGCAATTTAGCTAAATATCTTGATCCGGTATTTCTTTCGGCATAAATCTTAACCTTAAGTTTGGCCATCTTTCTCTGCCCCAACGGTTTTTTATTTATTCACTTGCATCCAGCTGTGACTACCCCTACTAAACAAAAAACCTGTAAAGAGCTGCCCCGGCCTTTTCCGTGATCGCATCGGGGACTGTGTTGTCGGTAAAGAGTTCCGTAAGTTGAGGGAGTAGACGTTGTATTTGTTTTTGTCGGTCAGCCGGCTGGCTAATAGTGGCTGAGACCGCATTGGATGATAAGTCTTTATCGGCTTCGTATCGTAAAAAGAAAATTGTCTTTTCTTCTGTTGCAAATTTGCGTTTGTAGCGAATCAACCCCTCTTGATCCCAATCGCTCAGACCAAAATCCAGATGGGTATAACCCTGCGCCTTAGCATAGTTGATTCCTTCCCAAATCAGTAGATCATTGGGTCTACCGGAGAGTGTTGTGGATGCCGAAGCGTTGAATTTGTAGTACAATCCATCTTGCCACTCCAGAAACATAACCCCGCCGATAATGTCATTATTATCAATGGCCAGCATCAAAACCCCATTTTGTGTCTCAATAAACTGGTCCCAGATATGCTCGAAAAAATTATAGGGTTGAGCCAAGAGGCGGTATTTGTACTTGCGCACTTGGAGATGCAGGGTAAAAAAGGCGCGCAACTCTTCTTTCCGGCTGGCCCGACGCACCACGATGCCATTCTGCTGGGCCTTCCTAATAGCTCGTCTGGCAGAACTGTGCAGACCCTGCCACAGGGTGTCTAGACCGGGCTGTAAATCCAGACCGTGCCATTTGGTCTGGTTGAACAACTTCAACCGCTCATCGGCTAATGGGATTTGATTATGTACGCAGCGAATAACAAACGGACAACACTCCTGCGCCACGGGGTTGATTAATTCGGTCCACTGCTCCAAACTACTTACCAGCGGATCGCAGTAATCTGAAAAGGGCATGGTCACCAGGCGTGTTCCTCTGATATCCTCGATCCGGCAAAAGGTGAGCCCGGCTTGGGGTTCGCCTGTCGAATCGAGCAGCACATAGGCTTGCACCTTTAGACCATACGTCTCCTCTAAGACCCGAATCCAGCCAGGAGTATGAAAAACGCTGCTTTGATAACGATTAATTAATTTGAGCCAAAGCGGATCCTGCTGAGGATCGATACAAGTTATGTTCATTATCAAGTTAACTATTTTCTACCCTTAATTTTCTCACTTGTTACCGAACCTCAGTAGTTCCAAAGATTTTGGTTCTTTTGGCCACATACCCCATACACCTTTGCAGCGCCCATAGCCCATCTTGCCCCAACAAAAACTGAGGGTTAAGATAACCTAGAATGAGTAGGCCAATCCCGGTGATCAGACAGGACCCTAGCAGAACCACGACGGGCGGCATAGCCAGGTTTCGCAGCACCGTACTAACCAACCATATCTGCGCCAAGGTGATGATTGTTACCAACAGGGCCGGCTGGCAGATAATGAGCAGGTCTCGCCAGGACATTGATAGCAAGGACAGCGTCAACTGCGCCATTAGCGTAAAGTATATCGCCAGAGCAATAAATACGCCGATGGCTACGCCGGTGATCCCCCAATTTTGCCCAACCAGGGCGCCGATTAAGACGAAAAGAGCGTACAAACCCTGACGCCAGGCCCGCTTATATACATCTCCGGTGGCTTTGGCGACAGTAGCATTGTTTATTTTACTGGCCCGAAACAGCATGCCGGCCGCCAAAATCTGGAAGGGAAGTACAACTTCTCCCCACGTCGAGCCAAGCACAACCGAGATAATCTCCGGCGCAAGAACAATGGCCGCCGCACTAAGGGGTAAATAAAACAATGCGGTCAGAGTCATCCCCCGCCTGTAGACAAGACTCAATTGATCCACATTACCTTGGACTTTGGCCATTGACGGGAATAAGACCTGATCAATCACATTCCCAAAAAGACTGACAGGAAACACGAGCAATTGATAGGCGCGGCCGTAAAACCCAAGAGCTTCAGCCCCAAGGCCACGTCCAACAATCACGTTGTCACCGTTAACGGCGATATAATTCGTAATATCGTCTAAGGTAAACCCCCCACTAAAATAAACCAATTCACGAAATGCCTCACGGTCGATTTGAGGCTTCTTGGGATAAGGCTGAACAAACAGTAATATGATCAGGTTAATAATTGATTGGGCCAGAGAGGCTCCAACCAAAGCCCAGGCCCCAAACCCCAACCAAGCCAAAATTATACCGATGACGCCATAGCCTCCCACATAGGTCACCACATTTATGGCAGCCAATAGGCGAAACTGAAGTTTCCGCCTCAGTAGGGCGGTGGGAGCAGCGATGAGACCGATAAGGGGAAAAGCCAAGGCGGCAACCCAAAGAATGGGCGTTAAGTTGTCCATCTGAAAAAAACTGGCAATAAGTGGGGCGCTGACGGCAATAGCCCCGCCGATAAGCAGGCCAGAAATCGTAAAAATAGTGAGAGCGGTACGAAGATGTCGTTCCTCAAGTTGTGGCCGTTGAATCAGGGCTGATGCCATCCCAAATTGGGAAAAAATCTGAGAAAAATTCACCACGACCAAAGCCGCCCCAACCAACCCATAATCCTGCGGCGTCAGCAAACGAGCCAGAATCGCTAAGATCAATATTCGCAATACAGCTTGAACGATAGTACCCGAGAACATCCAAAATAGGCCGTTCAAGGTGCGACTGCCCAGACTCTTTTCTGACTGGTCGTCCTTATTTGAAACGGTGTTAACTGGGTCTGATTTCATTCTGGCTCTTTTCATAGTTTCCTGTCATCTGTGTCCTAAAAGACTCATACACACTCAAAAGGTGTTTGATCTGATGGGACCACGACAGTTCCGTTTCTGCCCGCTGCCGACCTATTTGCCCCATCTCCTGGCGTTGTTGGGGATGATCCATCAGCCAGGCAATTTTTCGGGCAAAATCAAGCTCGTCGTTGGGCGAAGCGTAGAGCGCCGCATTTTGGGCTGTGACGCGGTGCTCAGGCAGGTCAAAGGCCACAATCGGTTTACCCATCGCAATATATTCAGTCATCTTTATGAACGTAGAGCGATCATTGAACGAATTTGACGGTTCGGGCGCAACGCAGATATCGGCTGTACTCAGGTAACGCAGCAAATCCGCATGTTCTACAAATCCAGTGAACCAGACAAAATCACTTAACCCTAGCTGTTCGCTCAATGATTTCATCTTATCCCAAGACTTACCCCGGCCGATCAAAACACAGAAGAAATCAGTTCTGTTCAGATCATAAATGAGATGACGAATGGCTCTCAACAGATAGTCTACGCCATCATGTAAACCCATAGCGCCCACATAGCCGATAATTACATCTGCTTTCTGGCGCAGATCGGGATCAGGGGCTACCGGCCGTAGCAGGTTTAGTTCAGGGCCGTTTCGCACAATAGTAATCGACTTGGCTGGAATACCTGAACGCTGTATCTCGAGCTGCTTGTACGACTGATTAGTCGAAATAACGCGGTCGGCCAGACGGCAAGATAGTTGCTCTAACCAAACTAAGACACGGTGGGCCAAACGGAAACGCTGGCCAAAAATGGCCTCGAACATTTCAGGGGCTAAATCATGATGATCAAAGACAAAGCGTTTGCCGAGTAATTTATAGAATGCAGCAATAAAAGTCAGGATATCGGGGGGATTGTGAATATGAATCACATCGAAACCGGGCCGAAATAGAACATAGAGTGAAAGCAGAAACATCGCCACCACGGTATAGATGTAGCCCCAGATATACCCAAAAACACTAAATCTGCGGAGCGGGGCCGGGTAACGAAAAACATCGACTCCATCAATAGTTTCCCGCCAAGGCTGCTTGGCTCTTTGCGGATACCGAGGGCAGATAACCGATACCTGATAGCCGGCAGCTACCAGAGATGTCGCTTCCCGTCTGACGCGACCATCATGCGGATAAAGGGAAGTTGCCACCAGCATAAGGACTCGATTACGGACAGATGTATTCATACATTCCTCTCATATTTTATGACCTGGTAGAGCTTACAAGACTTAAAGAGTAATCGCCTTTGGCCGGCGCTAAGACACAACTTCCAAATTACGCTAAAACCTCTTCGTAAATGGCCTGAATCTTGTGGGCCACACTGTCTAAGCTAAGCCCTTTCCGTTTCAGAGCCGTTCGCCCCTCAACGGGCTGCCGGTTATTTAATGTCTTAACCAACGCCTCAGCCAGAAGCTGAGGATCGCGAGGACAAACCGTATAACCTACCGCCCCGTTTAATAGTTCGCAGGTATCACCAACCGGAACTGATACCACGGGTAAATTACAGGCCATGGCTTCTTTGACCACATTGGGTGACCCTTCTATAAAAGAGGTCATCAGCATCGCCTCACAAGCATTCATATAAAGAGGCACTGTTTTGACGGCTACGCCACGTAGGGGAACCAGTTGAAGCGGCTCACCCATTGTCTGGATAGCGCCCGAGACAGCGGCCTGAGCCAGAGGAAACCCTTTACGCGAATCATCGGGATTGCCGGCAAAAAGGATGTACCGTTTATCTTCAGCCCAACCCAATTTCGCTTTGGCTTGTGATCGATCCATTGGTGAATAAGCCTGTAAATCGACCCCATTAGGGATAATATAGGATTTGACCGGTTTGACCACCTCAGCCATCTCGGCTGATTTAACAATGACGGCATCGACCATGCCAGCCAACCAGCGATCCAGCCGAACGACCAGCTTACTGAACGGTCGAATTTTACCCTGTGCGTTGGGTGATCCCAAAATATCGCTGCCCATAAAGGAAACAACCACCGGTTTGCTAAACTGGGCTCGCGCCAGCCAGCCACAGTAGCCATAGTGGGCATGGATTAGATCAGTATGGGCCATACGTTGGTATAACGTGGGTAGGTACTGTAAGTATTTTAATTTAGAAACCCCAATAATTTCTAAAACATCCACCTGAATACCTAAGGCTCGCAACGACTCAATCTGGTATACTAAGGGGGTCATCGTATTAGGGCGAGTAGCGGTGGGCAGTGGAATGGTAACAATTAAGATACGCATTTAATCCTCAAAAATGGGAAGGAGCATTGTTTTTATGACTTACTTTTACCGTTAACCGTAGCCTCATAAACAACTTTTGTTTTTTGAGCCACTGACTTTGCTGACCATTCCGTTTCCAGTTTATGCTTCCCATTAGCGCCCAGTTGATGACGCAGTGCTTTATCTTGCAACAACTGTATAATTTTATCGGCTAAGACGTGTTCATTTCGGGGGGGTACGAGAAACCCGGTCTGACCATGATCAACTTGCTCAGGTAATCCGCCCACAGCGGTGGCGATAACCGGCTTTCCAAAAGTATAGGCAATCGGAATAACGCCACTTTGGGTGGCCTCAAGGTAGGGCAGCACCACCAGGCTGGCCTGCCGAAACAGGTCAGAGCGTTCCTCTTCTGAGACATACTCATTGCGGATAAGGAATCTTTCAGGATGAACCATCATCTCCTGATATCGACTAATATCCTCTCCTCGGCCAGCAATCATTATTTTTGTCTTAGGGTGTTGTGCCGTTATCATCGGTTCCGCTTTGATCAGATATTCTAAGCCTTTATATTCCCAAATCCGACCAAAAAATAAGATCAGATTTTCATCTTCGGCAACATTTGTGCCTAATCTAGTATCACCAATCCGAACATGGGGGATAACATGAATTTTCTCAGGAGCTATCCCCAATCTTTCCGTAGCCATTTGGGCCATCTGAGTCGTATGCACAATAATTTGATTGGCTCGTCTAAACCCAAAATCTAAAATTTTCTGCGGCGTCTTTTGGGAGGCTTTATCGCCCAAGTGGTGTTTAGGATCATGAATAGTCATCACCAATGGATATTGCTTTAACAACGGTAAAGCAAAATTAAACCACAGATGGCCGTGTTGCATGTGGATCACATCCGGATTAAACGCTTTGATCATTTGCACAATTTTATACGCCGTCCGCAACTGTTGGATAGGATGCCGAAATCGAGTTTTATCAAAGGGTTTAAAGTTCACGGGTTGATCCAGTCGATGAAAATGTTCTGCCCAGGGGCGAGGCCCAAACAAGCATACATCCATCTCTTGGCTCAGAGCCATAGTTAGTCTCATACAATATTCGGCCCACTTATATGAAAGAAAGGCGACCTTCAAAGTAACTTACTCCCATCATCATTTTGATCGTTCAACTGATGGCGTTATAAATCAATTGAACTGTAATTTTACTCATTTTTCCAACGGTACATCATATTATGCAATGCACCGATAACACCCGCCGTCACCCACAACAACTCTAACTGTAACCGGCCGTGGTAACTTTCGACAGTCATATGGATCATGGCGGCTACCATAGCCATCATAAAAGACAAAGCGACGGCAGATAAAAAACGATCATGACCTTTCCAAACTTGCCAGCCTTGCCACAGAACGGCGCCTAGAAACCAGAGAAAGGTAGCTAAGCCCAAAATTCCGGTTTCGGCCCAAACCAGCAGAAATTTATGATGGACTGTATAGATCCACTGCCCGGTAAACTCCGAGGTTACATATTGAGGCAGCATAAAAGCGAAATTATTAGCTCCGACGCCCAGCACTGGCCGGTCCTCAATCATTCGAATGGCCAGCAGATTCAAAGGTTCGCGAGACTCGGCTTTCGCGGCCGATTCATCGCTAAACAACCGTTGTAAAATAGGCTCGTAAAATGGGATAACCACAATCATGGCTAAGATTACATAACTCAACGGTATTTTTATCGAAAGCCATCCCCGGTGCCAGGCTAAAAAACAGAACAAGACAATGGCAATGCCAAACGACCCCCAGGCTCCCCGCGATCCGGTGGTCAGCAAAGCCACGCCCCCCAGAGCCACGGTAAATAGAGCCAGCCGCTTATACCATCGCTTTGTCTGCTCGATGATGATACCGCCAAAAACAGGCAATAGGACTATTAGCAAATAGCTGGAAGCAACATTGGGTGAACTTAATGGCCCGCTACTGCGGGCAATACCCTCGCCGGCCGCTTTGGCTGTCTCGGCGCCAGTTCCGGTAAATGCGAATAAAACGGTGATCAAGCTAAACGGGATAAGTCCAATCATGAGCATATGGACAATTAAAAGGATATCTTCCCGAGTTCGAACGGTATTAATAATGTAAAAATACAAGAGTATGGCTTGAACCAGTAAATCGATTTCGAAGATGGTGAACATCACGTTGCCAGCTACTAATATCGATACAATGACGACAGCTAGATAGACCAGCGACGGTAAGAGCATTAGGAACAGGCCGCGCGAAGGCGGTGGTGTTCGTTTACTTAAAATATCTATCAACCACCAAGCATAAAGAAATATCAGACAACCCGTGGTCAATGAAATATTGAGCCCACCGGTAGCCCCAAACTGCCAGGCTCGGTCCCAACTTAAGAAGTGATAATCGAATTGAAAAATCAATTCGAACATCATAACTGCCAAAATCAGCCTTCGCAGATTGCCTATTATTTTTACAGCGATTATCCCG